>JAZORE010000023.1:0-35477 GCA_045656425.1 Alloprevotella sp.
ATTATAAGAGTTTGAACTGCAATGCTTTTGCCCCTTCAGGGCGCAAACCCAAACATCCATAGACCCAGGGCGTTGCCCTGGGCTGGGTGCTTATTGGCCTTTCAGGCCGTTACTTCTCAAAAACTTTACCGGACACCAATAGCAAAAAATATATTTCGCACGGTGATTCGCTTATTCGCTTAGAGTGAAATTCGTGTTCTAAATAATAAGAGAAATTTTACTGGACAGCAATACCAATAAATAAGTATAGTTTTTTTGGACAATGGATTTTCTATACATAAGGAAACCTGATAATTTTATTTTCTCGGCATAAAAAATAATTTTTTCGGCATGAAAATTTATTTTCTCGGCATGAAAAAAGAACAGGACCAGATGCTGGATGGTTATTTGTAGAATCTGTTGATTAAAATAGATAAATTACGGCGCAAAATTCTGTATCATTCTGCGTGGGACACTTTTACCGACTGTAATATTTTCTTAACTTACGAATTTTCTGGTGGGTTTGAACGTATAAAGTCCCCAAGTGAGTAGCGCACTGATGGTGGCGGTTGTCACAGCTGCAAGGATGATACGCAGCATGTAGGGGAGTGTGGGGATGTTATACAGATCGTAACTTAGGAAGGTGAAGGTAAAGTGGCAGAGGTAGATGCCGAAGGTGAGTTTGGCGGCGTATGACAACCATTTGCGTGACCTCGTGTTGAGTTTTTGTATCGCGATGAAGACGGGGAAGGTCATCATGAATACGTTGATACCAGCGAAGTACCAAAGAATCTCCAGATAGGCATAATTTCCTGGGAAGTACGCGTTGGTTATGACATACCCTACGGAGGTTATGGCGTATCCTACAGCAAACATGGGGATGCAGATGAATGCCATTTTCTTCCAACTCCAGTTGAGCGGATAATTCTTGAGGTAGTAAGCCAGAATGAGGTAACCAATGAACCCTGAAATGTAATAGAAGGTGCCGTAGACGTTCCAGTCGCATTCGCCGAAGAGTCCCATGTGTCCGTAGTTTCCAGTATATCCCAAGAGGGGTGCCACCATTTTGACATAGGGTAAAACAAGGGTGATGCCCCAGATGTAAAGCAACGTCTTCAACTCCTTTTGCGTCGCTTGCACAAGCCAACTGCTCAGGATGGGCATGATGATATACAACCCTATGAGCATGTAGAGGTACCAAAGTGGCGTAGTGTCAAAGTTGAAGTTAAAGACGAAGGTGTACAGTCGTTGCAGTAGTGTGCCCGTCGTGTAATCGCTTACCGAAAGTTGAGGGTTGGGTGTGTTAGGACTCACTACGGTGAAGTAGAAGAACGCCATCAAGGGCAACGCGATAGACCAAAACACCAGCGGGGTAATGATGCGCCCAATGCGCTTACGGTAGAATTGGTTGATGGTTGTACCCGACTTGATGGGCAACAGCAACACTGCGGTCATCATCGCAAAAAGAGGAACGCAGGGGCGTACGAGGCTACCGCTGAAGACACCCGTGAGAAACATTTCTCGGTTGGCGTCAAAGTGGGCCACAAAGGGGTCGCAGCAGTGGGAGAATACAACCATTAGGCATGCGATAACGCGGAGGGCGTCTATCCAACCGATGTTGTTTTTTTCGTTGAGGTGGGGCATGTTTTTTCGAACGGTTAAGAGGAAAAGTGATATACATAGTACAGCGTGCGTATTGAGGAGAGTTGTCTTGCAGAGCAAAGTTTAGAACCAACTCTTCTTGGTTTTCTCCTCTATGTTATACGCTGTTATTGACGTGTCGTATAGGCGGAACATCTGTATTGTCTTGTTGCATTTGAGCACAAGGATGTCTCCTGTCTTTACGGAAAGTGTAAATTTATCTTCGTCGGTGGAAATATATTTGTTGTTGTGGAAGACTTCAAAATAATCAGTTTTCAGTTTCTTTATTTTTGAGATGCATACCTCATATTGCTTGGGGTGGACGATGGGGTTCGTCATACTATGCTTAAGCATATTCCGGTAGATTATCTCATAGATATCATCGTTGTTGAAGTAACAAATGTTCAGGAGGGTCTCTGTGTTGTCGTAAGTTTTGATAAGAAGTTTATCACGACAATAATCAGGTCCACTTCCTCCATCTACAATATCAGTCCATATTTGTACCTCTTTAATTTCAGCAAAAGGTATGTCACATTCAATCTTTTCAGGAAACATGCTAAAGGAGTATCCCTCATAATGCAGTTCGGTGTCGGTGTGGCTAAATTTCCCCCTGATGTTTATGTAAATGGTGCGCAAGAGGGGGATTATTGATACGAGTAAAAACAAAATTCCCGTGAAGAGACCAAATGCAATGCCCACGCTTATTAGAAGTAGTGTAACAAACAAGAGTATTGCTGAAATTATTAAAACAAAAATGTTTTCAACATGTTTGAAGACGTTGATTTTTAGCGTGGTGGGTGTTGTAGTATTATCTATAGAACTGGGGTGTTGCTGAAGCTTTTTCAACAGGTGCAGATACGCAAACTCAGTTACATCTTGCCTTTTGAAGTAAGTCGCATTCAGTTTTAGTTCTGTATTATCGTGTTTCTTGATAATAAGGTAGATGGGGTTGTGAGGATTAAGTGAGTATCTTTCTTCAGTAACCCTTGCTGTTGCAATATCTTCAAAGGAAATATCCACATTGACTTTCCAGGGAATGAAATTATAGGTGTATCCCTCGTAGTGGATAGAACTCTCGTTGTATAATAATTTTCCTTTGAGCTTTCTAAACCAGTTGCTGATGAAAAAATAGAGCAACGGTGTCATGAACAAAACAAATAAAATTTTACTAAAGTTTTGGTCTTCCTTATTGCTGTAGAAAGCGCAAATGACAATTACCAGCCCCGTAAAAATAAGGTAGGTTATGAGATGCCCTGTAATCTTATGATCCTTCTTTAGTGCCCTAAAATTCGATAGATTTTCGGTAGTGCTGACGCATTTCTCAGATTTGTTATAACTCATGTCAGTTGGTGAAGCTTATGTATATATGTTTATGGTGAAATAATAGGATAGGCAAAAACACCTTGCCAAATAGGTTATTGCTGGTCAGAATTGAGTTTTTCAGCAATCTTAAATAAATGCACTGGTGCTTCAGTTTTTTCTTCCCCCTTTGCTTTTCTGATGACAAGATCAAAATCATCGGAGAAGTTATCCACGTAGAATTCCGTGAGTGAAGGATCTTTTAGGCGCACGATTTGCAACCGTTGGGAGTAATGTTTGAGGGCAAGAAGGTCACCTGTTTTTACGTTCAAAGTGATTTGCTTCTCCCTCGTTTTTAGGGACTCTTCATTGGTGAAAATTTCCAACTGAAGATAGTCTTTCATGCTGAAGGGCGAGGTATAATTGTGAATGGTGATTTGATATTCTTCAGGATGGTCTATGGGGTTTGCTTTACAAGCAGTTAAGAGATGTTTGTGGATGAGGTCAATAATCTTGTTGTTGTCAAAGTAGCCGATATTTAAAGTGATTACGCTATCATCACTTTTTCTAAGTTCCAATATATTCCGTACATCTCTTAAAACCTTCTCACTATAAACCCAGACAGATGTAATTTCATTCCAAGGGATGTCGACAATGTGCTTTCTCGGAAAAAAGTCAAAGGTATATCCTTCGTAATGCAGTTGTGTGTCGTTGTAATATAATTTTCCCTTGAAATCAACCAACCAAAAGCGGAGGCATGCATAAAGAAAAATGATAGTGACGAATAGTGAAACGTAAGCAGCTGGTTTTCCCGAGCAATATAGGATTACAGTCTGTAACAGAAAAACCACAACCGCAAACGAGTATAACAGAATCGTAAAGTACTCTAAAATACTTACTAACGTACTTCTTTTAATGGTCTTATAATCAGTGTAGGATTCTGTATAATTTATATGCTTCTCAGATTTGTTGTAACTCATGTCAGTTGGTGAAGCTTATGTATATGTGTTTATAATGAAATAATAGGGTAGGAAAAAACACCTTGCCAAATAGGTTATTGCTGGTCAGAATTGAGTTTTTCAGCAATCTTAAATAAATGCATTGGTGCTTCAGTTTTTTTCTTCCCCCTTTGCTTTTCTGATGACAAGGTCAAAATCATTGGCGAAGTTGTCTATATAGAATTCTGTGAGTAAGGGGTCTTTCAAACGAAGGATTTGTAGTTGTGAACCACGATAAGGCTTGAGGGCAAGAAGGTCACCCGTTTTTACGTTCAAAGTGATTTGCTTCTCCCTCGTTTTTAGGGAATCTTCATTGGTGAAAATTTCCAACTGAAGATAGTCTTTCATAATGCTGAAGGGCGAGGTATAATTGTGAATGGTGATTTGATATTCTTCAGGATGGTCTATGGGGTTTGCTTTACAAGTTGCTAAGAGATTATTGTGGATGAGGTTAATAATCTCGCTGTTGTAAAAGTAGCAAATATTTAAGGTGATGGTGCTATCATCGCTTTTCTCAAGGTATAATATATCCCGTTCTGCTCCTCTTAATACTTCTTGACTATAAACCCAGGCATACGTGATTTCATTCCAAGGGATGTCAACAATGTGCTTTCTCGGAAAGAAGTCAAAGGTATATCCTTCGTAATGCAGTTGTGTGTCGTTGTAACATAACTTCCCCTTGATATCCACAAAGTAATGGCGAAGAGTGACATAAAGACAAATGACTGTGACGAATAATGTAAAGTAAGCTGCTGGAGTTCCTTCACTAAATAAGCATAAAGTGTATAATAGAAAATAGAAAAGAATCCCCGACTTTATCACAATTCCGATGTACCCCAAAGAACTTGCGTTAATGGTCTTATAACCAGCATGGTCTTCAGGTTCTTGTGTGTGTCTTTCTGATTTGTTGTAAACCATAAGTTGAGTTAGGTGTGGGTAGTTAGTAGTTAGTAGTGAGGAACCCATGCGGGGTGATGGTCCGGACGGTAGTTGTACTCTGTTATCTGTACTCTGTAAAAACATTATCGGATTCGCTGACTCATTATAGTGCGTTCCAAAGTGGTGAGTTCTTTATCCAATCGTTTGGCGGTACCAGGTCCTCCACATAGATTATCGACTTCTGCCCAAAAAACTGTGCTGTGGTTGAGTTCCTTGAGGTGGGAGAGTTCGTGGGCGATAACGTAGTCGATAAGGTGGGAGGGTAGGAGGAGGAGCCACAGCGAGAGATTGACATTGCGCAGTGAGGAGCAACTGCCCCAGCGGGTGGAGACGTCCTTAATCGTGAGTCTGTTGAATTGAATGTTGTGGGTGGAAGCTATGGAGCGCAGGCGTTGTGTGAGAATCACCTGTGCGTTATTGCGTAGGGCTTCAGCGAGTACCTTGTTTGCCCATTCCAAACTTGCTGTGCCCTCAAAGCTGAATCCTTTTGGCATATAAATTATTGCACTGTTCGGAGTTCGCTTGATGGTGGCGTGAGGTTCTTTTCCTTCCTCAAAATGCAAGTGGTAGAGGTCGGTAGTTATGTGGAAGTCGTAGTTTAGTTTGAAAACCATATTTGAAAGGAGAACCAACGAACGAAGCAAGAGCAGAAGATAAACTTGTTTATATTATGCCTTGCAAGGAGGAGGTAAAGACCGCAAAGCTGAAAAAGGAGAAAGGAGAAATGGCCATGCGGGATATACTGCAGAGCTTATTTCTCCTTTCTCTTTTTTCCTTTCTTATTTATTAAGCATTTGCTTGACAAGTTCAGAAACGAGTTTGCCGTCAGCCTTACCTGCAAACTTCTTTGAGGCTACGCCCATCACCTTGCCCATTTCCTTGGGACTTGTAGCGCCTACTTCAGCAATGATTTCGGCGAGGGCAGCACGAAGTTCATCTTCCGTAAGAGGTTTGGGGAGATATTCTTCTACGACGAGCACCTGTCCCATTTCTTCTTCTGCGAGGTCGGGACGGTTTTGCTCAGTGTAGAGTGCTGCAGTGTCGCGACCTTGCTTTGCCAACTTTGCAAGAATCTTGAGTGCGTCGGCATCTGCGAGTTCTTCGTTAGCACCAGGAGCGGTCTGTGCCTCAATAAAAAGCTTCTTGATGTTGCGAAGCGCCATGAGGCGCACCTTGTCCTTAGCCTTCATGGCTACAGGAATATCTTGTGAGATTTTTTCAAAAAGTGTCATAGTTATAACTGTTTTTAGTAGACGAGAGAGTTGGGTAGTTATCATAGTAATCTTCTCATCTTCCTACCCCCCCGCTTACTAATAGGGTTGTGTGAATTCCTTAATTTTAATGAGTTGCTCGCGTGTGCGTTTTGCTGTAGGAATGGCCTCAATTTGGTCAATGAGTAATTCGTTGTCCAGTTCGTCAAGCTTAAAGATATAGACGGGTTTCTTGGGTTTCTTAGGCTTGGCATTTTCCCCGTAATACTTCTTGTGAAGCGCTTCACGCTCAATAGCTTTCAGCAGTTGTTCTTCGTCCTCTTCTTCCTCAACGAGTCCGAAACCAGAGGCAAGAATGGTGACCTTTACTTCACCATCAAGATTTTCATCCTTTGCCAATCCCCATTTGCTTTCCAAATCCTTGCGTCTGAACTTATCAATAAATTCATGTACCTCGCAAAGCCCGTTCATCTGGAGGGTTTCATGTGTTTCAGGGAAGGTGATACACATGACAAGACGGCGCGCGGTATAGATATCGTTTTGATTGAGCAAGGGCGAGTTGAGTGCATTTTCAATAGCAGCAGTGATACGGTTGTCTCCGCGTGCAGTGCCTGTTGAAATGATACAGATGCCACCTTGCTTGAGTACCATCATCACATCATTGAAGTCGAGGTTAATAACCCCGTGCATCTTGATGATGTCTACCACACTGCGTACGGCGTTTGTAAGGGTTTGGTCGGCTTTCTGAAGTCCCTCCATGACGCTATTGGTGTGATACACGCTCAGCATGCGTTGGTTGTTTACCACGATGAGTGAATCCACCTCCTTAGAAAGTTCTTCAAGTCCGTCAAGCGCCTTGTCAATTTGCTTCCTCCCCTCAAAAAGGAAGGGTAGCGTAACGATGCCTACGGTAAGGATTCCTCGTGCCTTCACTTCGCGTGCTACAATAGGACCAGCCCCCGTTCCCGTACCGCCTCCCATACCTGCTGTGACGAATACCATTTTTGTTTCCTTGTCAATGGCATCGTAGATAGCAGCGAGAGATTCTTCCTGCTCAGCCAGGTGTTTCCCGATTTCGGGCTTCCCCCCAGCTCCCAACCCAGGTCCAAATTGGATGCGTGTGGGGATGGGGGAGTCGGCAAGCGCTTTGCTATCGGTATTACACACCAAGAAACTCACGTCATACATCCCGTCGCGGTACATATTGGCAACGGCATTACCGCCACCACCACCCACCCCAATCACTTTGATGAGGGTGTTGGTGGCAGGATTGGCTATTTGTATGAGTTGATCTTCGAGCATATATTATATTGTGGAGTATGTTTCCCCACAAGAGTGGGAGTTTTTAGGGAATAAAGCTGATGGGCGAACTCATATCGATAGTATTGGCAGCTTCAGGTTCGATGGCAATAACATTGCTTACCTTTGCCTTAATATCGTTGAGTTGTTCCTTCGTGCGCTTATAGGTAGGTGTGATTTCTACCATTGAAATCACTTCTTCATTGTCGAGGTCTTCAAGTCCAAAGAGGTAGACTTTGGGACGCTTCTTGCTGGCACCACCACGGTCGCTGGTACCATAGAATTGCTCACGGCGTTCGTTGTTTTCTTCCGCCTTTTCTTCGAGTTCACGAAGGCGTTCCTGTTCCTCTTGGTTCATCTTCTCGCGCATACCAGGTACGTTGGTGATGCCAAAACCTGTTGCGAGGATAGTGATTTTAACCTTCTTTCCGAGGGTGGGGTCAATAGAAAGACCGAATTTGGTTTCTACATCATCCTGGAACTTACCCATGAATTCGTGTACTTCATTCATTTCTTCCATCATCAAGGTGTCGCCTTCGTTTTCGGCACAGAATGAGATAGAGAGCAATACCTTCTTAGAGTTGAAGATGTCGTTGCTGTTGAGGAGGGGCGAATGGAGCGCATCCTGGATGGCAGCCGTCACACGGCTTTCACCCTCGCCATAACCTGTTGACATGATAGCCACGCCGCCGTCCTTCAACACGGTGCATACGTCACGGAAGTCAAGGTTAATGACACCGTGCATCGTAATGATTTCTGCAATGCTTCGTGCAGCAACAGAGAGGGTGTTATCAGCGCGTTCGAAGGCAGAAATAACGTTGAGGTCGGGATAGATTTCGCGAAGGCGTTCGTTGTTGATGACCAAAAGGGCGTCGACGTGTTTTGCAATTTCTTCTACACCGTCGAGCGCTTGGTCAATCTTGCGCGCACCTTCAAAGAGGAAGGGGATGGTCACAATACCTACGGTAAGGATGCCCATAGCCTTGGCTTCGCGTGCAATGACGGGCGCAGCTCCCGTACCTGTACCGCCACCCATACCGGCAGTGATGAATACCATCTTTGTGCCGTCGTTAAGCATGTTCTTAATGCTTGGAAGGGTCTCTTCGGCAGCTTCGCGAGCGCGTGCAGGACGGTTACCTGCTCCAAGACCTTCGCTACCCAATTGCAAGCGAACGGGGATGGGAGAATCCTGGAGGGCTTTAGAGTCGGTGTTACAGATGACAAAATTTACGTCGTGGATACCTTCGCGGTACATATAGTTTACGGCGTTACCACCACCGCCACCTACACCGATGACTTTGATGATAGAGGGAGTAGCTGTGGGAACTCCCAAGTCAATAAGCGTATCTTGTTGTTCTTCGTTCATTGTTTCGAATGTTTATAGTGAATGAGGTGTTGCAAGGAAGCTGAAAAGATGGAGCAGCGGGGAGAGGTGTGAAGACTGTTTCCAACAAGTCGTGGAGGGTTCAGCCGTGGTTTGTTCACACGGAACAAAGCCTCTCGGTGCTATAGCCTCTGTTCCTTTCGACTTCGCTTGCGTCAATAGCGTGTGCGTGTAGTGGTTAATCGTCGTTGACCATGCCTGCGAGCTTTTCCCAGAAACTCTTAACACCCTTGACAAATGCGTTGGGCTTCTTGGGTTCGTCTTCTCCGGGTTCTTCATCGTCTTCTTCCGGTTCTTCAACTTCCTCGGGAGTGGGTTCAGGTGTAGGTTCGGGAGTAGGTTGCACAGGTGTGGGTTCTACAAAGAGTTCCGAAATTACGGGTGCAACGGGTTCTTCAGGTTCGAAGAGTTCGGGAGCTTCGCCACCGATTTCTCCGCCACAACAATTCTGATCCGCCTGTTCGATAAGGGCGAGTGCAGCTGCGTAGTCGCCTTCACGAACGGGGTCAACGTTCAAGTTTTTGGGACCACGAACGGAGAAACGTGTGTTCTTCATCACGCGAAGTTTCTCGATGCCTACGAGTTTTGACACAACACTTTCCATATTCTTGAGCATAGAAGCGCCGCCCGTGATGATGATACCAGCAACGAGTTGGTTTTTCTCGTAGCGAGTGAGTTCTATTTGATTTTTGATATTGAGTACGATTTCTTCTACGCGTGCTTCAATAAGTCCGGCAAATTCGCTGTAGGGGAATTCGCGTCCGTCGCTTGTAACGATGGGGGGATTGTCACCGCCGTTGGTAATGGCTGCTCCCCACTTGAGTTTGAGGGTTTCAGCTTCGTCTTCTTCGATTTGCAAAGAGGTGATGTCGCGTGTAATGTTGGCACCACCAAGGGGAATGATTGCCAAATGACGGAGCATGTTGCTCTTGAACACCGCTACAGAGGTGGTTTCTGCTCCCATGTCTACGAATACGCAACCTGAGCGCTTTTCTGTTTCTGTGAGCATCACATCAGCAAGGCGGAGCACCGTGATGGGCATCGCTGCCACTTCAATACCAGCTGCGCGGAAGCAGTTGCGGATTTGGTCAGACATGATGCTGTTGGCAACCACGTTGAGGTAGCGTGCTTCAAGGTTGTCGGCAAGCATTCCGACGGGTTCGTTGGTGAATTGCGTGCCTACCTTGTATTCCTGGGGCACTGTATCAAGGATGAAACGCTCAGAAGTAGCCTTTTGAAGGTTTTCTGTGCGCAAGGCTTCCATGATGTCCTGAGAAATGACGTGCTTTTCGCTGAATGTGCGCTGAATGGTGTTGGTCACAGTGTGCATGCCCATGCCCCCAATGCCTACGTAGGCTTTTGAAATGCGCTTATTGAGCTTCTTCTCGAGGGTTTCCTTGATGTTCTTGGCACATTGCGTCATCTTGTCGACGTTGCTGATGCGCCCCTTTCGGATGAATGTTTGTGAGGGTTCTTGCGTGAAGGCAAGCACTTCTATTGCGCCGTCGGGTTGCTTACGTCCGGCTATGGCGGTAACCTTTGATGAACCAAGGTCAATGGCTACAATGAAATCTTTAATATCTGCCATGTTTGTATCTTTGATTTTATGTTGTTCTATGGGAATGAGGTTCTGAAAAAACGTGGGAGGGGGAAGGGGGCTGAATCACGTCAAAACAAATCGGCGCTTAAATCAAATAAATCGGGGTTTAATTTGATTTAACTTGGAGTTTGTTTTCTTAAAATCGGATGTTGTTTTCCCCTGCAGGAATCTTGCCCCTTCTTCATACGTTGTTGTGGGCTGTAATGGGGATGTTGCGCTGCTTTAAGGGCTTCAATACGCTTTCTTTTTGATGCTCTTCTTGCCAATCACCTGATTGGTGTGTGCAATATTGAGCTCATGATATTTGTTCCACCCCACTACGGGCATTACACGGTCGTAGAAGAGTTTGAGGTTCTCAAATTTCTTCTCAACCTCTTCAATTCTGCCAAATCTGATGATTTGTTTGCCTACTCGTGGGTACACGTCAACTTTTCCGTTGGGAGCGATGTGCACTTGCTCCAACTGCTTATTCCAGAAGGTGCTGTTGTAGACGTATTTTGCCAATTTTACCAAATCCTTTTTGGCATAAATGCTATCAACATGCCCTGTTGCTACGAGGAAGTTACCTTTGTAATTCAGTGTAGGCAGGCAAAGCCCCGTTTCGTCCAAGTAAAACGATTGTCCAGAGTCGGGAAGGACACGCATGATGGGGATGCGTTGCGCCACAAGGATATTGACGTTTCCGCCTGGTGTTTTGTAACACACCACCTCGCTGATATACGGATTTTTGAGCAGGGTGCGCTCAATCGCTTTGCTGTTGATGCCGTCCATCACCTTTCCGATGGGATAAATATCTGCTTCCTGGATGGTATGAAGGATTTCATCTTTCTTTACAAAGCCACGGTCCTCATCGGCAATCTTCACGTTGATTGCCACACAGGTGCTTTTATCACCCTTTCCCGTCAGGTGCATGAACGCATAGACAAGGTAACTGGCGAGCACCAGAATGGTGATGAGGCGAAAGATTATTTTAAGAATTTTGAGCACTGTCGTAGTATGTTACTGGGTTTTGAGCGCCTCAATAACGGATTTGTGTCTTGAGTGCTCCTTTATTTGCTTTCTAAAATGCAGCGGAATTCCTCCATGTAGTCTTCCACGTCGCCTGCGCCGAGCACTACGAGCACGTCCATCGCTTCTGCCTTCACAATTTCGGGCAGGTCTTGCTTCTGACAGAGGTTCTTCTTCATGTCTGCGCGGAGGTGGTCGAAGATGAGCTGACTGGTTACGCCCTCAATGGGGAGTTCGCGAGCGGGATAGATTTCCGTGAGCCACACTTCATCAAGCAGTGAGAGGGCTTCGGCAAACTCCTTGTAGAAGTCTCGAGTGCGGGTGAAGAGGTGGGGCTGGAAGATGCCCGAAATCTTGCGTCCGGCAAACACTTCGCGGATGGAGAGGATGCTCTGGCGGATTTCTTCGGGGTGGTGAGCATAGTCGCTGAGGAGTACGCATTGGTCGTTCTTGATTTTGAAATCAAAGCGGCGGTCCACGCCTCCATAGGTCTTCATAGCCTCACGGATTTCTTCGGCAGTCAGTCCTGCCAACTGTGCCAAGGCACATGCACCGATACCGTTGTCGATGTTGATGCTCACGGGCACACCCAGTTCGATGTCCTTCACATTTTCAATGGGCGAAACAAGGTCGAAGATGATGCGTCCACCGCCGATGCGGATGTTCTCTGCGTGGAAGTTGCCCTCATGACGGGAGTATTCGTAGCGGCGTACACCCTCCTGCAAGCGTTCTTGGAACTTCAACCCCTTATGCACCACTACGGCGCCACCGGGTTGCACGAGCGAGGTGTAATGGCTGAAACTTTCGAGGTAAGCCTCCTCTGTGCCGTAGATGTCAAGGTGGTCGGCGTCGGCAGAAGTGATGAGCGTAGCATAGGGGCGGAGGTGGTGGAACGAGCGGTCGAACTCGTCGGCCTCAATCACCACGTAGGGACTTTCGGGAGCGATAAGGTAGTTCGTGCCGTAGTTTTTCGTGATGCCTCCTAAGAAGGCGTTACACTTCACATGGCTGCTGTGAAGCAAGTGTGCCGTCATCGCCGAAGTGGTTGTCTTGCCGTGCGTACCAGCGCAACAAAGGCCCTTCATCTGTCTCGTGATGATGCCCAACACCTCGGCACGCTTCTTCATCTCAAAGCCCTCACGGCGGAAATAGTTGAACTCCTCGTGCGTGGCAGGGATGGCGGGGGTGTAAACTACGAGGGTCTCTGCCTTATCCTTGAAGCAGGCGGGAATGTGTTGCTCGCCGTCTTCGTAATGGATGGCTGCGCCTTCTTCACACAACTTCTTCGTAAGTGGCGTTTCCACGCGGTCGTAACCGCCAACGGTATATCCTTGCGAAAGGAAGTAGCGCACTAAGGCGCTCATGCCGATACCTCCGGCACCGAGGAAGTAGATATTTTGCATTAGAAAGAGGTTTTGAGGGATTGAAATTAGTGAGGAGTGAGGAGTGAGTAACCCTTGCGGAGTGGGTTAAGAATGAAACTATCTTCCTGCTTATATGTTTATAGGGAGAATAAATTTCTTACGAGAAGAAGGTTGTTGAGCGTAGCATAACTACTCACTACTCACTCCTAACTACTCACTGATTCTTTTCTGCCAGCTCCAACACCTCGCGGGCAATGTCCATTGCCGCATTGGGTTTGGCGAGGGGAAGAATGTTGTCGCTGAGTTCCTTGAGTTGGAGGGGTTCCTGAACGAGTGCGATGGCACGGGGGATGAGTGCCTGGCGCGCTTCATCGTCCTTGATGTACACGGCTGCGCCCTTCTTCACGAGTGCCAAGGCGTTCTTCGTCTGGTGGTCTTCAGCCACATTGGGCGAAGGTACCAAGATGACGGGTTTGCCAAGCAAGCAGAATTCTGAAATGCTTCCCGCTCCAGCGCGTGAGATTACGAGGTCTGCCACGGTATATGCGGCTGCCATATCGGCGATAAAGTCGGTCACGATGAGGTTTTCGGGTTTACCCGCACGGCGAAGGGCGTCGGCAATCTCATTCTTGTAGAAACTGCCCGTTTGCCAGATAAACTGCACCTCGTCTTGCTGGCGGATGAGTTCCAAGCAGGTGAGCACACTATCGTTAATCGTTCTGGCACCGAGTGAACCGCCCACGATGAGCACAGTGCGCTTCTTATCGTCGAGTCCGAAATGCGCCACTGCTTCGTGATAGGTCATTGAGGGGGAAAGAAGGTTCTGGCGCACGGGATTTCCCGTGAAGACGATGTTTTCCTCGGGGAAGAAGCGCTCCATGCCTTCGTATGCCACGCAAATTTTCTTTGCCGATCGCGCCAGGAGTTTGTTGGTCACACCGGCGTAAGAGTTTTGCTCCTGAATGAGTGTGGGAATGTCCGCCTTTGCCGCCATGTTGAGCGTAGGACCGCTGGCATAACCGCCTACGCCCACTACCACATTGGGTTGGAAGTCGCTGATGATGCGCTTTGCCATGCGGCGGCTCTTCATCAACTTCCACAGCACGCTGATGTTCTTAAACAAATTCTTGCGGTCAAAACCTTGCACGGGAAGTCCGACGATTTCATAACCTGCCGCCGGTACGCGTTGCATTTCCATGCGACCTTCCGCACCGACAAACAAGATTTTGGCATCCGGACGCAACTCGCGCACGGCATTAGCGATGGAAATTGCGGGGAAAATGTGACCACCTGTGCCACCACCGCTTATGATGATTTTTAATTTGCTCATAGTATCGAGTTAAGGGTAAGAAAACGCCCATATTAGGGCTACAATACCGCACTATACGGGATTTTGCAAAGTTAGCAAAATATTTTCTCATTTTCAGTGCGTAAGCGCCCATTATTTTTATAAAAAGTTTAAGTTTTTAATCAATCCTCTTTTCAACTCTTTCTCACCCTCTAAAGCCCCTTTCCGTAAGCCTCAAATCGAGGGTACTTTTGTGCAAAAAAAATCGGTATTTAGTTTGAACTATTTGGAGGATAGTTTTAACTAAATACCGAATAATTTTACCCTTCTCTAAATGGATTTTTCTGCGCTCTGAAAGGTGAAAAAAATGTGTGTTATAATTCCCGCTCAGAACCCTTTTGCAACCAGAAAAAATGCTTAATTTTGTGGTCCAATCAAATGGTTATTTTCATGCCCCGTTTTGCCGACATACTCCTGCCGTTAGCTCTTGAAGAGACCTTGACGTATGGCATACCCTCTGACTTGCAACTCGCTGTAGGTCAGCGCGTCGTCGTGCAACTCGGGAAGCGCAAGCGTTACACGGGATTGGTGGAACGCCTGCATGACGAGGCGCCTGCCGAGGGGGTAGAACTCAAGTATGTGGAGGAGGTTGTTGACGATGCGCCCCTGTTGCGCCCCGAACAGTTGCGCTTTTGGGAATGGCTTGCTGATTATTACATCTGCACGAAGGGCGAGGTGCTGAAAGCTGCCCTGCCCTCGGGACTCAAATTGGAGAGTGAAATGCGCCTTACGCGCAGTGGGGTGCCAGCCGATTTTGAGGAAATGACACCCCAACAGGTGGCGGTTTACAACCTCTTGAGCGAAGAGAAATCTATTACCCTCGACGATATTGCTACAAAATTAAAGCGCGCGTCAATCATCAACACCGTGCGCCAAATGATTGAGCGCGGATGGGTGGAGGTGCAGGAGGCGCTGCGTGAGTCCTTCCGAGCACGCACGGAGACGTATGTCAAGTTGCCCGATGCTGTAGTGAGTGAGGACAAGATAGATGCGCTGTTCGACAGTCTGCGCAAGGGGGGCAAACCTTATGCCTTGCTGCTTGCTTACACCGACCTTGCCCGTGCCACGGCGGCACTTCGTCTGCGCAATCCCAAACTGTTGGCAGAAGTGAGTCGCTCGCAACTGCTTCAGCGTGTGGAGGGTGGCGATGCTGCCTTGCGCGCCTTGATAGAGAAGGGGTATTTGGAAAGTTATGCCGTAGAGGTGGGAAGATTAAAGACGTGCACCGCCACCGAAACCCTTGGTATGCGCCCCCTCAACGAGCATCAGCAACGGGCGATGGATCAGATTCATGCGTCCTTTGAAAAGCACGACATCACCCTCCTTCACGGCGTGACTTCCTCGGGGAAGACGGAGGTGTATATGAAACTCATTGAGGAGATGTTGGCACAAGGAAAACAGGTGCTCTACATGCTTCCCGAAATAGCCTTGACTACGCAGATTACCACCCGATTGGGGCGCGTCTTTGGCGACAAGATGGGGGTGTATCACTCGAAGTTTCCCGACGCTGAACGTGTAGAACTCTGGCAGCGCCAACTTACCGACAAGGCGTTCCCCTTGATTCTCGGCGTGCGCTCTTCTTTGTTCTTGCCCTTCCAAAATTTGGGGTTGATTATTGTGGATGAGGAGCACGAAAGTTCTTACAAACAGCAGGACCCTGCTCCCCGTTATCACGCTCGTGATGCGGCACTCGTGTTGGCGAAACAGTTGGGGGCAAAGGTGCTGCTCGGTACTGCCACACCCTCGCTGGAAAGTTACTACAAGGCGCGTCAGGGGCGTTACGGTTTGGTGGAGATGCGCGAGCGCTTTGGGGGTGTGCAACTTCCCGAAATCATTGTCGAGGATGTCAAGGAGTTGAAGCGCAAGAAGATGATGAAGACGCCCTTCTCGCCCCGCTTGAAGGACGAAATTGCGGGTGCCTTGGAGCGTAAGGAACAGGCGATTCTCTTCTTAAACCGCCGTGGTTACAGTCCCGTCCTTGATTGCCACAAATGCGGCTGGACGCCCAAATGTTCGCAGTGTGATGTGTCGCTCACGTATCATCAACGCGAGCAACGCTTGGTGTGCCACTACTGCGGCAAGAGTTACGACGTGCCACGCACGTGTCCGAACTGCCACGAGGCGGATTTCCGCGATATAGGTTACGGTACGGAGAAAATTCAAGCTGCCATTGAGGCGGTATTTCCCAATGCCCGCACCGCGCGTATGGACCTCGACACGACACGTTCGCGAGCAGCGTACGAACAAATCATTCGCAAGTTTCAGCAGGGCGAAACCGACATTCTTATCGGCACGCAGATGCTCACCAAGGGATTGGACTTCGACCGCGTGAGTGTGGTGGGGATTATCAATGCCGACCAACTCACGAACATGCCCGACTTCCGTGCTCACGAGCGTGCCTTCCAGATGCTTTCGCAGGTGGCGGGGCGTGCCGGTAGGCGTGGCAAACAGGGAAAGGTGGTGCTGCAAACGCGCCAGGTGGACCATCCGTTGACCAATCAGGTGGTGACCAACGACTTCTTCGGCATGTATGCCGAGCAGATGCAGGAGCGCCAGTATTTCCGCTACCCGCCTTTCTACCGCGTCATCAACATCTACCTCAAACACCGTGACGACCGCACCGTTGAGGCTGCCGCTGCCTACTTTGCAGGACTCCTCCGCCCGCATTTCCCCACCGACCTCCTCGGACCGGAGCGCCCCCTCGTAGCACGCGTACAACTGCAATACATCCGCAAATTCGTGCTCAAGGTAGCGCCCAACCTCCTCCCCGCCAGCGTGCGCACCACCCTCCGTGCCGCCTACAACGTAATGCGCAACCACCCCGACTTCAAGGGCCTCACGATTTATTATGATGTGGATCCGCTGTAGGGGTATTTACAAAAGACGATGTGCGTTATATTTTGGCACAAAATAAAAGAAGTGTGACCGACTCTTCCATAGGAGTTTGTCACACTTCTTTGCGTAAGGAAAACTTGTCCTTTTGTCAAATTATAGGCTTACACGGAGCGTAAATCTTGTGTTCTTAATTTGAAAAGTGCAATAAAGTGCACAATCTTTTGTTTATTCTGGAGATGTTTCCTACTTTTGCACAATAAGTGAAATATATTGCACTATGGAATATGGTAATTTGATAAAGGAGCGCAGAGCAGTGTTGGGGTTGACCCAACAAGATTTGGCGGATTATTCAGGTCTCAGTCTGCGCATCATTAAAAGTGTGGAGTCGGAAAAGGGTAATCCTTCCTTAAATACCTTGGAGAAAATTGCCGAGGTTTTAGGTTTGGAACTCATCATGAAAGTAAAAATCTTGAATGAATAATGAGACGTGCGTTAGTTTTATCCAATAAGGTTGTCGCAGGAATTTTGACAGAGACAGACGACTTACATTATACTTTTCAGTATGATGCAGACTTCTTGATGCGACCCAATCAGCGAGCAATTGCCTTGGCATTTCCCAAGCGTAAGGAGGCGTATGTTGCCGACGAATTATTCCCCTTCTTCTACAACATGCTTTCCGAAGGCGCCAACAAAGCGCTACAATGTGCGTCGCTAAAGATTGACGAAACCGATTCCTTCGGTTTATTGTTAGCCACTGCAAAGCACGACACCATTGGTGCTATTACAATAGAAGCATTATGAAACCTATAAATGTTTGCCCAGGTACACTTGCTTTAGGGTTTACTACCTATAGTCCTCTTTGCCTCCGAAAAATGTTTGAAGGTAAGAAGGTGAATCACGTGATGGATTACTCTCTTGATGAAGTCTCCACAGAATTAGCAACTTCTGTAAATAGAATCTCCATATCGGGCGTCCAGGAGAAAATGTCTGCAGTAGTTAGAAATGGTAAGATTATCCTCACTCCTCAAGGAGAGTCAGGTCGCTACATAATAAAACCTATTCCTGATTACAAGCACCTGCGTTTTCGACAGAATATTCCTGCTAACGAACACCTAACGATGCAGATTGCCAGTCAAGTGTATAAGATAAATACGGCAACCTGTGCTTTAGCATTTTTTGCAGATGGCAGTCCTGTTTATATGACCAAAAGATTTGATTATAAGGCTGATGGTTCAAAGATAAAGCAGGACGACTTTGCCTCTATCGCAGGTAAAACAGAAAAGAATAGTGGTAGAGATTTCAAGTATTCAGGGAGTTATGAAGATGTTGCAAAACTCTTGCAACAGAATGTTGCTGCTTGGCGGGTGGAGATGGAGAAATTCTTCACGCTCGTTGTGTTCAATTATTTATTTAGTAATGGAGATGCACACCTGAAAAACTTCTCGCTTCAGGAAACGGATGGCGGAGATTATGTGCTGACTCCAGCATACGACCTTATGAACACCGCCATACATATCAACGATGGTGATTTCGCTTTACAAGATGGGTTGATTCCCATTCGAGAATATTCAGAGGTATATACCAAGACCTCACATCCATGTAAAGACGACTTTATCACATTCGGCACCCGCATTGGCGTACATCCTAAGAAGTTGCACGCAATCATTGAGATGTTTGCAACCGAGCAACCCAAAGTCTACGAACTCATCGAAAACTCATTCTTGGAAGAAAAGGTAAAACGCATGTATAAGCAATCCTACCAAGAGCGTTTACACCGCTTTCAGAGGAGTGATAAGTAGTGTTACGACGGGGAATTGGCAAGATCTATAAACTGTTGATTTTTATATTTATAGGATAAAACTATTCTGTATTCAAATGTAGGTGTACAATTCGTCAATATATGGATGACTTTCAAAATAAATATTATCTGCTTCTTGCACAGAACGAGGAACTTCGCAAGGAAAATGCAGAACTGAAGAATCTACTTAATACTCATGGCATAGAGTATAACCCTAAACATAAGGAGGTTACAAACTCTGTTTATTCTTCAGTTTCTTTTCCAGAAGTCAAACTTTCTTTAGATGAAAGAGTTTCTCTCTTTCAATCATTGTTTAAAGGTCGAGAAGATGTGTTTGCAAGAAGATGGTTTAGTCAGACAACAATGAAAGGGGGATATCAACCCGTTTGTGTCAATGAATGGAGACGTGGAGTCTGCGATAAGAAAAAGTTCAAGTGCATAGAATGTCCTAATAGAAGTTTTGCTCCATTAACCCCACAGGATATTTATCGTCATCTGGAAGGGAAACATGAAAATTGTTGCGACGTGATAGGTCTCTATGCTATCTTAACAGATAATACTTGTTCCTTCTTGTGCGCTGACTTTGATGATAAGAGTTGTAAACATGGTTACAAGGAAGATGTTCTGGCTTTTGTAGGCGTATGTAAAGATTGGCAGATTCCATATGCCATTGAACGTTCCCGCTCTGGTAATGGTGCTCATGTATGGATATTCTTTGTGGAACCTATTCCAGCTTTTAAGGCTAGGCGTCTGGGAAATGCTATACTTACCGAATCAATGACTCGCAATGGACGCATGTCTTTCAATTCATATGACAGATTCTTTCCTAACCAAGATAGAATACCTGAAGGAGGTTTGGGGAATCTCGTTGCGTTGCCTTTACAAGGAAAGGCTCGTAAGAATTTGAATAGTGTCTTTGTGGACGACAATTTCCTTGCTTACAAAGATCAATGGGCATTCCTATATAGTATAAATAAGGTGAATGAAAATACCATTGATGGATTGTTAAACAAACATGTTTATGACAACCTTGGTGCACTCACAACTTCAAGTGAAAGTAAACCTTGGACAACTCCGGTAGCACAAAACATTACAAAGGAAGATTTCTGTTCTATAGTTGAAATAACCAAAGCTGACAAGATATATATACCTTTGAATGCTGTGTCCTCAAAGGTGTTGAATCATCTAAAGCGTGTGGCGGCCTTTAAAAATCCTGAGTTCTATAGCAAGCAGGCATTGCGTCTTTCAACTCACTCCGTTCCGCGGGTTATTTCATGTTTTGAAATCTCAGACGAATATCTTGTGATGCCACGTGGGTGTGAAGATGCTATTGTTTCTTTCCTCAAAGAGAATAGTGTTGGGTATAACATAGTTGATTCAACCCATCAAGGCACACAGATTTTAGTCTCGTTTTTAGGTAAGGAAAGAGATGATCAATTATCTGCAATTGATGCTTTATTACCGCATGATAATGGAGTACTTCATGCTACCACGGCGTTTGGAAAAACAGTCACAGCTGCTGCTATAATTGCAAGAAAGAAGGTGAATACGTTGGTTCTTGTGCACTCAAAGGCATTGCTCACCCAATGGCAAGAGCGTTTGGGAGAGTTTCTAAACATAGATTATAAAGAACCAGAGCAACCGAAGAGACGTGGCAGACGTAAAGCTTTCTCTCCAATTGGAACCCTTGACTCTACAGGTAGTTCTTTGCATGGAATAGTGGATATAGCACTTATTCAATCATGTATAGATGAAGATGGGGTAAAACCTTTTGTGCAAGATTATGGTATGGTTATTGTTGATGAGTGTCATCATGTATCCTCGGTAACCTTTGAACGCGTACTAAGTAATATTAAAGCAAAAACTGTATATGGATTGACCGCTACGCCTATCCGTAAGGATGGTCTTCAACCTATTATCTTTATGCAGTGTGGTCCTATACGTTTTTCTGCAGACGCAAAAAGTCAGATTGCCAAACAAAGTTTTGATAGATATCTCATTCCAAGGTTTACCTCATATAGATCCATTTCGGAAGATAAGCAGTCAATAGCAACTATTTATCAGTCACTATCGGAAGACGAGGTTCGTAATAATCTCATAGTAGAAGATGTAAATAAGGCAATAATAGATGGGCGTACCCCTATTATATTGACAAACAGAACCTCGCATGTACAGGTTCTGGCAGAGAAATTGTCTTTGATTACTAAGAATGTCGTGGTCTTGACGGGAATTGGTACAGCGAAAGAGAAACGTGAGGCATTACAGCGTTTGCAAGTCATTCCTTCTTGGGAACAATTGGTTATAGTAGCTACAGGAAAGTATGTTGGAGAAGGATTTGACTATCCTCGTTTAGATACATTATTTCTTGCTTTACCTATTTCATGGAAAGGACTTGTCGCTCAGTATGCAGGACGACTACATCGTGAGAATGAAGGGAAAAAGGATGTAAGAATTTATGACTATATAGACATTCATGAACCTGTTTGTGATAGTATGTACAGAAAGCGACTGAAGGGTTACGCGTCTATTGGATACAGGATTATTAACAAGGAAACTACTACTTTGTTTGGCGATATCATCGATATGGTTCCAGATATGAAGGAAGGCAAAATTTTTAATGGCAAAACTTTTTTAACTTTCTACACCTCTGATCTTAGAAACTCAAAACGTTCGATTTTAATATCTTCACCAAAGTTGTATAACGTAGAACGTAGTGTAGTGGTTAATCAACTATGCGAATTGCTTTGTAGGGGACATGAAGTCTTGATTTTGACTTCCCAAAGCAATGAACAAACAGAAGTTCTCCTCTCAAGAGGACTGTCTGTGAAAATTAAGCCCGATTTATCAATCTGCACCACCATCATCGATAAATCCATCATATGGTATGGAGCAATAAATGCGCTTGGTTATATGTCCGAAGAAGATAATGCAATAAAAGTGATCGATAATAATTTAGCAAACGATTTGATAGAAGTACTTCTCTGTTGAAGGAAACACTGCTGAATTCGTATTCTATCTATTGTTACCCAGTAACTTTGAAGCAAAAGACTTTATGTATCCATCTCACCTATATAATGGTGAAGTGGATATATATATAGTAAGGTAAGTCCATTTGTGTATATAAAAATCGCCTTGAAGTTCTCAACAGACAACTCAAATCTTCTTAGTATAGGTGTGTATGGTAATGATTGATAGCAAACGGAGAAAACAGCAAACGTCTTCAAATGTGAGTAGCAGATTTTAGGAGATTAATTCTTGAACCTGCAAAACCTTTTATAATTTTGTGTTCAAAATTTGACAGTTCAATTTTACTACAATAATATGTATATGAAGGATACAAATAAGCCAATGACAGTAGATGACGAAATTGCGTATAACAATTATAAACTTACTGCTGATAAGATTTTGCAAATACTTTCACAAATTAGAGAAGACCCATCTGCTTCCGCTAAGCGTTGGGTATGGGAACTTTTGCAGAATGCTAAAGACGTTCCAAACCGTTTTGGAAAAGTGTCAGTTGAAATCGAGCTGGTTTCCCAAGACACACTGAAGTTCCGACACAATGGAGATTGTTTCAGCATAAAGAATATTACCGGACTTGTTCAGCAAGTAAGTTCAAAGGATTCACAGAATCTTGAAGGTCAGACAGGTAAGTTTGGTACAGGCTTTATCTGTACACACTTGTTGTCTGACATCATTGATGTAGAGGGTATTGTTAGATATATGGGCATCGATAGACGCTTCAAGATTGTACTTGATAGAAGTGGTTATCGTTCAGAAGATCTACTTCCAAGAATAGAAACAACCCTTGAAGAACTCCGTCATATCGAAACAGCTTATGAGGTTGTCAACAATTATGAGCAGAATAGAACAGAACAGTCATTTGACACTGTATACACATATCATTTAACCCCACAAGAGAAACAAGAATCTGCTGTTGCCGGTCTTGAAGACCTGATAAACACAATGCCAATCACGCTGGTTACTCAGTCTAAGAAGATTAAGCAAGTACGTGTAATTGATCGTGTTAAAGGCACAAATGTTGTTTACACTTGCGATTCAACCTCTCTTGGGGACAATGTTCAGTTATCCGTTGTTAAAATCGATGATATAACAAAAAAATATCTGAGTTACATAACTGATGAGGTTGCTCTTACAACAGAAGTAAACATAGAGGATGGTATCTACGAAATTATCAAACGAGACAGCAAACAACCTGTCTTGTATCGTGATTTCCCTCTTATTGGTTCGGAAAAATTCTATTTCCCATACACTCTTAATGGATTTGAATTCAATCCTACAGAGAGACGTAATGGACTCCTTCTCAATAGTGCAGACCATCCTAACTGTGTTGCGAATAGAAATATCGTTGATAAGGCTGTGGATGCTGTTTTGAAGTTTAATGAATGGCTGATTTCAAAGAATGCAACCAACAGATATTTGTTAGCATCTTCTCGAATCCCAAAATCTTCAGAAGAATATAGCGAAAGCGTAGCTGCACCTTGGATCAAGAATCTGCAAGTTAACTGGAGAAGACAACTTCTTCAGGAAAGACTTGTGGAAACAGACAATGGAACAGATTTATTGGTGAATCTGTCAGTTCCTTCATTCACGCCTACATCGACAAAGGAGGTTAATGAAACTTTCTACAACTTGTTACATGGTCAATACATTGGTCGTGGTGTTCTACCTGCGCTCAAACATCTTCATGGATGGCTTGAAGTAGTTCGTCCTGAATATGAAGCATGGGGTACTAAATTAAAGTATGAGAAAGAAGATTTTCTCAAAGACTTATCAGATCTTCAGAATTTAAATGCTCTCGCTTCAAAGATAGGCAAAACGCACGAAGATACAATTACTTGGCTAAATAAGGTGTATAAGTTCCTCGCTGATCAAAATATGATCAATGAGTTCGACAATTATGCCATTATTCCAAATCAGCAAGGTGATTTTAAAAATCTTGGCGAATTGCGTTCCGATCAGGTATCAGTCATTCCTGATGAGCTTAAATCTATCTACAATTATGTTATGCCAGATACTATTGAAGGCTGGCTAATTAACAAATCTGTTAATACGTCTATTTTTGGAAATAATATACAGGTTTTTGATTTGTCAAATCTGATTATATGGTTCAACGCCAAGATAAAGTCTAACGACACATATGAAAAAGATGGTAAAAGGTATTATGCAAATTGGTGGCTTGCATACAATTTGATAGAGTTATATCCTAATAATGTTGATAATGAGTCCTATTATTCCTTTAGAAAGTCTATGTATGATTTTAGCTCTGCCTATGTGAAATTAGATTCTTTTTCGGCTATCAATGTGACTGATAAAGAATTGTGGCGTGAAGCAGATGCTTATTGGTTTACACACAGCTATCAAAACATTGAGAGTAAAAAAGATGCAGCCAAATTCTCTAAAGAATTCTTCTTAAATGAGAAGACTATTGAAGATGCGTTGTCGTGGTTAAACGACTACCTTCGATTCTACAGAGAGAATGGTTATGGCGATTTCATAAAAGATAAGGAAGTATTCCCACGACAATTGTCAAATAATAGTGAGAATGGCAAACACACATTTCGAAAATTAGCAGACTTAAGGTTCGATAATAATGTACCTGAAGAGTTTAAGACATTAGGTGACTATGCCAAAGATATAACTGGCAAATATGATTATTGTAGACAGTTCCTTCTACACAAGGCTATCAAGGGATATGAGAATCACAACCCTTTCTCAATAAAAGATTTATATGAATATGTAAAGAAGAGATTTGACGAGAGCAACGGAGAAACAAGAGAGGTAATTGCACGTCAAACAATTTGCATATTAGTAAAACAGGAAAACTCAGAACCTGTAGAGAAAAAACTGTATGATTTCAGCAAGACCATATCTGATCATACATTTGGCGATGCTAAGTATGTTGAGAGTCATACTGGATTCTATTGGGGGTTTGCTCAGGAATTTTACATAAAATATATCTGCAAGAGAATTTCCGAATCTGTAAACATAGAAGGATTTAAGAAGTTAAATTCATGTTTTGAGAACATAGATAACAATTCGATTATTCTATGGTTAGATTCTTTCATGGAATTCCTCTATTCTTACAAAGAGAAAAAGTATTGGCCAATAATATCAGACAAAGAAAAGGGATATGGTATATGGCTAAATCAGAATAATGATTTTTGTAAATTCCAAGATGTAAGAGAAGATAAAGTCTTAGTCCCTGAACTATTTGATTTGGCAGCTGAAAATTGTCATATCAACAAGGATTTTAGAGAAGAACTCTTTACATTACAATCTTCAAAAACGTCCTATCTCGAAACAGAGGCTATGGAGTTGCCTGAGGTTGCAATGTTTATCGATGGGAAAATAAGGGATTATGATGGTAATAAACAAGATGTCAATTTCCGTTCTCTTGTCTTCTCAATTGGTAAAATCTGCTCGATGGTCAAAGACCTTGAAGATTTAATGGAATATTACAAAGCTTATAAAAACTCTCTTATTGTATGGTCTTTGGGTGAAGGTTCCACTATGGATTTTGTCGGTTCAATAGTTAGACATGGTGATGAAAAACTGAAAATCGTCAAAGACATTCTGGACGGTGGCACTTCAATAGAAGACTTAAAAGATATTAAAGAGGTTTTGCAGGGATGTTCAGCAGATAAGTTTGATAA
Organism: Alloprevotella sp.; assembly: GCA_045656425.1. GTDB lineage: Bacteria > Bacteroidota > Bacteroidia > Bacteroidales > Bacteroidaceae > Alloprevotella. Next base: position 25,381 of record JAZORE010000023.1, read on the forward strand.
GGTTAAGGATCTTATCAATAAGTTGGCATCAGAAGAGACAACCATAAATAACGATGATGAAACTCCATTAAACGATGGAGATGAAACCGATATTGTCATCGTACCTAAGACCCATGACATTGAAGAAGTGGTGGACTTCGAAGGTCACACTCATATCGTAAGAGCAGATCAGGTTCAATATGCAGGTCTTTCTCTGGAGGAGATTGAACGCTATGTAAAAGAAGCCAAAGGTGCTGTGGTTAAGTATTTCAGAGAATTGGATGAAAAATATGATTTAGGCTTGCAATTTGACAAAGAGAAAATTGAAAGACATTCATATAGCCAGCTCTATGGCATTTCTGACCGTCATGGAAATATGATTCCTATTGTTGTACACAGTTACAAAGGTCCTCAGTACAGATACTTTGACCTTAACTGGTATGACTGGCAACTGCTTTCTCAGAAGGGTTCTATGCTGTTTGTCCTCACTGTAACTGGTTTGCAATGTATTCCTTTGTACGCTCTTCCTGTTCGCAACTTCAACATTTCAATCAGCAATGACATGTCAAACGAGAACAGTGCTGCATTGCTCACATTGGCTGCAGTTGGTAAACAGTATTCAACATTGAGCTTTGACTTTGGTAATAACATGCCACAGGGCTTCAATGATCCTCTCCCATTTGACTATGTTCCTGAGCAACTTGGCAAGTGCATTACATCAATTAAAGAGGTGTGTGATCAAAACATTCCTCAAATTGCCAACATGTACAATTATGGAAGGAACATACCTCTTGTAAGAAGTACTGTTAGTTATTCTCTTGCAATGGAAACTGTTAATGAAGGTAACGCACGAGACATATTTGATGCACCTGCAAATGATACACAGGCACCTTCCGTTGGTACATCATTTATTGATTAACTGAATAATGAATATCGATAGAAAAAAGCATTGGCAATTCCTCGAAGATGAGCTTAAAGCTGAAACCGAGGAGTTCAAAAAGACATACTTAACCACAGCCATCTCCTTGCTTAAAACAAGCCAGGAGATGTATGTGGCACAGTTCATTTCTTTTAAGGATGGAGAAATGATAATGAAATTCCCTATTTCGCGTGCATTACCGAGAAAGGGAGATTTCCTTGTATGTATGGTTCTTCCACCAGAATTACAAGATTACCGTAATTGGGGAGATAAGACATATCGTGATTTGTATAAAGCACGATACAATTCTACCGAATGCGTGTGTATTTGGCATTCTCCAGCCAATGATCCTCGATATTCTTTAGTAGGTTTCTCAAAGGTAAGTGTTGATTTTGCAAATTATATCAAAGAGACACCAAATATCGTATTGACCTTTGCTCCACAACGTCCTCCTATTGACTATGTTATGAACTTACAAAAGGTTGTAGAGGATAAATATAGCAAAGGAGTTGCTTCTGTACTTGATGCTAACTACCAGACAAAAGATTGGGAGCCAATCCTTATAAAACAAGATAATGTTTCCGGCTTTGTGTATTCACAGATGACATTGACGAACACAATGATCTTGGAAGGTCCTCCTGGAACTGGCAAGACATATATGATTGCAGAACTCTGTGCAAGACTATGTGCAGAGGGGCATTCAGTATTAGTTACAGCCCAAACCAATCGAGCCTTAATGGAAATTGCAGAAAAGCCTGCAGTCAAACCATTACTACATAGTCACAAGATATTTAAAACAAATATCACAATTGATGAATTGAGAGAAATCAAAGATTTGGAAACAATCAAATCTATTGCTCCAATGCCTGGATGTTTGGTGATGTCCACTTATTTCATCACAAGTGGATATGCGGCAGATTTGACAGTTGAACAACCTTTTGATTTTGTTATAATGGACGAAGCAAGCCAAGCTATACTTCCCATGTTTGCAGCAAGTCGCAAAATTGGTAGAAAGAATTTATGGGTTGGTGATATCCACCAATTACCTCCAATAGTCATATTGAATCAAGACAGAATTAAATGTTGTAATTACAAGCCTTTAGTAGAAGGACTAAAATTATTGGCAGATAATAGTTCATCCCCAATCTATCAATTGACTACAACATATAGATTTGGACAAAGAAGTGCGAACTATACAGGTGTTTTCTACAACGACTCTCTTGTGTCTAATGAATCTAAAAGATTTAATGATTTGCCGTCAATGTGTAAAATATTGAGCAATAAAGGAGGACCTACCCTTATTCTAACAGATATGCCATCTGGTGATAGTACTCCTCAATTTGCAACATATATGGCATCATACATTGTGGCAAGTATATTAAATGATTCTCCGAATAAAGACGTTGCCGTTTTATCTTGTATGAAAAAGACGACTCGCGCCCTACAGATGGCTATAACTCAAAAAATAGGAAGCAAAAAGAATCTTATAGTAGATACAGTTGCTAGAGTACAAGGATTGACAACGGATATAACAATTTTTTTTGTACCGGACTATTCCTACATTAGAACACTAGAACCACATCTGTTCAATGTTGCTACAAGTCGTGCAAAAGAACACACTATCATCATTGTAGATAAGTATGTCTTAGATTGTTACACTCTTGATAAGAATGTAAGAAAGTATTTAGAAATGCTGAAACAAGAAAAGAGTATATATATACCTGACACAGAACATGGTTTAGGACATAAAAATATTATCAAGAGTAATATTGACAAATTATTAACGTCTTAATAATAAATCTAAAAATGATAGTTTTTGTAGATTTAGACGGCGGGATTTTAATCCAACTCAAATTCCTTTGTTCCATGGTTCGGTAGATTTTATTTCAACATTGAAAAATCAAGGATATAGAGTTATTATCCTGTCTGATTCTCATCCCCAATATGTACGTCCTATTGTTGAATACTATTTAAAAGTAGAATATCTATATTTAGCAGACAAACCAAATACTGCAAAGACGTTATCATTCATTCAATCAGATGTAAATCTTGATAATTTATATAAGACTAATAAAGAAGATTTTATGATTATTGGCAACCCATCTTTAAATTCTTTGTACTTCACATCAGCTGTGTGAGTTAATGTGCCATAATTGCTAAATCTTCTTTTTTCCTTTGGGGATTATCTATCTGATAATACAAATCGGCTTTTGAGAATTTGTCGCAAGAACCGTTTTCTTGTCTAGCCAAGCACCGAAAGGTATGAAGGTCCTGTAATTAAGGGTTCCATTACCCAGATAATTGACAGAACATTGGAATACTTGAACCGTATGCTCGTTATGCAGACGGTTATAAAACCCAAGGATAGCAGTAGGAGTCAGAAGTTCTTTACTTATCCATACCAAGCATTGGAGGAGAGCGTAACGAATTCACTCTATCACAGAGATTATCGTGAATGGGAACCTGTGGTGATTACCGTAGAACCTCAAGGAATAACCATACAGAATGTCGGTGGTCCCGATAGAAGCATTTCTGCTGCTGATATCTCAAGGTGTGAAATCTTAGTATCTAAGCGTTATTGAAATCGCAGACTTGGTGAATACCTTAAGGAGTTGGATTTGACAGAGGGTCGCAGTACAGGTATCCCAACAATCCAAAATGTTTTAGAGAATAACGGTTCGCCACGAGCAACTATCGTGACTGATGAAGACCGCACCTTCTTTAGAATAATGATCCCTTGCCATGAAGCTGCTGGTAATATTATCGCAGACATTGCACATAAAGATGGTTCATTAAAGGCATCAAAACGAGGTTCACGTAAAACTGCACTACAAAGTACACCAGAAAGTGGACTGAAAAGTGGACTGAAAATATTGGAACAGATACAAAACAATCCTCAATCTACATTGGTTGAACTTGCGAAACAAACGGGTTACTCAAGAAGTTGGGTTGCAGAAACAATGAAGCGACTCCAAGAACAAGGAATCATAAAACGTGTCGGTTCTGACAGATCCGGTTATTGGGAAATTATAGATTGATAGTAATATAGAATTTAAGATGTTGTTAGGAACAAAGATAAAAGAATTAAGACTTGAGAATGGAGTGTTGCAAAGACAATTAGCCTCTCTTCTTGAGATAGACACCCCTATGTTTTCAAAAATCGAAAGAGGGGATAGACGCGCGAAGCGCACTCAAGTAATTCAATTAGCCAATTATTTCAATGTTGACGAGAAAGAACTTCTCACCCTTTGGGTTGCGGATAAGGTCCTTGATGCAGTAGAGGATGAAGAGTCGGTAAGGTTAGACGCTATTAGAGTGGCGCAGTCAAGTATTGGACAGTTCCCATTGCCTAAAGCAAACAAAAATAGGATATAACAGCAGGATGATGTTTTTGGCGTATAGAAAATAGTTTTATGTTTCTCACGCAGACTCGACAAGGTAAAAAATATTGACAAAACCGGAAGAAGGAATTTGCGTGTTATTTGAATTTTTTGAAGATTTTAATAAGAGGAATTGACCACACTTTCAGCCATTCGGAACAAAAAAGTTTGGAGAGCAAAACTACAAGGGATGTAAGAAAAATTATTCGGCACATATTTTAAATTATTCGGCACATATTTTTTCGCATGTGCCGAGTAATTTTACCCTTTTTTACCCAAAAAATCGGACAAAAATGAAGGAGATACCCCCGCTGTGGGAGTATCTCCTTTTCTCTATACAAATATACAACAAATTTCCGCGAAATCCAAATGCCCCCCAAGCGAGTTAGAAATCTCACTTTTTTTGATTTTTTATACGTGACAGCCGCTCGCACAGAATAGCAAAAAAATTGCACACACTCACAGAAATCAACAAAATTTGCGCCACATGCTTCTGCGAAAGTCTGCGCCGTCTGCGTGAGATAATTACACACCGTATGGTTCTGTGTTTTCCGTGGATTCTGTGTGAAAAAATCTCACGCAAAGGCGCAAAGGGCGCGAAGCGTTACGTACTTTTGTTCTTATGTCAAAAATATTGCACGCAGATAACGCAGAACCACGCAGACGCTTTGCGGAACTTTGCGCCTTTGCGTGAGAAGAAAATATGTCCTTTTGTTCTTATGTCAAAAAAATATTTCACACAGAACTCACGGAATACACAGAATTTTTGCTTCGCAACTCTATCTATTTTTTTGTCAACAGATTAAACAGCACAGGATGACACAGAATTTTGTGTTTGACAGAAGTATTGAATTGGCGCCACCAAAATGAGAGCAAAAATAACAATTTTTTCAAACATCTGTATTTCAGCTATTTATGAGTTTGTTATATAGAAGCAATATTTTTGTAATAGGTGTTGTGATACAATCTAATAGTTATGACTGGTGGAGGGGGAGACGCAAATACAAAAGCGAACCGTTGGGGTCATGCCTGCAACGGTTCGCTTTTGTATAGGTATCTGTGTATGCATTGAACGTATCTTTCTGCCACTCCTTTACAGCATCTGCTGGGGGTAGATGAGCATGAGGCTGCGGGTGGAGAAGTAGCGCTCGATTTGGTCTTCGAGGTGGTCCATGTAGTTGTGGCGCGAGAGGGTTCCCTTGCGGCCGACGATGAAGATGACCATGTCGTCGGCGCCGGTGTTGTTCGCCACGGTGAGGAAGTCGTGCCACTCGCGGTACTCATGGTGGGTGGTGGTCATCTTGTATTTTCCTGCGTCCCACACTTCCTGGAGTTTTGCCAAGGTGCCCTTACCGCCGTAAGTTTCTATGCGACATGACACTTGCGTGGCGAGTTGTGCCACACGCTCTGCCCAGAGTTTGAAACCCGGTTCGAATTCCGCCTTACGGGGTACCACGAGCTGGATGCTGTTGACGGTATTGATGGGGATGTTGGCACGGTAAATGATGACTTGTTTGTGGATGGAGTAAAGCAAGTCGCCCGTCATCTTACCGAGGTAGGCTTCCGTGAGGCGCGTTTTTTCGTGAAGACCGATGAGCAGGTCGGTACATTCATTCTCCATCATCGTGTAGTAAATACCTGTGACAATATTCACCGACCAGCGGGAGCGCGTCTGGAGTTTCACATGTGCCGCAGCTGCAATGCGCGTGGCAAAATCTAGGTTCTTAAGACCTTCCTGACGCCTCTTTTCATCATCGTCCAATACGATGTGGAGCGCCGCAAGGGGCGTCTGTGTGCGCGTCAGGCGCAACATGAGTGCCGCATTGACAAGGGGCGCCACAGTGTCGGGATTGGAGACGGCAATCAAAATCTTGTCGCGCTCGGGTTCGGCAGTCTCCGCCTCTTCCTTACCTGAAAGCACCAACCCACGGCAGGTGCTGTCGGTCACGAGGGACGACACTACGCAGGTGGCAACGATGAGAATCATGGCGCCGTTGAGCACGTTTTCGTCGAGCAGACGCGAACCGTCGGGCAGGATGATGCCGTAGCCTACAAGCACGATGGCGAGGGTGGCAGCAGCGCGGGAATTGGTCAATCCATAAATCAGGTTGCGGTCACCACTGTGCATGCCAAAAATCTTCTGTGTGGCAAATGCTGCAAGCCACTTCGTGACTAAAGCGCACACCACCATGACGGCAGAAATCTTCAGCGCATCGAGGTGCGTAAGGGCTTCAAGGTTGATGAGCATGCCCACCCCGATAAGGAAGTAGGGGATGAAGATGGCGTTGCCCACAAACTCAATGTGCGACATGAGCGGAGAGGCAGGGGGAATTTGTCGGTTGAGCACAATCCCCACGAGGAACGCCCCGAGGATACCTTCAATACCCACAATTTCCATCAATCCGGCGCCGAGGAACACGAGGGCAAGCACGAAGACGTATTGCACCACGCTTTCGTCGTAGCGGCGGAAGAACCACTTACAAATCTTGGGGAAGGTGTAAATCATGGCAAGCCCAATCACTACAACCTCCAGTACAAGGCGCACCCAGAACCAACCTGTGGCTTCTTCCTTAAACATCCCCCCTACTACGGCCAACACCAAGAGCGTGAGCACGTCGGCAATAATCGTTCCGCCCACGGCAATCCCCACGCTGCTGTGGCGCGAAAGTCCGTAGCGCATGACGATGGGATAGGAAATCAGCGTGTGCGAGGCATACATGGCGCCCATCAGGATGCAGGCGGGTAGGGTGTAATTGAGCAGGGTGTAGTTGGCAGCAAAACCCAAACTGATGGGAATGATGAAACTCAAGAGCCCCAAGGTGATCGCCTGCGCTTTCGACTTCTGAACGTCCTGAAGGTTCATCTCCAGGGAGGCTAAGAACATGATGTAGTACATCCCCACCTTTCCGAATAGCTCAAAACTACTGTCGCGGTCGAGCACGTGAAACCCGTGAGGTCCAATCAGAATACCCGCCAAAATCATCCCCACGATGGAAGGCACACGCAGTTTTTCGAGCAACATCGGGGCAATGAGGATGATGCTCAACACTACGAAGAAGATCCATGTAGGGTCAGTTATGGGGAGACTATGGGGCATTGGGAAAGGAGAACCGACGCCAAACCGAGTGCAATCAAGCTTGCTTGAATTGCCGAGGTGCGAAGGAGGAAAAGACCACGGAGTGGGATTAAAGGAGAAAGGAGAAATGCCTTGCGGGGCGGTGGGGGGTAGGCAATTCTAGGAAGACCTAGGCATTCCTAGGTTATCCTAGGACGTTCTATCGCCCTAAAAAACCGCCTGCAATGTCATTTCTGCAAAGCAGACACAGCGTCTTGCCGCAGATTTTATCTGCAAAGGAACAAAAAACTTTACTATTTATGTCCCCCTATCTATCAGAAAATTATAATTTTGTCGCAAATTTCTATATATTTTAATGGTGGGGCATCTTCTTGATAGTGAAATGCCCTTACACGCAACCACAATGAAAGTAGCAATCGTAGGTGCCAGTGGCGCCGTTGGTCAAGAATTTCTTCGCGTATTGACCGAACGCGAATTTCCCATTGATGAACTCGTACTCTTTGGTTCTGCCCGTTCTGCGGGTACTAAATATACCTTCCGCGGTAAGGAATATGAAGTGCAACTCCTCAAGCACGGCGACGACTTCAAGGACGTTGACATCGCCTTCACTTCTGCCGGCGCAGGTGTTTCAAAGGAGTATGCTGAAGACATCACTCGCTACGGCGCTGTGATGATCGACAACTCTTCAGCCTTCCGCATGGACGCAGACGTGCCCCTCGTGGTGCCCGAATGCAACGCTGCCGATGCGCTCAACCGTCCCCGCGGTATCATTGCCAACCCCAACTGCACCACCATTATGATGGTTGTTGCGCTTCAGGCGTTTGAAAACATCAGCCACATCAAGCGCGTACACGTATCCAGCTATCAGGCAGCTTCAGGCGCTGGTCAGGCAGCGATGGACGAGCTTCACGAGCAGTACCGCCAGGTATTGGCAGGTGAACCCGTGAAGGTGGAAAAGTTTGCTTACCAGTTGGCTTACAACGTGATTCCCCAGATTGACGTCTTCACCGACAACGGTTATACGAAGGAGGAAATGAAGATGTACAACGAAACCAAGAAGATCATGCACTCTGACATCGAAGTGTCAGCGATGTGCGTGCGCGTTCCCGCCCTCCGTGCTCACTCTGAAAGCATCTGGATTGAAACGGAGCAACCTATCAGCGTAGAGCAGGCGCGTAAGGCTATCGAAGAAGGCGAAGGCCTCGTGCTCATGGACAATCCTGCAAACAAGGAATACCCCATGCCTCTCTTCCTCGCAGGCAAGGAACCCGTTTACGTGGGTCGTATCCGTAAGGACCTCGCAAACCCCAATGGTCTTACCTTCTGGCTCGTGAGCGACCAGATTAAGAAGGGTGCAGCCCTCAACGCCGTGCAGATTGCTGAGTGGTTGATTAAGAACAACGGTTTGAAGAAGTAATCCCTTGACGCCTTTGTGGCGAAACTAAAATACAACTCCGCAGTGCCCAATAGGTGCTGCGGAGTTGTTGTTAAACGTTGGACTTATAGTAAGTCTGGGAGTCTGTATTTTCAATTATCTTTTCCACTCTCTGACAATCCCATCATCCGAAGCTGTAGTCATTCTGTTATTGTTGTGGCTCACAACCACAAATGAATAACTCTCGTCGCTATTCGAACAATCGAATCCATAGGCAGTGCGTCTGAATGTGTATGTGGTGTTTTTTCCTCCCATACGGTTGTTCCAATATAGGGTGCTTCCCGAGAACTTTAAGTATTCTCCCCAGTCACATTGCGAGCCGTCCCATGAAACTAACTTCCATGTGCCCGATGTAACCTCCGAATAAGCTGCGCCTGTATCGTCATCGTCGTCGCTACCACATGATTGTGTGAAGCTAAGGGTAAATCCTATTGCGAGAATAAGAAAGAACTTATGTAAATAGTTGAATGCTGACTTCATAATATGCGTGTTTTGTTGTGAATTATCTTTGTGGTTATAAGACTTGAAATGGCTGATGTAAAAAGCTTGGTCTACATACTGAGTGAGGTAAGTTCTACCTGCCTACTAAGTTTTGCTTCTGCGTTATAAACTTTATATCGTACGACCCCGATGCCTTTTGCTATCCAATATTCCTCCGTTGTTTCTCCAATAGAGTTATTTGTAGTGCTTCCTGATTTCACCTGAACATCAATCTTGGTGTTTCCTTTAATTACATAACAATGAAAAGTACCTGCAGGAGTCGTCAGGTCACACTCCTCAGTAACATTAAAGTTGTAGCATGTTTTTGTTGAAGTTATTTTATATTGACCTTTACTTGAGCATGTGGAAATTCCAGATTCAATGGAATCTCCAACCTGCAGTTCGATTGGAATCTTTAACGAATATCCAGTGGTACTAATCAAATTGTCAATTCCTACTTCAAAGAAAAGGGGACCTATAGTGTAGGAACCGTCTGGGAATACTTCTGTTGCTGTAAAAAATCCTTTCTTATTAAAAAGTTTCGATGGCTTTTTATTTTTGTCTAAGGTTAAATGCTTTATGATTACACTGGTAGTTCCGTCTTCTTGAAGTTTAATTTTTGTCACTTCCTTAGTTTGATACGTGTAATCCTCACTGATATATTTTGCTATAGCACCAAGAGTTTCTGTGTATTCCATTTTAGCCCCTACCTTAGAAAGAAAAAATCCTTCTGTACTTTGAGCGAGTGCACCGAGCGAGGTGAGGCAAGTTACTGCCATTATTCCGAATATTCTTTTCATGATATGATACAGATATTCTGTTTTTATA
>JAZORE010000024.1:0-95845 GCA_045656425.1 Alloprevotella sp.
TCTTGCAAGTCCTCGTCTGTAGGATTCTCTGACGAATAATTGCGAACGAAGGCCGAGCCATCGGAGAGCAATGCCACCATCTCAGTACCTTTATCATCGGCCTCCCAGTTGAAGACAAGGCTACCGCTGCCATTGGGGTCTGCCCATACGGCACGGGTAGCAGTTTTAGCGACATCACCATCGGCGGTGCTGAAGTGAAGTCTTACATACTCACCCTGGTGTGTGTCGGGAAGGACTGACGTTATATCATCGTTCTCACAGCTCGCTATCATTACGCCAGCGGCTAAACTTAGGAATAATCGTTGTTTGGATACCATATATATAATATGTGTTTTAAGGATGTTGACAAAAGTTTATTCCCATTCGTGGTTCCAGGTTTCCCCACGGTTCAAATTGTTAAAGTCTAATTGATTGTGATGTTTGGAAGTACCAAATTCAGAATCATCGCTGTCGGGAGCACTGCCTGTAATTGAACCAGCAATTAAGCCTTGTGTGCTTAACTGCAGTACGTGCATTTGAGGTGCAACGTAGTTTTTCTTTTGTTTCTGTGTCATAGAGGTATAGTTATTTAGTAATTAATCAAGGGGTTATTCTATAGCTTACGCAGGGTAGATACGCAAGAATCCATCCGCCCCTGCCGCTGTGGCGACAAGTGCAGATGGATTCCGTAAAAGGTGATCGGTCAGAGCCGAGAAATGTGCATGTGCAAGGTGTAAACATACGGGCGTTTGAAGCGCCGTAGTGGCAGCTACAATGCACGTATTTACATTGGGGAATTTGCCCCCCCCCCGCTGATAATAAGGGCGTTACGCGCCACGAGAACGCAACGTAGTCCTGCGTTCCAGGTGGACGTAGGTCGTTGTGAAGGGCATGTGTGGCAACGTAGTTGAACATGTAAGTGGTGTTAGCGATTTGTCAATTGTTACGGGTGGTATCATCGTCCATCCCCGCAGGTGTTGGTGAGTTCGTTGATGGATGGAGCGCGGGAAAATCGTTCCTTTTGCTATCCCCATTGTACTAACCATGCCAAAATTATAAAAAATTACGCACATAAGCAAAATGTACATTCTTGTTTAATATTTATTAGGATTTGTGGGAGCTTTAAGGATTTTAAGGTCTTTAGGGTCTCTAAGGTCTTTAAGGTCGAACCGCAGCACATTTAATCTGCATGGACTTATAACCTCACAACCTTACAACCTCCCACCTTCATTACATTATTGTCAAACTTTTTGCCTTTGCTGTGGATAACTTCCAGAAAATTGGCGTAACTTTGCAGGACGTATGCTTAAAAAGATAATCACCCTCTTCGCCCTTTGTTTTGCCCTTTGCATGGCAGTGCCCTTCTCCGCTTTTGCTGAGAAGAAATTCACGTTGGTTATTGACGCTGGTCACGGTGGCAAGGACGCCGGGGCTGTGGGAAGAAAGGCAAAGGAGAAGACGATAAACCTCAATGTGGCGTTGGCATTTGGTAAGTTAGTGGAGGAAAAATGCCCCGAAGTGAAGGTGATTTATACGCGTAAGACGGATAAGTTCGTGGCCCTCAAGGAGCGTGCGGCGATAGCCAACCGCAATAATGCTGACCTCTTTGTTTCGATTCATACGAACGCCGTGGCGCGTGGCAAGAAGGTGTATGGTACGGAAACCTTTACCCTTGGTATCGCGCGTGCAGAAGAAAACCTTGAAGTGGCGAAGCGTGAAAACTCGGTAATCACTTACGAAGAGGACTACGCACAGACCTATGCCGGTTTCGACCCCAACAGTGCGGAGAGTTACATCATCTTTGAGTTCATGCAGGACCGTTATATGGAGCAGAGTGTAGAACTCGCGCGCTGCATCCAGAATCAGTACACTTCTCATGCAGGTCGTCAGAATAAAGGTGTGAAGCAAGCGGGTTTCCTTGTGCTTCGCGAAACGTCAATGCCTTCGGTGCTTACGGAATTGGGATTCATCTCAACGCCTGCCGAAGAGGAGTATTTGAACTCGTCGCGTGGACAGCGCCAGTTGGCACAGAGTCTTTACAACGGTTTTGTTACGTATTATAAGAAGGTGACGAAGCATGTGGCGGCACCGATGATTACTCAAGAGCAAACGGAAGTAGACGAAACACCCGCCGTGTCATTAACACCTGTTGTTGAGGAAACACCCGTAGCAGAACCTGTTGTAGAACAACCTGTGGCGCCTAAAAAACAAGTGGCGACAAATGCAAAACCTGTTTATAAAGTGCAAATTTTTACCAGTCCTACGAAAGTAAAGTCTTCCGACAAGCGTTTGAAGAACGTAAAGAAAGCGGACTTCTATAAGGACGGTAAAACCTATAAGTACACCAGCGGTAGTTCTACCAATTATAACGAAATTAACAACCTGCGCCGTCAACTCTCCAAGCGCTTCAAGGGCTGCTTCGTCGTGGCTTTCTTAAATGGTGAACGCATTGATTTGAACGAGGCACGTGAGTTGAGTAAGTAACTAATTAGAGTACAGATATCAGAGTACAGAGTACAACTTCCGTTCGGAGTTTTACTCTTTGTATTCACTTTGCAGGTTAGTTGTACTCTGTACTCTGTCAGTTGTACTCTGTACTCTATCAGTTGTACTCTGTACTCTGTCAGTTGTACTCTAAAATAAATTTTATGAGAAAAGAAGTAAAAATTGGCATCACCGCCATTGTGGCGTTAGTGCTGTTCTATGTGGGGCTAAACTTCCTGAAAGGTATCAACGTATTTACCTCCACCAATACCTACTATGTGAAGTTTGAAAACGCAGGCGGACTTACGCCCTCGTCTGCGGTATTGGCAAACGGCTATGCCGTAGGTATTGTCCGCGAGATGCACTATAATTATGCCGATAATAATTCGGTGGTAGTGTCTATCGAATTGGACAAGGCAATGCACGTGCCCGAAGGTACTACTGCAGAACTCGAGAGTTCGCTCATGGGAAGCGTAACGCTCCACCTTTTGCCCGGCAAGAATCCGGTGAAGTATCTTGAACGTGGCGATACCATCGTGGGACGCCAACACTTTGGAGCGATGGAACGTGCGGCAGAAATGTTGCCCCAGGTTGAAACGATGCTCCCCAAGGTAGACTCCATCATGGGCAACCTCAATCGTATTACAGGTGACTCTGCCATGTTGACCTTGGTGAAAAACTTGGCGGTGATTTCTGAAAACTTGGCGCAGACCACTACGCACATTGACCACCTTATGGGCGAAGAAATCCCTACGCTCCTTTGCAATGTCAACGAACTCACGGGCAACCTCAACAAGGTAGCGGGTGATATTGCTAAAGGTAATTTGGATTCTACCATGACTGCCCTTCAGGCTACTATGCAGAATGCAGATACGCTCACGCAGCGCCTCAATGCCTTGACCACAACGTTGAATGCAAGCATGACCTCTACGGACAATAGTCTTGGTTTGCTCCTCAACGACCGTAGTATCTACGACGGCTTGAATCACACGATTAACAGCGCTGACTCACTCCTTATTGACATGAAGGCGCGCCCCGGTCGCTACATCCACTTCTCGGTATTTGGTAAGAAGCAGAAGTAAATTTTCTAAAATGAGAAAGGAAAAATGAGAAAGGAGAAATGGGCTTGCGCGCTGTTCTCCAGAAGTGTTCCTCCAAAGGTTTCTCCTCACTCCTTTCTCACCCTCCATTTTAAAGCATGCACACACAACTTCCCCTGTGGAACAAATGCGTGGAGCGCCTCAAGCAGGTGATTCCCGCAGATGACTTTGCCCAGACTATAGGACAACTTACCTTTGTCGGTTTCGCTGACGGTAAGTTGCGCATTGGTGTGCCCTCACGCGAGGTGGCGCAGGCCATTGATCAAAGTCAGCATGCTTCTACGATTGGTGCTGTTCTGGCAGAAACGTTTGGCAGTGGTGTGCGCATTGCTTATGCCTTGGTGCAACCTCGTCCGCAACAGACGATTCCACCCGCTGAAGCGGCGCAACTTAATACCATTCAGCAACGCAAACTTCCCCCGCTCGATCCACAGCTTAACCGCCACTATACGTTTGAGAACTTTGTGAGCGGTGCGAGCAATAAGTTGGCGCTCTCCGTGGCGCGCTCTATTGCGGACAAACCGCATGGTAATACCTTTAACCCCTTCTTTATCTACGGACCTTCAGGGGTAGGGAAGACCCACTTGGCGAATGCTATTGGCGTAAGCGTGTTGGAACGCAATCCTGAAATGCGCGTGCTCTTTGTGTCGGCACATGTGTTTAAGACGCAGTACACAGAGTCGGTGGTGAAGAATAATTTTAACAACTTCATCAACTTCTACCAGTCGATCGACGTACTCATTATTGACGACGTGCAGGAAGTTTCTACGGCAAAGACCCAGCAGGCGTTCTTCCACATCTTTAATCACTTGCAACAGAGCAGCCGTCAGATTATTATGACGTGTGACCGTCCGCCCGTGAAACTTGAGGGTATGGAAGACCGTATGCTTACGCGCTTTAAGTGGGGTATGGTGGCAGAAATGGAAATGCCCGATGCCACCTTGCGCCGTGATATTGTCAAGGCAAAACTCAAGCGCAACGGCATCCGCACGGGATTCTCGCAAGAGGTGATTTCTTACATCTCGGAGAATGTGGTGAGCAGCGTGCGCGAAATTGAGGGCGTCATCAATGCTATTATGGCATACTCTATTGTGGATAGTCATGAAATAGACTTGGAATTAGTGAAGCGCATCGTGGCGCGTATGGTCAATTTGGAGAAGCGTGAGATTACTATGGAGAATGTGCTCCAAACCATTACTGAGCAGTTGGGCACTACGCAAAAGGAACTCTTCTCGAAGAGTCGTAAGCAAAGTCTCGTGAAGAGTCGTCAGTTGGCGATGTATCTTACGCACAAATATACCAACATGGCGTATGCCGAAATCGGTCGCCGCTTTGGCGGACGCGACCATACTACCGTCATTCACGCGTGCACGCAAATTTCTACCCGCATCAGTTCAGACGCTGACTATCGTCATCAGGTGGAGGAACTGGAAGGGATGTTGAAGAAGTAAGAGACCTTACGGAAGGCGTGGCGTTCATGATATTAAAATGGATTCTATAATGAGGATAAACCAATTATAGAATCCATTTTTCGTTTGTATATACCTGTGATACCAAGATATTTTGTAAATTTGCCTCAATAATATAAGAGGTATTATACCTACAAAAACTATTTATTAAACATCTTAACATTATGAACAGAAAAACATTCCTTTTTCTCCTTTGCAGTATGTGTGCAGCATTTGTAGGATGCTCATCAGATGGGGAAGAAAAGAAAAATCTCTATGATGGTTATATTAACAAGCATCCCTATGTGGACTTGGGGTTGAGCGTACTCTGGTCGCCCTTTAACGTAGGTGCAGAAACTGAAGCTGATTGTGGGCAATACTTTGCATGGGGAGAAGTGGATACTACGAAGGTAGAATTTACCATGGAGAATAGTGAAACCTTCCAAAAGGCGTATGCACGTGAGATGCAAGGAAATGTAGACCATGATCCCGCTCGCCATTATTGGCGTCACACTTGGCGTCAGCCGACCAAGGAAGAGTTTGCTGAGTTGGTAGAAAAATGTAAGTGGTCAAAGGATACGGTAGACAACCGTATGGGATACACTATCGAAGGTCCTAATGGGAAGACAATCTTCCTTCCTGCAGGTGGACGCAAGTTCGTAGAATTTGCAGCTCCCGATTCATGTACAGAAGAAGGTTATTACTGGACGGGTTCTCACACGCGTGGTCGTATGGGCAAGGAGGATGCGTTTGCGTTGACATTTGGAATCACCGACAGCATCGTTGTAGAGGAAGCTCCTCGCTATTTTGGCTTTAGTGTTCGTCCCGTATCTGATAGATTGGAGTAATATTAAGCAAGATGCGTGAAATGACGCAGACACTTTATTTGTATAATCAATGTGTCGCTGACGTAAAAAACAAAGTGCCTACGATTTCAAATAGAACGCCTATAAAATTGAAATAGTAGGCGCTTTGTTTTTGTAGAGTCGGTTGTTGTTGCTATGATACGTGTGAAAACTGTAACGATATGTTTGTGGGTACAAAAGAAAAATCTACCTTTGTAAGCGAAAAATTGACTATATGGCAGACTCATTGAAATATCGACTGACGAGTGGTAAGCCCTCAAAGGGAAGTTACTACGTTCGTAATGTATTGAAGAAATTGGTGCCTGGATGTGTTTACCGCATGATGGCAAAGCGTATGCTCAAGCGTTTGGAAAGTCATCCGGATAAAGCATATATCCTTGACCGCGTAAACTATTATAATACGCTGAACGCCCCCTTCGAACTTCCCGCTGAGACTTGGCATGAACGCAACGGGGGAATCTATCATTTCCTCGATCGTATTGATCAATTCAAACTCTCTACGTTCCACTCGGCGTACTATTTAGATTTCCGTGATGCCATTCGTTGGTTCCGTCAGTCGTGTCGTGCAGCCTACGTTCCAGGTGACGTTTATTTCACTCCTAAAGCTCCAGCTTTCGTGAAAAGTCGCCTGCTGAGCAATACAAATCAAAATTCCGTGGTGCTCAAATTGGATAAGTGGCGTCACTTTATGTGGGTAAACGACTCTAAACCTTGGGCAGAGAAAATGGATAAGGCGATTTTCCGCGGTAAAATCCGTTGGAGTAGACAGCGTACCCAGTTCCTCGAAATGTACTTCAACCATCCCATGTGTGATTGTGGAGTCGTGGGAAATGAGGACGTGAATCCAGAATGGAAGTGCCCGAAGAAGACGATTCGTGAACATTTGGATTACAAATTTATCATGGCGCTCGAGGGTAATGACGTCGCTACAAATTTGAAGTGGGTAATGTCTTCGAATAGTCTTGCCGTTATGCCCCGTCCAACGTGTGAAACGTGGTTTATGGAGGGGAGATTGGTGCCTAACGTGCATTACGTAGAAATCAAACCCGACCTTTCCGACCTTGAGGAACGCATGAATTATTACATTGCTCATCCTGAAGAGGCTCAGCGCATTATAGATAATGCACATGAGTTTGTAAGTCAATTCCTTGACGAGGATCGTGAGCGCCTCATTCAGTTCTTGGTGGCAGAAAAGTACTTGCGCCTGACGGGGCAGCAACCGCTGTAATCCCTCAGTTATAGTTACGATGATAAGAAGCAATGCGACTCGTAGAGATTTGCATTCCTTCTTATTTGTTTTGTGCTACTGAAATCAACTTCCTTGCCACTTTGGAGGAGAAGGTGTAGAGGCTGTGGTGGAAACAAAAAAGGAGAGGTAAAACCTCTCCCATTGTGCGCGTGATAGGACTCGAACCTACACATCTCGCGATACCAGATCCTAAGTCTGGCGCGTCTACCAATTTCGCCACACGCGCTTACGAGGTGCAAAGTTACATTCTTTTTTTGATTCCCCAAATTTCGGGGCGTAAAATTGATGATGAAATTTGTTATGGGGTGGGGCGCCTGTTGTGAGAATGGTGGGGTCAGTTGTTTGTGGAGAAATAGGATAAGTTGGTTGATAATCAGAGTCGTATTTGACTTTTTGAGGACTAAGTCGTATTGCTAAAGGTGCAGATGCGAATTGCTGAAAACTATGTGCCGAATATTTTGAATTAAGTGCCGATTAGTTTGAATTATTCGGCACTTAGTTTTTAATAACTCGGAGGGCATTTGCGAAGTGTCGGAGTAAAGGTTTTAGGAATGAGATTTTGAGGCTGTTTCTTGAGAGGAAAAAATTGAACTAAGCAAATCGAACATGTGGCGAAAGTAGAAAACTGTAACCATCTTGGTAGTTTCGTGCATTTCGTTGGAATGAAATGGGATAGGGGCGTATTTTTTCGGGAGAGAGGTGGGAATGGTAGAACTTTTTTCTTAATTTTGTGGTAAATTACACAAAGTCTTGTTATGAGCGACGAAATAAAAGATTCACAGGAAGAACTTGATACCGTTGATGATGCTCAGGCGGAGGCGCATTCGAGTTATGTTCCCACGGCTGGGAATGGCGAGGATGTGCGCCACCAACTGACGGGCATGTATCAGAATTGGTTTCTTGATTATGCCTCTTACGTAATCCTTGAGCGTGCCGTTCCCCATTTGGGCGACGGTCTTAAACCCGTGCAGCGCCGTATTCTTCACACGATGAAGCGCATGGATGACGGGCGTTACAACAAGGTGGCGAATATTGTGGGGGAAACGATGAAGTTTCACCCTCATGGTGACGCCTCTATTGGTGATGCCCTTGTGGGCTTGGGGCAGAAGGATTTGCTCATTGACTGCCAGGGAAACTGGGGTAACATCCTTACGGGTGACGATGCGGCTGCTCCGCGTTACATTGAGGCGCGCTTGTCAAAGTTTGCGCTTGACGTGATGTTCAACCCCAAGACAACGGAATGGAAACTCTCATACGACGGTCGAAATAAGGAACCCATCAGTCTGCCCGTGAAGTTCCCGCTCTTGCTTGCTCAGGGGGCAGAAGGGATTGCCGTGGGGCTTTCCTCAAAGATTTTGCCCCACAACTTTGGCGAACTCTGCGAGGCTGCCATCAGCTATTTGCAGGGCGAAGAGTTCAAACTCTATCCCGACTTCCAGACAGGCGGCCTTATTGACGTAAGCAAGTACAACGACGGTCAGCGTGGTGGCACGGTAAGAGTGCGCGCCAAGATTGAGAAGCGCGACAACAAGACGCTTGCCATCACTGAAATTCCCTACGGTAAGACTACCGGTACGGCGCAGAAGCAGAGTGCCTTCATCGAAAGCATTTTGAAGGCGGCGGAAAAGGGTAAGATTAAGGTGCGCAAGGTGGAAGATATGACGGCGGCAAATGTGGAAATCCTCGTGCACCTTGTGCCGGGCACAAGTTCCGACAAAACGATTGACGCCCTCTATGCTTTCACGGATTGTGAGATAAGTATTTCGCCCAACTGCTGCGTGATTGACGACAAGACGCCCCGCTTTGTAAGCGTGAGCGATGTGCTCAAAACGTCGGTGGACAATACGAAGCACCTCCTCCAGCGCGAACTTGAAATCCGCCGTGGTGAGCTCCTTGAGAGCTTGCATTTTGCTTCGCTTGAGCGTATTTTTATCGAAGAACGCATCTATAAGGACAAGGCTTTTGAAAACGCAAAATCTATCGACGCTGCGTGTGAGCATATTGACGAGCGCCTTACGCCCTTCTACCCAAAGATGATTCGTGAGGTGACGAAGGACGATATTCTTCGCCTGCTCGAAATCAAGATGGGACGCATCTTGAAGTTTAATAAGGATAAGGCTGACGAACTCATCGCACGCATGAATGCTGAAGTGGAAAGCATTGACCGCGACCTCAACAACATGACGGAAGTAACCTGCAACTGGTTCCGCCTCATCCACGAAAAATATGCTGCTCAGCATCCCCGTCGCACGGAGATCCGTTCTTTCGACACCATCGAGGCTTCAAAGGTTATCGAGGCCAACGAAAAACTCTACATCAACCGTGCGGATGGTTTCATCGGTACGAGCTTGAAGAAGGACGAGTTTGTGAGCAACTGTTCAAACATTGACGACGTCATCATCTTCTACCGCGATGGAACTTATAAGGTAACGCGCGTTCAGGAAAAGGTATTCGTGGGCGAAACGACCCGTTCGAAGGCGGAAAAGAAGAAGGCTGAGATTATCCACATCGCCGTCTTTAAGCGCAACGATACACGCACGATTTACAACGTCGTTTACCGCGACGGTAAGGACGGACCTTATTATATCAAGCGCTTTAACGTGACCAGCATTACCCACGATCGTGAGTACGACGTGACTAGTGGTACGCCTGGAAGTAAAATCCATTACTTCACCGCCAATCCTAATGGTGAGGCAGAGGTGATCAAGGTGACGCTGAAACCGAATGGCAAGCTCAAGAAGATTCTCTTCGACCGCGACTTCTCAGAAATTATGGTCAAGGGCAAGCAGTCGCGTGGTAACCTCTTGACGAAAAACGATATTCACAAGATTACACTGAAGTCGCAGGGCGGCAGTACGTTGGGCGGCCGTCAGGTGTGGTTCGACCACGATGTGCAGCGCCTCAATTACGACAACCGTGGTGACTACCTCGGAGAGTTCCACAGCGAGGACCTCATCTTGGTAGTCTTGAAGAATGGTGAGTTCTACACGACGAACTTTGACATCAACAACCACTATGAGCAGAATATCCTGCGCATAGAAAAGTTTGACGAACAGAAGGTGTGGACCGCCGTACTCTTTGATGCCGACCAGCAGGGCTTCCCCTACATCAAGCGCTTTACGATGGAGCGCACCTCAAGCAGTCGTCATCTCTCATTCATTGGTGAAAATCCCAAGTCGGAACTCCTCTTGCTCAGCGACGTCGTTTACCCCCGCATCCTTGTGACGCATGGTGGTGTTGATGCCTTCCGCGAGCCCGTCGAAATCGATGCGGAGCAGTTCATAGGCACAAAGAGTTTCAAAGCAAAGGGTAAGCGCATCACCACGCTTGAAATTGCCAAGATTGAAGAACTCGAACCGCTACGCTTCCCTGAACCTAAGGAGGAGGAAGAAGTAGAAACGCCTGAATTGCCTGAAGAAACAGAGGACGACGAGAATCCTAATGACGTGCGTGACGCACTTATCGGGCAACTTCACTTTGATGTGGAATAACAAAAGGCGAAGAGTTTTCTGTCAATCAGAAGCAGTAAATACTAACTCCGACTTAGTTCAAACTAATAGGGAGATAATTCAAACTAACTCCCTATTCGTTTTTACAAAATCCCTTATATTTCTCAGAACTACGGATTCCGTAAGTTATCATTGGGATTCTTGGTTGAAAATACCGCATTATTTTTCTGCCAACCTGACTACTACTACAATTATGCAAGCACTTCATATCATCACTCCCGTTAAGGACAGCATCGACTCCACGCTTGAAACGGTGCGTGCCATTAAGGCGTCGGTTCTTAACGTACCTCACACTTATACTATTTACAACGATTTCTCCACTCCCGAGAATACGCAGCGCCTTGAGGCTGCCAGCAAGGAGTTGGGCTTTGAGTTGGTAAACCTCAGCGACCTCACAACGCACCCTTCGCCCAATTATCTCTTGGTGCTCCAGCGTGTGCAACAGGAATGCATTGAGCGCGACGCTGCCATGCTTATTGTAGAGAGCGATGTGGTTGTTGCGCCCCACACACTTCAAGGACTTTACGACGGAGCGGTACAGCGTGACAATTGCGCCATAGCTGCCAGCGTAACCGTCAATGATGCGGGCGAAATCAACTACCCTTATGAATATGCCAAGGGAAAGGAAAATCAGGTGGTCGAAGAAAAGAAGCACCTCAGCTTTTGCTGTTCACTCTTGACCCCAGAATTTCTCCGCCGTTTTGACTTCCACGAACTCGATCCCGAGAAGAATTGGTTTGACGTGACGATTTCACACAAGGCGCTTGAAATTGGTATGAAGAATTTCCTCTTCACCAACCTCCCCGTCATTCATCGTCCGCACCAAAGCCGCCCCTGGAAGCAATTGAAGTACACGAATCCCCTGAAATACTATTGGATTAAGAGGACCAAGAGATTTGACAAGATTTAATCACATAACTCGTTTCATTTTCGTATGAGAAAAGTGTTTACAACCCCAGGTTTTGAAGCGCAAAAGGAGTTTATCGCCTCGCTTCCCGAACGCTTTGAACGCGGTGAGGGAAAGATTATTTATAACGGTCGTAACCAGTTGCGCGAATTTACCAATAACGGGGTGACAATGGTGGTTAAGTCTTTCTGCCTCCCAAAGTTCATCAACCGCATTGCTTACGGTTTCCTGCGTTCCTCAAAGGCGCAACGCTCTTGTGAATATGCGCAACTCTTATTGGAGAAAGGCATTGCGACGCCCGCACCTATTGGCTACGTAACCGAACGTAAGGGCTTTCTTTTCGGACGCAGTTATTACGCTTCGGTGAAGTCGGATTACACACATAACTTCTATGACGCCGTACAACCCGGAGTTGCGAACCGCGATAAGTATCTTGTAGCAGTAGCTAAGACTACCGCCCGCCTGCATGAGTGTGGCTTCCTCCACAAAGACTATTCCGCTGGCAATATCCTGCTTCGCGAACTCCCAGATGGCACTGTGCGCGTAGAAATTATCGACCTCAACCGCATCCGCTTCCGCAAAATTGGTTTGGAAGAGGGGTGTAAGAATTTTGAGCGCCTTCCTATGAATGAAGAAATCGTTAGTGTGATGGCGCCCTCCTATGCCACCGCTCGAAACTTGGATATTGAGCAATGCCAAACTGCCATGAATACGTATAATACGTACAAAATTTAATCACTCGACCTTACTATGAATTATATCCTCAAAACGCTGCGTGCCCTTTCCGAAGTGCATCGGTTTTTCTGCCGACCGCGGAATCCGCGCCTCATTATGACGCTACTCGTGAAGAACGAAGAGGCGATGATTGAGCGCAATCTGCAATTTCATAAGCAGATGGGAGTTGACGGATTCATTGTTACAGACAATAATTCCTCAGACGGTACGATGCGCATCCTTGAAACCTACCAGAAGAAGGGATGGATTTTGGAAATCATTGAGGAAAAGGCTACAGGCTACGAACAAAAGCGTTGGGTAGACCGCATGGTGGAAAAGGCAAAACGTGATTATAAGGCAGATTGGGTGATAAATGCCGATGCCGACGAATTTTGGTACGCACGTTCGGGAAACTTGAAGAATGAACTCTCAACTACTTGTGCCAACGTCGTGCGTTGTCCGTGGCAAAATATGTTTCCCGAGGATGGAAAACCCTTTTGGCAATGGACACACTGCGTTGTGCCCGTCCCAGATTACACTCCCTACGACCTATCTCCCTATGCCATTTATGAGCGTCGCAATAAGAAGGTAGCGCACCGCACGGACGGTTACATACAAATCTCTATGGGGAATCATAAAGTGGCAATGTTCCCTCGTCGCACCGTATGGAGCGAAGACATTGTGATTTACCACTTCACCATCCGCGGACGCCAGCAATTTATAGATAAAATGGTGCAAGGAGGTCGCGAACTTGAAAAGCACGAAGGCAAGCACGGGGGCAGACATTGGCGTTATTTTTATGACCTCTATAAACAAGGGAATTTGGATGCCGAATACGAGCGCGTCATCGGTTTGAATGCCTACGAACAACTCCGTAAGGACGGATACATTAAGGATTGTGCTCCACTGGAGCAACTACAACAAGAATTTTCTCCATGCGACTGATAAAAATGATTGGCGGATTGGGCAATCAGATGTTCATTTACGCCTTTTACCTCCAAATGCGCAAGCGTTTCTCGGAAACACGCATCGACCTCTCTGACATGCGCCATTATAAAGTGCATAATGGATATGAATTAGAGCGTGTTTTTGGATTGAATGACCATGAGTTTTGCCTCCCTAAACCCTTGAAGAAGGTGCTCGAAGCGCTCTTCTTCAAAGTCATCCTTGAGCGCAAGCAAAATATCGAGACAATGGAGGCTTTTACGAAGGAGTATGCCTATCCGTTGCTCTATTTCAAGGGATTTTACCAGTCGGAGCGCTTCTTTAAGGGCGTAGAAAATGAAGTACGTCGTGCATTTACGTTTGACTTATCCAAGGCAAATGAAGAGAGTCGCAATTTGGCAAAACTCATTGCCGCTAATCCTCACGCCGTGTCGCTTCATGTGCGCCGAGGCGACTATATGGATCCGAAATTCTACAAGCGATACGGCACGGTATGCCCCATCTCTTACTTTCAAACGGCTGTAGAAAACATGCTCAGTTATGTTCCGCAGGCACACTTCTACATCTTCTCGGATGATGTGGAGTGGGTGCGCAAGAACATCCGTTTGCCCCGTGCTACAGTGGTCGATTGTAATCGAGGTTCCGATAGTTGGCAGGATATGATGCTTATGAGTTTGTGCAAGCACAATATTATTTGCAACAGCACCTTTTCTTGGTGGGGAGCATGGCTCAATGCCAATCCTGCGAAGCGTGTGTTCGCACCTGCGCGCTGGTTGGCAGATGTGGAAATGCCTTACATCATTCCTGATTCTTGGGAAAAGATTTGAATATCGGGAAGTTTCACACCGTTCTGAGTAGTTCGGAACATGGCATGCCGAATCCTTAAAATTAAGTGCCGATTAGTTGAAATTAAGTGCCGATTTGTTTGAACTAAGTGCCGAATAATTTTTAATAGGTGCCGTACACCTTTTATAACCTCAAAATCCTTCACTCTTAAAGCGGCATTTACCGCTCTGAGGTCACACAAATTTTCATTATGAACAAAACTGCTCTGCTTGTAATCTACAATCATCGTTTTGATAAGAACATCCCTCGTATTGATAAACTTTATGAAGGCAGGTTTAGCGACGTGTATCATGTCGTTCCCTTTTATGATGGCACGCAAAAGAATGTGTTGCCCGTCTATGACTCGTCCTTCCAGTTTCAGGGCTATATCAGTCAAGCCTATACGCAACTGCGCGATAAGGGATACACGCATTATTTCGTAGTAGCCGATGATATGGTTATCAATCCCGCGTTGAACGAAGAAAATTATCTGGAGCGCATCGGTTTAGGTGAGCAGGATTGTTATTTAGATTACATCCTCGTATTGCAAGAACTCAAAGAGGCTTGGCGACAAACCGAAGCGATGGCATACAAAGTGAACCTGCGAGGTGTAGAAATACAGAAAGTGTTGCCGAGTAGGGAAGAGGCTGAAGCACGCTTCGCACAGTATGGATTCCCAACGGGTCCCATACCAGTTCGTCCCATGATAGACCGTCGTCTGCGCTTTATTATGAAATATGTTCAGAACATCAAGCGCCGCAATTTGGACTATCCGCTCCTTGGAGGGTATTGTGATATTCTTATCTTGACTGCCGAGATGATGGATAAGTTCTGTCTCTATTGTGGTGCCTTTGCCGCAACGCGTCTCTTCGCTGAATTTGCAATTCCTACGGCAATGATTCTTGCTTCTGACCATGTGAAGACCAGCAAAGATACCCTTCTGGGAGGTACAGCCCTTTGGAGCAAGAAAGATAAGGAATTCTTAGAGGCATACAACGGAAGTTTGCAGGCACTTATTGATGATTTCCCCGCAGACAAACTATTCTATCACCCCATTAAACTTTCACAATGGAAATAAAGCAACGTATAGCCGTAATCGGCGGCGGTGTCTCAGGATTAAGTGCGGCTCGCATCCTTTCAACTCAACACGATGTGACCGTATTTGAGGCAGATGCGCGTCCTGGCGGGATGATAAAGTGCGACATCGTAGAAGGTAATTTGTTTCATCGCACAGGCGGTCACGTGTTCAACACCAAGCGCGGGGACGTTGCCGAATGGTTTTGGGCACGCTTCAATCGTGAAACGGAATTTACCAAGGCGCTACGTCAATCTGTGATTTCGTTGGACGGAACGTTGGAAGTGCCGTATCCCATTGAGAACAACGTGTACCGCCTTCCTGCCGAAGTGCAACAATCCTGCATTTCCGACTTCCTACGTATGGCACGCGAGGGCTATGGTGCGCCTGAAAATTTCGCAGATTTCTTGCGCTTCCGTTTTGGTGACACACTTTATAAATTGTATTTCGAACCCTATAATAATAAGGTGTGGCGCCGCGACTTGCGACAGATTCCCCTCTCGTGGTTGGACGGAAAATTGCCCATGCCTACGGTTGAGGAAATTATTGCTGCCAACTTCTCGCGTGCAGAAGAGCGTCAGTTCGTCCACAGTTCCTTTTTCTATCCCCTCAAGGGCGGTTCGCAATTTATCGCAGAGCGTTTGGCGGAAGGATTAAACGTTTGTTACAACTCAAGAGTGGAACGTATTGAGCGCACTGCCGAAGGGTGGAACGTAGAGGGGCAGACGTTTGATGCCGTAATCTTCTGCGGAAATTTGAAACAGGTTCCGTCGCTCGTTGCAGGCGTTGCGATGGACGCTTATGCCGAAGGTATTGCTGCGCTTGAGGCACACGGCACAACAGCTGTGTTCTGTGAAATCGAAAAGAATCCTCACAGCTGGATTTACCTGCCCGATGAGCGCCATGAATCCCACAGAATTATCTGTACGGGCAACTTCTCGGCAACCAACAATGCTCCCGCGCGCTTTACGGCAACGATAGAATTTACGGATAGCATTACGCGTGAGGAAATTGAGGATAATTTGACGCGTATCCCCTATAATCCGCGCTATCTTGCCCATCATTATGAACCCTATACCTATCCCGTGCAGGCGCCAGGCACGCGTAGTCTTGTGGCAGCCGTAAAGCAGCACCTTGAGGCGGAAAAATGTTACCTCCTTGGGCGCTTTGCAGAGTGGGAATACTATAATATGGATGTGGCAATCGGTGCTGCAATCGACCTTGCGGCACGTGTGTGGAATATCAAAGCGTAAGGACAAGTATGTTCGTTAGTACCAATCGTGCGGTCGCCTTATAATCCAGCGACCGCACGATTTGTTTTCGATGACATCCAATGGCGTAGCCTCAAAGATGGACCTATTAAACACCAATGGAGAAGGGGCAAAAACAAATCGGCACTTAATTTCAACTAATCGGTACTTAATTCAAACAAATCGGCAATTTGTTTTTCCTACTTCCCACATTGCTTTTGGAAAGTCCGTAATGACAAGTAAAATGCCCCTGTGCGAAGTGCGCAGGGGCTTTTGTAAAATTAGTGAATGAGATTAAAGTAGGAATATTAGCTTGAGTGCTTGGTTTTACTCAAAAGGATATTACTCAACGACTACACCTTCGGGGGTGATACGCACCTTAAGGTCGGGTGTTCCGTTTTGTTCAAGTTCAATCTCGTAGTAGTTTTGTGTTGGAGTTTCTACCCAGTCAACTTCGTCAATGACGTGAGTTGCATAGTTGGCATTGAGGTAGTTCATCACGGCTTCGGGCAATGTTCCTCTGAAATCCGTTTCTGTGCGTACCCATTCACCGTCTGCATTAAAGTAGGCTTCCGCAGGTGTTCCGTCCTTGATAAATTCTGCCTTGAGATAGGGCCCTTCCTTCTCCCATTTATTTACAGGAGTGTCGGGGTAAAGCGCTGAAAAAGTGGTCATAGCCTGTGTGAATACGGCTTCAGGTGAAATGGTGTCGTTTACAACAGTGCCTTCTGCCGTAATGAGCAACTTGAGGTCGGGAGCACCGTGCTTGTCAAGCTCAACTTCATAATACGTCGTGGTTGGAGTTTCTACGAAGTCCACTTCTTCAACCGTGTATCCCGCATGATTGGTCTCAATGTAGGTTACAATAGGTGCAGGAAGCACGCCAGTATAATCTGTTTCGGTACGTACCCACTCGCCCTGTGGTGTAAACCAGGCTTCAGCATGGGCTTGATCCTTATAAAACTCCGCTTTAACGTAAGGTCCTTCGATTTCCCAGTCATAGGGTTGAACTTGCGGATAAAGATTTTGGAAGGCATTGAGTACTGTTTCGGTTACGAAACTTCCATGATTGTCATCGTCGTCATTACAAGATATGAACGAGGCTGGAACTGCCGTGAGCAGTAGTGCCAAAAGGTATGATTTAGTTTTCATAGGTATTGTAGTCAGTTAGTTTCTCTGTAGTATTAGAAAAGGTTAGTAAAGCGGTGGCGTAACTTAAAGGTCAACGTCCGTTACCTGGAACTTCTTGTTAAAAGTAACCTCAGTGCCGTTTTCCAACGTTACTTCGTGGCGACCATCTTCGCGTTCAATTTTTCTTACCTTAGATTGGGGGAATGTAGTTTCGAGGTAAGCCTTAATTTCGTTGGGAAGCACCTTACTGGGAACGTATGTTGTGGGGCAAGATACTTCTGTCCACTGTCCCTTGCGGTCAAATTCCAACTTTACACCGTTGTTGAGAGCCACATCATACGTCTTTTCAAGAAGGCCGCTTTCAACCGTGGTGATGGTAACCTTAACGTCGGCAAAATGAGTCGTTACAAACTGCTGAGCTGGCGCAGGGAGTTGATTGAATGCAATGGGTTTTGCATTGTCAGCCGAAGCGTTAAATACTGATGCAACAAAGCAGAGTGCTGTAACGGTCAAATTTCTGAATAAAGTCTTCATAATAATTTCTTTTTAGGAATTAGTAAATTGGTTTTTGTTTGTATAAATTTCGTAATTAGTGTTCTTTATTTCTTATTTCGATGTTGCAAAGGTAGGATGTTGTTCTCAGAATGCTGTAACGTACTTAGTTAATATTTGTCAATTATTCACTCTTTAACTTTTGGAGTCGCAAGTGTGAAAAACTGTTGTTGAGTGTCTTTGTAGGAAGTTGAGCTTCCTGAAATTTAACTTGTTCCTTCTTGTTTACGTTGCAAATTTATGAACTTGTTGTGTATAAAACAAACAGATGCCGTCTATGCCGTTATAGGTTTAGTTTATAGAGCCCATAAACACAAGGAAAGTGGAGGGGCGCCAGTTTTAGGCGCACCTCCACTTTTTTACAAAAAGCATTTGTGATTTATGTAATAGTCGTGTACGATGACGTGGGCTGTGTAGGGAGATTCATTTATTCATTCCACTTGCATTGTTTACAAGATAGGAATTTCTGAAAACAAACTCGGAGTTTGTTTCAACAAAACGGGGCTTATTTTAATTTATCACGGAGTTTGTTTTTGCATGTATGGAGCAAGTACTTAAAGCAACCAAAAACACAAGCAAACTTGCGGATTCGCCTGCCTCTTTGATTCGTGGAAGCAGCTTTTCTGTCCGCCTGTTTGCTTGTGTTTGGAGTATACAAAAAGTCTCTTTAGAGTTCAGCTTCTTTTAAGCGCTCTGCGTTTTCAGCCACGATAAGGTGGTCAAGACAATCCTGGATGTCGCCATCCATGAACGCCGAGAGGTTGTAAATCGTGTAGTTGATGCGGTGGTCAGTAATACGTCCCTGGGGATAGTTGTAGGTGCGAATCTTAGCCGAGCGGTCGCCAGTAGAAACGAGCGTCTTACGGCGAGAGGCGATGTCGTCTACGTACTTCTGATGCTCCTTGTCGTAGATGAAGGTGCGGAGGCGTGCGAGCGCGCGTTCCTTATTCTTGGGCTGGTCGCGCGTTTCGGTACATTCAATAAGGATTTCTTCCACGGTACCCGTGATGGGGTTCTTCCAGTTGTAGCGGAGGCGCACACCAGATTCCACCTTGTTCACATTCTGACCGCCGGCGCCACTTGAGCGGAAGGTATCCCACTTGATTTCTCCTTCGTTGATGACTACGTCAAAGGCTTCGGCTTCGGGGAGTACGGCAACGGTGGCTGCAGAGGTGTGTACACGACCCTGAGTTTCGGTAGCGGGCACGCGCTGTACGCGGTGCACACCACTTTCATACTTCATTGTGCCATAAACGTCAACCCCCGTTACGCTACAAACGATTTCTTTGAAACCGCCAGCAGCACCTTCGCTGCAAGAGCTGACTTCGAGTTTCCAACCCTTGGATTCGCAGTATTTTGTGTACATACGGAAGAGGTCGCCCGCAAAGAGCGCCGCTTCGTCACCGCCCGTACCGCCACGGATTTCGAGCACGACGTTCTTAGCATCCTCGGGATCCTTAGGCACGAGCATCAACTTGATTTGCTCTTCCAATTCAGGGATACGCGCTTCGCAAAGTTGAATTTCTTCGCGCGCCATTTCCTTCATTTCAGGGTCTTGTTCGTTCATGAGAATGTCCTTACTTTCCGCAAGGTTGCCAAGCAGGTTGGCATATTCCTTACGAGCATTCATAAGGTCCTCAAGTTCCTTATATTCCTTGGTGAGGCGCACGTAGCGCTGCTGGTCAGCGATGACGTTAGGGTCGGTAATGAGTGTAGCTACTTCTTCGAAGCGCGCTTGTAGGCCTTCGAGCTTTTCGAGCAAAGAATTATTTTCTGCCATTTAAGAATTACTTGCAAAGTTTCTTCGTCCACTCGTAAGATTGAGTGACAATATTATATGTAATAAGGAACCATCCGAATGCTCCAAAGGCACTTGAGAGCGAACGGAGTGACTGCCAGTTGTTGCTTACTGCGTTCCATGCTTCGTAAACCATATAGCAAAGTACAAGGATGCTGAGGGAGCAGCAAAGGAAATAGATGATTTTTTTCATATGTGTATTTTGAGTGAGAGTAGGGGAGTCTAAGAGCGTCAGAGGGTTACTTGGTGCGCTTAGACGGGGTGAGGAAATTCTTAGACGGGGCTAAGAACTTATGATTGCGATCTTAGTTATTGAAAATTTCGGGAAACAAAGGGCAAACACCAACGTAGGGAGTTGTGCCAGTATTCCCAGTTGTGGTTTCCGTCACGTACGCGGAATTGCGCGGGAATACGTAGGTGGCGCATCTTCATGTGTAGTTGCTCCGACTGTTCGAGCAAGAAATCATCGTCTCCACAATCTATGAACCATGCTACGGAGTGAAGTTTCTTCAGTTCTTCTTTATCCTTCGCCTCAAGCAACTTCACGGCGCTGAGTTCTGCTACCGCTTTTGTGAGAAGTGAGAATTTGCTTTTGGGGTCCTTGGGATTGCCACCTAATTGTTGGTCCATTCCTAACCAAGCACTCATGGCATAGCAGGCGCAGAACATGTCGGGATAGCGTAAGGCATAGTTCACGCTTCCGCCACCGCCCATAGAAAGTCCAGCTACGGCGCGCTGTTCGCGACTGCCGCCTGCTCGGTATTCCTTTTCAACGGCTGGCATGAGTTCTTTGAAGAAGAAATCTTCGTAGTGCCACCCCTCCATATTGAAATAACCGTTCCATACTTGGCGTAGGTCAGCACCACCAGCGCAAGGCATCACAATAACCATCTGTTTTGCTTCGCCACTCGCCATAAGTTCGTCGGCAACACGGTTCATCTGTCCCTTATCTACCCATGCACGTTCGTTGTCCGTCAATCCGTGAAGCAGGTAAAGGACGGGGTAGGTCTGCTGAGGGTTACGGTGAAAACCGTCGGGCAGATAAATGCAAAGGGGAACTTCACTATTGAGAATTTCACTCTTTAGGGTGTCGTTGATGACCACACCCGCTGTGCTTGTTTGTGAGCAAGCAAGCGCTACGAGGCAGATTGCCACGAAGCGCTTTGCAGTATTCAGGAATTTCATCGCTTTACGATGACTAAAATCATTAGTAATTGAATTCGCCAAACTCGCTCTTGATGGTAAGGCTCTTCTTGCCTTCCTCAATGCGACCAACGATCTGTGCATCGATGTTGAAACTCTTAGAGATTTCGATTACGCGCTCAGCATCTTCGGGAGAAACGTACACTTCAAGGCGGTGACCCATGTTGAACACCTTGTACATTTCCGACCAGTCCGTGCCGCTCTGCTCATGAATCGCCTTGAAGAGGGGAGGTACGGGGAACATATTATCCTTAATCACACGGCAGTTATCACTTACGAAGTGGAGCACCTTAGTCTGCGCACCGCCAGTACAGTGTACCATACCGTGAATGCGGGGACGGAGTTCGTCGAGCAACTTCTTTACTACGGGAGCATAAGTACGTGTGGGAGAAAGTACGAGCTTACCAGCGTTCAAAGGAGCGCCTTCTACAGCATCCGTCAATTTGTAACCGCCGCTGTAAACGAGTTCTTTGGGAACAGCCTTGTCGAAGCTTTCAGGGTACTTCTCAGCAAGATACTTGGCAAAAACGTCGTGGCGTGCAGAAGTAAGACCGTTAGAGCCCATACCGCCGTTGTATTCCGTTTCGTAAGTTGCCTGACCGCAAGAAGAAAGGCCTACGATAACGTCACCAGGGCGAATGTTGGCATTGTCAATCACGTCGCTACGCTTCATGCGACACGTAACGGTAGAGTCTACGATAATGGTGCGCACGAGGTCGCCCACGTCAGCCGTTTCACCGCCTGTAGCATAAATGCCTACGCCCATGTCGCGCATCTGCTGGAGCAATTCGTCCGTGCCGTTGATAATGGCAGAGATAACTTCGCCAGGAATCAACATCTTGTTGCGACCGATAGTAGAACTTACGAGGATGTTATCCACAGCGCCCACGCAAAGGAGGTCGTCAGTGTTCATAATCAACGCATCCTGCGCAATGCCCTTCCACACAGAGAGGTCGCCCGTTTCCTTCCAGTACATGTAAGCCAACGAAGACTTTGTGCCTGCACCGTCGGCGTGCATAATGTTGCAGTATTCGGGATCACCGCCGAGAATGTCGGGGATAATCTTACAGAAAGCCTGGGGGAAGATACCCTTGTCAATATTCTTGATGGCGTTGTGCACATCTTCCTTCATTGCGCTTACGCCGCGCATCATGTAACGCTGATTCTTGTCCATATTTGAGGTTATGAGGTTTTGAGGTTATGAGGTTTGAGGTTTTTAGGTCGTGAGGTTTTTAGGTCGTGAGGTTATGAGGCACCATTCGTTCTGCATAGTCCTTAAAACCTTTAACCCTCTAAGCGAAGCGACCTTAAAACCTAACTTAAAATTCTACAGTGGGTGCACTTTGTGCTGCTTCCGATGCTTCAAAAGGTGCTTTCTTTTCGAAGCCAAACAGTCCAGCAATGATGCTCTTGGGAACGCGGCGCACACTTACGTTGTATTTCTTTACGACTTCGTTATAGCGGCGACGACTTTCGGCAATGCGATTTTCGGTTCCCTCCAACTGTGTCTGGAGTTCTGAAAAATTCTGACTTGCCTTGAGGTCGGGATAATTTTCAGAGATAGCCATGAGTTTACCCAAGCCTTTCGAGAGTTCGCTTTGTGCTTCCTGGAACTTACGAAGGTTTTCCTCCGTCAAATCCTCGGCATTGAGGGTAATCTGAGTGGCTTTAGCACGGGCATCTACAACATCTTGAAACGTCTTGCTTTCATGAGCCGCATAACCCTTCACCGTATTCACGAGGTTTGGGATAAGGTCGGCACGGCGCTGGTATTGCGTCTGAACGTTTGCCCATTCTGTGTTCACCGTTTCGTCTTCGGTTACCAAACTATTGTAAGAGGTTACGCCCCATACGAGAATAATTGCCACGATGGCAAGGATAATAATTGTAGATTTTGAGAAGTTCATTTTATGAGGTTTTGAGGTTTGAAGTTATAAGGTTATAAGGTTGTGAGGTTTTGAGGTTTTTAGGATTGAGGTTTTTAGGTTATGAGGCACCATTCGGTCTGCACAGTCCTTAAAACCTAATAATCTTGAAGCGAAGCGACCTTAAAACCTTCTCATCAAAATCTTCCTCCAGATCCACCGCCTCCGAAACTGCCACCACCGAAGAATCCGCCACCAAATCCGCCACCGCCAGAACTGCCACCGCGACTCCCTCCAAAGGGGAATATCACAGGAGGCACGCCTTTCATGCCGCTGTCATTGGAATCATTCGTGGGTTCGTCATGCTCTTCTTCATGCCCACATTGTTTGCAACGCCATTTGGTGCGATTGAAATAACGGTTCTTGATGCGCAATATGGAGGAGTCTGTTTTCATCAGTTTCTTTTGCTGACACTTGGGACAGACGCGCGTATTGACATGTTGAGCGGTCTTGTAGATGCTGTAGACGAAGAGCACCAGAAAGGCGATGATGAACACAAACACTATGGGGTTTACGTCTTCCTCAGCATACATGCGCTTCAAGGTGGGGTCTTGGCGAATAATGCCGTCCAGCGTCTTCATCGTTTCGGAAATTGCGGCATCCCATTGTCCTTTCTTCAACAGAGGAATCATCACTTGGTTCTGTACGCGCCTACAAATGGCGTCGGGGAGTGTGCCTTCAAGTCCGCGCCCTGTTAGAATTTGATAGCTGCGGTCCTCAGTGCAGAGGATGACGATAAGCCCGGAATTTTGTTCTTTGCTCCCGATACCGTATTTCCGCGAGAGTTGCATGCCAAACTCATAAGGGTCATCCCCCTCAATGCTTTTGACCACCACGACGACAGTCTCAACGCCCTTTGCTTGTTCCAATGCAAGCAATAAGGCATCTACTTCGCGCTGTGTTGGAGTGGATAACACACCATCGGGATTACAGACGTAGCGCGTGGAGTCTTGCAAGTGCACCATCGGTAACGTCTCGGGCGTCCACTTCGTTTGTGCAAAGCATTCCACCACGATGAGCGACATTATACCAATGAACCAGATGTACATTTTTCTCATTGACTGCAAAGTTACACGAAATCGGATAGTTGACCAACATTCCATAGCCCTTTTCCGACATCAAAGGGGCATTTTTTGTTACAGCAATAGGGGCATCCGTGGATTTTATTGTGATTTTAGAAATTCAAGACAGCATAATTTGAGAAATTGCTTGTGCTTTTATTTCCCTCTTGAAGCGGAAAAACCAAGGGGCAAGGTAGGAATGAAAATTAAGTGCCGATTCGTTTGAACTAACTGCCGCTTTGTTCAAATTAAGTCCCGATTTGTTTTTGGTTTTTCGGAGGTCGTGAATTGTACATGCGTTTGGGGCGGTTAGAACTGCCTATTATTCACAAAAACAAGCGAAGTTGCCGTTGCTGACAACCTCGCTTGGTGGATTAGTTTTTGTGTAGGAGAATATTACTTCGCCATCTGCTCAAGGCGCACGGTGAAGTGTGCGAAGTCTGACATTTCAGCACAGATTTGTTCTGTTTCCTGAATGACGTGAAGCAGGAGGGTGAGTGTAGAGAGGTTTGCTTCCTTGGCATGCATGTTTACAAGCACTTCGTGGCGGAAGGTGCGGAGGTCTTCACGGATGGTTTCAAAGACAGTGCGCATCTTGTCGTTGTCCGCAAAGTTGAGCGTGCGGAGGTTATCTGCCACTTGTTGCATCGCTTCTTCAGCGCGGAGACGTAGACCGAGGTAGCGCTCACGTTCCTTCTGGCTGATGGGCGTGAAGTTGTTGTCTACGTGGTCAAGTGCAGGTTCGGTAAGGCGGATAAGTCCGTAAAGAATCTGGCGGAGGGAGTTGTGCACGAGGTGGAAGTCCGTAGACAGGCGCACCGCGATAGTGGGTTCCGTACGGCGGAGGCAAATCGTTTCGCGACGGCGGAGGTTCTTGATTTCACGCTTCGTGAGTCCGAGCGTGTGCGACGTCTTGCGGAGCGTGCGGAGGTTTTCAGTAAAGAGTCCCTCAGTCGTGTCGCTCAAGCAACCCTTATAGCGCTCCAAGAGTTCTGCCGAACAAATACCGATGTGGCGCTGAAGCATGGGGAGGACAGCATGCTGGTCGTTGGTCTGCAAGATTTCCTGGAAGAGAATGTCGCCTTCCTGCATTTCTTGAGACTTGTTGGAAAGCTTCTTACTGCTGCTGATGAGGCAATAGAGGCAACCCGCAATGAGGAGCACCATAACGATTGTGCCGCCGAAATACATGAGCGCAGCCACTACGAAGCAAGCAGCAAAGGCAGCACCAGCGGTGATGAACCAACCACCGATTACGGTGAGCACACCCGTGATGCGGAACACGGCGCTTTCACGCGTCCAGGCGCGGTCGGCAAGGCTTGTACCCATGGCTACCATGAAGGTAACGAAGGTGGTAGAAAGGGGAAGTTTCAGCGAGGTACCCAAGGCAATGAGCAATGACGCCATCACGAGGTTGACAGAGGCGCGGAGCAAGTCGTAAGCCACCGTGTTGTCCTGCGCTTCAGCGGGAACTACAAAGCGGCGGTCAATAGCGCGAAGCACGCTGTCGGGGATAATCTTCACCACCGTTTGTCCCGCAGAGTTACCCCATCTTACAAGGCTGCGAGCGGCTTTTGAAGAACCAAACATTTCGTCGCCCTCGTTCTTGCGCGAGAGGTCCAAAGAAGTCTTCAACACCGTGTGAGCTTTCTTAGATGTGGCCAAGGCTACCACCATGATTACCCCTGCAGAGAAGAGGAAGATGAAGGGCGTTGATGCCGACTCCATCAGGGAGGTCATCATGTGCGTATCGGGGTTGGCACCAGCAGTGGCTGAGAAGTCTTGGAAGGCTGAAAGTCCAGCGAGGGGCACACCGAGGAAGTTCACCAGGTCATTACCCGCAAAGGCTGTGGCAAGCGCAAAGGTTCCGACCAATACAACGACGCGGAACACGTTGACTTTCAACAGGTGAAGCAACTGTGAGAGCACGGTGAAGATGATGAGGCAGCCACCCAAGATGAGGAGCACGTTTTCATTGATGTAGTCCTTCACTTCTGCCGTCATAAACGAGAGGTGCTTCAACCCCTTGAAGAGCATGAAGTAAACGATAGACGTGATGGCGATACCTCCGAAAAGTCCAATTTTGAGTCCGAGCCCCTTCTTGAGGTTGAACGAGAAGATGATGCGCGAGATGTATTGCACTATCGCACCAAAGACAAACGCAATGGGCACGGAGAAGAAGATTGCCATAATCACCTCGAGCGCCTTGGCAGAGTTGATGCATTCGGCAAAGGAGAGTCCGCTGTCGCCCACAAGTTTAATCAGCGTAAAGGCAAATGCCGCACCGAGCATTTCGAAGACGAGTGAAACTGTGGTTGACGTGGGCATCCCGAAGGAGTTGAACGTGTCGAGCAACACGATGTCGGTCACCATCACCGCCATGTAAATCAGCATCACTTCGCGGAAGGTGAAATGTTCGGGCGTGAAAATCCCGTGGCGCGCAATGTCCATCATGCCGTCGCTCAAGACGCAACCGAAGAACACACCCGCTGCCGCAATGGCAATAACGGTCTTAAACTTTGCCGCCTTTGCCCCAACAGCTCCGTTGAGGAAGTTTACAGCGTCGTTAGACACGCCCACCCAAAGGTCGAAAATGGCGAGCCCAAATAGGAAGATGATCATTCCTAAGAAAATCCAATCCATAAATGAGGTTTTTAGGTTATGAGAATTTTTTTCTTTACGTCAAAAGGTTGGAATGGCGTCAACTCAAAGTGACTTTGTACTTTGATGGATGCAGATAGAATGGGGATGATGGAATGTCGTAACTTCACTTCAAATCATATCGTCGCGCATTTCTTGCAACCACTATTTTTCCACGTGCAAAGTTACACCCACTTCTTTGAAGGTGTTGTGAAAAGTTGGTTAAGAAATTGTTAAATCCTTGTTACGGGGGCATAGAACGTAAATTCTGACGTCTCATAAGTTTTTGAAAACGAGTGTCGGCTTACTTCCTAAAACTAACTTGGAGTTAAATCAAACGAATCGGCACTTAATTTGAACAATCTCCCAATTTGTTTTTACAATGAAGGATATAGTTTCATGGCACTCTAAATGTGTTGCGCAGAATCCTCTAATTCTGTAAAACCAAACCGAGGTAAAACTGAATTTTGCCGCCTTCGGGTTTGTCAAAAACGAAAATTAACTAATTCTTAACCTTCCGCTTCGTTGTATGTCTTAATAATTGATTATACTTGCAGTAGATTTCTTAATTGGTATTAGGTTATAGGTTCCTCAGAACTTAATACCTTCATAAGCTCACACCCTAATTTATGTCCAAAAGAATCTTAGTTGTTGACGACGAACCCGATTTGCGGGACATCCTGCAGTGTAACCTTGAAGCTGCGGGGTATGAAGTTGATACTGCCGCTTCGGCGGAAGAAGCGCTTACGTTGATGAACGGAAATCCCGACCTGTTGTTGCTCGATGTGATGATGGGCGGTATGTCGGGCTTTGCTTTTGCCCAGCTGCTTCGCGAGGAGCAAGGGATAAAAGTGCCCATCATCTTCCTTACGGCGAAGGACACGGAGGACGACTTGCTCCATGGGTTTTCCGTGGGGGCGGATGATTATATCAGCAAACCCTTTTCCCTGCAGGAAGTGTTGGCACGCGTAAAGGCGGTGTTGCGCCGCTCAGCAAAGGAAGAAATCTCTGAGAAATCAGACGTGGAGGAACTTCAACTCGTTAGCGCACGCAAAGTGGTGCGTATCGGAGGTACTGAAATCCCTTTATCGAAGAAAGAGTTTGGCATCCTTCAAATGCTTACGCAGAACCCTGGACGCATATTCTCAAGAGAAGAAATCTTGACCGAGGTGTGGCAAAATGAAAGCTACGTGCTCGACCGCACCGTGGACGTGCACATTGCTCATGTGCGCAAGAAATTGGGCGAAATGGGCAACCGCATTGTCAACCGCCAAGGGCACGGGTATTGTTTTGTGTAGTAAATCTTTAAGGTGGTGAGTTTTTAAGGCTGTGAGGGTGTCCCTTTCCTCTTTCCCCCTTAACCTTTCACCTCTCCCCCTTCGTCCTTCACCTTTCCCCGTTCACCCTTCACCTTTTCCCATGCGCCTTTCTTATAAAACCAAACTGCTGGCAAACTTCTCGGCACTCTTTGCCTTATTTGCCGTCATCCTCGTGGTGTTTCAGAATCAGCGCGAGGAGCAATACAAGATGGATTTGCTGGAAAGCAGGTTGCGCAGTTATGCCGACCTGATTTCTGGCTTTGATTGTATTAAGAATAAAGATATAGATAACGATATTGCTGTGCCGCTCCTTACGGCATTGCCCCATGAACTGCGCATTACGGTGCTTACACCCGATGGTGACGTGCAGTACGATTCGGGAGGGGTAAGTCTTGGAGAAATGGACAACCACCTTACACGTCCTGAAGTTGTTGAGGCTATTCAGTCGCACGAAGGGCACTTTATTCGCACCTCCACGACGACGCAGCAACCCTTTTTCTATTTCGCCAAGGCTTATGACGACTGCATCGTGCGAGTAGCCCTGCCCTATGATAGCGCCGTGGAGAACCTCCTGAAGGCCGACAATGTCTTTCTGTGGTTTGTACTGCTGGTGTTCCCCATAGTGCTCGTGTTGCTTATCTATGTCTCCGACCACTTTGGCAAGTCCATTACCATGCTCCGCCGCTTCATTGATTCTGCCGAGCGTGGATTAGTGGATTACAACCATCTCCACTTCCCCGATGGCGAACTCGGGCAAATCAGCCGCACCATCCTTGAGAAGTATAAGCAACTGGAGGACAGCCATAAGGCGGTCCTTAAAGAGCGCGAGAAGCGCCGCATCTACAAGCGCGACATGTCGAACAATATTACCCATGAACTGCGTACTCCCGTGAGTAGCGTTAGTGGGTATTTGGAAACACTTTTGAATTGTCCGAACCTCACGGAGGAGCGCCGCCAAGGCTTCTTAAAGCGTGCCCACCTGCAGACCCAGCGCCTTGCTGCCCTCATTCGTGATGTGGCACTCATTACAAAGGTGGACGAGGCTTCGGAAATGATGCCGCGTGAACAACTTTCGCTTCCCCTTGTTGTGGCTGAGGTGTGTGAAGAACTTGCCACGCAGATTTCCCAGCGTCAGGCTACGCTACATTGCGACTTGCCCGACGAACTCCCCCTGTGTGGCAACTACTCCCTGTTGCATGCTATTTTCCGCAACCTTATTGAAAACTCCCTGCGTTACGGTCCCGAGGGCGTACAACTCTACCTTACCTTGGAGCGTCAAGACGCCACACATTATTATATGACCTACTACGATAATGGGGGCGGGGTAGAACCGCAACATCTCTCACGCCTCTTCGAGCGCTTCTATCGGGCACAAGAAGGGCGTACGCGTGACAACGTTGATACGGGGGGCACAGGACTCGGACTTTCTATCGTCAGAAACGCCGTGCTCTTCCACCGCGGAACCATCTCCGTGCGTAACCGCCCCGAGGCAGGCTTGGAATTTACCTTCTCCTTGGGAAAAGGCTAAACCTCTCCTTGTGAATGCTTCGGCATGTTACGAACAATCTTTTGCATCTCCCAACAACACTTCAGCATTTCCTAAAAACAATCTCCCAGTTAGTTTCATCTAAGTCCGACTTAGTTTGAATTAACTGGGAGATTGTTTTTTGTAATTCGGCTGTGAGCAAAAGGTGAAAGGGCAAGGTGGGGATTTCTTCCTTATTAACAGGTATTTACGGAAATAAGGAGATTGTTGTAGTTCGATATAAGCAAAATAACAAGGACTGAAACTTGGGAATCTGTATCCCTGTGCTTCAGTCCTTGTTGTTTGTTCTGTTTGAAACGATGTCTAATCTGACAAATAAACGTTTAGAATTTTACTCCTCCTTAATGTGAATCAAGGCATTGGCAAGAATAGCTGCTACACCGCCTGTAGTAATGCCCGACGAGAAGATGTTGCGCACCGTTTCGGGAAGTTGTGTGAGAATTTCAGGAACGAGTTCTACGCTCAAACCCATACTAAAGCTGATGGCTATTACCAGTGTCGCCTTGCGGTTGATGTTCTGAGAAGCAATGATGCGCACACCAGCGGCTGCCACAGTACCAAACATCAGCAACGTTGCGCCACCAAGAACGGGTTCGGGCATCAGGGAGAATACCAAACCTACCGCGGGGAACAAACCTAATAATATAAGCATACCCGCAATGAAGTAACCTACGTAGCGGCTGGCAACTCCTGTGAGCTGAATCATACCATTGTTTTGCGCAAAGATGGAGTTGGGGAAGGAGTTGAACACACCTGCCACCGCAGAGTTAAAGCCGTCTGCCAAAATACCTCCCTGCGCACGCTTCATGAATTTCTCGCCCTCTACGGGTTGTCCCGAAATCATGGAGTTGGCAGTAATGTCGCCGTACGCCTCAATGGCTGTGATGAGATAAACAAGGCCTAAGGAGATGATGGCTGAGAGGTCGAACGACACGCCATAGCGGAAGGGCACGGGGATATTCAAACTTCCGTAATTCTGAATGTCAGAGAAGTTTACCATGCCCATTGTCCACGACACGACGTAACCAATGGCAAGTCCAATAACAATAGAACTCATGCGCAGGTAGCGGTTGCTGCTGCGGTTGAAGAAGATGATGAGTCCCAACACTAATGCTGCGAGTCCTACGTATTCTAAAGAACCGAACGTTCCTGCAGCCTTTGCCGTTTCGCCACCGCCACAGGCAGTAATGCCTACCTTAATCAGACTCAAACCAATCAGCGTCACAACAATACCCGATACCAAGGGAGTGACGATGCGGCGCATGTATTTCAATATGCGACTCACGAGAATTTCTACTACCGAACCCGCTATTGTTGCCCCAAACACGGCGGGGAGCCCTCCAGCAAATCCTGCCGAAATAATCGGACCGATGAACGAGAAACTCGTGCCTTGAATGCAAAGCAGTCCGCAACCGATGGGACCTACTCTGCGGCATTGGATAAAGGTAGCAATCCCCGAAACAAACAGTGCCATAGACACCAAGAACCCAGTCGTCTCAAGGTCTAACTTCAGCGCGCCCGCAATAATCAGTGGCGGCGTGATGATGGCTACGAAGATGGCCAAGAGGTGCTGTAAGGCTGCGAAGAGCGTGTCGCGCAAGGGCGGACGGTCTTCTAATCCGTAAATCAAGCCCTGTGGTTTCTGGGTAGGGGTTGCTTCTGAAACTTTTGTTTCCATACTGTCTAACTATACAAAGTGGAAAATCTACTTTAATTTTATTTCGCAGTTGTCCAAGCTCTCAATGATGGCGAGCGACTCTACATGAATGCCCGCATTGCGCAAATAGTCGCCCCCGTCCTGGAACGCCTTTTCAATGAGGAAGCCCATTCCCACCAATTCAGCTCCAGCTTGAGTTACCAAATCAATAATTCCCTTGGCGGCATTCCCATTGGCGAGGAAGTCGTCAATGAACAGCACCTTATCGCCGGGGCAAAGGAAATCCTTGCTCACGCATACCTTGTAGGTCGTGTTTTTCGTAAACGAGAACACCTCTGTCACGAGCATGTTTTCCATGGTGCTGGGCACCTTCTTCTTTGCAAACACAACGGGCAATTCTAATAAATAGCCCACCATAATCGCAGGAGCAATGCCGCTCGCCTCCACGGTCATAACCTTATTTATCTTGGTGCTGGCAAAGCGGCGCACAAATTCTACAGCCATAGACTTCATCAAAATGGGGTCCATCTGATGGTTGATAAAGTTGTCTACTTTCAAAATGCCACCGGGGAAGCAACGCCCGTCTTTCAATATTCGTTCTTTAAGTGCTTTCATTGCAAGAGTATTTTAGTTAAGAGAGGCACAAAGTTACTGAATTTAATGGATACGACTACTATACAAAAGTAGTTTTTTAGGTTGTGAAGTTTTAAGATTGCTTCGCTTTAAGGTTTGAAGGACGTTGCGCTCAGCACGCTGCATGGTTTCCCAAGGACCTCAAAACCTTATTTCTTAATAATCTAAAAACTTAGAACTCAACCATTTTCTAACAGGTGCGTCGTACCACTTCATCAATACATACGCCACAAGGATGCTTCCCGCCATAACGCCAAGGGATTGCCAGGGAACTGCGGTAAAGTTGTACTGCTCGTTGGCAATAAGTCCGGCGTAGAAGAGGTACATCAGCGGATAATGCACGGTGTAAAGCGGGTAAGAGAGGTCGCCAAGGAAGGTTGCGGTGCGCTTTGTTGTAGAAGAAACGGTTGCGCTGGAGGCTGCCAGTAACACGATGGTGGGGAAGACGAGCATGATGCACGTCATTTCAAACACGCCGTTCATGCAGAGCGGTTGCATCGCCTCGATGTAAGGCACGGCGAAGAGGGCGAGTAACATTGCCGTGCACAACCAGAAAGCACCACGAACGGGTCGCGGACGGAAAGTGCGGGCGAGGAGCATACCGAGCGAGAAGGGGAAGAGCATGCGCAGGCTTCCGCCAAAGAAATTTACGGCGTCGAGCGTCCAACCCACACCGATACTTCCGTAGCTTGAAATGTTGCATGTGGCAAACCAAAAGAAAGTGATGCCGAGCAGGGCAACAAGGATGGCGAGCGCCTTGGTAGAGAGGCGGCGCAGGAGAAGGGCATAGAGAATGTTGCCGATGTATTCAAAGAAGAGCGACCAGAAGGGACCGTTGAGCGGGAACATTTCTCCGTTGCCGCGCACCTCATAACTGCCGCCGGGCACCGAGGGGATGAACAAGAAGGTGAGGGCAAGGCAGAGCAATACCGCAGACGTTGATACCGCTTCGCCACTCCACGTGACGCCTCCCTGAATGAGGAAGGTGATGGCACCGATAATCGCACCCGCAATGAGCATGGGGTGCAAGCGGATGAGGCGGCGCTTGAAGAAGTTGCCGATGGTGAGTCCCTGACTCCAACGGTCGTCGTAAGCATAGGCAATGACGAAACCGGAGAGGAGGAAGAAGAAGTCCACGGCGAGATACCCGTGGTTGAACGAGCGGATGATGCCATCGCCTGCACCGTTGGTGGCTTCGGCAAAGGCAAATCCTTCGTTCACATGATACCATAACACGGCAAGGGCGGCAACTCCGCGGAGCCCATCGAGAAGGGCGAAGTGGGGCTTGGTTTGTATGTGCATATAATATATAAAGGAGAAAGCCCATCCAGGTAAAGCCTCACCCTTTTGGGGGAGGTTGGAGGGGGCTTCTTGTCTACTTGTACCTTGTTTACTTGTCTACTAATAAGAAAAAGGAGAAATGGAAAAGGAAAAAGTTGCTGGCACATTCATGTCCCGCATGGTTATTTCTCCTTTCTCATTTCTCCTTTCTCATTTATGAAATGGTTTTATTGACGTGAGAAGCGGAAGCCCTTGAAGTAAGCCTTGACTTCTTCGCCAGAGGTATTGGTGATACGAATCTTCTGTGCCTTCATACCAGAGAGTTCACCGCCTGTGTGGATGACAGTATCGTCCGCAGAGTAGTGGAGAAGGCTCACCTTGCGCCAGTTGCCGTCTTCGCCT
This sequence comes from Alloprevotella sp., assembly GCA_045656425.1. Lineage (GTDB taxonomy): Bacteria > Bacteroidota > Bacteroidia > Bacteroidales > Bacteroidaceae > Alloprevotella. Next base: position 33,500 of record JAZORE010000024.1, read on the forward strand.
TGGAGTTCGAGCGTGAACTTTTCAGCCACACCCTTCACACCAAAGTTGAAGTCCATGCCCTGCATGCTCACTGCGCGGTCAGAGTTAATCACAAATTCAGCACCAGGTGCCCAGTTTACCACTTCAAGTACGTCGTTTACGCGAACATCGTTGCCACGCGCTGTAACTGTCAACTTCGCCAACTGAGGAACAGTAGAAGTGATAGAGTAGGGTTGGTATTCGCAAACGGGGCTGTAGGCTGTGTTGTGCGCAGCGTTGTAAGCGTTCACCGTATTTGCGAAAATTTCGTTCAAGGTGGGGATAAGCACGAGCGAACCTACCTTAATACCGGGCTGGTGGGGGTGAAGGATGTCAGAGTTCGCAAGGTTGTACATCTGTGCTTGGATAGAGCGCGCTTCCTTATAGAGGTTGTCGAAATTGATAAAGCCAGAAGCCTTGTCAAGGTTCGTCATCGCCGTAGCACATACGTTCATACCAAACTGAGCAACGAGTTTGCCGTATTCCAACCAGGGACGCTGTTCCACGATAAGCGCGGGGTTCGTCTTGTCAGCAAGAAGGAGGTTGATGGCCAACTCGAGTTCCATACACTTGCCGTAAAGCTGTGCGATAGCATTCTTGTCGCCCTTCACAGCTGCCTTAGCGATGGGCTGAAGTTCGCGGCTTTCATCACGACGGAAACCGTGGCCGTTGGGACCGAGGTCTTCGTTGTAAGACGCCCAAATCTTAAGCGCATCAGCACTCTGGGGAAGGAGGTCTTCAAGCGCCTTGTTCCAACTTGACATATAGTCGTAAGCCTCCATATTCCAAGTGTAGTCGGCAATGCTGTAGAGCGCAATCTTAGAAGACTCTGCGTGCTCCATGGGGTTACTTACGAAACCAGAAAGGTCTTCGGCAATGTCAAGACCGTTTCCGTAGGTGGGACCGAGAAGGATGTGGTCGCGCACGAAGTCAGACACGGGGAAGTTCAACCAGATATAACCCTTGCGCTGAATGCGTTCGTTGATCCATTCCATAGACTCCTTGTCAATCGTGTGTACTACAGAGTTACCTGTCCACATAATTTCAACAGACTTGTCCATGTCGCTACCGAGTGTGCGGAGGTAACCGCCCTTTTCGTTTGCCCAACCGCGGTTGTATTCCGTGGGACACATTACGAGAGGACTTACGTCGCCCTTCGCCTTCACGAAATTCGTGTTGATGTAGTTGAGAAGGTCAGCCTGCTTGTCAGCCTTTGTGCCTTCGCCCCAAATGTCGTCAAAGAATACGGCGAACGAGCGCACGCCAAGCTGATACATTGTTTCGAGCTTGGTCATCATCGCGTCGCGGTCAGCTTCTGTCCACTTGATATCCACCCCGGGGTGAATGGCCCAGTAGAAGTTTACACCGTTCTTGTGTGCTGCGTCAAGGAGCACCTTAAGGCGTGCTGCTTCTTCGGCAGGATAAGGCACGCGCCACTTGTCGCGGTGGTAGGGGTCGTCCTTGGGACCGTAGATGTAAACGTTCATCTTGTTCTTCGCGTAGAAGTCGAACTGCGAAAGGCGGTCTTCTTGGCTCCAGGGTGTGCCATAGAATCCTTCAACTACGCCACGGAATGCTACGTCGGGGAAGTCGGTGATGGCACAAGTCTGCAACTTGCCATACTTCATCATCGCGAGGAGCGACTGTACGCCGTAGAACGCACCGCGTTCGTCAGCGGCAGCAATAACAATCTCCTTGTCGGTCACCTTGAGGTAATAACCTTCTGCCTTTGTGGGCACGAGTTTCTTATACTTCTTAATAGCCTTCTGATTGCCCCAACCGAGGGTTACCTTAAAGGCTGCCTTGGGCGCAACGGCGGGAGCAGCCGTGTTGAGTGCGTCAAGGGCATAAGACGAAGTGACAGTCTTGTCAGTAACTACCGTCCATTCTGCGGGAATGTCAATTAAAAACTCCGCAAGGTTTTCAACCTGCTGAGGAACGGGGTTGATGTTGCTCACCTGTGCCTGAGAAACGGCTGTGCCGAGGCAGAAAAGGGAAGCAAGAATGAGTTTTTTGTTCATATCACATTAATATTTAATGAAATGAGAAATGAGAAATGAAAAAGGAGAAAGTTGCTGGCGCATTGAAGTCCCGCATGGTATTTCTCATTTCTCCTTTTTCCTTTCTCCTTTAATAATTTACTTTTTCGGTGTACGTTCCAAAGTGGTTAATACGAACTGCCAATACTTTTCTACGCTGGGGATGTAGCAACGTTCGTTGGGTGTGTGGGGAGAACGCATCGTGGGACCGAAGCTGACCATATCCATCTTGGGATACTTCGCACCGATGACACCACATTCCAAACCTGCGTGAATCACCTGCACCTTGCTTTCCGCACCAAAGAGTTCCTTGTAAACATCCTTCATGAGCGCCACGATTTCGCTTTCGGGGTTGGGCTGCCAAGCGGGATAAGCACCGTCGAGTTCGATCTTCATGCCCGCCATTGAGAACACGCTTTCCAAAGTTTCGGAACAGCAGTCACGCATACTGTCGCGAGAAGAGCGCACAAGCACCTTGAACATCACCTTGCCGCCACCGATTTCTACGATTGCGAGGTTAGAAGAAGTTTCTACGATGCTGGGCACTTCGGGAATGAAGCGCATCACACCATTGTGGCAAGCGCAAAGCGCATTTACGAGATTGTCCTGAATTTCTTCGGGAACGAGGACTGCTGGTAAGTCTGTGTCTTCAATATCAAGAGTTAATGCCTTCTCTACAAAACCATATTCGCCCTTAAATGTTTCACGCCATTCGTCAACGACTTCCTTGAGGGCGTCTACATTCTCTGCGGGAACGGTAAGTACTACGTCGCAGTCGCGAGGTATCGCATTGCGCATATTACCACCCTGCCATGAAGCAAGACGTGCTTCGAAGTTGGCAATAGCATCCTGCACGAGGCGTGCCATCATCTTATTGGCATTGCCGCGTCCCTCATTGATTTCAAGACCTGAGTGACCGCCGAGCAAATTGTGGATACCAATCTTTACAGCTGCGTCACCCACGGGAACTTCTTCCTCCTTGTATTCCAAAGAAGCAGTGAGGTTCACACCACCTGCCGAACCAATCATAAATTCGCCGAAAGTTTCGTTGTCAAGGTTGAGCAGGATTTCACCCTTCAAGAGGTCGGACGCCATATTGTTCACACCGCCCATTGTAGATTCTTCGTCGGCAGTGATGAAACCTTCAAGCGGACCGTGCTTGAGCGTATTGTCTTCCATAATCGCCATGATGGTTGCCACAGCCATACCATCGTCGGCACCGAGTGTCGTATTCTTCGCCTTTACCCACTCACCGTCAATCCAAGTTTCGATGGGGTCGGTTTCAAAGTTGTGAGGAGATTCAGGAGTCTTCTGAGGCACCATATCCATGTGCCCCTGAAGCGTCACTACCTTGCAATCTTCCATGCCGGGAGAGGCTGCCTTGTACATGATGATGTTTCCAGCGTCGTCCAATTTTGCTTCAACGCCCTTTTCCTTTGCCCAGTCGAGAAGGAATTTCTGAATTTTTTCAAGGTGTCCGCTGGGACGGGGCACCTGTGTGAGAAGATAGAAGTTTTCCCAAATAGCTTTGGGTTGAAGGTTTCTAATTTCTGACATAGTATTAAATCTTTATTATCGTGTGAATATTTTTCTTGAGTGTAAAGTGATGAAAATGGGTGCGCTAAGGAACCTTTTCAAAATGCCTTCGGAAGTCCTACAAACTAAGTCCGACTTATTTCAAACTAACTCGGACTCAGTTCAAATTAAGTCGGACTTAGTTTTTACAATCTCCCATGTTATTTTTGCCATCACGTGTTTGAATTTCGCTCTATGCGTCTTAGCACTTCTCAGAAGCGGGTTTTATCACCTCAATTCGTGTTAAGTCTGCCCAACCCCAGGCACCGAGAAGAATAACTAAGCCCGTCTGAATAGTATGTACCACAAGGGCAAACATTACCGCAGGGGCTTCTGCCACACCATAGAGTACGAGCATCGTCTTTACCGCAAAGTGCCACGAACCTGCACCGTTGGGAGTGGGAACCAGCACGGCAAACGAACCAATGCTGAATATCAGAAGTGCAGCCCAAGGATTGATGCCTGCGGTGAAGTCAAAGCAGAAAAAGGCTAAGTAGAAGTGGAGAAAATAGCCCACCCAGATGCCCACGGAGTAGAACCAGTAGAGCCACGGGCGCTCCACATGGCGCAAAGAGCGGATGCCTTCCCAAATGCCTAACACCTTTTCACGACTTTGGGCGAACATCTTGTAGCGAAACAAGAGGCTACCGCAAATGGCCAAGGCTAAGACAATACAGAGAATGGTGACAAGGTAACCCGTACTGGAGAAACGATGTACCAAGCTGTGAAAGTCTGCCCCTGTCTCGTCAATGAACTTCAGGAATACGGGCAACTGACTCAAAAATGCCGCTGCCGCAATAACCAGCATAATGAGCGAGTCAACAAGGCGCTCTGTGACTACCGTGCCAATGGACTTTGAAAAACTGATGTCGTCCACTTTTTTCAGCGTGCCACAACGCGTGACTTCTCCCACGCGTGGAATGACCAAACTTGCGGCGTAGGAAAGGAAAATGGCGTTGATGCACGTCCGAGAACGGGCAAATTCACCCATTGGGCGCAACGTCATTTGCCAACGCAAGGCGCGAAACACCTGAGGAAGAACGCCAAATATGAGCGATACCAACATCCAGCCCCAGTGTAACTCTGAAGAAATCGTGTGCCAGAAGTCTGTCCAATCCGTCTCGCGGTACATCCACCAAAGGATGCCTATCCCTAAGGCAAAAGGCAGTGCAGTCTTTAATATATTGCCCAGTAGTTTAGTCAAAATCCAAGTTTATTATTTAATTTTGCATTCAAGATTTTACAAAGATAGAAAAAACAAATGATATGAAACTCGTACGCCCTAAAAAATTTCTTGGTCAGCACTTTTTGAAAGACTTAAGTGTGGCTCAAGCCATTGCAGACACCGTAGATGCTTGCCCCGATATTCCCGTGCTTGAAGTAGGTCCTGGTATGGGCGTACTCACCCAATTCTTGCTCCCTAAGGGGCGTGAGGTGAAGGTGGCAGAAATCGACTTTGAGAGTGTTGCTTACCTGCGTGAGAATTTCCCTGCGCTCGAACCCAATATTATTGAAGACGACTTCCTGAAGATGCGCCTTGAAAACACGTTTGAGGGTCGCTCCTTCGTGCTTACGGGAAACTATCCCTACAATATCAGCAGCCAAATCTTCTTTAAGATGCTGGATTACCGCCACTTGATTCCCTGCTGTACGGGGATGATTCAGAAGGAGGTGGCTGAGCGCTTGGCTGCCAAACCCGGTACGAAGGCCTACGGCATTTTGAGCGTGTTGGTGCAACTTTGGTACGATGTTGACTACCTCTTTACCGTCGCTCCCAGAGTGTTTAATCCGCCCCCCAAGGTGCAGAGTGCCGTAATCCGCATGACGCGCAACGATGTGGCAGATTGTGGGTGCGACGAGCGACTCCTGCGCCGTGTGGTCAAAACTACATTCAACCAGCGCCGCAAGATGATGCGCGGATCCATCAAACCGCTCTTTGCACAACTTGATAACGAACTCGGAGGTGGCATTGACCACACCGAATTCCTCGCGCAACCGCTCCTCACGAAGCGTCCCGAACAGCTCTCTGTGCAGGATTTCATCGACTTAACCAATGCCGTGGAAGCACATTACAAAGGGTAGAAACAAACTCCGAGTATATTCAAGCAAACTCCGAGTTAATTCGGATTAAGTGCCGATTTGTTTTTAGTCTTTCCCAATTCAATTTATCCCATTACCGCTTATACCTATGCAAGGCCGACTTCTTTGGGTGGACGACGAAATTGACCTTCTCAAAGCCCATATCATATTTCTCAAGAACAAGGATTACGAAGTGACTACTTGTTCTAACGGGACGGATGCGCTTGACATCTGTCGCGAACAGCCGTTTGACCTTATCTTGCTGGATGAAAATATGCCCGGTCTCAGTGGGCTGGAAACCTTGGCGCGCATTAAGGATATCCAACCCAATGTGCCTGTGGTGATGGTGACGAAGAATGAGACGGAAGATATTATGGACCAGGCGATTGGTGCGAAGATTGCCGACTATCTCATTAAGCCCGTCAATCCTAACCAGATTTTGCTTGCCTTGAAGAAGAATATTCACCGCCGCGAGATTGAACATGAGGCGGCAGAGACGTCTTACCGTCAGGAATTCTCACGTATTGGCATGCAAATTGGCGACAACCTTTCTGCGGACGAGTGGAAGGAATTGTATCGCAAATTGGTGCATTGGGAACTTGAATTGGCACCCACGGATGGTGCGATGAGCGAGATGCTGGGCATGCAGAAGCAGGAGGCAAACGCTGCCTTTGCAAAGTTTATCCGCAAGAATTACGAGGATTGGATTGCACATCCCGAGGAGCGTCCGCTGCTTTCGCCTGACCTCTTCCGCACTGCTGTCTTTCCCCGTTTGCGAGACGGTCGTAAGGTGATGCTCCTTGTGCTCGACAATCTGCGCTACGACCAATGGCGCATTATCAGTCAGGACCTTGCCGACGATTTTGACATGGAGGAAGACCTCTATTTCAGCATCCTCCCCACCGCCACGCAATACGCCCGCAACGCCATCTTCTCGGGACTTATGCCCCTGCAAATCCGCGAGCGCTACCCGCATCTTTGGGTAGATGAGGAAGAGGATGAGGGTAAGAACCTCAACGAAGAGGAACTCATCCGCACACACCTGGAACGCCTGCGCCGTAAGGAGCAATTCACTTATACAAAGCTTAACGACTCGGTCGCAGCTGAGAAATTCCTTTCGGGAGTGCGCAGTATGCCCCTCGCTCCGCTGAGCGTCATGGTTATTAACTTTATTGATATTCTCAGTCATGCCCGCACGGAGTCCAAAATGGTGCGCGAATTGGCGTCTAACGAGGCTGCCTATCGTAGTATTACCCAATCTTGGTTCCGCCATTCCAGCATGAAGGAACTCTTCAAGTGGCTCGCCTCGCTGGATTACGACATCATCATCACTACCGACCACGGTTCCATCCGTGCGGACGAGGCAATTCGGGTAATTGGCGACAAAAATGTCAATACCAACCTGCGCTACAAGTTGGGTAAGAACCTTAATTACAATCCCAAAGAAGTCTTTGAGGTGAAAGAACCGAAGCGCCTCGGACTTCCCGCGCCCAACCTCTCCACCACCTACATTTTCGCCACGGGCAACCGCTTCTTTGCATACCCCAACAACTTCAACCACTACGTGCAGTATTACAAGGACACGTTCCAGCACGGTGGTATCTCGCTTGAAGAGATGCTTGTGCCATTAGTCACGTTGCGAGCAAAAGTAAGGTAGAACTTAATAGGATTGTCTGTTAATAGATTGTGTATGTAAAATCTCGGTAAAACTGAAAAGCGCCAGCGCGGCATCACATTAGAGTGACACTGCGCTGGCGCTAATTTTGTGATTGGGGTATAAGGGAGGATTGCTATTTTTGCTTCAATCGCTCAACGATTTCCTGTGCAGCGCGTTCGGGCGCACCAGGTTCGCCAAGGATTTTCGCCATTTCTTCGTAACCTTTGAGCTGTGCTTCTCGGGCAGTTCCACCAGGGAGGATGGAGGTGAGGTGTTGGCGGAGATTGTTGACGGTCATGCCGTCTGCAACGAGTTCAGGGACGACTTCACGCCCAGCTACGAGGTTGACTAAGGAGATGTATTTCACCTTCAATAGGTGGCGGCGCAAGAAGGAAATGAGTTTGCCCATAGGGATGTAGTAACACACCACTTGCGGTACGCGGAAGAGCCCCGTTTCAAGCGCAGCCGTGCCCGAAGTGACTAAGGCGGCGGTAGCGTGTGAGAGTAGGGGGTAGGTCTGTGAGCGAAGGATGCGGGGCAAGCGGTCTGCCGGCCAATTCAGGCGTTTGAGCGTTTGGTCGTAATACTCCTGCGTGATTGAAGGTGCGCCCGCTAAAACTAACTGATAGCCTTGCTCCACATAAGGCGCAGCCGCCTCGCACATCATGCACAGGTTGTCCTTGATTTCCTGCTTGCGACTACCCGCAAGTAGGGCAATGATGGGGCGCTGTGAGTTGAGGCAGTTTCGCTGGCAGAATGCGTCAAAAGTTTCGTTGTATGTAGCGCGGAACTGGCTGATTTCGTCCACCGTAGGGTTGCCTACGTAAGAGATAGGGTAGTTGTGCTTTTTCTCAAAGAAGTCTACCTCGAAAGGAAGTATGGAGAAAAGGCGGTCAATCGTGGCGCGGATGTCCTTGATGCGGTGTTCCTTCCACGCCCAAATCTTGGGCGAGATATAATAGTAGACGGGGCAAATGTTTTGTGCCTTGACGAACTTCGCAATCTTGAGGTTAAAGCCTGGGTAGTCCACAAGGATGACACAATCGGGGCGCCACGCCGCAATCTCCTCCTTGCAGCGCGCCATACCCTTGAGGATGGTGCGCAGGTGGAGCAGGACGGGGATGAAACCCATGTAGGCAAGGTGCTTATAGTGGCACAAAAGTGTGCCACCCACACGTTGCATCTCGTCACCCCCGTAGTAGCGGAACTCCGCTTGAGGGTCGTTATTTTTTAAGGCTTGCATGAGGTGGGCAGCATGGAGGTCGCCACTGGCTTCGCCTACGATGAGGAAATATTTCATGGGAAGTGAAGGGGGAGAGCGGTGAAGGGAGAAAAGGGGATGGGAGTTCGTAAAAACAAACTCGGACTTAAATCAAACTAAGTGCCGATTAAATGAAATTATCTCGGACTTAGTTTTCGAATACTCGGAAATTGTTTTTCTATTCAAAGGAAAAAGATTTCAACAATCCGTAATCTGTGACGTCAAGCGTGACGGGCGTGACGGCAACATAGTTGTTTTCGAGCGCCCAAATGTCAGTGTCTGTAGCTTCAGGTTCTAAATTCTCGCGATAGCCTACAAGCCACAAATAAGGTTGGTTGGTGGTGGGATGAAGGCACTTGTGAGTTTCCTTTGCCCAGCGACTTTTTCCCATACGACACACTTTGATGCCGTTGAATACAGGTGTGTAGGGGAAATTCACGTTGAGGCAGGTAAAAGGAGGGAGTCCTTCGTTGAGCACCTTCAAAGTGATGTCGACAATGTAGGATTTCAGTGGGGTAAAGTCGGCTTCAGAACTGTGGTTGTCCAATGAAAATGCGATGGAAGGGAAACCAGCCATTGCGCCTTCGTAACACACGCCCATTGTGCCCGAGTAATGAGCATTAACCGCAGAATTGTCGCCGTGGTTGATGCCTCCAAGGACGAGGTCGGGGGTGCGCGTCATTGCGTCGTTGAGGGCAACTTTGATGCAGTCGGCTGGAGTGCCCGTGCAGGCGCATACGGTAAGTCCTTCTTCTTGACGCACAATGCGGTAACGCAAAGGTGTAGAAGAAGTTATAGCACAACTTCCACCCGAACGGGGACCGTCGGGTGCCATAACGAAGAGGTCGGCATGTGGGCGGAGTGTGTCAATCAGAAAGTTAATACCTTTGGCTGTAAAGCCGTCGTCATTGGAAATGAGGATAAGGGGGCGCATGGTTTAGAGGGTATGACGTTAGAGAATATGTCTTAAAATATTTTCGGCAAAAGTAGTAAATTATTCTTTAAGCAAGATACATATAAGAAAAAATAAGTATCTTTGCAGAATCCGTAAGAGTGCCCTGTTTGTAACGTTTTGGGGCGCTCCTAAATTGAATAGAATGGGAAAAATTATTGCTTTAGTAAACCAGAAGGGCGGTGTGGGAAAAACTACCACATCCATGAATCTTGCAGCTTCTTTGGCTACGCTTGAAAAGAAGGTGTTGCTTATTGATGCAGACCCCCAAGCCAATGCTTCGTCTGGTTTAGGCGTTGACCTAAGTCAGATTGATGCGTCAATCTACCAAAGTTTGGTGAACAAAATAGATGTGCGTGAAGCCATCTACACTACTGATATAGAAAACTTGGATATTATCCCCTCGCATATCGACCTTGTGGGGGCAGAAATAGAGATGTTGAACTTTAAGAATCGTGAGCGCGTCTTCAAAAACGTGTTGGAACCCATCAAGGGGGAATACGACTACATTCTTATCGACTGTTCGCCTTCGTTAGGGCTGATGGTTGTGAATGCGCTGACGGCGGCGGATTCTGTAATCATTCCCGTGCAGTGTGAGTACTTTGCGTTGGAAGGAATCTCAAAGTTGCTCGATACGATTCGCATCATCAAGCGCAAAACGAATCCTTCACTTTCGATTGAAGGTTTCTTGCTGACGATGTATGACTCACGTTTGCGCCTTGCCAACCAAATCTATGACGAGGTAAAGCGACATTTCCAGGAATTAGTGTTTAAGACGGTCATCCAACGCAATGTGAAGCTCTCGGAAGCTCCGTCTCATGGCTTGCCCGTCATCCTTTACGATGCCGATTCGACGGGCGCGAAAAACCACTTGGCACTTGCCAAGGAAATTATCAGTAAGAATCAAGGTTAAACCTTAGGTGAAAGGTTGTAAGGTTGTTTTGCTGACGAGAATGCAGGCTTTGCACCTTAAAACCTCAAGACCTCCCCACCTTAGGACTTCAAAACTCTACACATGGCTATTAAGAAAAAATATACTGCCCTTGGTCGCGGATTGGATGCCCTTATTTCTACTCAGGATGAGGTAGAAACGAGCGGTTCTTCCTCAATTAGCGAAGTGGCAATCTCACAGATCGAAGCGAACCCCAATCAGCCGCGTCGCGAGTTCGACGAAAAGGCATTGGAAGAGCTCGCTGAATCTATCAAGAACTTTGGAATTATCCAGCCCATCACCTTGCGTCAGATCAGTGACGACCGCTACCAGATTATAGCGGGAGAGCGTCGTTGGCGTGCCACACAGATGGCGGGTTTGCAGCGCATTCCTGCTTACATTCGTACGGCTGATGACGAAAATATGATGCAGATGGCGCTCGTAGAGAATATTCAGCGCGAGGAACTCAATCCTATTGAAGTGGCATTGGCATATCAGCACCTCATTGAGCGCTATAATCTCAAGCAGGAGGAATTGAGTGAGAAGATTGGCAAGAATCGTGCCACGATTGCCAATACTTTGCGCCTCTTAAAACTGCCTGCTCAAGTGCAGATGGCGATTAAGAACCGCCAAATCGACAAGGGGCATGCGCGTGCCCTGCTTTCGTTGGCAGACCCTGCGATGCAGGTGAAGTTTTTTAAGGAAGTGTTGGAAAAAGGTTACTCAGTGCGCCAAATTGAAGAGATGGTGGCACAAATCAATGCTGGTGAAGCGGTGAAGAGTGGCAAGCGCACACTTCAAGATAAGAAGGTGTTGCTCCCCGAAGAGTTCAAAGTGTTGAAAACTCAACTTTCGGACTTCTTCAAGACCAAGGTGCAGATGACTTGCTCGCAACAGGGAAAAGGTAAAATCAGCATACCCTTTGAAAACGAGGAAGAATTGACACGTATCATCGAACTCTTTGACCGTATGAAGAAGGGATAACCTTCTGAAATGGATATGAAACGACTACTCACGCTTATCATTCTTTGTATCTCCTGCGTCGGCGTTCAAATAGCGTCGGCGCAAGCGCGTTTAATTGCTGTTGAGGCGCGTCATGAGGTTTCTGCTGATACCGTTGCGCATCCAGTTGCGTTAAAGTCACTTGCCACTGACTCGCTTCAGGATACGTTGGCTGGAGTTCCCGCCCTAAAGGTCGATACTATCGCTTTGCGTTTCCCCGTCGACAGTAAGAAGTTAAAGAAGCAGCAACGCGACCTGCAACGTGCGCAGTTTGTGCCCGACCCACAGCGTGCCCTTTGGTTGGCGTTGGTAATCCCTGGCGGAGGACAGATTTATAATCGCAAATACTGGAAACTTCCCCTTGTGTATGGCGGATTCTTAGGCTGTACCTATGCTTTTACGTGGAACCAGCAGATGTATAGTGATTATTCACAGGCATATCTTGACATCATGGACGATAATCCAGCTACGGAAAGTTATCGCGATTTCCTGCCGCCCAATTTTGATATTACCGGACGTGAAGACCGCTATAAGGAAATCTTTAAGAACCGCAAGAACCGCTATCGCCGTTGGCGTGATCTCTCAGTGTTCTGCTTCGCTGGTGTATATATCCTTTCGGTCATTGACGCTTATGTCGATGCACAGCTTTCGGAGTTTGACATAACGCCGGACCTCACCATGAATATTGAACCAACGGTCATCAATACGAACCCTCGCGAAGTGCGTCCGCAACAACAGTCGTACGGTATCGGTTGCTCCTTCAATTTTTAGTTGATTCGCAACGAGTAATGTGAACTTTCCTGCCTCTAAAAACGGAATGGGATAAAGACTTCTGCACTTGTCAAAAACAAACTCCAAGTTAATTCAAACAAACTCCGAGTTTGTTGAAACAAATCGGCGTTTTGTTTTTTGAAAATCCGTTGCAATAAATAGTCCTACTGATGTGTGGGAACCTAAGAGGGCTTGAATCTTTGGAAAGCAGGCTCTTTTGCCCAACAAAGGGCATAAAATTATACGCAATATTCATATCCATCCAATCATAGACTCTTCTAACTATCGAATGTCATTAAAAAGTAAAATACTAACCCTTTTCCTTACCTCGGCAACGTGTTGTACATCGGTTATGGCGCAGCGCGAGGAGGTGATAACAGTACATGATGCAACTATCGGGGCAGACGAGCAAATTGGTTTGCCCGAAGGGATGATTTTAAGCGTAGATTCCCTCATGATGCAGTGGAATGCCCGCCATTATCTCTTTCCCGATACGGTATCTTTTGCGCCTGCATATCTTTCAAGCCTTACCGCCGAAGATTATGCCGAGCGCTTGAGCCGTATTCCTGCAGTTATGGAACTTCCTTACAATAGCGTGGTGCAGGAATTCATTGAGCGTTATACCGGTAAACTGAGTCGCACCGTTAGTTTTTGTTTGGCTGCGGGCAATTTCTATATCCCTCTCTTTGAAGAAGCGCTTGAAGCGCATGGGTTGCCATTGGAATTAAAATACCTACCAGTTATTGAATCGGCACTCAATCCCGTTGCACGCAGTAAGGCAGGGGCGGTAGGCTTGTGGCAATTTATGCTGACAACAGGCAAACGTTATGACCTTGAAGTCAATAGTCTTATTGATGAACGCCAAGACCCTGTGAAATCAACTTGGGCTGCGGCGCGTTATCTCAAGGACCTTTATGCCATTTACAACGATTGGAATTTAGTTATCGCAGCTTATAACTGTGGACCCGGTAACGTGAACAAGGCCATCCATCGTGCAGAGGGCGCAACGGACTATTGGAAGATTTATCCTTATTTGCCTACTGAAACGCGCGGTTATGTGCCCGCCTTTATTGCGGCAAATTATGCTATGTACTATTATTGTGACCACCAAATAGCGCCCTTGCGCACGGCTTACCCCGTGACGACTGATACTGTCATGATTACAAAGAGTTTGCACTTTGATCAGGTGGCAGAACTTTGTAGTATTGACAAGGAAGCGCTTCGTGCGCTGAATCCTCAGTATAAGAAGGACCTTATTCCTGGAAATGTAAAACCCTATGCGCTACGTTTGCCCCAGGAAAAGTTATTGGCTTTCATCGATCTTGGAGACAGCGTCTATAATCACCGTTCAACCGACCTTTTCAAGCGACGTTCAACCGTTGCAATCGATGAGAAGGCGGTGAAAGAGGCTACCAAGAATAAGCCTGTTTATGTTACCGTGCGCAAAGGTGACAACTTAGGAGCGATAGCCAAGCGTAATCGCACTACAGTGGCGAAAATTAAACGCTTGAACGGGATGAAGAATAACAACATTCGAGCTGGGAAACGCTTACGTGTAAAGTAAGCTCTGGGAGTGCATAACGCTTGCGAGCGATTCGCATATAGCCATGCTACATTCAGAATAAGCTCCTCTCATTTCCCATTACCGTCTTAATCTATTACACTATGTCTGACAAAGCACTTACTCCCCAAGAAATACAAGACGAAATCTTGATAAATGCTGCCTTTCAGAAGTTGATTGATACCTATCTTGCTTCCAACCACCGCGGGAAGGTTGAAATTATCACCAAGGCATTTAACTTTGCAAAGCAGGCGCATAAAGGTGTGCGCCGCTTGTCGGGCGAACCTTACATCTTGCATCCCATAGCTGTGGCACAAGTGGCATGTGAAGAGATAGGATTAGGTTCTACCTCCATCTGTGCTGCCCTGCTTCACGACGTAGAGGAAGATACTGACTATACAAACGAAGACCTCTGCAACCTTTTTGGGCCCAAAGTAGCAAATATCGTAGAAGGGGTGACTAAAATATCGGGAGGTATCTTTGGCGAACGTGCTTCCTTGCAGGCTGAGACGTTTAAGAAGTTGTTGCTTACGATGAGTGACGACATTCGTGTGATTCTTATCAAAATTTCTGACCGCGTTCACAATATGCGCACGTTAGAATCCATGTTGCCCTCAAAGCAATACAAGATTGCGGGTGAAACGCAGTATATATTTGCACCTCTTGCCGACCGCCTGGGGCTTAATAAGATTAAGACGGAACTTGAAAACCTCAGTTTTAAGTACGAACACCCAGAGGCGTATCAAGACATCTTGCAGAAATTGGAGGATTCGCAGATGGAGCGCGATGATAACTTCAATAGTTTCATCCCTCCCATTCGTGAGGCGCTTGATAAGATGGGTTGTAAATATTCTATCAAGGCACGTATCAAGAGTCCGTACTCTATTTGGAAGAAGATGCAGACGAAGAAGGTTTCTTTTGAAGAAGTCTTTGACATCATGGCGATTCGCATCGTCTTTGAACCTCAGAATCGTGAGGAAGAGGTGAATGAATGTTTCCGCATCTATGCTGCCCTTACGAGTATCTACCGTCCGCACCCCACACGCTTCCGCGATTGGCTTTCTTCGCCCAAAGCTAACGGGTATCAGGCGCTCCATAATACGTTTATGAGTGGTAGCGGTAAGTGGATTGAAGTGCAGATTCGCTCTGACCGTATGGACGACATCGCTGAGCAGGGTTTTGCTGCGCATTGGAAGTATAAGGCTCCAGGTTCTGAATATGATGCTTCGGAACTCGATGGTTGGCTTAACTCTATCAAGGAAATTTTGGACGATCCCCAGCCTGATACGCTCGACCTTCTGGATACAATCAAGTTGAACCTCTATGCTCGGGAAATATTGGTGTTTACGCCTAAGGGAGAAATCAAAACGATGCCTGCAGGTAGCACTGTGTTGGATTTCGCCTTCTCTATCCATTCCTTCCTCGGTAGTCACTGTTTCGGAGCCAAGGTAAATCATAAACTCGAACCTTTAAGTTATCAACTAAAGAGCGGTGACCAGATTGAAATCTTGACTTCAAAGACACAGCATGTGCAACCCGAATGGTTGAACTTCGCTACGTCGGCAAAGGCGCGCGGAAAGATTCAGGCTATCCTGCGTCGTGAGCGTCGCGAAAAGGAAACTAAGGGCGAGGAGATGCTAAAGGCATTTTTGGAACAGCATGATGTGGCATACAACACCAATGTTGTAGAAAAATTGTGTAAGTTAAATGCGTTGAAGTCGCGCGATGAGTTGTTCCTGGCTATTGCTGACAAGCAAATCGTGCTTACAGATGCCGATGTAGACCGATTAACGGGTAAACCTTCTAACAATGGGTGGCGTAAGTTCCTTACCTTCCTGAATAAGTCGAAGGATGAGGCACAAGTGTTGAGCGCGGAAGATTCTGCAACGCTTGAAACGCGTGAATTTATCAAGGGATTGAATAAAAAGAAGGTGCTTGCACTTGATGAGGAGGTGTTGCAGCATTGTACATTCCCCACGTGTTGCAGTGTTGTGCCTGGTGATGATGTCTTAGGCTATATTACCGAAAATGGTACGCTTGAAATCCACCGTCGCCAATGTGAAACGGCAACTAAGTATAAGACGCGCCACGGTAATAACATTATCGCTTGTTCTTGGAACACGGGACGCGTGCGCTATTTTGATGCACGCATCTTTGTACGCGGTGTAGACGCGCGTGGTGTGCTTCATAGCATCGCTGATTGCTTTGAATCGCTGCAACAGTTCCTTGTAAAGGAAATCACGCTGAAGACGAATGACGGTATCTTTGAGGGAACCCTCCTCTTGGGCGTCTACCATGTAGAAGATATCCGTTTGGTGTGTGAAGCGCTGCGCAAGATTGAAAATGTCACCAAGGCTGTGCGTATGGATTAACGCATAACTATAGAGGTGGCGTTGTGATAAATTATCAAAGTCCGCATTCTCAACAGGGAGTGCGGACTTTTTGTGTCGGTACGCGATTACGTATGAAAAGTGCCCCAATTCCAAAAAACAAATCGGCACTTATTTCAAATTAACTTGGAGATTGTTTGAAATAAGTGCCGATTTGTTTTTCGTAGGTCAAAAAGAGTGTGTTCAGATACGGCTTTCTTGACAATGTCTATGCTACAAAATGTATTAGAATGCCGTTTATTTCTCATAGCATCTACATAGGCATAGCGTTATTCAAAGTAAAGCGTCAGTGTTACCATATTCATTTTGGCATTGTTTACACTTTGTGTATATATCATTTGAGAGGAATCAAGTAGGTCGCTGCGGTCCTTTTCTAAAATGTCTCCTAAGCCAAAACTAAACTTTAGTTCGGGAATCATCTTGAAGAAAGGAAGATAGAAATCGCAACCTATGCCTGCTTCAAGGCAAAAGGATAGGGGAGTCGTGCGCAGGAGGGTATGCTTCTTGGCTGTGAGGTCATAATTTGCACTAATACCGCCAATGACATAGGGACGGTAATTGTTATAGCGAGGTCCTGCGAGCTTGATGTTTACGGGGAGGGAGATCAACGCTGACTTCATGTCCTGAGACTCCTTTTTGCCCGAATTGTGGTCGTAGAAACTAAGGTGCTTACTCCCGAAATGGAGCGAAGGTTGAAGTCGGAGCGCTACGTAGCGGTTGATGCGCCAGTCGCCAAGCACACCTACGCTGAAACCAAGGTTCATTTTGTCATTTTCAACGCTCCACTGGGCACCTGTTGCGGGGTCTATGTAGCCGTTGTTCTCAAATTCAATGCCTTGGTCGTGGATGCCGAAGAAGAAACCGTAGTGGAAACGGCGTTCGTCAATAAATGGTTTGTTTTGTACCTTACGTTCCTGTGCTGACATGCCGAGGGTGACGAAGGTTAGGAGTAATAAAAGGAATCTCATAGGGTCGTTGCTAAAATCAGTGAGAAGAGAGGGAGGCGTTGAGCAGAACTTACTTCTCTTCCCTTGCAAAATTAACTCAATTCTGGGATATGACAAGAAAACTTTTTGGAAGATACTCAAAAAATACAAGTTTTAGTTTGTTTATTGGGCAGGGCGGTGTATCTTTGCAATTACAAACGAAGACAACAATACATTTACATAACATTCACTCACATTAAAAGTAACAATTATGGCTTACGTAATTACAGACGACTGTATCGCTTGCGGTACTTGTATTGACGAATGTCCCTCTGGCGCTATCTCTGAAGGCGAAAAGTATTCTATCGACCCCAATTCTTGCGTAGATTGCGGTACTTGCGCTGACGTTTGTCCTTCTGGTGCAATCGTTGCTGGCGAATAATAATTAACAGTCGTAAAAAACGAAAAGAGTCTGAGCATATACGCTCAGACTCTTTGTTTCTTTTGGGGCAGGGCGGACAAAAGAGTAAAAATATCCAAGTTCTTGTCCGCTCTGCTTTTCTCTTGAACAACCCTTTTCGCTTCTCCCACAATTATATAAATGAACTTAAGGATGGTGGTGAAGAAAGTGATGTCGTAAGTATTTGATGGAACAATTCTGTGGTGAACTCAAGTATAAAAAATAAGAGTTGCGCACTCTATTGAATGCGCAACTCTTATTTTTATGCGTTGTAAGAATAAATTACTGAATCTTAACTGTAGCACGACGGTTGTAGCTGTAAGGAGCGATAGCGTCAACACCACCTTCTGCCTTAACTACGATGTTTTCACGAGCAACACCCATCTTAACGAGTTCTTCAGCAACTGTGTTAGCACGCTTTTCAGAAAGCTTCTGGTTGTAGTCAGCAGCACCAGTTCTGCTGTCAGCATAACCAGTAACTACGATAGTCTTACCGTTTTCCTTAGCGAATTCAGCAATTTCCTTCACGTTTACGAGGTCCTTGCGAGAAGCGATGCGAGCTGATTCTGTGTTGAAGAATACAGATGCAGAAGTACCAATGAATTCTACTTCCTTAACGATGCGAACTTCAGGTTCCTTAGCTTCAGCCTGAGCGAGGAGAACGCGGAGACGTTCTGTTTCCTGCTGTTCAGCAGCGAGCTGTTCGTTTACTGCGTCAACCTGTTCCTGGTTCATAGCCATGATAGCAGCAAGGTCGGGAGTCTTTTCCCATGTGCAAGTCTTGCTGATCTGGTAAGTGATACCGAGCTTCAAGCTAGCAACCTTGTCCCAACCGCGCATTTCAAAGTTCTTACCTACAGCACGTACGCCAGGCTGAGCTACAGCGCCGATTACGTCATTATTAACTGCAGTGAAAGCGAGGTCAGCAAAAGCAGAGAAGCGCTTGCTGAGGCGGAAATTGTTGTGGATACCGAAGTTAAGACCGAAAGAAGCCAAATCGTCTGAGCAGTTGCGGAGGTAAGTAACACCAACGTAGGGGCTTACGTTCCAAATGCGCTTTTCGTTGTAACCATAGATGAGGTTAGACATGTTAAACATAACGTCTTCGCTAACCTTCCAGAATCCTACTGTGGGGTGACCAGCGTGGTTGTCAGTGTAAACGTTTCTCAACCAACCTGCGTCAACAACAGTGCGGAGACCAAGACCAGGAGTAAACCACTTACCGAGAGCGAGAGTACCGCTGAAAGTACCGCGCTTGTGAGTAAAGGGATTAGCAGTTACATCAAATTCCTGAGATGTGTAAGTTGCGTTGTAAGCACCACCAGCACTTACGTACCAATTTGCCCAGAAGCTGTTTGTTGAAACGCTATGCTTCTTAACGGGAGCATTTTCCTGTGCAACTGTAGCTGTAGCGAAACCTGCAAATGCAAGGGCCAACATTAACTTTTTCATAGTTGTAATGTAAATAGTTATATTAAAAATTTTGTTCGTTTGCTCGTTGATAACGTCACTATACCCCACTTCAAGGGATAGGTACGCACGATATTTGGTGCAAATATAAGCATTTCCCAAATATGCAAATAGTATTTTGATAAAAACTTTGTGAATCTGGCGAATTTTTAGGCAATAAATCGGTTTTTTGCCCGTTGGAGGTTGAATTTACCAGAATTTAACTCAGTTTTTGGCGTAAATACTATTGGGGGATTAGCTGTCAAATTTTTGCCAAAGCGGAAGTTCTGGATAAGGGGCAAGGACTTTTATTTCTTGTTTGGAGACAGGGTGGATAAACCTCACTTCTCGAGCGTGCAAACAGATACTTCCGTCAACGTTGGAGCGTGGGGAACCGTATTTCAGGTCCCCTTTTATCGGAGCTAAGGCTGTTGCAAGCTGACAACGGATTTGGTGATGACGTCCAGTGTGAAGGTTTACTTGTAAAAGGGCATATCGGTCGTTGGTGCTGAGAACCTGATAATCCAACGTTGCCTTTTTGCTTCCTTGCACTTCCTTTGCATAGGCATAAGCCTTATTCTGCTTCTCGTTACGTGTGAGATAATGTGTGAGTAACACCTTTTGATCACTTCCTACCAAAGATGGAAGTTTGGGAAGGATGGCGTGGTAGGTTTTGTGCACATCTCCTTTACGGAACATCCCATTTAGGCGGGTGAGCGCCTTACTTGTTTTGGCAAAAACAACGACTCCGCTTACGGGGCGGTCTAATCGGTGAACGACACCGAGAAATACCTCCCCAGGTTTGGCATATTTTTCCTTGAGGTAGGCTTTTACAATGTCGCTCAATGGGGTGTCGCCCGTTTTATCGCCTTGTACAATCTCGCCAGGCGCTTTGTTGACAATAATGATGTGGTTGTCTTCGTAAAGTGGAGTCATTTCTGGAGTTTAGTTGGGACGTACAAAATAAAAAGAACCGGTTTTCTTGTGGTGCCCGGTTCTTTTTATGTATTAGCACACTATATTATACATGTGTAACCCATTTATTACATGTTCATACCGCCGTCAACCTGCAATACTTGACCTGTAACATAACTTGAAAGGTCTGAAGCGAGGAAGGTTGCTACGTTTGCGATATCTTCTACCTGACCGCCACGACGGAGGGGAATCTTTGCACACCACTCCTTGCGTACTTCTTCAGGAAGTGCACCAGTCATAGCTGTTTCAATGAAACCAGGAGCAATAGCATTGGCACGAATACCACGAGAGCCGAGTTCCTGAGCAATACTCTTTGCAAGTGCAATAAGACCTGCCTTAGAAGCTGCGTAGTTGCTCTGACCCGCATTGCCGTGTACGCCTACTACAGAAGCCATGTTGATGATGTTACCACTGCGCTGGCGCATCATGATGGGCGTGCAAGCGTGGATGAAGTTGAATGCCGACTTGAGGTTTACGGCAATCACTGCGTCCCACTGAGCTTCTGACATACGCATCATCAAGCCGTCTTTAGTGATACCGGCATTGTTTACGAGGATGTCAATCTGACCAAATTCTTCCTTCACAGCGTTTACAACTTCTTCGGTCTGAGCGAAGTCAGCAGCGTTGCTGGCATAACCTACGCACTTCACGCCGAGTGCTGAGATTTCAGCTTCTGTTTGCTTGCCGTTTTCGTCAATTACGAGGTCTGTGAACGCAATGTTTGCGCCTTCTTGTGCAAATTTGAGAGCGATAGCCTTACCGATACCGCGTGCTGCGCCTGTAATGAGGGCAGTCTTACCTGTTAAAAGTCCCATTTTACTGATAATTATTCGTTAGGGTTATTAAAAATCTTATGATTGTCCGCTAAAGTTGTGTTTTACTTGAGCACCTTGTTGAGAATGTCGCAAACGATTCTCTTGCTTTCGTCATTGGGGAGTCCCTTCGCCACTCTGTCGTAGATGTAAGGCACTTCCATACCCTTAATGGCATAGTGAATAATATCAGCCACAAGGGGAACGCTCTCGATTTTGAAGATGTTGCGATCTACTCCCTCCTGCAATACTTGGCGAATTACGCTACGTTCTTCTTCGTCGAAGGCGCGACGCACATGTTCTACCATTCTGATGTCTCGGAAGAACTCTGCGCGGAGCGAACCGTTGCGTGTTACAACTTCCTTGATCATAGAGAGGTGGGTGTAGATGATGCCGATGATTTTCTCCTCTGGGGACATAATCTTACTTGCCATTTCGTCTAATTTCTCCGAGAGGATTTCCAACTCAGAGGCAATAACAGCTTCATAAAGCTCTTCTTTGTTCTTGAAGTACGTGTAAAGTGTGCGTCGACCTTTGTTTGAAGCTGTGGCAATGTCGTTCATCGTTGTGGCTTCAAAACCTTGGCGCGCAAAAAGTTCACGCGCACATTCCACAAGGCGGTTACGCGTTTTGGAAATGGACATAGTTGATGGAGATTGTAAGTTCGTGTGTGAGGAGTGCAGCTTGTAAATTACGCACACTCTATTCCTATGTGCAAAGTTACAAGTATTTTGGAAAATGTGCAGCAATGTTGATGTTTTTTTTGCACAAAAGGAGAAGAACTGAGAATTTTTTATCCATCAAACGGGGAAAACAGAAAATAGTCTCCCTTATATTTTCAAATATCTTGGAGTTAAAATGAAATGAGTCCGAGTTTGTTTTGACGAATAGGGGGCGCTGCTTTTGAACTCCCGTTATGCAGCCTTGAGGCTTGGGGAAGTATGAGCGAATTTTGTATGTTCCCGTCGCTTAAAGGGATGAAACGCAAATAGGCAACCTTCAATTTGAAGATTGCCTATTCGTGATTTTGTGTGTTTGTGATTAAGCCTTGGGCTCAACGCTAACAACGCTACGGTCACGCTGACCACGCTTGAAAGTTACTACACCGTCTGTGAGTGCATAGAGCGTGTGGTCGCTACCCATGCCTACGTTCTTGCCAGGGTAGTGAACTGTACCGCGCTGACGCACGATAATGTTACCTGCGATGCAAGTCTGACCACCCCAGATCTTAACACCTAATCTTTGTGAAGCTGATTCACGGCCCTTCTTAGAACTACCAACACCTTTCTTATGTGCCATTTTCTTCTAAACTTTTTAAGGGGTTAAGCAATAACGTTTTTGATTGTCAACTGAGTGTACTGATGGCGATAACCATTCAACTTGCGGTAACCTTTGCGGCGCTTCTTGTGGAAAACGAGCACCTTGTCACCCTTAACGAGGGGATCGATTACTTCGCATACTACCTTAGCGCCTTCAACTACGGGAGCGCCTACAGTTACTTGACCGTCGTTGTCTACCAACAACACCTTTTCAAATTCAACAGCCTGACCGCTTTCTGCGTTCTGAATGTGGTTCACGAAGAGCTTCTTGCCTTCTTCCACCTTGAACTGCTGACCGTTAATCTCTACGATTGCGTACATTATTAATAATATGTTAAACGGATTTTTCCAGGAGGCGTAGTCGATCTGACTCGCTTGTTTTGCCCCGTTGGACTCTAATCGGGTGCAAAATTACGACTTTATTTCTTACCCGACAAGCAATTAAACGCTTTTTTTACCTTGTCGTCAATGCGTTTTTCGGCTTCTGCGACAGAAAATGGGGTGCCGATGGGTTGGAGTTCCGATTCGTTCCCATAAGCATCCACCGCCGTTACGGCATATTGGGAATGCATTAACACCGGTAGGGCTGGGGAGTAGCGACAAGAGGTGGAGCGCAACTTGTGAGCCAATCGTTTGGGCGTTGCTCCCGGATTATCGATGCGGTACACATTATAATATATAGGAGTCGCGTCCGCTACGGGGTCCCATTCCAATATGAGGGTGCGGTGTCCGAGTGTCGTGCGTACTTTCGGCGCTACGGGCGGCGTATTGTCCGCCCAAGTCATGGCAGGAGTCATTGCGGGTTCCTTATAGAAGTGTCGCTGCACCCAGTCGTAGAGTCCTTTTTCATTATTGAGCAGGAACTCAGAACGGAAAAAGGCTTGTCCACCCATGCCCAAGCTACGTGCAACATTCATTTGGCGCTGAATGACTTCAAGGCTCCAACCGCGTTGCTGAGGGTTAAGGAAGTAGATGCCCAAACCAGGAACGACGGGGCGACCGTAGCAACTTTCCTGCCAGTCAACGGCAAAGGGATAAAAATGCTTGCCGTCGAAGTACATCATGGGGAACAGGGCATCCATAAGTCCCAAGCGCAACCATTCCTGTGCCTCTTGATACACGGCGCTATAGGCATTCCACCCATAACTACTTTGGCGGGGTAGGTCGGCATGCTTGCCAATGGGGGCGCAGGAGAGTCTCACCCACGGGCGTACCGATTTAATCGCATTGTGTATGGCTTTCACACAGCGGGTTACGTTGGCGCGACGCCAATTTGCCTTGTTCTGTTTCTTGCCATAGGTGTTATACGTCTTGGTGTCGTTAAAACGAATCTCCTTTTCGGGATAGCGGATATAGTCAAGGTGGATGCCGTCAACGTCATAGTTCTGCACAATCTCCTTGCAGATTGCCGCTAAGTAGTCTGCCGTGCCAGGCACCCCCGGGTCCATCATCCAAATGTCGCCACAGCGTTGGCACAAATCGGGGCGCTTTCGGGGAAGCGCGCGACTGCCTAATTTCTTCTCCGTTGGCACTTTACATACGGGGAACGCCACTACCCACGCATGGCATTCCAATCCACGCTTGTGGCATTCCTCTACGGCAAACGCCAAGGGGTCGTAAAGTGGTTTCTTTCCGGGAGTGCCCGTAAAGGCTTCGTCCCAGGGTTCATACATAGAGTTGTAGGCTGTAGTAGAGCGCATACGCGCTTGTACAAATACCGTATTGAGGTTTGCCGCTACGTATTGGTCGAGCATCTGGCGGAGTTCCTCTTTCTGGCGCTCTACTCCCGCTGGAGTTGTTGCCGGTTTCTTGGGCCAGTCAAGTCCTAAATAAGTTGTGAGCCATACTGCGCGGTACTCGCGTGGGGTGGCGAAACTGCCGAAACTGCAACAGAGCAATAAGAGGCAACAGAGAAGGCGTGTTAGTCGAATGTGGTGGTTCACGTCGGTGAGATTCTTTGAGGTTAAGGGGGATTTCTAATGTGGTTCTGTGGGATGTTGCGTCGCAAAGGCAACTTGTATTGCGGGTAATCGGAATTTGTGAAAACAAAGTCCGAGTTAAATCAAATTAACTCCTTATTAGTTTGATTTAAGTGCCGATTTGTTTTTACGCTTAGCGCAGTTGGCGCGCCGTGAGGCGATCTTTCTCGGCGGCAGTCCGTTTTCCTAATTTCTCCAAGCATGCTGCGCGTTCCAAATATAGCGCTGCGCTTTGGGGATTGAGGCGGATGGCTTCGTTATAATCCAATAATGCCAAGTCGTGCAGGTTCTGATCACTATAAATGGAGGCACGCAGTGTGAGTGCGTCGCTATTTTCGGGGTTGATGCGCAGGTGGGCGTTCAGTCGCTCAATAGCTTCTTGTGAGCGCCCTTCATCGTGAAGCAGCAGGGCGAACATAATGGGCACATTCTCGTTCTTAGGGTCGAGTAGGCTGAGTGCTTCCAAATCTTTGCGCGCCTCCTTGTTCAGACGCATCCCCATAAAAGCGGTGGCGCGTACGAAAAGCAGACGAAGGCGCTCTTCTTTCTGGGGAGTGAGGGCAAGCAGAGCGTCACAATCGTTGCGTGCCTCACTAAAGTGGTGAAGCTGTACGGCAACTACGGCTCGTGCGCTTCTCACCCGATGAAGGTCGGGTTTTTGTCGAAGCGCCTTGGTGTAATGTGCTTCAGCCTCGTTGAGCAACCCCTCAACTTCTGCAATTTCTCCCAAATGTTGCTCAACGATGTAGTTTCCCTCAGCGGTGGGGCGGAGTGTTAGCGCTTCGTTGAAGAACTTTTTGGCTTCCGCAAGGGAGTCGCAGTGCAGAGCGCTGAATGCGCGCTTCAAGCAATCCGCATAGCGTATGGAGTCCTCGCGTGCAGCCTTGGCAGTAGCTTCGCGGTCGTAATCGCGGAGCGTTTTCGAACGCAAATTTCCACCGTTATTCAGGTCAATAACGGTTTGGGCGTTTGCCGAACTCGCAGCGCAAAGCAACAAAAGGAGGCAGAGGCGAATGAAGGGCATAGTGGGGTGATGAAATGAAGTAGGGTGAGATTCTTAGCGCATTTCTAAAAGCGGTGCTGGGAAGTCAAAGTAAATTTCAAAGCCTGGGCGCCACGTATTGGTGATGACCGCATATCCCTTCTCCACTCTGTAGGGGGTGTCGTGCCCGTTGCAATAGATGGGTAGGGTTTTGTCGGTCCATTCTCCCGCCGGAAGGCGCAGGAAGAAGGTGATTTTCATACCTTGAGGAATAGGCATCTTGGCAAAACGGAGTTTTACGCGTTCGTGAAAGGGCATTCCCGTTATAAGGTCCAACTGAAAGTTCCCTTGGCTGTGGGGAGTCATCGCCGTAGCGTTAGCATAGAAATTTACAAACACCGTGTCGCCGCGTGTTGCCAACATCGTACCTACGGCATTGAGTAGTGTTTGGGCTGCAGTCACCTTTTCGGCGCTTAAAGTGGGGTTGTCCATTTCTTGGAGCAGAGGACCATAAATGAGTCGCTCCATATCGAGGGCATAACGGGCATCAGCCGTCAGCGAAAGCAGGCGAGCGGCAAGCGAGAAGCGATTGGCTGCTGCAAATGCCGATGTGGGGATTGCAGGGTGTTGCATTTCCTTCTGCCATGCCGTTTGTAGCGCTTCAAGTTGCGATTCGTTTGCCACAATCTGCTGTGGGCGCAACTGTTGGCTCGCATTAAGTGCCGTAGTGCGCAGGTTGGCAATATCGTTGTCCCAAGTAATGATGCTGTCTGCCGCTACAAAGTGTAGTTGAGCGCTTGCGGTAAGACTTATGCTCAAGAAAATCAGCAGGGAAAGAATTTTACTCATGGTTAGAACTCAAATTTTCGCAAAGTTAGCAATATTATTTTAGATAACATGGGGTGGTGTGGGGAATAACTTTTGTTAGCAATCTTCCCTATTCGGATTGGCAGTGAGGAACTATAGTTGTTGGGGGCTGTATAGGGAGTTTGTCTTGGGGAACGTGGACAGCAAACGGAAGTTGTGGATAAAATTCGCTCCGCCGTTCATTTGTTTTGAATTTTTGCCGAACTTTGTAGCCCGAAACTACTCTTCGCAGATTATGCAATTACTAACATACGGTACTCACTGTCGTGCTTTGTTGAAATTAGGACTTCCGATTGTTGTCGGGCAGCTCGGAATTATCATTCTGAGCCTTGCCGACACACTGATGGTGGGAAGGTATGGCACGAATGAACTTGCAGCCGCGAGTTTCGTCAATAATATGTTTAACCTTGTGATTATGTTTGCCACAGGGTTCTCTTATGGACTTACTCCCATTGTTGGACGTCTGTTTGGAACTCGTCAATATGCTGCGATTGGGGGACAATTAAAAAATGGGCTCTTTGCAAATCTACTGATGGCGCTGTTGCTGACGTTGGGAATGACGTTGCTCTATTTTAACCTCCATCGGTTGGGACAACCTGAAGAGTTACTTCCGTTGATGCGCCCCTATTATTTAACGTTGTTGGTATCGGTCGTGTTTGTCATGCTCTTCAATGCCTTTAAGCAGTTTGCCGACGGCATTACAGATACTAAAACGGCGATGTGGATGCTCCTTGGAGGGAATCTTTTGAATATTGTGGGCAACTGGTTGTTGATTTATGGGAATTGTGGCTTCCCCGAAATGGGACTTTTGGGCGCAGGCGTCGCAACACTCGTTTCGCGCATTGTAATGGTGGGTTGTTTTGCCCTCTATTTCGTTATTGCTCCTCGTTATGGCGCTTATTATAAGGGTTTTGTGGGTGCAAAAGTAAATCGCTCTGATTTTGTTGCCATCAATAAGTTAGGTTTCCCCGTTGCGCTTCAGATAACCATGGAAACAGCCTCCTTTAGCCTCACAGCAGTGATGGTAGGGTGGCTCGGAACGCTTGCGTTGGCTGCGCATCAGGTGATGCTGACGGTGGGGCAGTTAGGATTCATGCTTTACTACGGCATGGCGGCAGCTATCACCGTGCGTGTGAGCAATTACCACGGTCAGCGCGACCTTCCCAACTTGCAGCGTGCTGTAAGCGCGGGGTGGCGCTTGATTATTGCGATGGCTGTGTGTGTGTCGTTGCTGATTTTTGCCTCTCGCCATTATCTGGGCATTTGGTTTGCCAATAGTGTGGAAGTGGCGTCCGCAGTGGCAGCGTTAGTAATCCCCTTTATCGTCTATCAGTTTGGCGACGGACTGCAATGTACCTTTTCAAATGCGCTTCGTGGCATTTCAGAAGTCAAGCAAATGGTGGTCATCTCCTTTATCGCGTATGTGCTAATATCACTCCCCTCGGCTTACGTGTTGGCATTTGTGTTTGAACTGGGTTTGACGGGAATATGGTGGTCCTTCCCCCTTGGATTGACCAGCGCAGGCATACTTTTTTGGTTGAATTTCCGAAAGAAAATTCGCAGGATGGAGACCGCCTAAACAAATCGGCACTTAATTTCAACTAATCGGCGTTTAATTGAAATTAAGTGCCGATTTGTTTTTACAAACTCGGATGCCTTTTTCGATGGCTTGCAGAAAGGGGCTAAAACGTGGGGTGGGGCGTGATGGAAATGGAGGTAAAAATAAACGTGTGGCAGGACTGTGCAAAGACAATCCTGCCACACGTTTGCAATATGCGGATGATAGAGTGCTCGGTGCGTAATTAGAATTCCAATTCGCCAAGCTTGATTTCATCGTTCTCGTTTGCGTTTCCTTCTGCTTCAGGTGCTACAGTCGCTTCTGCTTCTGCGCTTTCAGCTTCCTCATAGCGTGAGTAGCGGGGCTGAGCGGGTTGCTTTTCAATCGCAAACTGTGCGGCATCAGTGAAGGCTTCGAGGAACTTTTCGAGGTCTTCGCGATAGAGGAAAATCTTATGCTTTTCAAATACGGGGCGCAATTCTTCTGTGCCTTCCTTCACGCGCTTGCTTTCAGTGAGTGAGAGGTAGAGTTCGTCGTGGCGGTCGCGCTTCACGTCGATGTAATAAATACGCTTGCCAGCCTTTACTGACTTGCTAAAGAGGATGTCATTTTCAACTTTTCCGTTCATCTGTTTAATCTGTTTCAAAAGTGATTGTTGTAATTCGCCGACGAAATTGCAACGAATTTTCTAAACTGCCAAGCGCAAGTGCAATATTTTACATAAAAACATTCTCCTGAAAGGTTTTTACTTCTTCCGCTTAGATAATTTGCCCGGTCGTAAAGGGGTAATTCCATATTTATTTGTATCTTTGCCGAGATTATAAAAAAGAAGTAGGAAATGATAAATCGTGAACTCATAAGAACGAAGGTGGTGCAGCTTGTGTATGCATACGTTCAAAATGAAGATAAGTCCCTTGACGCTGCTGAGAATGAACTTGAATTTAGCCTGCTAAAGGCATACGATCTTTATAGATTCTTGCTTTCGCTCATGGTTGAAGTGAAGCGTATTGCCGAACGCCGCGAAGAAGCACGCTTGGCGCGTGAGGCTCGTTTGGGATTTGCTTCTGAGGAACCTTTGCTCGATAAGTATTTGGCGGAAAACAAGCTCTTGCAGAAGATGGCTGAGAATGAGTCGCTGATCAACTACATTGAGCGCGAAAAGCAGGAGTGGCTTGAAGAAGATGCCTTGATGAAGAATATTTATAAGGCATTTACCGAAAGTCCTATCTATCATGAGTACATCCGCAAGGGAGAGTTCACCATCAAGGCTGACCGTGAAGTGGTGCGTCGCCTCTATAAGGAATTCTTGCTTGATAATGAGTTGCTCGAAAGCACACTTGAAGATCACAGCATCTATTGGAACGATGACAAGTTGGTGATTGAGCAGTTTGTCATCAAGACCTTTAGCAAATTCAATGGCGAATCAACTCCTGAAATGCCCTTGATGCCCGAATTTACAGACGAAGAAGACCGTCAGTTTGCCTTCCGCCTCTTCCGTCAAACCATTGAGCGTGGCGAAGAACTCAGAGGCTACCTTCGCAATAACTGTTTGAAGTGGGACTTCGACCGTATTGCGTTGATGGATAAGGTGATTATTCAGACGGCTTTGGCTGAAATTTTGGAATTCTCGGACATCCCCTTGAATGTCAGCATCAATGAATACGTAGAAATCGCTAAGAATTATAGCACTCCTAAGAGTGGCGCATTCGTAAATGGACAACTTGACAGCATCTGTAAGCGATTGTATAAGGACCGCGTGTTGATGAAGGTTTCAGCGAAAAAGAAAGTGGTGAAACCCTCAACTGCAACGCAGGACTAACGTATTTCAAACGCATTTCGGTAGTTGAAGAAGAAACTCAGGCACTTTCCCCAAACAAACTCCGCGTTATTTCAAAATGATAAGGAGTAAATTGAAAATAAGTTCGACTTCGTTTTTATCCCTTCAACACTCGTGAAATTTAACCTCCACTACATTATAAAACACTAACTAAAGACAACTATGTTATTTGCATTTTTACAAGCAGCTCCCGCGCAGCAGGGTAGCGGTTGGAGCATGATTATTATGCTCGTTGCGATGTTCGCAATCATGTATTTCTTTATGATTCGCCCTCAGCAGAAGAAGCAGAAGGAAGCTCAGAACTTCCGTAATTCTCTTACTGTAGGTCAGGAAGTGATTACTATCGGTGGTATCTATGGCACTGTGCGCAGCGTTGATATGGACGGCGTTGTAACACTTGAAATTGCTTCTGGCGTAAAGATTCGCGTACACAAGGACGGTATCAACCCCGTGGCTTCTCCCGTGGGTGACAACAAGTAAAAGCGCTTTCCCCAAATGAAGATTTTACCCTTCATTCAGGAAAAGGTCAAGACTGTCTTGATCCTGTTGAGGAGCAAGTCATTCTTGACCTTTTTATTCTTCCTGACGTTGTCAACGGCATTCTGGTGCTTCGAGGCATTTAAGGAAGTCAACACCGTAGAGATTTCCGTGCCCTTGCGTTTGACGAATATTCCTGAAAATGTAGTGGTCACAACGGAGTTGCCTAAGGATGTGCGCATTACCCTGCGTGATAAGAACTCCTCGCTGTTCTTCTACCGTTACTTCCAAACGATGGCGCCGGTGGAAATTGATTTTTCACACTATGCCAATCCCTCTTGTCACGTTCGTCTGCCCAAAGAAGACGTGCGCCGTGGTTTGAAGAATAACTTTGAGACTTCTACCGAACTCCTCGGTTTGCGCCCAGACACCTTAGAATATTTCTATAGCTATGGTACGTCCAAAACTGTAGATACGCGTTTGCAGGGTAAACTCGCTCCTGCTGATGGTTACTACATCGTGCGCCAGGAACTTCACCCCGCATTAGCTACCGTCTATGCTACGGAGCGCCAACTCGATACGATTTCTGCGGCACTCACCCTGCCTTATTATCACACAGACTTGACGGAAAGTTTCTCTACGCAGATTTACCTGCAAGACGTGAAGGGGGCAAAGTTCTTGCCCGATACCGTGCGCTTGTCGGTTGAGGTGGATCGCCTTGTTGAGAAAACACTCGCCTTGCCCGTGCAACCCCTCAATTTCCCCGAGGATGTGCGCCTCCGCACCTTCCCCATGAAGGTGAATGTGACCTTCCAGGTGGGCATGAAGGAGTTCCGCAATGTGACTGAGGCTGATTTTAAGTTGGTGCTCGATGCCAATGATTTGACGGACGCCACGGCAAATACGTGCGCTGTGCGCATTGTGGAGCAACCCGCTGCAGCTTTCCGCTTGCGCCTGAGTCAGAGTGAAGTGGAGTTCTTAATTGAAAAGTCTAACGAGTGATGACATACGCAATAACTGGTGGCATAGGTTCGGGCAAGAGTTTCTATTGCCGACAACTCGAAGCGGCTGGCTATCCCATCTTCTACTGCGACGATGAAGCCAAGCGCATTATTCGTACCTCCGAGGTGGTGCGCCGTGAACTCACCGCTTTGGTGAGCGATGGCGTCTACGATGCCGAAGGGTGTCTTCAGAAACCCGTCCTTGCGGCATTCATCTGTCGTGGAAAGGAGTTTGCTGCTCAAGTGGACGCCATTGTGCATCCTCGCGTGGCTGAGGCTTTTCAGGCATGGACTGCCGAACAAACAAAGGTGCATGACCGTGTATTTATGGAGTGCGCCCTGCTCTATGAGTCGGGCTTCGAACACTTGGTGGACGAGGTGATTCTCGTCACCGCTTCTCAAGAGACCCGTGTGCGCCGCGTGATGAAGCGAGACAATGTAAGTCGCGAAAAAGCCCTTGCATGGATGGCGTTACAAATGCCTGAAGCTGAAAAAATGAAGCGTGCCCACCATATTATATACAGTGAAACCGATGGCGAACTCCAAGGGGCGCTTTTCATTTAATGCTGCCATATTTTTATTTTAGAAATGGAATACAAGAAAATCTACGATCCTCAGGAACTTCAAGAACTCATTGAGTGGTTCAGGGTACATCACGACGAACTTCCCGAAAGCATACACATCAACAATGGTGTTTTTGTGAAGGATGTTCGCCACACATCTTCTATCTTCAAAGATATCGTTGCAAAGGTTGGAACAAAGAAAATGTATGGTGCCCACATCCGCCTGTTCTTCACGTTGCGTGAGCAGATTATCGCACAATGGGAAAAGGAAAAGTTTGAGAAGGAGGCGGAATCCGTACCCGTCTAACCATTTCCCTAAATTATTCGCTTACAAATAACTAACGCTAAACTGGGATTACGCAAACCTTTGTCGTGAGGAGGACAAAAACACTTCACTTTATTTTGTCCATCAAACGAATTCCCGTAAATTTGCACCCCGAAAGCAAGCGCCACCCGCTCGCTTCTTCATTCGCTCCCTCGTTCGCATCTCAGCGATAAAGTAGTGGTGATTCGTCCGCTTCTCAGCGACACCGTCGCAGAGCTATCCTCTTAATATTCAAATAAAACACAATAACAACTATGATCAAACTCGACATCTCAAAGGCTACTCCCTTCCTCTCAGCAGAAGCTGTAGCATCTCTCGAACCCCAAGTAAAGGCAGCGCAACAGGCGCTCGAAGCAGGTACTTGCGCTGGTAATGACTTCCTCGGTTGGCTCCACCTTCCTTCTTCAATCACTGCGGAACACCTCGCTGACATCAAGCAGACAGCTCAGGTGTTGCGCGAAAATTGCGACACTATCGTGGTGGCTGGTATCGGTGGTAGTTACCTCGGTGCGCGTGCCATTATCGAAGCACTCGGAAACAGCTTTGAATGGCTTGCTAACGACGGCAAAAATCCCGTAATCCTCTTCGCTGGTAACAACATCGGTGAAGACTACCTTTACGAACTCACTGAATATCTCAAGAACCGCAAGTTCGGTGTTATCAATATCTCTAAGTCAGGCACAACTACCGAAACCGCTCTCGCCTTCCGCCTCCTCAAGAAGCAGTGTGAAGAACAGCGCGGTAAGGAAGTGGCAAAGAAGGTTATCGTAGCCATCACCGACGCTAAGAAGGGTGCTGCGCGCGTAACGGCTGATAAGGAAGGTTACAAGAGCTTCACCATCCCCGCCAACGTTGGCGGTCGCTTCTCTGTACTTACTCCCGTAGGTCTTCTTCCCATCGCTTGTGCAGGTTTTGACATTGACGCCCTCGTTCAGGGTGCTGCAGATATGGAAAAGCAGTGTGGCGCAGACGTTCCCATGATGGAAAATCCCGCAGCGCTTTATGCTGCTGTGCGCAATGCAATTTACCAGAGCGGTAAGAAGATTGAAATCCTCGTAAATTATCAGCCCAAGCTCCACTACATGAACGAATGGTGGAAGCAGCTCTACGGCGAAAGTGAAGGTAAGCAGCACAAGGGCATCTTCCCCGCAGCTGTTGACTTCTCTACCGACCTCCACTCAATGGGTCAGTGGATTCAGGACGGCGAACGCACTGTGTTTGAAACCGTAATCTCTGTTGAAGAACAGTGCCACAAACTTCTCTTCCCCCACGATGATGAAAACCTCGATGGTCTCAACTTCCTCGAAGGCAAGCGTGTGGATGAAGTCAACAAGATGGCAGAACTCGGTACGCTCCTCGCTCACGTTGACGGCGGTGTGCCCAACATCCGCATTTCAATGTCAAAGTTGGATGCTTACAACATCGGTCAGCTCATCTACTTCTTCGAAATCGGTTGCGGCATCAGCGGTCTCGTGCTCGGCGTGAATCCTTTCGACCAGCCCGGTGTGGAAGACTACAAGCGCAACATGTTTGCCCTCCTCGGCAAACCCGGTTATGAAGCGCAGACGGAAGCTATTAAGGCACGTATTTAATATAGTATATAGGTTTGAGCGTCGAATGAGTTCGGCGCTCAACCTTTGTTTTTAGCAAAAGACTTGATGATGAAGAATATTCGCGCAGTATTTTTCGATATGGACGGCGTGCTCTTCGACAGCATGCCCGCTCACGCTAAGTCATGGGAAACCGTGGCGAAGCAGTTTGGCTTTGACCTCCCTTACGAGGAAGTGTTTATGAACGAAGGTCGCACTGGTTTCTCTACCATCAACATGCTCATGCAGCGCACCCACGGACGTGACGCGACGCAGCAAGAGATTGATGATATCTACGAAGCCAAGTGTCAGGAATTCAATAAATACCCCGAAGCGCCCCAAATGCCAGGCGCTATGGAACTCCTCACCAAACTTCAACGTAAGGGACTTGCCCTTTACGTCGTAACAGGCAGCGGACAACCCTCGCTCTTGGAGCGCTTGCGCCTGAATTTCCCTGGCATCTTCCGCTCCGAGCGCATCATCTCCAGCAAAGATGTGAAGCACGGCAAACCTCACCCTGAACCTTATCTCATGGCGCTCGACCGCGCCGGCGTTGAGGCAAACGAAGCCGTCGTTGTAGAAAACGCCCCCCTCGGCGTGCGCTCCGCCCGTTCCGCCGGCATCTTCACCGTTGCCGTAACCACAGGTCCCCTCCCCAATATTGCCCTCGAAGCCGAAGGCGCCAACGTCGTACTCGCCACCCTCCACGAACTCTGTGAGCAGTGGGAAACCATCGTTGAGGAATAGTTCTCTCCAAGTCCCCTCCGCTCTCTTCGCTGCGACATCGCTGCGCCCCAACAAGCAAACAACTCTCCGTTCTCTTCACAGCGACAATGTCGCTGTGCCTGATAATCAAACACGCCTCCCTTTTCCCGCATCGCAGGAAAAGGGAGGCGTGTTTTACGCTTTTATTCTCCCACCCCCAAGTCCGTGTTATTCATCAAAATCTCTATGCCCGGTTCATGAGCAAGGGTAGGGGCGATTTCTGTGGCAAACCAACGGGCGAGTTCGGGATTCGCCTTCACGCTCGTCGTGTTGTTGCAGAAGAAGTTGATGCTGAAATATTCAAAGTAACGGCGCGCCGTTTCAATATCCTGAAGGATGCGTTCTCGCGTGTCGCCCTCCGTTCCGCAGAGCAGACAGACGCCCTGAAAATAGCGGGCAACATCCGCTGCCGTGACGCTCTCAGGAACTCCCTTGTTCCATAGGCTTCGAAGGGTGGGGGAGAAGGTCTCAATGCCACATCTGAACTTCACCGTAGCGGGCGCAAAACGCTTTGCAAACTCCGTCAGGCGGTGGCGGTACATATAGTGCATCTCAAACCAAAGGGTGTGAATCTGCTTTTCCCGAACGACGCGCGCAATATGCTCTAACGTCTGCTCATCCAGTTCTATGCTCGACCCCGAATTGATAATGTCCAGCACGCCCATTTCTCCCGTTACCAACTCCAAAACAGGAGCATTCGTAGCGTAGGGGTTTTCACTCGTGTCCGTGTGGTAATCACAAAAGGTGCAGCGTTTCCAACGGCAACCCGTGCCTTGAAGCAATACGAATTCACGAGGCAGGTGCGTGCGGATTAGTGCGTAGCGTTCCAACGTTCCCTCCTTTCGATAGAGCGTTTTACCCAAGCAATTACGGCATACGCCATGGGTGTGCCGAAGAAGGCTTCAATGCCTAACTTCATCACATATTGCGTCGCCAACATCAGGAGCAAGTCGCGCGTAGAAACAATGCCCACAAAGGCGATAAGTACAAAGGGAACCGTGTCGAAGAAATAACCTACGATGGAACTACCAATGGTGCGCAACCACAGGAATTTACCTTCCGTCTTGCGCTTCATCCAGTCCATAATCCAAGCGTTGGAGAGTTCGCCAAGTAAGAAACCTACGAGTGAACCCACCACAATGCGCGGTACGTAAGTAAAGAGGTGATTGTAAGCATTCGCCGTCTCCTGCAGATAATCAGGCGAGGGCAACCACACGCCAATCTGTGTGCAAGCTACAAGAATAATGTTACAAAGAAACGTAATTCAAATGACCTTCTTCGCCGTGCGATACCCCCAAATTTCGGTGAGTACGTCGCCCAGCATATAAGCAAAGGGGAAGGTGATAGTGCCCGCGTCGAAGGTGGGATAATCCAAAATGCAGATTACCTTCACGGCCATAACATTGGATACGAGATAGAGCGTGGCAAATACTGCCGTCACTAACATCAAAGGTGTGTTAGAAGTTGCTCGGTTTTTGAAAGGGTTTTCCGATACCTTGTTCATGTTGTAAAAATATAAAGTTTGTGCTAAAATGTGCCCGCAAAATTACCCAGAAATCTTTGCCTGACCTTTCTTTCCCCTTAAAAACCTGAATTTCGTGCCTTAAAATTATTATTTTTTGACATTTTAGTTTTGCAATTCAAGCGTAGTTCTTAACTTTGCTACTTGAAAAGGTGTGGATTGCAAGCGCGGTGGCGGTGTAGTCCCGAATTTTCGTAAGAACACAACTTTATTTCTATACAATTATGACACTTATCAAATCCATCTCAGGTTTCCGTGGCACCATCGGTGGCCGTCCCGGAGACACCCTGAACCCCATTGAAATTGCAAAGTCAGTTTCGGCTTATGCAAGTCTTCGTGAAAAGCATGTTGGTACTTACCGCAAGAAAATCGTCGTTGGTCGTGACGCACGTATCTCTGGTGAAATGGTAAGCCAAACTGTTTGTGGTACGCTTATGGGTATGGGCTTCGATGTTGTGAACATCGGTCTTGCTTCTACGCCTACAACAGAACTTGCTGTAACTATGGAAAAGGCTGTAGGTGGTATTATCATCACAGCGAGCCACAACCCCCGTCAGTGGAACGCACTCAAGTTCCTCAACGAAAAGGGCGAATTCCTTCCCCCCGAAGAAGCTGCGGAAGTAGTGCGCCTCGCTAATAACTGCAACTTTGACTTCGCTGATGTAGACAACCTCGGTCACTACACACAGAACTTCTACTATGACCAGCGTCACATCGACCACGTTAAGGAACTCGAACTCGTTGACGTTGAAGCCATCCGTCGCGCTCACTTCTCTGTAGCATTCGACGCTGTAAACTCTGTGGGTGGTGTGATCATTCCCAAGCTCCTCGGTCAGCTCGGTGTAACTCAGGTTACTCACCTCAATGCAGAACCCACTGGTGACTTTGCTCACAATCCCGAACCCTTGAAGGAACACCTCACAGAAATCCGCAACCTCATGCGCAAGGGTCGTCACGACATCGGTTTCGTTGTTGACCCCGATGTTGACCGCCTCGCTATGGTTTGTGAAGACGGTTCTATGTTCGGTGAAGAATATACTCTCGTAGCTGTTGCTGACTACATCCTCCAGCACACTCCCGGTAACACCGTTTCTAACCTCTCTTCAACTCGCGCCCTCCGCGACGTTACTGAAAAGTACGGTTGCACCTACACTCCCGCTGCCGTTGGTGAAGTAAACGTTGTTACAAAGATGAAGGCTACAGGTGCTGTAATCGGTGGTGAAGGTAATGGTGGTGTGATCTATCCCACTTCACACAGCGGTCGTGACGCCCTCGTAGGTATCGCTCTCATCCTTACTTACCTTGCTAAGACTGGTATGAAGGCTACAGAACTTCGCGACTCATTCCCCAAGTACTACATTGCGAAGAACCGTATCGACCTCGATCCTACTACTGACATCTATGCTGTGCTCCAGAAGGTTAAGGAAATGTATAAGAACGAACAGGTTACTGATATTGACGGCGTGAAGATCGACTTCGCTGACAAGTGGGTACACCTCCGTAAGTCTAATACAGAACCCATCATCCGTGTATACTCTGAAGCGAAGTCTATGGAAGAAGCCGACGCTCTCGGTAAGCAAATCATGGACGTTGTTTATCAGATGACGCAGAAGTAATTCACGTTGTGAAATGAGAAAGGAGAAATGAGAAAGGAGAAATTACCATGCGGGCTTTAATGCGCCAGCTCTTTCTCCTTTCTCCTTTCTCCTTTTTCCTTCCTCATCCCGTTCTCTCCACAGCGACAGTGTCGCTGTGCCCCTCTATCTATAATTCATGAAGAAAACCTATCTCCCCCTTTCTCTCCTCGCCCTCTCCGCAGCTGCGCAGGAGAAGTATAACGTGGTCTACATCATGACCGACGACCACACGGCACAGATGATGTCGTGCTACGACAACCGCTACGTAGAAACCCCTAACCTCGACCGCATCGCCAACGACGGTGTGCGCTTCGTAAATAGCTTCGTGGCAAACTCCCTTTCGGGTCCCTCACGTGCTTGTATGCTTACGGGCAAGCACAGCCACGCCAACGGTTTTACGAGCAATGTGTACGATGTCTTCGACGGTTCACAACAGACCATGCCCAAGCTCTTCCAGGCAGCAGGTTACCAAACCGCAATGATTGGTAAGTGGCACCTTATCAGCGACCCCACTGGTTTTGATTTCTGGAACATCGTTCCCGGTCAGGGCGACTACTACAACCCTGAGTTTATCAACATGGACGGTTCACGCACCCAGCACAAGGGGTACATGACCAATATCGTGACCGACAAGGCGATTGACTGGATGGAAAATAAGCGCGACAAGGAGCGTCCCTTCCTCCTTTTCATCCATCACAAGGCGTGCCACCGCAACTGGCTTCCCGAACTCAAGTACCTCAGTCTCTACGAAGACAAGGAATTCCCCCTTCCCGAAACCTTCTACGACGATTATGAAGGCCGCCCCGCTGCCAAGGCTCAGGAAATGAGCATCGCCAGCAACCACGATATGGACCTTGCCTACGACGTCAAGGTAATGGATGCTAATGTGACCACGCGCCTCACGCCCAACTACCTCTCGATGATCGGTCGCCTCGATTCGCGCGACCGTGCCATCTACGACCAGTTCTATGATTCTATCGCTATCGACTTCCGTGCGCGCAATCTTTCAGGAAAGGCGCTTACCGAGTACAAGTACCAGCGCTACATGCGCGATTACGCTAAGGTGCTCAAGACTTTGGACGACAACGTAGGTCGCACACTTGACTACCTCCGCGATGCGGGACTCTTGGAGAATACCCTCGTGGTTTATACTTCCGACCAAGGTTTCTACATGGGCGAACACGGATGGTTTGACAAGCGCTTCATGTACGAAGAATCCTTCCGCACGCCTCTCGTGATGCGTCTGCCCAACGGACTCTCCAAACGTGGTGACATCCCCCAGATGGTGCAGAACATCGACTACGCTCCCACCTTCCTCGACCTCTGTGGCATTCCTGTTCCCGAGGATATGCACGGTGTGAGCATGCTTCCCCTCCTCCGCGGTGAAAGTCCCAAGAACTGGCGCGATGCGCTCTACTATCACTTCCACGAATTCCCTGCAGAGCATGCCGTGAAGCGCCACTACGGTGTACGCACCGACCGCTACACGCTCATCCACTTCTATGAAGACATCGACGTGTGGGAACTCTACGACCTTCAAAACGATCCCCAGCAGCTTCATAATATCTACGGACAACCCGGCACCGAGAAAATTACCAAGCGCCTCAAGAAGCGCCTTGTAAAACTTCAGGAAGAATATGCCGACCCCGCTATTCAGCATACGAAGTAGGGACTCTAAATTTACTTAAGGAAAATAAACTTGGACACAAAGGACAAGCACCATGATGACTTCCGCCCCCGGACGGAAGTCATTCCGTCTATGACGCGCCGTCGCATAGGTCACGACTACGAGTCCCGACGGATGTACCTAATAACAATGACCGTTGAAGGGCGTCGCCCCATCTTGGGAGAAGTTGTGGGAAATCCCAACGCCTCGGAGGACAGTCCCGATGCTCCACGCACCGAACTTAATGCCTTGGGAGCATCACAATTTTCATACGACAATCAGCCGTGCCAATGTCTTGCGCTAAACAATCTCGCCCGTGAGATTTGCGGGTGAAATAGAAAATAAAAAAGTATTGGTGTCCGGTAAATACAGATAACTCTTTGTTTGATGGATAGTTGTACTCATACAAGCCCCCTTATAGATATTCAACCCCCAAAAACGAGAATTTCTATGTTTAAGAGAACACGAATTGCACGAATAACACGAACCTCCATGCGGGATGAATATTTCTTAATCAGAGGCGAATAACACGAATGCCATCCGGACGGTATTCGTGCAATTCGTATGCGATAAGCAAGGTAACACCCCGCAAGGATTCGTGTTATTCGTGCAATTCGTGTTCTCTAAAATAAAGAGATAAAATTTACCAGACACCAATAATAAAAAAGGAGAACCGCCACGTCGGTTCTCCTTTTCCTTTTTTACATTATTACTACAACACAGCATTTATCTGTTTCACCAACTCCGCCTTCGACATCCCGCCCACGGTCATCTTCGGTTTACCATTCATGGGAATAAAATAGAGGGTAGGGATAGAGCGGATGTTGAAAGCGTCTGCCAGTTCAGGTTCTTCATCCACGTTCACTTTGTAAACGTCCACGCGCCCCTCGTATTGCTTCGCCACCTCGTCAATAATGGGCGAGAGCATTTTGCAAGGACCGCACCACGTTGCGTAAAAGTCAATCACAGCAGGGCGACTGCCCAAGAATTTCCAATCCTGCATCATCGTTTCAGGATTTGCCACACGGCGCTTAAAGCCTTCAAGGTTGAGATGTATTGTTGCCATAGTTTTAGTTTGACGGTTAAAGTTTAACGGTTAATGGTGAAAGATTAACGTTGAACGAGCAAGTTAAAAAACAATCCGGATGGCAGTTGTTCTCTGTACTCTGTTCTCTCTCCTTTCCTACTGCAAAATTACATCCATCTTTCCATCCCCGCAAACAGACCGCATCTATGGATAAATAGATAAAAATTATACCTCTTGATAATCAAGTTTATTACCATGCATTGACTATCGCAACCTTCGGTTGTAAATGAGTGTCCATTAGTGGTTCCAAATACTTCGCGCCCTCTGCGCCTTTGCGTGAGAATAAAAATATGTTCTTATGTTCTTCAGTCCCAAAAAATCTGTGAGTTCCGTGAGTTCTGTGTGAAAAATTCCAAGCAAGTACGCGGAGCATTATGTTCTTTGTTCTTCTGTCAGAATTATCGTCTCACACAGAACTCCACAGAAATTTGCTTCGCACGACTTCTGCGAAAGTCCGCGCCGTCTGCGTGAAACAAAAAATGTCCATTAGTGGTTCCAAAAACTTCGCGCCCTTTGCGTCTTTGCGTGAGAATAAAAATATGTTCTTATGTTCTTCTGTCCCAAAAAATCTGTGAGTTCCGTGAGTTCTGTCTGAAAATTAAAATATGTTCTTCCTGTCAAAAACAAAGCTCTGTCGAGAATCAAGAATTTTCTTTACCAAGCAACCTCATTTCCCAAAATCGAAATCTCACGCATCCACTTTGTCAATATTTTTCGCAAATTCAGGAAGTGGTCGTTAAGATAATTTAAGAATAATTAACATATCGTTGGACCTACAAAAAACTATTCGGCACCTTTTTTCCTCGACTCGGCACCTAATTTTTCGTATGTGCCGAATAATTTCGCCTAAAATACACCTTTTTTTAGAAATGTCTCAAAAAATACACCTTGATTATCAGGTACTTAAAAAGGAGGTCAACCCCACTTGGGGAAGACCTCCTTTTCCGTAGTACAAAGATAATACATTTTCGACCGAAATGCAAGTCTCCTAAATCAGCCCCCAGTCCCTGAAATTTCCAAATTTGGTAAGAATTTGTTACAATGTGAGAAGGGTGAAATAGAGCAAACAAACCGTTTGTGGTGTTAAATACGCACGATTGGTTTTGTGAATTGCTTTCAAATTAGTATTTTTGCATAGGTAGAAACATCACTTGCGCTTCAGCACTTGTTGCTCCTCGGTTGTGAATCGCTTTCAAATTAGTATTTTTGCATAGGTAGAAACATCGGAACAAGGTTCCCATTCCCTACGACGCCAGTTGTGAATCGCTTTCAAATTAGTATTTTTGCATAGGTAGAAACATCTTTAACCTCTGCGGGTAGTTGTATAGTTGGGTTGTGAATCGCTTTCAAATTAGTATTTTTGCATAGGTAGAAACATCCGTCGATCGTTGCGTAGTTGCTGTTATCCAGTTGTGAATCGCTTTCAAATTAGTATTTTTGCATAGGTAGAAACATCCCTTATGTAGTCATTATATTACGCCACTCCGTTGTGAATCGCTTTCAAATTAGTATTTTTGCATAGGTAGAAACATCCTACGACTATCTCGTTGGCGAACTTTATCCGTTGTGAATCGCTTTCAAATTAGTATTTTTGCATAGGTAGAAACATCGGACGAGGGCAGCCAACCACTCCACTTGCGGTTGTGAATCGCTTTCAAATTAGTATTTTTGCATAGGTAGAAACATCAATTCGCCCTTTCCATGATGAAGAAGCGTGTTGTGAATCGCTTTCAAATTAGTATTTTTGCATAGGTAGAAACACCTCCGCATCGTTGTCGGACATCGCCGCTTCAGTTGTGAATCGCTTTCAAATTAGTATTTTTGCATAGGTAGAAACACCCTGCACGCCGTTCGCATCTAAAAAGTTAAGTTGTGAATCGCTTTCAAATTAGTATTTTTGCATAGGTAGAAACACCATCAAAGGCATCCTTAACGAGAGTGCCACCGTTGTGAATCGCTTTCAAATTAGTATTTTTGCATAGGTAGAAACACCGACAACTGCTCGGTGAACTCGTTGCCGCCAGTTGTGAATCGCTTTCAAATTAGTATTTTTGCATAGGTAGAAACACCATAAGCGCCTGATGGAACTTGGGCCACTTGGTTGTGAATCGCTTTCAAATTAGTATTTTTGCATAGGTAGAAACACCTTCTTATTCGTGTAGAAGTCTTGAGAACCGTTGTGAATCGCTTTCAAATTAGTATTTTTGCATAGGTAGAAACACCCTTGTGCTACATGGTAGTGAATGACGAAATGTTGTGAATCGCTTTCAAATTAGTATTTTTGCATAGGTAGAAACACCCGTGTTAACCCAAACAAGGAACACCCCAGTGTTGTGAATCGCTTTCAAATTAGTATTTTTGCATAGGTAGAAACACCGCGAACAACACGTTGCATCATTATCGACTGGTTGTGAATCGCTTTCAAATTAGTATTTTTGCATAGGTAGAAACACCGAGTATTGTGGTAGACGATTCATCGAGGAGTTGTGAATCGCTTTCAAATTAGTATTTTTGCATAGGTAGAAACACCTCCTCACGCACCTTCTTTTCAAGTTCTTGCGTTGTGAATCGCTTTCAAATTAGTATTTTTGCATAGGTAGAAACACCTCAATCTGTATATTTGTATGATTGATAAGTGTTTATGATTCAATTTAGAAAAGAAAAATTTAGTTCGTTTTTACCTAATAAAAGGACTGCAATATCAAATTTGCAGTCCTTTTTAATTGTGTGAGGTTAGAAAAGTTCCAGTTGCAGTTCTGGAACTTGAGGTAACTGTATCTTTTTTCCGTGGAAAAGTTGTATGGCGCCAAATTGCTTATCGGTAATGGTTAAAATGCCCACTTTCCCATATTCAGGTAAATAGGACTTTATGCGCTTCACATGAACGTCGGCATTTTCACTACTGGCGCAATGACGAATGTAGATGGAGAATTGAAACATGGTGAATCCATCTTGCATAATCTGTTTCCGAAACTTTGTTGCGGCTTTACGGTCGCGAAGCGTTTCGGTGGGGAGGTCAAAGAATACAAGTACCCACATAACACGGTATTCGCTAAATCGATCCATAAATTTTAGTGTTTTATTTTTCGGGATAAACCACTTTACGAAGTTCTCCGCTAAAGCATTTGTACAAGGAAGCGGTAGTTTGCGTAGCTGCAACCATCAGCGGACTGCGCTTGCCTCCTATATTTACTTCGAGTGTAGGAATTGCAAGAAGTTCGACTTTCCACTCATGGGTTAATTCATCAGGAAGTCCTTTGCGTTGAATTAACTTGAAGATATGTTCATCTACATAGGGGCGGTAAGGTTCCATGATATCGTCAGCAAGGCAGTAGGCATTGTAGCGGTTATGGTGGTGAATGCCTAATGTGGGGAGCAATCCGCTGGATACTAATGCACGCGCAATAATGGCGCGCAGGATGGCATATCCGTAATTAAGCAGATTGTTGGGCGGTACACCCTCACGGTCGCGAATAAACCCTTCTATGTGTGCTCCAAAGAGGTGCTTCCAATAATAGGCAGCCGCTCGGCCTTCTAAATTATCCGAATCCCCACTACGGACGTCTTTTGCCCATACACGCATACAATCTACTCGTGTGCCTCGACACGCTTGTAACACTGTAGCTTGGTTATTGATTTTATATTGTATAGTTTGTTGCCACAATTGTTTCTTGAGAGGTAAAGACGCTTCAATCTGATGGCGGAAGCGTTCGCTTTGAGTGGTGTTTCCACAAAGGGGGAGCATCAATCCTACGGGAAGGCCTTTGTCATCGCAAGAGATAAGTGCTACATTATTTGCAAGCAGTGCCTCTATAGCACCTGTGGTAATCGTAATGCGTTTATTGTCTAATACTACGACGCCAATATCCTCAATAGGTTTGGTGGCTACTGCTTCTTTCTTTATGCTTTCCGCAAGTTCGGAATTGCTCTCTACTTCCGGTATCTTGATGACTAATTGCGCATTGCGTAAGGATAAATAAGCAGGGTTGCCAAAATACAAGGTACGTTTCATCATAGCGGTAAGGTTTATAGGTTACAATTATGGATATACAAAAAGGGATTACTGCATGCGCAATAATCCCTTAATAGTACTATTAGTATTCTCCAACAGACACGATTTGCCCTATGTGGTTGATGCGGACTTTAACTATTTTTGTCATCATGCCTAAAGACTTAATTCGTTTCCATGTAATTCCTTTTAACTCATTAGAGTCGTCTATTTTAGTTTCTAAATGGTGTCTAAAAGTATAATCTTTACTTGATATAATTTGTACTCTATATAAGTTCGGACTAATTATAGCATAATTATTTGGATCCAACAAGTCAATATCCTTGGGATTGAATCCAGTCGCTTCGTTCGGGAATACAAAGTATTCGTTTTGCTTCATAGTGTAGAGGAACTTCCATCCCTCGTCACGCTTGTATTCTTTATCCACTGCGGGAAGTTCTTGATTGACGCGGGCAACAGCTTCGTAGAACGAAACTACACATTCTTCTAACTCCATGCGAGGTGTGCCGTTCTCGTCAAGTACGGGAATTCCCTTCTTGTCAAGCATAGGTTTCTGATAAATGGCAACATGGTGGTTGTTGGAGGTGTTTACGAAGTCAACAGGAATGGTCTTTCCATGTTCATCAAGCACTAAACGACCTTCCTTATCGCGCTTATCGTGCAAGGATTGCGCATTGCTCACGCCATAAATGGTGACGCGCTTAATACTTATGCCTTGCTCCTCGTTCAGCCAAATGGGATTCTCATCCAAATTGATA
Organism: Alloprevotella sp.; assembly: GCA_045656425.1. GTDB lineage: Bacteria > Bacteroidota > Bacteroidia > Bacteroidales > Bacteroidaceae > Alloprevotella. Next base: position 78,299 of record JAZORE010000024.1, read on the forward strand.
AATGCCTTCTTGGGGTCGCCAGCAAATGCCTCAAGGCGTGCCTCGAGCAACTTGCGGATTTTGACATCCACAACCTTTGCTACGTTCAAATCGGGAGAAACATCCTTACGGATAGTATAGGTGGTATCCATCCTTACGGTTCTTACCTTGGATGGAACCGCCTTGGTATCTGCTTCGTTCAGCCAAATGGGGTTCTTATCCAAAGCATTCTTACCCGTAAAGGCTTTCTTGGGGTCGCCACCAAATTGATTAAGGCGCCAAATCAGTGCTTCACGATAAATAGCCTTGCAGACGGTAGCGATCTTGGTTGCGTCAAAGGCAGAACCTACGGATTCCTCCTTCGTTACGTATTCCCTACGACTGCCGTAGATGGTTTCGTTATGAAGTTGTCCGCGCGGAGTGAGTTGCACTTTCGTGAATGTGCCACCTTTAGGTTTGCGTACCTTATTTACATTGAGCGTAACGACCTTATTCTTCGCTTTAATAGATACGAGAATTTGTGCCAATTGGTTCAATGCTTCAGTTCTAAATGTATGCAAAGGTATGGGGGCAATAGCACGTCCGTTTTGGAAATACGCATTGCGAATGCCATAAAGTTCGGAACCTTCCTGATGGGCTGCATTCTTATTATTGAAGTATTGGATGAATGCAGGTTTGGTAAATGCCACGGTGAGGGCGTCCATAGCGTGGTGGCGATGGTCGTTGCGCTTCGTCCAGTCGGTGATACGTCCGATTTGGCGTCCGTCTCGGTCTTGGTGGTAAGACACCTTTCCGAGTGCAGCATATTTATCCCAGTTCAACTCCTTCATGACGTCAATCAATTCCCAGTCCTTGCGGAGTTGTTCGGTGATGCTTCCGGAAGTAGCCACTACACGTCGGCAAATGGTATGAAGCATTGCCAACGCACGCTTGGCGATGTATTGCGTGTTGCGAAGGTCGCGTTCGATGAAGTCCTCGGGAATTTCCGCTTCGGTCATCTTCAACTTCTTCAACTTGGTCTTTTGTTGTGAGAAGAGCGAGGTACAAGCGGAGAGGTAGCGCTTTAATCCTTCTTCTCCGTAGGTTTCGCGCACAAAGTCGTAGGCCGTTTGCTTTCCCTTTCTAATGTTCACATCACGGTACTCCAATGTTTTGTTGGAGAATGAATCGTCAAACAAGCGTGCTTGGGGAATGATGTGCTCAATGTCAATTTCTTTTGAGAAGAGTTTTTCGCGTGGAATGTAGGTGTCAGAGTAGAGCGTCTTATATCCGTTCGCTTTCAGTTCTTCGTAAAGGCGGTAGCGGATGATGTCATTGCGTGAAGGGTGAGATATTCCAAATTCCTTCTGAAGCAATTCGCGCACTTGGTCTTGTTGTTTGGTTGCAGTAGCAATTGCCTTGGTCATCTGCTCGCGCTCCTTCTGATTCTTCTTAAGTTCGCGTGCCAGCTCTACACGGATTTCGTCGGGACGACCATAGGCGTTGATGATTTCATTGACTACATTCACCATTTGGTTGAGAATCTTTTCAACCACAGGGTTGCGTAAGGAGTTTTTAGGCAACAATTCGAGTTGGTCCAACAATTCCTTTTGCTCAATCTCTTCCTTGGTCAAGGAACTTGCAGAATGGCGATAACCCGCATAGGCGCAAGCAACGTCATAACCGCATTCTTCCTTCATGTAGGGGAGAATCTTGTGAATCGCCTTGGCACTCAAACTGCCGTAATCATCTTCAAATACGAGTTCCATGAGAGGACTAACGTAGTCAGTTGGACACCCACAAAGCGACGTTAGCTTTTCCTTCAATTTACTATCCCCCGTAGCCGAGTTGTCACCTTCAAAGGAGTAGAGCAAATGCCAAAGTTGATAAAAAAGTTGGTCGTCTAAAGGTTGGGCAAGATAAACTTGCGTGTCAAGGATTTCGCAGTTCCATCCAAGGGATTCAAATACTGCACGTACTTGCTTCTTAAGTTCGGTTGCAGGTTTCTTGAAATCAAGTGGTTCGTGTCCACTCAAATCCATCATAGCGCTGAACGCTTGATAGAACAAGTTTCCTGTAGTGTTGCCCTTTACGGATTCAAAGTTCAGGTCGAGAGCATCTGTCTTGTCAAATAACAACTTTAGAATCTGCGCTTTCTTTAACTCTGCTTTGATAGAGAGTTCTTCCGCCAAGATTTCTTTCTCTTCTTGCGTAAGGCGCCTTCTGCCTTCGAGTTCTAATGCTTCACTCGCTTCGGTGGCATTGGTGGGCGACGCAACATTTTTCTTTGCGCGCTTCTTTTTGCCTGAATCATCAACAACGATGACTTCTAAATTATTGAGCGATTGCCAAATCTTGAAATCTTGGAATAGGGGAGAGGAGCGTGGGATAACACGACTACCGACCACAATGGTTTTCTTTTTACCATCGCGGAGCACAACCTCTTGATCCTTGCGTTCAAATTCACAGATGCTGATGAGTGATTTTTGACTCTTCAAACGACGTTGGAAGAAAATAACGACATCGCGAATTTCTGTCTTCAGTTCGGGAGTGAGTTGCGGATGGAATCGTGCTTGACTTTCCCAAATCGCTTCAAACTCATCCATATAGTCCTGACGGTAGAACACAAGATTCTTCAAACTATTATGGCGATTTTCAGAGAGTCGGTTCATCAAGTATTGTCCTACCGTAAGGTGGTTGAAGAACAGGTTCTTGCTTCGGTCACTAATTGCACCGAGGTATCCGCTAGACTTGTTAATGTCGGCATTGATTTCTTGCAAGACAATGGCCAATTCTTCGGGATGCATTTTTTCTGAAAGAGCCTTGTTGCGCCACGCATAGTTTTCCTTTTTCAACTCAATGCCCTTCACTTTTCTGTTGGGTTTGGTGAGTTGAAAAGTTACGTCTATAACTTCATTTTGAGCCAGCTCCTCATTCCATGACTGGCGTTGTTCAGTCCACATAAAATGCTTCGCAAGAACGTCCCATGTTTGCGATGCGTTTTTGCCTGCAAGTGCTTCCTTCAATTCAGCAGTAAGGACACTTGTATAGAATTGAGTTTGGAAATCCCAGATACGATTAAATTCTGCTTGCAAGTCTGAACGATAGAAATCGGGTAGTGCCTTCTTACCGTCACTCAAAATTTGAAAGCACAATTGTCCAGGGGTAAGGTTTTCATCATAAAGTTTTTTCGCAACGGTCATTCCGTCAATCAACTTGCCATCCTCACCACTTTTGGCCTTACGACTACTCTTATACCCGCGCTTCTTATTGATCATAAGGAGCACGCGAGCAAATTCTTCCAAAGATATTTTCTCTGTGACCGCTTTTGCGCGTAAGTTGTAAGTTTCGTAAGTAGAGTTCTCGCCGTTTTCAGAAAGCTGCGTTTCATCGGTGATAAAACCATGCTTTTTGAGGATGCTTAATAGGGTGGCACGGCGTTGCTTGTAGCGTTGAAGATTGCGGTGAGCACTACGTTTTTGGCGTCTAACTTGATTGGTTTCGACTGCCTTACCCTTTTCATAGTTTGAGGATTCATCAACGGTTAAGGGATTCACACGTACCCCTAATTTTATAATGGAAGACAGTTCGGATTCGTGCTCTGCTTCGTTCACCAAAGCCCAACCAATACTCGTTGTTCCAAGGTCAAGACCTAATATGCGTTTCATAGTATGTGAGATTTCCTGTTTAATATTTTTGTATGCCAAAGTTAAATAATAAAAAGTTTCCCACAAAATGTTTTGTCGTTTCATAATAAAGTACTTACTTTGCAAGTACTAATTTGAAGCAATTCTCAATAAGGATTTAGTTCCGTTGTGAAAACATTAGGTTGCCCTCGTCCTTTATCGGGGGCATTTTTTGTGCCCGTAGGTTTATAATCCTACATAAACAATTCGCCCGTAACACTTGATGGTGCTACGGGCGAATTTCTGTATCTATTCTCAGTGGAGACGCCATAATATGACGTCTCTACGTTGGCATTCCGAAAGGCAGTTGTCCTGGGCGTTGCCCTTCGCTGGTAGATTAAATCCCTTTCAGGGAAAACACCCCGCAAGGTATCTTTACTCTTTTATCTTTACTCTATCAGCTGTACTCTTTACTCTGTCAGTTGTACTCTATCCTCATCGTGTCAACTTGAACTTTATCGTGATCCCGAAGTCCTGGGTGGTTGTGGGGTAGGACGACGAGGTGAGGAGGGGTTCGTTGAACTGGCGGTCGTAATATGCCGTCATAGTGATGAACTTTGAGAAGGCGTAGTCGGCAGAGAGGCTGATTTGGAGGGCCTTGTTGCCGGAGGTTGCTTCAGAGCGCATGGTGAGAATGTCGCGGTTGATCGCCGACTGGTTGCGGAGCGAGAAGTCGCAACGGATGTTGAGGCTTTGGGCAAAGCCCTTAGCGTTGGTCTTCGAACCGCTGGACTTCGTTTCTCCCTCTTCCGTGCGCTGTGTTGTGCGGCTCTTAACCTTGCGCACCTTGCGCTTGGGAGCAAAGAGATTGATGTCGGCAATCTTGTAGCCTAAGCCGATGACGAAGTCGTTAGAGCAGGTTTCGTTGATCTGCTGCGCCGTCATGGAGAGGTTTACAACGCGCGTCTTGCGGTATTCAATCTTTGCCGTCATGCTGTTGTTGAAGGTCATGTCTACACCGATTAAGGGGGAGAAGGCTTCGTTGATGCTTACGGTAGAGATGTCGAAGGGACAAGACGGAACGGGATTGCCCGTGGCAACATCGTTGATGAAACCGATGCCTCCCATGTATTCGCAATAGCTGCTGAAGCTACTGTACGAACCGATGCTGTAGATGCTCTTGTAACCGTGGTTGATGTTGAAACTCTTGAAGTAGCGTTTCATAAAGTCAATCTTTCCAAGACCGGAATAGGTGACGTTCCAGTTGGGAAGAATGGCAGAAAGGGCGGGGAAGAGTCCCAAATCTTTCTTACCCGTATAGGCTTCAAGGAAGGCGGGAATCATCACTTCTGATGAGTAGCGGTCGACCACTCCGTTTTCGGGATTATAAGGCTGACCTGCAAGGGCTGTGCCTGCGGGATAAACGGCACCTTCGTACTTTGCCTGGGCACGTGCCTGATAGGTGTCAAGCAGTCCGACAAACTTGTCGAAGGTGGCGCTCTTAAACCCATTGTTGGCAGAACCGCTGCCTTCGAATGCCGAACCAATAGAGATGGTGGTCATGGAGAATGAACCTGAAGCATTCGTGGGCATACCGTCGAACATATACTGGATGCTGTTCGACTTGTTGCGGTTGCGCGAAGCCGTGAGGTCAATCTTGAAGTCGCGGAAGGGTTCGAGTGTTGCCTTCAACTGGAAGTCCTCGGTCTGACTCGAAGTAGCTGGAGTAACGATACTATCAGAGCAGAGTAACCATCCGCGGTCGACAGCCTTGGTGATATAGTCGTCGCCCACAAGACCGAAGGCAAAATCAAGCCCTGGTGCCATACCGCCACCCGTGCGCTGACCAAACATATCGCCCACATTGGGAAGGAACCCTGGGACGGAGAGGTTGTAGGTGTTCTTATAACTTACGTTGACGCGGCGGAGCATCATGAGGAAGCGTGTGCCGTGTTGTGCCACCTTGTACCAAAGTTGTTCCTCGGCGCGCTTCTTGGGGGCTACGACAAGTTTGATGCGTGCCGTATCGCGTGTGAGGATTTCAATACGGTTATTGTCAAGCACCTTATACTTCACCAGATATTTTGAACCATCGGGACGAAGAGCGGTTACGCGCAACTTCTTGGAGCGTTGGTTGTGGATAACGGTAAAGGTGGTATCCATCTTGAGCGTGTACTCCTTGACAAAGGATTTTTTCTCGTTGCCCGTGTCTTTCTTCTTGGTCTTGCTGGAAGAGGCAAACTTCTTATTGACTTCCTTCAAGAACTTCGAGTGGTTGTAAAGGGTTTCCATGTTCAACCCACTCGTGAAGTTGACGTTACGCGAGTTGGCAATCGTATTGCCCAAAGAAGTTCCATCGTCGAGGTCGGCACCACGCGTCCAGTTGTAGGTGGCATTGTAGGTGACGCTCGTCTTCTGGATCCAGTCGAAGATGGGGAGTTTGTTGATGGGCAGGTTGAAGGTGACATTCGTCTGTTGCTGATACGTCAGCGGTGTACCCATGTGCTTGAGACTTGTCCAAACAGAGTCTTTCCACGCCGTGTATTCATCGGGGTAAAGATGTTTGTTGACGGGCGTATAAGGCTGTTGTACTTCAGCATTTGTAGCAGATGAGAAGTTCATCTGAATGTTCTTCGTGAGGTCCCAACGAAGCGAGAAGTTGCGGTTGAAGAAGAAGTCGCTCGACCATGTGAGGGGCAACGAGTGGTTGTCGAGGTTCTCCATGTCGCGCTCTTGTTGCTCGTAGTAGCTACGGGTGATGTCGGTGTTGAACGTGACATTTTGGGGCATGTAATTCAAACTAAACTCCTTGAGAATTTTGTACCACGAAGAGCGACTCTTGATGCTCTTGAAGGGTTCGAAGGGCTTGAAGTTGGGCGAGTAGTTGTAGTTGAAGTTAAACTTCCAGTCCTGATCCTTTTCCCACACGGTGGTTTCGCCCGTAGTGTTTCTCGAATTGTAGGCATAAGAGAACGAGAAGTTGGCGGGGTCGTAGGGCATGGGCGTGCTCTTCGTTGCGATGTTGAAGCGCAAACCCGAGATGGAGAAGTTCGTTGTTTCAACCACGCGCTCGGCGATGTTGCGGATGGAGTCGGCTTCAGCAGCAGTTGCTCCAGCGAGGGCGTCGTCCATCGTCATGTCGGTGTCGAGCGGATTGTACTTGGGTGAGGTCACCTGCTTGCTGTAACTGTAGTAGAGCGGAGCGGTGAGTTTCACCTTTTCGGGGAGGAGGCGTCCGAGTTGCACATTGGTGGTGATGCTGTATTCCTTGAGGTCGTCATCACGGCGCTGCGCTACGGTTTCTTCAAGTCCACCGAAACCTACGGTCTCGATATGTCCCATAGCATTGACCGTGGCAACGTCGGAGAGTTGGAGGTTGACGGTACCGCGTGCTGCCCAACCGCCCTCGTTGCTGTATTGCTGGAGGCGGAGTTCGTTGGCCCACACTTCTACGCTCTTGACGCTGCGCGAGTTGTTGCGCACACCAATCATGACGGTGCGCACTTCGCCGAGTGAGGGATTACCCATGACGCTCACCTTATTGTTGGGATTGTTGGCGTCGTATTCAGAGTAGAGTTCGGAATAACTGGTGAGTCCCATGGCGCGACCACGGTTGCGGTTGCGCTTGGCATTGGTAAGCACGCTGAGGTCAATGTCGAGCATGTTGGCGGCGGGCCACACGGCTTCGCGACCTTGCGTAGAGGAAGAATAGACACCTGCGGGGGTGACGGTAAGGGGAATTTCGTATTCGTAGAAGTTGTTCTTATAGTCAGAACCGAGGCGCACGAAGAGGCTGACGTCGCCGTTTTGCAAACTTTCATCGCCCACGAGAGCATTGGCGTGGGTGAACATCTGAAGGTGGCGGTAGCGACGGAGGTCGAGGGCGGTGTTCTTATACACTGCACGGGCATCTCCCGTAGCGAGGTTTTCAACGGTCATCGCTAAGGATTGTTCGTTGTTTTGAAGCAACTGTTCTTGACCAGGATCAATGACGCGGGAAATACCAGGAGGAAGGACGTAGTTGACGGGAGTCTTCTCGTTGTTTTCTTCAAAGTTTACGGCTGAAACGGCAAGGGTACCACTGGCGTCTGGAGACTTACCAGCATAGAGCGCTTGTTCATACACACGCCAGTCGCCACGCACGAGGTTGAGCGTTGCGAAGCGGAGCACAACGGGATTCTCAAAGCCAGTCATGAACATACGCATGAAGCGGATGCTGGAGAAATCGGAGATGTTGCCCTGACGCTTTTCGTATTCAGAAAGGGGAATGCGGAACTGGTACCACGCTACTTCGCGGGTGACGCCATCGCGCATCTTGACAGAAGCGACACGCTTGTCGACAATATAGTTCTGACCCACCTGCATCTGTGAGGGTTCGATGCGCACACGATACTGGAAATACTTTTCGTATTCGTTGAGGGTGTAGTCCTGGTTGATGTCTTCAACGTCGGGAGTGGTCTTATACGTTGTGCTGTAAGATTCGGGCGACTGGTCGGTCGCTACGGAGTTGCCGTTGGGGTTGTTGATCCACTTGTAGCGGTCCTTGATGCTCATCTGTACGGCATCGAAGTCCGAACCACGGAAGTAGTGGTATTTGTCGCCAGAGGGAGACTTCAGGATTGAATCATACACCTCGGGGCGTACGCGAGGTTGCACCTGCTGGAGGTAATCGCGGTAGATGCCCCATTCGCGCTCTTCGTCAGAGGTAAGACCGTTGTAACCCACGTCCTGAAGGTGGCGCGTATTGCCCGAAGAGTTAAAGGCATAGGTAACGCTGTTGGCGGTAGGTACGCGTCCCCAGTTGGTTTCAATATAACTTGCAGAACCGTCGGTAGGCATACTGCTTTCGGTGAATTTCTTACCGTCGTGGAGCACGTCTTCTGACACTTCACCGAGGTTGAAATAGAGGTCTCCCGAACAGTCCAATCCGTTTTCACGCGCTTTGATGAAGGGGTCCATCATCCAGAATTCGATGTACTCGATGTTGGCGGTTTCGAAGTCGGAATTGTCGATACGACGCATCATACCACCCCAACGGGTGCGGGGGGCTGAGAGGTGACCGTCGCGGTCAAGGTTGGGGTCGAGGTTGTAGGGCCCGCGCTCGTTGGGGTAGAATGCCAAATTGAGCACGTTGAGCGTTGCCGACTCCTTATAATTTATAGACTTGTTGGGGAAGAGTTCGGACTGATAAATCTCACGAACGTCGGGGTCGGAGAGTTGAGCGAGGTCGCCCTTGATGTGACCAGGAGTGAGCGAAGATGAGCGACGCGTAAAGAGCGGGTCTACGTAGTACCACGCTAAGCGCGCACGGTTGTACCCCGAACGCACATCGTCGAGATATTGGCTTTCGGGGAAGAATGAGGGAACGCTGGAGAGCATCCATTCTGAGGGCGTAGAGACGTCAATCTCGCCCTTGGTGTCTTCAAAGTCGTCGATGTAGGAGGCATTGCCCTGCGCGTCGGAGTTGGCGCCCGCAATGAGTTGGGCATATTCGCCCGTGACATTGATGGATGAGGGGGCAGAACAACTCAGGAGGGGGAGGCGGTCGAGCATGTCGGTGAGCCACTGACTCTCCTTCTTCCATGCGAAGTTGACGCCCCAAAGGGTGTTGTTGAGAGGTTCGCTACCCATGGGAACCTTCGTCGTGAGCGGTTTTTCACCGAGGTGAAGGAAGGTACCGCCAAACTGGAAGTCGCGCGAGAAGTCGTATTGGAAATTCACCCCAAACATCGTCTTGCGCTGCATGCCGTAGTAGGTGTTGCTTTCAAGCGACACGTTGATATTGGTGCCTGCGTCGAGCAAACTCTGGTTGATGATGGTTACGACACCACCGCTGTAGTCGACGGTATAGTCCACACCTTCGGTAAGCGCCATGCCGTTGGCGGTAACGACTACCGATCCTTCGGGCACATTATAGGCGCCGAGCGAAATTTCGCCCGACTTTGTAGCGCTGTACTTACCGGCAAGGATGAACTTATCCTTTTCGGCAATCTGCTTGGCTATGGTCTTTGTAGAGTCGTAGAGTTCCTGGAATACATACTTGTCGGCAAGGGCATCGTTGCCAATCACCTGGCGCAGGTAGCTGCCGAAGGGTTCTACGACGGGGAAGAAGATGCGGCCCGAGGTGGGATCGATTGTATAACCTTCCACGAAGTCGAAGTAGGCATTAGGATTCTTGCGATTGTTGTTGTCCAAGCGGTCGAGACCGAGGAGTTGTAGCAAGCGCTTGTCCTTCAAACTGGGGGCGGGGAGGTAGGCGAGGTAAACACCCGTGGTGTCACTCAAATACTTGACATCGAGGCGGAACTTATCGCGCTTCACAGAGGTAGCACCGAGGGAATAGACGTTTTTCATCATCAAGTCCCAGTTGAGCATCTGTGGCGTGTTGGCCGTGTTCTTAAGGGTCTTGACAAAGAGCGCTTTGTTGGTTTCGCGAACGTCGGTAGCAAATTCTCCGACCTGATAGATTTGACCGTTGTAGGTGTATTCAAAGGCTACCGCCAACACTTGGTCGGGCTGAAGCGCCGTACGCAAGGAGAGGTAACCAAGCGCTTCGTTGAGGCGGTATTCAGAAGAGGAGAGCAATTTGGCATTTTCCAACTTTTCATAGTCTTCACCGCCAACCAAACCTGCAGCATCGAGCAAGGGAGTCGTGAGTGTAACGTCACGCGCACCGAGAGCGTCGGTCGTCAACCACGCATAAAGGGTGTTTGACGTGTTGGTGGGGTTTGTAGAACCGCTACGTGTCCACAACTGTTGGTTGTATACGTCGGCTTCAGCCATGTCGGTGAAAGCAACGATGTCGCGCGTGTTGGTGGTTGCCGCAGATTTGTTCGTTACCCACACTTCAATGCGGTTGATCTTCACACCGCTCATGATGTTGGGCAAGTTGCGCATGTTGTCATCATAGCGGTCGCGGAAGTAGTGGGCAAGGAAGAAGTGGCGGTTCTCATCGTAGTTGTTGACGTCAATTTCAAAGTCGGTGAGTTGCATACCGCCCTGAGAATTGACGGAGGTGGTAGACGATTTCTTTTGGGAAACTACCGTCTGGAGTTTCAACTTACCAAACTGCAAATCGGCACGCACCCCAAAGAGGGAGGTGGCACCGCGGATAAGGGAGGAGTTGGTGGGGAGGCTGACGTTACCCGCTTCAATGAGTTTGATAATTTCGTCCTCCTTGCCTTCGTAGCGCAACTTCAGATTTTGGGTGTCAAAGGTGAAGGTGGCATCGGAGTTGTAGTTGAAGTCCATGTTCACCTTGTCGCCCACCTTACCGTTGAGGTTAAGGTTGATTTTCTCGTTGAAGTCAAAGGCAAACACCTTGCGATTCTCTTCCGAAAGCGAGGGGTTATCAACGTTGCGCATATTGGCGCCAATCTTCAGTTCGGCAGAACCATTTGTGGTAATGCGTACGCCACCAGGACCAAATATTTTTTCCAAGGGTCCGAGGTTGAACTGCATGTCGGTGAAGTCAAACTTCTCGCGCCCCTTTTCTTCGTAAAGTTTTTTGTTTTTGTCCTTATAAAATTTGCTTAAAATACGGGCAGATTGCCAACGTGCATATTCTTCGCCTGACATAAAGAAGGGTGCTTCCAACCACTCTTCGCCCAACTTCGTTCCGTAGCGATACGTACCCGACGCTTCGTCGTAATGCACATCCGTCTTCAAATTCTCAGGGTCTTTAAGGTCGGCAGCATGTGAATCCTCCTCCATGTCCTGTACGGAAGTCTTCTTTACCGAATAGCGCGATTGGGGAATCGTGTCCTCCTCTTCTCTTACAACCGCCTCCTTCTTTGCCTGCACACCACGCACAAAAGGCGCTGCCGCAACCGACAGTGCCACGATGCAACCTAATACAACGAGTAGGCGCTTTATGTAGGTGGAAATGTGCATTCTGGGAAATGAAAAAGGAGAAATGAGAAAGGGGCGGAGGGAGACGTTTTGCGGGTAGTTGGGACTGTGCCGCAAGGCAATTCCTCACTACTATCTCCTAACTCCTCACTGATTACAGCATCTTCAACGCCTGCTTAATAATCTGTTCCACGGTGAGCGAGGGCGTATCTTTGACGAGTTGGAGCACCACCTTTTGCGTGGGAGCGGGAGAGAAACCAAGCATGGTGAGTGCCGCTACGGCTTCCTTCACCACTTCGTTGTCTACAGGTTGTTGGTTGTTGACCGCTGTCTGTTCTCCTCCCACGGTCATATCAAGCGAAATCTTGTCCTTGAGTTCGACGATAATGCGTTGCGCCGCCTTGGGACCAATGCCCTTCACGCTCTTGAGCATATTCGCCTGCTCGTTGCTGATGATGCTGGCGAGTTCGGCGGGGGAGTAGGCGGAAAGAATCGTGCGCGCCGTTTGTCCGCCCACGCCCGAGATGGAGATGAGCAGTTCGAAGATTTCGCGTTCGCGCTTTGTGGCGAAACCAAATAGTTGGTAGGCATCTTCGCGGATAGACTCGTAGGCATAAAGTCGTGCCTCGTTCTTACCTTGAAGTGCGGAGTAGGTGTTGAGCGAAATCGCCAACTTATAACCCACGCCATTTGCCTCTAAAACAGCTTCGGTGGGCGTGAGTTCGTCAATGATTCCGCGGATGTATTCAATCATGTTGTGAGGTTTTAAGGTTTGAGGTTATGAGGTAGTGAGTAGTACCCATCCGGAGGTTAGTTGTACTCTGTACTCTGTCAGTTGTACTCTATTCCTCCTAATCTAAACGGCAAATTTACACATTTATTATAAAAGCAAAGCGTTGTCCAAAAGTTTTATTCTTTGAATCATCCTTGAAAGAGTTGGGAGAATATTTTTAACATGCAAAGTTTGTTGGAGCAAAACGGAAAGCGTACCTTTGTAGTAAGGAACAGGAACTTAAGTGTTTTACTACTATGAAATCATTTAAATTTGAGGCGCTTATCCTTGCCGTTGCCCTTGTCATTGCGGGGGTATTTATCGGCAATGGATTGAAGAAAATAGGTACGGAAGACCGCATTGTGCAAGTGCGCGGTTTGGCGGAGCGTGAAGTGGCTGCCGACCATGTGATTTGGCCTGTGGTGTATAAAACTACGGGGAATAATCTTGCTGCGATTTACGAGGATGTGAATCGTGCCAACAAAGGTATAGCTACCTTCTTGATGAAGAAGGGAATTAAGGCCAGTGAAATTAGCGAACCTACCCTGCAGATTGTGGATAAGTATGCCGAGCGCTATGTCTCTAACTTTGAGGGCGACCGTTATACGGTGACTTCCATAACTACGGTGGCGACAAACCAAGTGGAACTCGTGCGCCAGTTGCTTACGCAGGTGGGCGAACTGCTTAAGGAGGGTATTGCCATTTCTGCGGGTGATTACGGCACCAGCGTACAGTTTGAGTTCACAAGTCTCAACGATATTAAACCCGCTATGATTGAAGAGGCTACCCGCAACGCTCGTGAGGCCGCCGAAAAGTTTGCCGCCGACTCGGAGAGCAAACTCGGCAAAATTCAAACGGCTCATCAAGGTGTCTTCTCCATTACCGACCGCGATATGTACACGCCCCATATCAAGAATGTGCGCGTAGTGACCTCGGTGGTTTATTATTTGGAGGAATAGGAGTTTTAGATAAAAGATAAAAGAGTAAAGAGAAAAGATATTGCGGATGTTTCTACCGTCTGGCAATCTTTTCTCTTTACTCTTTACTCTTTACTCTAAAAAATAATAACTACCTTTGCAAGAAATTTGACTAAACATTACCCCTATATGGCACAGAAACCCTCTATTCCAAAAGGTACACGCGACTTTGGCTTCGTAGAAATGGCGAAGCGCAACTATATTTTTAACACCATCCGTGAGGTGTATGCCCTCTACGGATTCCGTCAGATTGAAACTCCTGCGATGGAGAATCTCTCAACCTTGATGGGCAAGTATGGCGAAGAAGGCGATAAATTGCTCTTCAAAATTTTGAACTCTGGCGACTTCAAGAATGCCGTACCCACCGCTGATTATGACGAACGCACGGCTGCGCAACTCGCTTCGCGCTTCTGCGAAAAGGGTTTGCGTTACGACCTCACCGTTCCCTTTGCACGCTATGTCGTTCAGCACCGTGAAGAACTCCAAATGCCCTTTAAGCGTTACCAGATTCAACCCGTGTGGCGCGCTGACCGTCCGCAGAAGGGACGCTACCGCGAGTTTTACCAGTGTGACGCTGACGTGGTGGGTTCTGACTCACTTCTTAACGAGGTAGAGTTGATGCAGATTGTCGATGAGGTGTTCAGCCGCTTCGGCATCCGTGTGTGCATCAAGATTAACAACCGCAAACTCCTCACGGGTATAGCCGAAATCATCGGTGCGGCAGACCGCATTGTGGACATCACGGTGGCGATTGACAAGTTGGACAAGATTGGTTTGGAGAATGTCAATAAGGAACTCCTTGAGGGTGGTCTTTCTGCAGAACAGGTGGAAAAACTCCAGCCCATCATTCTTCTTGAAGGTTCGAACGAAGAAAAACTTGACACCATGCGTCAGGTGCTTGCCGCAAGCGAAGTTGGGGTGAAGGGTGTGGAAGAAGTGGCGTTCGTGCTCGAAGCCTTGAAGCAGAGCGACTTGAAGAATGCTATTGAACTCGACCTTACGCTCGCACGTGGTTTGAACTATTACACGGGTTGCATCTTCGAAGTGAAGGCGCTTGATGTTCAGATTGGTTCTATCACGGGCGGTGGTCGCTACGACAACCTTACAGGCATCTTTGGTCTTCCCGGTCTTTCGGGCGTGGGTATTTCCTTCGGTGCTGACCGCATTTACGACGTGCTCAATCAACTCGAACTTTATCCTGCAGAAACAGCAACGGGCGCAACCCTCCTCTTCATCAACTTTGGCGAAGCAGAAGCAAAGCACTGCCTCCGTCTTGCCGCAGCAGCACGCCGCGCGGGTATTCCTACAGAGGTATATCCCGATGCCGTTAAGATGAAGAAGCAAATGAGTTACGCCAACCAGCAACAAGTGCCCTTCGTGGCGCTCGTGGGTGAAACAGAAATGGCGGAAGGTACCATTGCCCTCAAAAACATGGTGACTGGCGAACAAACTAAGTGCACTATCGAAGAGGCGATTGCCGTAATCACCAATGCGTAATTCGTTCTTATGGTAGATAGGTGAGCGTGAAAAGGAGGGGGATAACCTTCTATTTCAATCTCGATCCCTTTTCCTAAAAACAAACTCCAACTTAATTTCAATTAACTCTTATTTAGTTGAAATTAAGTTGGAGTTTGTTTTTAGGAAATCCTCAGAGATTTGGGATATATCTGCTTTCATGAAAAAAACAAGCATTTCTATTAACTTTTCTTAAATAAGTTCTCTAATCCTTGCCCTATAATCTAAAAAGGTGTACCTTTGAGGTCAAATTCAATTATCTACTTAAAATCTAACGTACTATGGCTATTGAAAAGACCCTCGTGCTTTTGAAACCCTGCACTGTGCAGCGCGGTTTGATTGGTGAAATTACTTCTATCTTTGAAAAGAAAGGTTTGAAGATTTGTGGTATGAAGATGATGTGGCTTACAGATGAGTTGCTCTCTGAACACTATGCGCACCTCAGCGAAAAGCCTTTCTTCCAGCGCGTTAAGGATGCGATGATGACAGCTCCCGTTGTGGCACTCGCCCTTGAAGGTGTGGATGCTATCGCTGCTGTACGCGCGCTTGCAGGTCCTACTAACGGGCGTAACGCTGCGCCTGGCACGATCCGCGGTTCTTATTGCGTAAGTTTCCAGGAAAATATCGTTCACGCAAGTGACGGTCCTGAAACTGCAGAAATTGAACTCAAGCGCTTCTTTAAGCCCGAGGAAATCTTGGAATGGGACAATGTAATCTTCCCCTTCCTCTATGCTAACGACGAATTCTAAACTTACATTCGTAGGCGAATCTTCCCGCAGTCTTCCCACTGCGGGATTTTTTATTGCCACTATATAAAACGCATCTCAACCTTTTTTGTTACCTTTGCCAAAGAACTTACATCCACAAATGAATTATGGCTTACAATCCTAATAAGGAACTTAAACTCTATTACTCCATTAGTGAAGTTGCGGCAGAATTTGGCGTTGCCGAAACACTCCTACGCTTTTGGGAAAAGGAGTTCCCTCAGATTGCTCCAAAGAAGTCGGGTCGCAACGTGCGCCAATATACCAAGGAGGATATTGAGCAAATTCGTATTATCTACAACCTCGTTAAGGTGCGTGGACTCAAAATTTCTGCTGCGCGTGACCTGCTGAAGAAAAATAAAGAGGGTGTGGGCAATGCGTCGGAAGTAATAGACCGACTGCAAGCTATTAAGGCTGAGCTCCAAGCTATCCGTGCGGAACTTGGAGGGCTGTAAATTTTGTAAATAAGTAAACGAGTATACAAGGTGCGAGTAGACGAACCCACCCCCAACTTCCCCTTAGGGGTAAGGTTCTGCGCTGGATGGGCTTTCTCCTTTCTCCTTTCCCCTATGGTTGGTAGAATTCATTCCTTGGAAAGTTTCGGGACAGTTGATGGTCCTGGAATCCGTTTTATAGCATTCTTGCAAGGTTGTCCCATGCGTTGTCAGTATTGTCACAATCCTGATACGTGGGATCCGCAGCGTAAGTGTCAGTACGAACTTACGCCCGAGGAGTTGTTGGCTGAAGTGAAGCGGTATAAGAACTTTATCAAGACGGGTGGGGTGACCTGTACGGGTGGCGAACCGCTGATGCAGGCACCTTTCGTTGAGGCGTTCTTCCGCCTTTGCCGTGAAGCAGGTTTTCATACTGCGCTCGATACCTCTGGTGTGGTGTTTACGGATGCCGCAAAGCGTGCCGTGCAGGAGGCAGATCTCGTTATGCTTGATGTGAAGACAACGGATGACGAGTTGCATCCCGTTTTGACAGGTGTGCCTCGTAAGAATAACGCTGCCTTTATGGACTACCTTCAGGAAATCGGTAAAACCACTTGGGTGCGTCACGTTATTGTTCCTGGAGTGAACGATGATGATGCGCATTTGCAACAGGTGGCGGATTACGTCAAGCAGTTCAGTGTGGTGGAGCGCGTAGAACTCCTTCCTTACCACATCATGGGTACTTACAAGTACGAAGAACTCGGTATTAAATATCCCCTCGAGGGTGTTGCACCGCTTTCGCAAGAACGTCTTCAGCGCGCCCGCGAAATATTCCGAGCAACGGTTGCTTGTGAGGTGGTGTAGATGTAATATAAATGATAAATATGAAAATAGCAGTTCCCACAAAAGATGGCTGTGTAGATAATCACTTTGGTCATTGCGACCACTACACAATATATACTATAAATAATAAGCAGATTGTTGAAGTCGTGGAGCATCCTTCTCCTAAAGGTTGCGGTTGCAAGTCGGGTATCGCTGCCGAGTTGCGACAGATGGGTGTTGAAGTAATGCTGGCAGGAAGGATGGGTGAAGGTGTCTTTCAGAAATTGTCTGCTGAAGGTATAAAAGTCATTCGCGGATGTAGTGGCGATGTGAATGCTGTAGTAAAAGGTTACCTTACTGGATTTATTTTGGATAGTGGGGTAGGGTGCGACCACCACGATTGTGGTCATCATTAACTTTAGCTCGTAAATGTAGAATCGTTATCATGGAAATGGGTCTCATAATCCCCATGATTCAGGTCCTCTTCGCCGCGACATTGTCGTGGCGTTATTTTTGACGCTAACTCCTGATTTTGTAATCTCACAGCGACAAAACAAGGTTCTAAACTCACCGCTAAAAGAAAAAATCAACTTTTTTGTGAAAAAATATTTAGATTTTCTTGTTCAATCCAAAATCCCGCCGTACTTTTGCACTCGCTGACTCACTCAAAAAGCGAGTCACACTAAAAACGATCTTTGAAAGATTTTCATAAACTTTTTGTAGAGAAGTACAAGAAACAAACATTGCAACGAAAGTAGCAAATTAGTTTGGGTAACATTAGATGTTATTTGTACCGTTTAATTCTTTATGATAAGGAAGGATGTCTTG
>JAZORE010000025.1:0-31263 GCA_045656425.1 Alloprevotella sp.
ATTATAAGAGTTTGAACTGCAATGCTTTTGCCCCTTCAGGGCGCAAACCCAAACATCCATAGACCCAGGGCGTTGCCCTGGGCTGGGTGCTTATTGGCCTTTCAGGCCGTTACTTCTCAAAAACTTTACCGGACACCAATATTTCTTTTTTCTGATTCGATAAGTTTTAGCGGACAGTAATAAATAAAAATGAGCGTGAGAGTTTCTGCGATTTCTGCGCTGTCTGCGTGAGAAAAACCTGTTCTTATATTCTTTTGTTCTTCTGTCTAAAATATAGTTTCACGCAGGTGATGAAGACAACATAGGTATTTGTAAAAACAAGTAAGGAGTTAGTTTAATTTAATATGGAGTTAATTTAATTTAACTCGGAGTTTGTTTGAAGGATTCCACAGGAGAATCTAAATACCTGAATTCCATTTGTTGGTTTCTGGTAAATTTTATCTCTTTATTTTAGAGAACATGAATCTCACACAGAATGCACGGAATACACAGAATTATATTTTGACGGAAGAACATATTTGGTTCACGCAGACGGCGCAGACACACGCAGAGTTTTTATGTCTCACGCAGAATGCACGGAATACACAGAATTATATTTAGACAGAAGAACAGAAGGACAGATTTATTTCTCACGCAAAGGCGCAGAGGGCGCGAAGCTATATGTTCTTTTGTTCTTCTGTCTAAAACTGCGGAGGAGGGAACGAGCAGAGCGAGTAGAAGTCTGTGAGTTCTGTGATTTCTGTGTGAGACAAGAAAAATGAGCGCGAGAGTTTCTGCGATTTCTGCGTCGTCTGCGTGAGAAATAAAATAGTCTGCGTGAGGCAAAAATATGTTCTTATGTTCTTTTGTCAAAACACATCTGCGTGGGTGGGGGAGACGCCATGGTATGACGTCTCTACGTTTGCTGTGGTTTCGCGTGAGTGTCTTCGGGTTGTTATTATATATAATATGGTGTATATGTCAGTCGCCATTATAGGGGGCTGTAAGATTTTTTTAAGAAAAAATAGGGAAAATGTTTTGTGAATAAAAAATTATGTCTAACTTTGCACCCGATTAGAGGAATGACCTCTGTTCGGACGGGCAAATACCAGAGTGGCCAAATGGGGCAGACTGTAAATCTGCTGGCTTACGCCTTCGGTGGTTCGAATCCATCTTTGCCCACAAAAGTGAAAGCTTTTATTTTAATGTTGCGGAAGTAGCTCAGTCGATAGAGCACTAGCCTTCCAAGCTGGGGGTCGCGGGTTTGAGCCCCGTCTTCCGCTCTAATTGCCTCAAAGATTACTGTTGCTGTTATAGCTCAGCGGTAGAGCACTTCCTTGGTAAGGAAGAGGTCGCGAGTTCAAGTCTCGCTAACAGCTCTAAAATCCAGAGGTCTTTCACTTTGACAATATTCACAAAATTAATAGTTTTAAGCAATGGCTAAAGAACAATTCCAACGTACCAAGCCCCACGTAAACATTGGTACAATCGGTCACGTTGACCACGGTAAGACTACTCTTACAGCTGCTATCACTACAGTATTGGCAAAGAAGGGTTTCTCTGAACTCCGTTCTTTTGACTCAATCGACAACGCTCCTGAAGAAAAGGAACGTGGTATCACTATCAACACTTCACACGTTGAATACCAGACTGAAACTCGTCACTATGCTCACGTAGACTGTCCGGGTCACGCCGACTACGTTAAGAACATGGTAACTGGTGCTGCTCAGATGGACGGTGCTATCATCGTAGTTGCTGCAACTGACGGTCCTATGCCTCAGACTCGCGAACACATCCTTCTCGCTCGTCAGGTAAACGTTCCCCGTCTCGTTGTGTTCCTCAACAAGTGCGACATGGTTGACGATGCTGAAATGCTCGAGCTCGTTGAAATGGAAGTACAGGAACTCCTCGCTGCTTATGACTTCGAAGATGAAACTCCTATCATCCGTGGTTCTGCTCTCGGTGCGCTCAACGGCGTAGCTGAATGGGAAGAAAAGGTAATGGAACTCATGGACGCTTGCGATACATGGATTCAGGAACCTCCCCGCGATAAGGATAAGCCCTTCTTGATGCCCGTTGAAGACGTGTTCTCTATCACAGGTCGTGGTTCTGTAGCAACAGGTCGTGTTGAAACTGGTGTTATCAAGGTAGGTGAAGAAGTTCAGATCCTTGGTCTCGGTGAAGACAAGAAGTCAGTTGTAACTGGTGTTGAAATGTTCCGTAAGCTCCTCGATCAGGGTGAAGCTGGTGACAACGTAGGTCTTCTCCTCCGTGGTATCGATAAGAACGAAATCAAGCGCGGTATGGTAATCACTCACCCCGGTGTTATCAAGCCCCACAAGAAGTTCAAGGCTTCTATCTACGTTCTTAAGAAGGAAGAAGGTGGTCGTCACACTCCCTTCGGTAACAAGTACCGTCCTCAGTTCTACCTCCGCACAATGGACTGCACAGGTGAAATCTCTCTCCCCGCAGACGTTGAAATGGTAATGCCTGGTGACAACGTTGAAATCACTGTAGAACTCATCTACGCTGTTGCTCTTAACGTAGGTCTCCGCTTCGCTATCCGTGAAGGTGGTCGCACAGTAGGTTCTGGTCAGATTACTGAAATCATCGAGTAATACTACCAAACTATAAAACAATAGGTCGCTGCTCCGGCAGCGCCTATTTTCTACGGGAATAGCTCAGTCGGTAGAGCACCGGTCTCCAAAACCGGGTGTCGGGAGTTCGAGCCTCTCTTCCCGTGCTAAATTGAATTTGATATGCTTAAGAAAGTTATTACATCTTTCAAAGATTCTTACGAAGAACTCAGATATAAAACTACGTGGCCTACACGTATGGAATTGACCAGCAATGCGATTGCCGTTTTAATTGCTTCCATTGTTATCGCTATTGCGGTTGGTTTTGCAGATAAGTTGTTTGAGAAACTCATGAGTCTCATCTACAGTATTTAACAACGTGTTATTTCTATGGCTGGTGTTACAAAAAATTGGTACGTGTTGCGTGCCGTAAGTGGTAAAGAAGCTAAGGTCAAAGAATACATCGATGCCGAAATTAAAAACGGTCACTTCGGTGGACATGTTGAAGAAGTATTGATTCCGACAGAAAAGGTTATTCAAGTTCGCAATGGCAAACGCGTTGTGAAGGAGAGAATTTATCTGCCGGGATATGTTTTGGTGTTAGCTGAACTCGTTGGTGAAATTGCTCATGACCTAAGATTTACGCCTAATTGCTTAGGCTTCTTAGGTGGTCTTGACAACCCTACGCCACTTCAGGAAAGTGAAGTGAATCGCATTTTAGGAAAGGTAGACGAAACGGTCGACGACCTTGAACTCGAAATTCCTTATGCCGTAGGTGAAGCAGTGAAGGTTACTGACGGTCCGTTTACTGGATTCTCTGGTCTTATCGAAGAGGTAAATACCGAGAAGCGCAAGTTGACGGTTGCCGTTAAGGTCTTTGGTCGTAACACACCTCTCGACCTTAGTTTTACTCAAGTTGAGAAAGAATAATAACCTGAATGTTACGCAGGTGGCGAAATTCTTTCCATACTAACTATTTAATTATTTAGAAGA
Source organism: Alloprevotella sp. (assembly GCA_045656425.1). Taxonomy (GTDB): domain Bacteria; phylum Bacteroidota; class Bacteroidia; order Bacteroidales; family Bacteroidaceae; genus Alloprevotella. Next base: position 3,549 of record JAZORE010000025.1, read on the forward strand.
AAATGGCTAAAGAAGTTGCTGGATTAATCAAATTACAGATTAAAGGTGGCGCTGCAAATCCTTCTCCTCCCGTAGGTCCCGCTCTCGGTTCTAAGGGTATCAATATTATGGATTTCTGCAAGCAGTTCAATGCCAGAACTCAGGAAAAGGCAGGTAAGGTACTTCCTGTTGTCATTACTTATTACAATGACAAGTCTTTCACTTTCGTAGTTAAGACTCCTCCTGTGGCTATTCAATTGCTTGAAGCTACTAAGCAGAAGAGTGGTTCTGCACAGCCCAACCGTAATAAGATCGCTGAAATCACTTGGGATCAGGTTAAGGCTATCGCAGAAGATAAGATGCCTGACTTGAACTGCTTTACTATCGAAAGCGCTATGCGCCTCGTTGCTGGTACTGCACGTTCTATGGGTATCACAGTTAAGGGAGACTTCCCCGCTTAATTTCATAACACTTCAATTTTAGAACAACAATGAGTAAACTTACTAAGAACCAAAAGTTGGTTGCAGACAAGATTGAAGCAGGGAAGGCTTATTCATTGAAGGAAGCATGTGCTCTCGTTAAGGAGATCACTACAACAAAGTTTGACGCTTCTTTCGATATCGACGTACGCTTGGGCGTTGACCCCCGTAAGGCTAACCAGATGGTTCGTGGCGTTGTGTCACTTCCCCACGGTACTGGTAAGACTGTACGTGTGCTCTGCCTCTGTACTCCCGATGCTGAAGCTGCTGCAAAGGAAGCTGGTGCTGACTATGTAGGTCTCGATGAATATATCGAGAAGATTAAGGGTGGTTGGACAGACATTGATGTGATCATCACTATGCCTGCAATCATGGGTAAGCTCGGTGCGCTCGGTCGCGTTCTCGGTCCCCGTGGTTTGATGCCTAACCCCAAGAGTGGTACTGTAACAATGGATGTTGCCAAGGCTGTACGTGAAGTAAAGCAGGGTAAGATCGACTTTAAGGTAGACAAGGCAGGTATCGTTCACGCTGCTATCGGTAAGGTATCTTTCGATACTGAAAAGATGGTAGGTAACGTTAAGGAATTTATTGCTACAATCAATAAGCTCAAGCCTTCTGCTGCGAAGGGTACCTATATTAAGAGTATTTATCTTTCTTCTACTATGAGCCGTGGTGTCAAGGTTGACCCCAAGACTATTGAAGAAAATTAATTTAGTAGACAATTATGAGAAAGGAAGATAAAGCTATCATCATCGAGCAACTCGGTGAAAAACTCAAGGAATACGCTCACTTCTATATTGTAGACGTAACAGGCTTGAACGCTGAAACAACAAGCAACCTCCGTCGTAAGTGTTTTGCTTCTGACGTGAAGATGATTGTTGCTAAGAATACACTTCTTGAAAAGGCATTTGACAACGCTGAAGTAGACTACTCAGCTCTTAAGCCTTGCCTCAAGGGTACAACAGCATTGTTCTTCTCAAATGTAGCTAACGCTCCCGCGAAGCTCATCAAGGAATTTGGTAAGGACGGTATTCCCGCACTCAAGGGTGCTTATGCTGAAGAAGGTTTCTACGTTGGTGCTGAACACCTCGCTACTCTTTGCGCTATCAAGAGCAAGAACGAAGTTATCGCAGACATCGTTGGTCTTCTCCAGTCTCCCCTCCGCAACATTCTCTCTGGTCTCGAAGCTCGCTTCGACAAGGAAGAAGGTGCTGCAGAATAATAAGCTCCATCATGATGCTTGTGCCGCTTAATAATAAACACTTAGCACAGGTGTCGTAACAGTAATTAGATTATAAAACAAAAAAATAAATTTTATCAAAATGGCAGATATCAAAGCTATTGCAGAAGAATTGGTAAATTTGACTGTAAAGGAAGTTAACGAATTGGCTACTTACCTCAAGGAAGAGTACGGAATCGAACCCGCTGCTGCTGCTGTTGTAGTTGCTGCTGAAGGTGGTGCTGCTGCTGCAGAAGAAAAGACTTCTTTCGACGTAATCCTCAAGAGCGCTGGTGCAGCTAAGCTCCAGGTTGTTAAGGCAGTGAAGGAAGCTTGTGGCCTCGGTCTTAAGGAAGCTAAGGACGCTGTAGACGGTTGTCCCGCTAAGCTTAAGGAAGGTGTAGGTAAGGAAGAAGCTGAAGCACTCAAGAAGGCTCTCGAAGAAGCAGGTGCTGAAGTAGAAATCGCTTAATCACATTCCCTATAGGGTAACGGTTAAGAATCCTCTGGTAGGGGGTTCTTAACCTTTTTGTGTCTAATAAATATTAGTAGTTGGATTATATAGGTGCTATAGGAGCTATAGATGCTATAGAAATCCCTACAAATTTGAAATTCATATTATGTCTTCAAGAGTAATAAATCAACGCGTAAACTTTGCGTCTGTAAAGAATCCGATGCCTTATCCAGATTTCTTGGATGTGCAGTTGAAATCTTTCCAGGACTTCTTGCAGCTCGATACGCCTTCAGAACTTCGTAAGAACGATGGTCTTTACAAGGTGTTTGCTGAGAACTTCCCCATTGCTGACACGCGCAACAACTTTGTACTCGAGTTCCTCGACTACTACATTGATGCTCCCCGCTACTCTATTGATGAGTGTTTGGAGAGAGGACTTACCTATAGTGTGCCATTGAAGGCGAAACTTAAATTGTACTGTACGGACCCTGATCACGAAGATTTCGACACTGTCGTTCAGGACGTGTTCCTTGGTCAGATTCCCTACATGACGGCTAACGGTACGTTCGTTATCAATGGTGCGGAACGTGTAATTGTTTCTCAGTTGCACCGTTCTCCTGGTGTATTCTTCGGCTCAAGCATTCACGCTAACGGTTCACAGCTTTACTCAGCACGTATCATCCCCTTCAAGGGTTCATGGATTGAGTTTGCTACAGACATCAATAACGTGATGTATGCTTACATCGACCGTAAGAAGAAGTTGCCCGTTACAACATTGCTCCGCGCAATTGGTTTTGAAACCGATAAGGAAATCCTTCAGATTTTTAACCTTGCTGAAGAAGTAAAGGTTACCAAGGCTGCACTCAAGAAGGTGGTGGGCAGAAAGCTCGCAGCACGTGTCTTGAAGTGTTGGGTGGAAGACTTCAACGATGAAGATACAGGTGAAGTGGTAACTATTGAGCGTAATGAAGTTATTTTGGATCGTGAAGTAGTTATTACCGAAGAGAATATGGAAGACATCCTTGATTCAGGTATCTCTACGATCCTCGTTCACAAGGAAGAAAGTTCAGCTACAGACTTCTCTATCATCTTCAACACCCTCCAGAAGGACCCCTCAAACTCTGAAAAGGAAGCCGTTCTTTACATCTACCGTCAGTTGCGTAATGCTGACCCCGCCGATGATGCAAGTGCGAAAGAAGTTATCAACAACCTCTTCTTCTCGGACAAGCGTTATGACCTCGGTGAAGTAGGTCGCTACCGCATCAACCGCAAGTTGAACCTTTCAACTGACATGGATGTGCGCGTATTGACGAAGGAAGACATTATCGAAATCATCAAGTTCCTCGTTGAATTGATTAACTCAAAGGCTGATGTTGACGATATCGACCACTTGAGTAACCGCCGTGTGCGCACAGTAGGCGAGCAGCTTTCTAACCAGTTCGCTATTGGTTTGGCACGTATGAGCCGCACCATCCGTGAACGCATGAACGTTCGTGATAACGAAGTGTTCACACCTATGGACTTGATTAACGCCAAAACTATTTCAAGCGTTATCAACTCATTCTTCGGTACGAACGCCCTTTCACAGTTCATGGACCAGACGAACCCCCTTGCTGAAGTAACGCACAAGCGTCGTCTCTCAGCCCTCGGTCCTGGTGGTCTCTCTCGTGAACGTGCAGGTTTCGAAGTGCGCGACGTACACTATACACACTACGGACGTCTCTGTCCTATCGAATCTCCTGAAGGTCCTAACATCGGTTTGATTTCTTCACTCTGCGTTTACGCAAAGATTAACGAGCTCGGCTTTATCGAAACTCCTTACCGCAAGGTGGCAGGAGCAAAGGTAGACCTTACAAGCGAAGGTGTTGTGTACCTCAGCGCTGAAGAAGAAGAAGGCAAGATTATCGGTCAGGGTAATGCACCCTTGAACGATGAAGGTGGCTTCATCCTCCCCAAGGTTAAGTGTCGTCAGGATGCTGATTACCCCGTTGTAACTCCTGAGAACGTTGAACTCATGGACGTTGCTCCTCAGCAGATTGCTTCAATCGCGGCATCGCTCATCCCCTTCTTGGAACACGACGACGCCCACCGTGCATTGATGGGATCTAACATGATGCGTCAGGCAGTTCCCCTCATTCGTTCTGAAGCGCCTATCGTAGGTACTGGTATCGAGCGCCAGGTGTGTGAAAACTCACGCACAATGATTACTGCGGAAGGAGCTGGTGTGGTAGAATACGTAGATGCTGAACGCATCATCGTAGCTTACGACCGCACAGAAGACGAAGAATTCGTATCGTTCGAATCTAACGTTAAGGAATACATTATTCCCAAGTTCCGCCGTACGAACCAAAACATGACCATCGACCTTCGTCCTATCTGTGACAAGGGTCAGCGCGTAGAAGCAGGTCAGATTCTTACCGAAGGTTATGCTACTGAAGACGGTGAATTGGCACTCGGCCGCAACCTCCTCGTGGCTTACATGCCTTGGAAGGGTTACAACTATGAAGATGCTATCGTGCTTAACGAACGCGTTGTTCGTGAAGACCTCCTTACTTCGGTACACGTAGACGAGTATTCTCTCGAAGTGCGCGAAACGAAGCGTGGTGAAGAAACCCTTACGAATGACATCCCCAACGTAGGTGAAGATGCAACTAAGGACCTTGATGAAAACGGTATCGTTCGCATCGGTGCACGCATCACTCCTGGGGACATCATGATTGGTAAGATTACTCCTAAGGGTGAAAGCGATCCCACTCCTGAAGAAAAGTTGCTCCGTGCCATCTTCGGTGACAAGGCTGGAGACGTGAAGGATGCTTCTTTGAAGGCTAATCCCTCGCTCTCAGGTATCGTTATCAACAAGCGCCTCTATTCTCGTGCGCAGAAGACACGTGCTTCTAAGAACCAAGATAAGATTCTTCTCGCTCAGATTGACGAAAAGTTCAAGCAGGAAACTGAAGACTTGAAGATGGTTATGGTTGACAAACTCATGACCTTGACGAAGAACTACACCAGCCTCGGCGTAAAGGATAACATCGGTGCCGAAGTTATTGCTGCTGGTGCTAAGTTTGGCAAGTCGCTCCTCGTTTCTTTGGACTATACTTCAGTACAGCTCAGCAACTGGACGGAAGATGAACGTACAAACCGCCTCATCCGTCAGCTCGTTATCAACTACTTGAAGAAGTATAACGAACTCGATGCGAAGCTCAAGCGCGAGAAGTTTGCAATCACCATTGGTGACGAACTTCCCTCTGGTATCCTCCAGCTTGCAAAGGTTTACATCGCTAAGAAGCGTAAAATCGGTGTAGGTGATAAGATGGCAGGTCGTCACGGTAACAAGGGTATCGTATCTAAGATTGTTCGTCAGGAAGATATGCCGTTCCTCGAAGACGGTACTCCTGTAGACATTGTATTGAACCCCCTCGGTGTGCCTTCTCGTATGAACCTCGGTCAGGTGTTTGAAGCTGTACTTGGTGCTGCCGGTAAGAAGTTGGGCGTTAAGTTTGCTACTCCCATCTTTGACGGTGCGAAACTCTCTGACCTCTGCGAATGGACAGACAAGGCAGGTCTTCCCCGCTACTGTTCAACTCAGCTCTACGACGGTGCTACAGGTGATCCCTTCGACCAGAAGGCAACAGTAGGTGTGACTTACATGTTGAAGCTCGGTCACATGGTAGAAGATAAGATGCACGCTCGTTCTATCGGTCCGTACTCGCTCATCACGCAGCAACCCCTTGGTGGTAAGGCTCAATTCGGTGGTCAGCGTTTCGGGGAAATGGAAGTTTGGGCAATCGAAGCCTTCGGTGCTTCTCACGTGCTTCAGGAAATCCTTACCATTAAGTCTGACGACGTTACTGGTCGTGCTAAGGCTTACGAAGCTATCGTTAAGGGTGATCCTCTCCCCACTCCGGGTATTCCCGAGTCGCTCAATGTCCTCCTCCACGAACTCCGTGGTTTGGGCTTGAACGTCACGCTCGATTAGTTAGAACGCCATACAGTGGAATAGGGGGGGAAGCAACACGACTTCCTACCCCTTCCCTGTGAGGCTGCTTAACCTCAAATATAACTACACATATTTAGAATATGGCATTTAAAAGAGATAGTAAGGTAAAGAACAACTTTACGAAAATCACCATCGGTCTTGCTTCACCTGAAGAAATTCAGGCGAACTCGTACGGTGAAGTTTTGAAGCCTGAAACAATAAACTATCGCACCTATAAGCCTGAGCGCGACGGTCTTTTCTGCGAACGCATTTTCGGTCCTACAAAGGACTATGAATGTCACTGTGGTAAGTACAAGCGCATCCGCTATAAGGGTATCGTCTGCGACCGTTGTGGTGTAGAAGTTACTGAAAAGAAGGTGCGTCGCGAACGTGCGGGTCACATCCAACTCGTTGTGCCCGTTGCACACATCTGGTATTTCCGTTCGCTTCCCAATAAGATGGGTTACCTCCTTGGTATTCCTACTAAGAAGCTCGACTCTATCATCTACTACGAACGTTACGTAGTTATTCAGCCTGGTGTGCTCGCTCAGGAGAAGGAAGGTCCCAAGGAACTCGACCTTCTTACTGAAGACGAATTCATGGAATGGTCAAAGAAGGTGCCCAGAGACAACCAGTTCTTGGACGATAGCGACCCCAATAAGTTCATCGCTAAGATGGGTGCTGAAGCTGTTTACGATTTGCTCCAGCGCATTGACCTCGACAGCCTTTCTTACGAACTTCGTGACCGTGCGAACTCAGACACTTCTGTACAGCGTAAGAACGAAGCTCTCAAGCGCCTTCAGGTGGTAGAATCGTTCCGTGCAAGCAAGGACCGCAACCGTCCCGAATGGATGATCATGAAGATTCTTCCTGTGACTCCTCCTGACCTCCGTCCTCTCGTGCCCCTCGATGGTGGCCGCTTCGCTACTTCTGACCTCAACGACCTCTATCGTCGTGTGCTCATTCGCAACAACCGCCTCAAGCGTTTGCTCGAAATCAAGGCACCTGAAGTCATCCTCCGTAACGAAAAGCGTATGCTTCAGGAAGCTGTTGACTCACTCTTCGATAACTCACGCAAGAGTAGCGCAGTGAAGAGCGACAGCAACCGTCCTCTCAAGTCACTCTCTGACTCACTCAAGGGTAAGCAGGGTCGTTTCCGTCAGAACCTCCTCGGTAAGCGTGTTGACTATTCTGCACGTTCGGTTATCGTCGTAGGGCCTGAATTGAAGATGGGCGAATGTGGTATTCCCAAGCTCATGGCAGCTGAACTCTACAAGCCATTCATCATCCGCAAGCTCATTGAGCGCGGTATTGTGAAGACGGTGAAGAGTGCAAAGCGTATTGTAGACCGCCGTGAATCAGTAGTTTGGGACATCCTCGAACACGTCATGAAGGGTCACCCCGTGCTCCTCAACCGTGCTCCGACACTTCACCGTCTCGGTATCCAGGCGTTCCAGCCCAAGATGATTGAAGGTAAGGCAATCCAGCTTCACCCCCTCGCTTGTACGGCCTTCAACGCCGACTTCGACGGTGACCAGATGGCTGTCCACCTCCCCTTGAGCAACGAAGCAATCCTCGAAGCACAGATGTTGATGCTCCAGAGCCACAACATCCTTAACCCTGCGAACGGTGCACCTATCACAGTGCCCTCTCAGGACATGGTGCTCGGTCTTTACTATATTACAAAGATCCGTCCCGGTGCTAAGGGTGAAGGCCTTACATTCTACGGTCCTGAAGAAGCCATCATTGCTTACAACGAAAAGCGCGTAGACGTTCACGCTCCCGTAAAGGTGCTCGTTGACGACGTTGACGAAACAGGCATGCACATCCGTCGCCTCGTAGAAACTTCTGTAGGTCGTGTGATTGTAAATGAAATCATCCCCAAGGAAGTAGGTTTCGTAAATACGATTATTTCTAAGAAGTCACTCCGTGGCATCATCACCTCTGTAATTAAGGGTGTAGGTATGGCACGCGCAGCTGAATTCCTCGATGGTATTAAGAACCTCGGTTATCGCATGGCTTACGAAGGTGGTCTTTCGTTTAACCTTGACGATATCATCATCCCTGAAGAAAAGAAGGAAATCGTAGCTCGTGGTAATGAAGAAATTGACCAGATTACGATGAACTATAACATGGGTTTCATCACCGATAACGAACGTTATAATCAGGTAATTGACACATGGACACACGTAAACTCTGACATCAAGAAGACCTTGATGAAGCAGATGACTGAAGCCGACCAAGGTTTCAACGCCGTGTTCATGATGCTTGACTCTGGTGCCCGTGGTTCTGCCGATCAGATTGCTCAGCTCGCAGGTATGCGTGGTTTGATGGCGAAGCCCCAAAAGGCAGGTGCTGAAGGTCGTCTTACGATTGAAAACCCAATCCTTTCTAACTTTAAGGAAGGTATGTCCGTGTTGGAGTACTTTATCTCTACCCACGGTGCGCGTAAGGGTCTTGCCGACACCGCGTTGAAGACTGCCGACGCAGGTTACCTCACACGTCGTCTTGTTGACGTCAGCCATGACGTAATCATTACTGAAGAAGACTGTGGCACACTCCGTGGTCTCGTATGTACAGACCTCCGCGATGGTGACAAGGTAATTTCTTCACTCGGTGAACGTATCCTCGGTCGTGTTTCTGTTCACGATGTGATCCATCCTCAGACTGGTAAGCTCCTCGTAGCTTCAGGTGAAGAAATCACAGAATCTGTAGTTGCAGAAATCGAAGCTTCACCCATCGAGAGCGTTGAAATTCGCTCTGTGCTCACTTGCGAAAGCAAGCACGGTGTATGTATGAAGTGTTACGGTCGCAACCTCGCTACTTCTCGTATGGTACAGAAGGGTGAAGCCGTTGGTGTCATTGCGGCACAGTCAATCGGTGAACCTGGTACTCAGTTGACACTCCGTACTTTCCACGCCGGTGGTATCGCCGGTGGTGCGGCTGCTAATGCTACAATCGTTGCGAAGAACGACTGCCGCCTCGAGTTCGACGAACTCCGCACGGTAGACGTAATTGGTGAAGATGGTGTTTGTGGCAAGAAGGTGGTTGGTCGACTCGCAGAAGTTCGCTTCGTAGATCCTCATACAAATATCGTTCTTTCTTCACAGAACGTACCTTACGGTTCAGACCTCTTCGTGAACGATGGTGACACAGTTGAAAAGGGCACTATGATTGCTAAGTGGGACCCCTTCAACGCCGTAATCGTTACAGAAAGTGCTGGTCGCATCCAGTTTGAAGACGTTATCGAAGGTGTTACATTCCGTGTTGAAGAAGACGATGCTACTGGTCTCCGTGAACGTATCGTTATCGAATCTAAGGAACGTGGACGCGTACCTTCGGCTCACATCGTAGACGAAAATGGTGAACTCATCCGCACGTACAACTTCCCCATCAACGGTCGTATCGCAATCGAAGATGGTCAGGTAGTTAAGGCTGGTGACGTTCTCGTTAAGATTCCTCGTGCCGTTAGTTCTGCAGGTGACATCACCGGTGGTCTTCCCCGTGTTACTGAGCTCTTCGAAGCTCGTAATCCGAGTAACCCCGCAGTCGTTTCTGAAATCGACGGTGAAGTTACAATGGGTAGCGTGAAGCGCGGCCACCGTGAAATCGTTGTTACTTCTAAGCTCGGTGAAGTGAAGAAGTACCTCGTGCCCCTCTCTAAGCAGATCCTCGTACAGGAAAACGACTACGTTCGTGCTGGTACTCCCCTCTCTGATGGTTCTATTACGCCCAGTGACATCCTTGCAATTAAGGGTCCCACTGCCGTACAGGAATATATCGTAAACGAAGTTCAAGACGTTTACCGCCTCCAGGGTGTAGGTATCAACGATAAGCACTTCGAAGTTATCGTACGTCAGATGATGCGTAAGGTTCAGATTAACGAACCTGGTGATACACGTTTCCTCGAACAGCAGATGGTTGACAAACTCGACTTTGCTGAAGAAAACGACCGTATCTGGGGTAAGAAGGTGGTAGTTGATGCCGGTGATTCTGAAACTATGAAGCCTGGTATGATTGTAACGGCACGCAAGCTCCGTGACGAAAACTCACAGCTCAAGCGCCGCGACCTCAAGCTTGTAGTCGTTCGCGACGCAATGCCTGCAACTTCTACGCAGATCCTCCAGGGTATCACACGTGCTTCTCTCCAGACAAAGAGCTTCATGTCTGCAGCATCCTTCCAGGAAACTACGAAGGTGCTCAACGAAGCTGCAATCTCTGGTAAGACAGACTACCTCGAAGGTATGAAGGAAAATGTAATCTGTGGTCACCTCATTCCCGCCGGAACAGGTCTTCGCGAATTCAACAAGATTGTTGTTGGCGATATGGACGACTACGAAAAGAAGAACCAGGACTAATCCCTCGTGGAGTAGTATTCTGAATAATCATAAAAGGGAATCACCTTGCGGTGGTTCCCTTTTTTTTATATTGCCAAGTCTTAAAGTCCTTGCATCTACAAGAAAACAATAGTGAAAATTCTAAATTTTGGCGAGTTTCCTTGAACAATAAACAGTTAGGAGAATATATTACATGATTTCGTAATAGTTTGAATTGACAGATTTCATAGAAGGGCGTAAAAAAATGTGTTAAATGGTCAGTGGTACGGCGCAAAGTTTGTATTTTTGCCGATAGTACTTATATAAGAATTTACACCAAGGATATGAAGAAAATAATGCTTTCGCTCCTTCTCGGAGCTGCGACGCTGACAGGTTCAGCACAGTATGTAGGCCATAAGGCTTTTGATAATTGTTATGCAGGTGTGCAACTCGGTGCAACAACTCCTCTGAAGGGTCATGCCTTCTTGGGTAGCGAACGTGCGCTGATGGGGTTCCAACTCGGTAAGCAGTTTACACCTACCATTGGTGTAGAACTCCAGACGACACTCGGCGTGAATACCAGTGGAGTGGGGCAGCGCGGTACGCAGAATGCGATTGACAATATTCACTCTTCGCTCTTGGGACGCTTGAACCTCTCAAACGTGCTTTACGGTTATCGCCAGGCACGCACTTTCGAAATGGAAGCAGTTTACGGTTTCGGTCACAACCATTGGTACGTGCCTTCTTCACAGGGCGAAGACCGTGAGCACTTCACTTCTACGGCGGGTATGAATTTCAATTACCGCTTCGGCAAGACGAAGGCTTTGGGCATTACCTTGCGCCCCTACATCGTTTGGGACCTCTCGGCAAATGCTTATCATGCGGGGCATGCGCAGGTGCAAGTAACCGCTGGCTTGACCTATTACTTCAAGGGTTCTAACGGCAAACGCTACATTACGAAGAGTCGCCTTTACGACCGTCCCGAAGTGGATGCGCTCAACGCAAAGATCAACGACCTCCGCGAAACGGTGAAGGCTAAGGATGCGGAGTTGGAAAAGAAGCACCGCGAAGTGCTTGAGCTCCAGAGAAAATTGAACGACGAGCGCCGTTTGCGCCCTGCGGGAAAGTAATTTTGGGGAGCGATTGAGGAATTTGTATAGATTTTATAGATATTATAGATTCTATAGAGCATATAGATTCTATAGAATAAGAAACAACCAACATAAAATCAGATAACTATGAACACAACTAAGAAAACCAGAGTAGCCATTGTGGGCTACGGCAACATAGGTCGCTACGCCCTTGAGGCGATTGAGGCGGCGCCCGATATGGAAGTGGCAGGCGTAGTGCGCCGTACTGGTGCGGCAAATAAGCCTGCGGAATTGGCGGCTTACGATGTAGTGAGCGACATTGCGGAATTGCAGGACGTAGATGTGGCAATTCTCTCTACGCCCACGCGCAGTGTGGAAGCGATGGCGAAAACCATCCTCGCCAAGGGCATCCATACCGTAGATAGTTTTGACATTCACAGCCAGATTGTGCCCCTGCGTAAAAGTTTGGGTGAAGCTGCCGTTGCGGGCAATGCCGTAAGCGTGATTGCTGCGGGATGGGACCCCGGAAGCGACAGCATAGTGCGCACCTTGCTTCAGGCGGTTGCGCCCAAGGGTATTACCTACACGAACTTCGGACCCGGTATGTCTATGGGTCACACCGTAGCAGTAAAGGCTATTGAGGGTGTGAAGGCTGCCCTTTCAATGACCATCCCTACGGGGCAGGGTATTCACCGCCGTATGGTGTATATCGAATTGGAAGAAGGGCATGACTTTGCAACGGTTGCTGCTGCGATTAAGGCAGACGCTTATTTCGTAAACGACGAAACGCACGTAATTCAGGTGCCCTGCGTAGACGATGTCATCGACATGGGTCACGGTGTGAACCTTGTGCGCAAGGGCGTGTCGGGTAAGACGCAGAATCAGCTCTTTGAGTTTAACATGAAGATTAACAACCCTGCGCTCACGGGTCAGGTGCTTGTGTGCGCCGCGCGTGCCGCGATGCGTCAGCGTCCGGGATGCTACACAATGGTGGAAATCCCTGTGATTGACTACCTCGCAGGCGACCGCGAAGACTGGATTGCACACCTGGTGTAAATTAGAAATTAGAAAAGAGAAAGGAGAAAGATGCTTGCGCGTTGAAATCTCGCACGATTCTTTCTCCTTTCTTTTTTCTATAAAGATTATTGTATAAACGAGAACGGAAATTGGTGAATGGTCTTTGCGTCGAAATCCCGCACGGCTCTTTCTCCTTTCTTCTTTCTCCTTTTTCCCTTTCTTTGTTATGGGTAAATATTTCGGAACAGACGGCTTTCGCGGCGAGGCAAATGTAGACCTCACGGCGAAGCATGCTTTTAAGATAGGGCGCTTCTTAGGTTGGTACTTCAGCGCCCCCAATCGTAGTGGACGTATTGTAATTGGTAAAGACACGCGTCGCTCTTCTTACATGTTGGAATACGCGCTTGCTGCAGGGATTACCTCTTCAGGCGCCGACGCTTATCTTCTGCACGTAACGACCACTCCTTCGGTTGCTTACATCACAAAGCGCGACGGCTTTGACTGTGGCATTATGATTTCGGCAAGCCACAATCCGTATTACGACAATGGCATTAAACTCATCAACAGCAATGGTGAGAAGATGGACGATACTACCATCAGTCGCATTGAGGACTTCTTGGACGGCAAGTCGGGCATTCCGCCTTACGCTACGAAGGATGCGATTGGCCGCACGATTGACTATGTGGAGGGGCGCAACCGCTATATTGGTTACTTGATTTCTTTGGGCGTGCATTCGTTCAAGGGCATGAAGGTGGGTTTGGATTGTGCCAACGGTAGCGCTTGGGACATTGCCGCTTCGGTGTTTAATGCCCTTGGCGCGAAGACTTATGTGATGAATGCCGAACCCGACGGCACGAATATCAATCGTGGTGCGGGCAGTACGCACATCGAGGGACTGCAGAAGTTCGTCGTGGAAAAGGGATTGGACGTTGGTTTCGCCTACGACGGCGATGCCGATCGCTGTCTCTGTGTAGATGAACAGGGCAACGTGGTGGACGGTGATAAGATTCTCTACGTGTCGGCGGCATACCTCAAGGAGCGCAACCAGTTGGACAACAATACGGTGGTGGCTACGGTTATGTCGAACATCGGTCTCTTTAAGGCGCTCGACAAACTCGGTATTGACTACGCCAAGACCGCTGTGGGCGACAAGAATGTCTACGACTACATGGCGGCACACAATAATATAATAGGTGGTGAGCAATCGGGCCACATCATTTATGCCAAGCATGCCTCTACGGGCGATGGTATTCTGACGAGTCTCAAGATCATGGAAGTGATGCTCGCCAAGAAGCGCAAACTCTCCGAACTCACGGCGCCCGTAACGCTCTATCCGCAGTTGCTCGTCAATGTGCGTGTGACAGATAAGAAGTTGGTGATGGCTGCTCCCCTCGTTATCGATGCGGTGAAGAAAGCAGAGGAACATTTAGCAGGTAACGGCAGAATGTTAGTGCGCGAATCGGGCACAGAACCCCTTGTGCGCGTCATGGCTGAGGCTGCCGACATACCAACGTGCGAAGCGTGTGTAAAGATAGTAACCGACGCCATTGCCGCTTGCGGTTATGTGGTGAGTGAATAATTGTGTGAGGCTGTAAGATTATAAGGTCGCTTCGCTTTTAGGTTTTAAGGACCTTGCGGACCGAATGGCACCTCATAATCTCACACCCTTACAACCTCAAAACCTTATCTTTTAATGCAACAAATAATCTCCCTTATTGCCAAAAGCCTGAACCTGCGTGAGCGTCAGGTGGAAAACACAGTGAATCTGTTGAATGACGGTGCCACGATTCCCTTCGTGTCGCGCTACCGCAAGGAGGCAACTGGCGGACTCGACGAAGTGGCTATCGCACAGATTGCCGAGCAAAACGAAAAACTTCACGAACTCCTCCACCGCAAGGAATATATCACCCAAACCATTGAAGAGCAAGGCAAATTGACCGATGAGCTCCGCAAGCGCATTGAGGATTGTTGGAATGCTACGGTGCTTGAAGACATCTACTTGCCCTTCAAACCCAAGCGCAAGACGCGTGCTGAGGTGGCGCGCAAAAAGGGTCTTGAACCCCTCGCAAATGAAATCTTGTTGAAGCCCAATAATGCCCCCGAGGTGCGTGCGAAGGACTTCCTCACGGACGAAGTTCCCACCGTTGAAGATGCCCTTCAGGGTGCGCGCGACATTATTGCCGAGCAGATGAGCGAGAATGAGGACGTGCGCAACACGCTCCGCCGAACGTTTGAACTCAACGCAGTAATTTCTTCAAAGGTTATTAAGACCAAGCAGGAGGAAGCGGTGAAGTATCGCGACTATTTTGACTTTAGCGAACCCTTGAACCGTTGTACGAGTCACCGACTCTTGGCGATTCGTCGCGGTGAGGAAGAGGGCTTCTTGCGTGTTGCTATCAATCCCCGCGATGAGGAAGATTGCTTGGAGCGCCTCGGACGCCGTTATCCCAAGTACGGCAAGTCGGGCGAGCAGGTGAAACTCGCGCTTGCTGATGCCTATAAGCGCCTGTTGAAACCCTCTATCGAAACGGAATTTGCCGCAAGTTCAAAGCAGCGTGCGGATGAAGAGGCGATTCGTGTGTTTACTACAAACCTCAAGCAGTTGCTCCTTGCCGCTCCGCTCGGACAGAAGCGCATCATGGGTATAGACCCGGGTTTCCGTACGGGATGTAAGGTGGTGTGTCTCGATGCTCAGGGCAACTTGCTCCATAACGAAACGATTTATCCCCACCAGCCACAGCAACAGTGGGCACGTTCGTGTGGCAAACTCTCCACATTGATTGAACAATATAAGATTGAGGCGGTGGCGATTGGGAATGGTACGGCAGGACGTGAGACGGAAGAACTCGTGCAATCCTTGCATTTGAAGGACGTGGCGATTTTCTTGGTCAGTGAAGACGGTGCGTCGGTATATTCTGCCTCAAAGATTGCCCGCGATGAATTTCCCGATTACGACGTTACCGTTCGCGGTGCCGTAAGTATCGCACGCCGCCTTTCAGACCCCCTTGCCGAACTCGTAAAAATCGACCCGAAGAGCATAGGAGTAGGGCAGTATCAACACGATGTAGATCAAACGGCGCTCAAGCACTCGCTCGACCTCACGGTTGAGAGTTGCGTGAACACGGTTGGTGTGAACCTCAACACGGCAAGTAAACACCTGCTCACGTATATCTCAGGTCTGGGACCCTCGTTGGCACAAAACATCGTGGATTACCGTGCGGAAAACGGCGCCTTCACTTCGCGTCGCGAATTGCTCAAAGTGCCACGCCTCGGAGCAAAAGCTTATGAGCAGTGTGCGGGCTTCTTGCGCATCCCCGACGCCAAGAATCCCCTGGATAATACTGCTGTTCACCCCGAATGCTATGCCCTTGTGGAGCAAATGGCGAAGGATGCGGGTTGTAAGGTGCCCGAACTTATTGCTTCGGCAGAGAAGCGTGGCAGCATTGACCTCCAGCGCTACTGTACGGCGGAAGTGGGGCTCCCAACGCTCACCGACATCATGGCAGAACTTGCCAAGCCCGGACGCGACCCGAGAGGCATGGCCACAGTCTTTAGTTTCGACAAATCGCTCCGCACTATTGACGACCTTGAAGTGGGTATGGTGGTGCCGGGTATCATTTCGAACATCACGAACTTTGGTTGCTTCGTCGATATGGGCATTAAGGTGAAGGGACTTGTGCACGTGTCGCAACTGGCAGACAAGTACGTGAAAGACCCTAACGAAGTGGTGACGCTCCAACAGCGTGTGCAGGTAAAAGTGTTGGATATTGATTACGAACGTGGGCGTGTGGCGCTCACCATGAAAGGCTTAAACGCATGACCATGACTGCTGACGAACGCTACATGCGAAAGGCGCTTGAGGAAGCCCGTCGCGCTTTTGAGGCTGACGAAATTCCTGTGGGTGCCGTTGTAGTTTGTGGCGACCAAATCATAGCCCGTGGGCACAACCTTACGGAAATGCTCCACGATGTTACTGCCCACGCCGAGATGCAGGCCATCACGGCGGCGGCAGAGCATCTTGGCGGGAAATACCTGGATGTCTGCACGCTCTATGTCACGGTAGAACCCTGCATTATGTGTGCCGGTGCCATCGGTTGGTCACAACTCGGTCGCCTTGTCTATGGTGCCTCCGACCCCAAGCGTGGTTATTCCTACTTTGCCCCACAGGCGCTCCACCCGAAGACCAAAGTCGTGAGCGGTGTGCTCGAAGAAGAATGCGCGGCGCTGATGAAGGAGTTTTTTCAGCGCAAGCGGAGGTGGTGAACGGTTAAAGGTGAGAGGTGAACGGTTAACGGCACCATCCTTTTAGCTTTCCCCATTCCCCGTTCTCCCTTCACCTTTAACCGTTCCCCATTCACCATGGCCTCCCACAACATCCTCGGACAAATAGGCGAAGAAGAGGCGTGTCGCTTCCTGATTCGCAAAGGCTATACGCTGCTGGAGCGCAACTGGCGCGTTGGTCACTTGGAACTCGACATCATTGCTGAGTGCTATGGTGAGATTGTTTTTGTGGAGGTGAAGACCCGTTCTAATGAAGATTTCGCTCCAGCGGTTACTGCCGTAGATGACGAGAAAATCAAGAACCTGCGCCTTGCCGCACGGCATTATCTAAGCATCCACAATTTGGACCAACCCATCCGCTTTGACATCATCACCGTAGTGGGGTCGCAGAGACCTTTTACGATTACGCATTATGTGGGGGGAAGCTGAAACTAAGAGTAAAGATACCCTGCGGGACTGGTCGCACGGTGAACATCCCGCATGGTCTGTTACTCACTACTATCTACTCACTCCTCACTGATAAAGTCTCTCGGAACTTTCTCCGCATGGTTGTTAAGGCCTGTTCTTGCCTGTCCCAGCCTGTTCGGCTCGTAAAACCGTTAAAGCCTCACCCTTCAGAGGAATTCAGGTGACCATCTTGTCTACTCGTACCTCGTCAACTTGTCAACTAACTAAAAACCTCAACGCCCAGAAGTCCGTTTGAACTTCTGGGCGTTGAGGTTTTTCTTAAACTCCAAAGGGATTTGCCGTCTTACCACCTTGAGGCGCTTCTTGAGGCGCTGCCAATTCGATGGGACCGAACGACTTTTCATACTTGATGATGTTGTCCTGAAGGGCGAAGAGCAAGCGCTTTGCGTGTTCAGGGTTCATGATGATGCGACTGCGCACGTTTGCCTTGGGTAAACCGGGCATTACGCTTACAAAGTCAAGCACCATTTCTGTCTTGCCGTGTGAGATGATGGCAAGGTTTGAGTATGTGCCACCTGCTACTTCGGGAGTGAGTTCAATCTGGAGTTGTCCGTTGGGTTGCTTCTGTTCTTCCATAATAATACGTTTTTTTAGTTAAAAATATTCTACTTCTTCTGTAGCAAGAAACGTGCCAAAATCAGAAGTCTATGGGAAAGTCTATAGATTTATACCGTTTGCTACTATGAGGTGCCCCTTATCCGTGGTGGTGTCCCCGATGGCGGAGTTTCAGCACCGCCGCATTGAGCAGCAACCCGAGCATGGCGATTGTAGAGAGCATTCCTAATAGGTCGTCGTGGTGGTGATGGTGGTGCTGACTGGTGGTGAGCACCTGGTTGAACCACTCTTGGGGAAGCAGAAGGTCAATAGCGTGTGCAAAGAGTAGGGCGCTGAGGATGATAGAGACGATATACACGATGAGGGCACGCTTCCCGAGCACCTTGCCCGTGATGATGAGCGACGCCATGTTGCACGCAGGACCAACCATGAGCAACACTAAGGCGGCACCCGGGGAAAGTCCCTTCAGCATCAGTGCTACGGCAATGGGAATGCCACTCGTAGCGCAGAGGTACATGGGTAACACTAAGAGAATCACGCCTAACGAACTCAGCAACGTGTTCCCCTGAAGGACGGTAAAGAAATCATCGGGCACGCAGAGGGTAATGATTCCCGCAATGAGGAGACCGACGATTAACCACTTGCCAATGTCCTGCACCATTTCTACAAAACCGAAGCGCAGGGCTTCGCGGAACTTGCTCCATAGGGTGGGGTGGCAATGCGACTCGTGATGGTGGTGATGACAACAGCAGTCGCAGGTCAGGTCGCTATCCTCCTGATTCTCCTCTGCCAAAGGCGCAGCAAATGTATTGACCATAATACCGCTAAACAGGGCGGTGAAGAGTGCCGCAACAAAACGTGTGATGGCAAAGGGGAGTCCCATCAGGGAGTAGGTCGCCATCAAGGCATCAACCCCCGTTTGGGGCGTAGCAATGAGGAATGAAACGGTAGCTCCGCGTGAAGCCCCCTTCTTGCGCAGCGACATGGCGGTGGGGATTACACCGCAGGAACACAGTGGGATGGGGATGCCGAAGAGCGTGGCATATACTACAGAGTGCCAATCGGAGGCGGAAAGGTATTTGGCGTAAAGTGCCTTGGGGACGAAGGCGTGAATCAATCCCGCAAGGAAGAAACCCAAGAGCAGGAAGGGCGCCATTTCGTAGGTAAGGTGGAGTATTTCGTGCATGGTTTGACGGGGGATAATAGGTTACGTAGAAGCTATTTCGAAGCAGGCGATGCTGCGGAAACCACCAAAAGAATGTGGTAATTCTACTGATTTGAGGACTGCAAAGATACATCTTTTTTAGAGTAACAGAATCAAAAAAACACAGGTTTCCGTGACGCAAAATAATAGTTCCGAGTTGCTGAAAACAAACTCCAAGTTAATTTCAACAAACTCCAAGTTAATTTCAACAAACTCCAAGTTAATTTCAACAAACTCCGAGTTAGTTTTAATTAAGTCCGAGTTTGTTTTTATGCCTTCGGAAACGCGCCAGTTCAAGATGCTTTCGGTGCCTTCTGTAGCCCATTTGCTCGTAGTTTTTACAATACCTAATTACATTCTTTATTCAATTAAAAAAATAAATGTAAATTTGCACGTGGAAAAGAATGCTCTTAATTGATTTAATAATTAACACAATACGAAAATGAAGAAGTCTCTTTTTGTTTTGATGCTCATGCTTTGCGGTTTTGCGGCGCAGGCTGTAGCACAGCTCCCCAGCGTAAAGCTGAAGGACATTAACGGTAAGGTGGTTGACACTGCGAAGCTCTCCAACGAGGGTAAGCCTTTCATCATCACCTTCTTTGCGAAGTGGTGTAAGCCCTGTAATCGTGAACTCACTGCTATCAATGAAGTGTATGCCGATTGGCAGGAAGAAACGGGTGTGAAGGTCATCGCTGTTTCTGTAGACCAGGCGCAGGATGCCCTCAAGGTGAAGCCTTTTGTGGATGGCAATGGTTGGGAATTTGACGTTTTGCTCGACCCCAACAGCGACTTTAAGCGCGCTTTGGGTGTAAACCTCATCCCTCACGCTATTGTGTGTGACGGTAACGGCAAGATTGTACAGACGCACAGCGGTTATACCGAAGGTGGCGAAGAACATCTTATTGAAGAAGTACGCAAGATTTTGGAACAGAAGTAAGACAACCGCATGGCGCTCTCACCTAAGGGGAGGGCGCCATGCGTAATCGTCTTATTGATTTTGTTGAATACATATTCGTAAATCATTTATATGAAAAAGACATTCATTGCTCTCTGTGCCCTCGTAGCCCTTTCCGCTCAGGCACAAGAAGATAATGGCATTACCCTCTCAGGTAGCATTCAGAGCGACATGCTCGTTTTTCCCGAAGACGACCCTGAAATCGGTACAAACTACGGTACGAACAAGGACTTCTTGACCAACACCTACGCAGAACTTCACCTCCAGTCGAAGTATGTGAGTGCGGGTGCGCGTTTGGAGTACATGGAAAATCCGCTCCCTGGTTTTGAAAGGGACTTTGCAGGTTGGGGTGTGCCTCACATGTATGTGAAGGGGCACTATAAGGGCGCCGAACTCACCCTTGGCGACTTCTACGACCAATTTGGTTCGGGCCTTATCTTCCGCACTTACGAAGAGCGTGCGTTGGGTATCGACAATTCCCTTCGCGGTGCGCGCTTGGCGTTGCGTCCTTTCAAGGGCGTAAGTTTCAAATTGCTCGGAGGGGAACAGCGTGAATACTGGCACAGTCGTGATTTCAGCAATAACAATCCCTTGGTGACGGGTGCTGACCTTGAAATCAACGTTGACCAATACTCCAAGAAGATGCAGGAGAAGAACATCTACCTGACCTTGGGCGTGAGTGGCGTTATGAAGTTTGAGGACCAGGAAGACATTTTGACGGTTCACAATGGTGTGCCCAGCAAGCTCAACCTCCCTGATGAAGTCAGCGCTTTCGACGTGCGTGCCAACCTTCAGGCGGGCAATTACAACTTCTTGGCAGAGTATGCTTGGAAGTCGCAAGACCCCTCGTTTGACAACGGTTACATCTACCGCCATGGCAATACCCTTTTGCTCTCAGGCTCATATTCAAAGAAGGGTTTCAGTGCCTTGTTGCAGGCAAAGCGTACGGAGGACATGAGTTTCCGTAGCAAGCGCAGCCAGACGGGAACGGCGCGTTTCATCAACCACCTCCCCGCCTTCTCTACGCAACACACCTATGCCCTTGCGGCGCTCTATCCCTACGCTACGCAAAACGCACTCGGCGAATGGGCATTCCAGGGTGAAGTAGGCTATAACTTCAAGCGCAATACGTTGCTCGGTGGTAAGTATGGCACAAAGGTAAAGCTCAATGCGTCACACATCCGTGGCATTGACCGTAAGCCCGTTGCGAATGCGACAGACTTGATGGGTACGGAAGGGTATAAGACCAGCTTCTTTGAGATGGGTAACGAGACTTACTATCAGGACATCAATCTTTCAGTAGAAAAGAAGCTCACAAAGGACTTTAAGTTCAACCTCATGTACATGAACCAGCGCTACAACCAGTTTGTTATCGAAGGTCATGGCAATACGTTCACTTCAAACATCTTCATTGCTGAAGGTAAGTGGAACATTTCAAAGAAAGTGGCACTCCGCGGTGAAGCGCAGTACCTCACTACTTCGGGCGACCAAGGTGACTGGGCGTACGGACTCTTGGAACTCTCGGTGCTCCCCGGCTTTATGTTCACCGTTTCAGACATGTACAATGCGAACGTGCCCAATGCCGACGGCACGGCAACCAGTGCGCAACACTTCTACAACGTTGGCGGTTGCTACACGTACAAGGCGCATCGCCTCCAGGTGGCTTACGGTAAGACACGCGCCGGTTTCAACTGCTCGGGTGGTGTATGCCGCTACGTGCCGGCATCAAAGGGCTTCACCGTTTCGTATAACTTCAACTTCTAATCCTCAACAGACGCTATGAAACTTAAAAATATAGTAGCACTTGCTGCGCTTGCTTTTTCATTCGCAGCTTGTGATGACATCAAGGAAAGCAATCGCTTCATTCCCGTAACTCCTGAAGCGATGACTGCGAAGAATGTGCTCATTGAGGACTTCACGGGGATGAACTGTATCAACTGTCCCAATGCGGCAGAAGAAATTCAGAAAATCCAGACTGCCTATGGCGCTGAAAAGATTATCGCTGTAGCAGTGCACGGCGAAATGCCTGGTCTTTCAGGTCCCTTGGCAAATGCGCTCGGTACGGAATATTACAACCATTGGGGCGTAGAAACCTTGCCCATCGGTATGGTGGACCGTCAAGGATTGCAGAACTACACCTCATGGATGGCTACGGCAGACGCACGTCTCAAGGCGCAGGTGACGCCCCTCTCACTCTCGTTGGAAAACACCGTCTATAATGAAGACGCGCGTTCCATCACGGTGCAGGTAGAGGCGCTCGCAAGTGCTGATTTGACCGCGAAACTCCAGGTGTGGATTACCGAAAGCAACATCAAGAGTTTCCAGAAGATGCCCGACGGTTCTACAAACCTCAACTACATCCACAACCACGTGCTCCGCGATGCCGTGAATGGCGCTTGGGGTGAGGCGATTACTTTGGAAGCGGGTGTAAATCAGCAGGTGACTTATACTTACGCAATTCCTGAAGATAAGAATTGGAATGCCGAAAACTTGGCAGTCGTAGCCTTTGTGTACAACGAAGGTGGCGTAGTGCAGGTGGTGGAAAAGGCATTCGCAGAACACGAAAATCCCACGCCTGTTGTGAAGCCTGAATTTGCATTTGAATATGCCGGCAATGCGCTCGAAGATGGTGCAACGCTCACGCTCGAAGCGCAGGAAGGAGTGGCTGAAACACTTGCTGACGCCCTCTTGGTTAAGAACCTTGGAACGCAGGCCCTTTCTGCGACGGTGACACTTGAACAGGTGGAAAACCTTACAGGCGTAACCTACACGCTCAAGGCGTTTGGCGAATTGATGACGGTTCAAACTGAAGCTGCAACTCTTTCTGGCAGTGTGGCTCAGGGAGAAAAGATGGGGGTAAACCTCGCTGCCGTTTTTGCTGAAGGTACTTACGGCACAGCAAAGGCAAAACTTACCGTGACTGCGGGCGAAGTGAGCAAGTCTATCCTTGTAAACTTTGTGAACCCCGCTCCCGTTGCGCCTGAAGTTCCCTTCCAACTTGTTTACAACGGTACGGTTCTTGAAGATGGTGCAACGCTTGACATTGCTGCAATCATCACAGACCTTTCAGAATTTATGCCCGACTACTACATTGTTGAGGCGAAGACCAATGACGCTGAGAATGCGCTCAACATCCACAACCTTACGGGCGATGTGCTCTCAACTACTGTGAACGTTGAGGTGCTCGAAGATGTGGAAGGCACTGCTTACTCACTCTGCTCTTTCGGCGATTGCGTTCCCGTGAATACAGGTCGCGGACAGAAGACGGGCGAAATCATTGCTTATGGCGAAGCTGAAACGGCTTGGGACGTAGCCTTCACGCATGGTATGACGGGTACGGCAAAGACCAAGTTGACAGTTACTTCAGGTGAATACACACAGACGGTGTTTGTCAACTTCGTGTATGAAGCACAGGAAGAAGCGCCTGCAAGTACTTCTTTCCAATTGGTGTACAACGGTCAACCCGTTGCGGATGGCGAAACATTGAACATCGCTGCGACAATCCTTGACCTTTCAGACCTCATGCCCGATTATTACATTGTTGAGGCAAAGACCAACGATGAAAACAATGCGCTCAATATCCACAATCTTACTTCCGATGTGCTCACTGCAACGGTAAATGTTGAGGTGCTTGAAGATGTGGCTGGTGCAGCTTACTCACTCTGCTCCTTTGGCGATTGCGTCCCCGTAAGGAATGGTCGCGGCACGAAAACTGGTGAAATCTTAGCCAATAGTGAAGCTGAAACGGCTTGGGACGTTGCTTTCACGTATGGTATGAAGGGTACTGCAAAGACAAAACTCACCGTTACAATCGGTGACGAGGTTAAAACTGTGTATGTAAACTTTGTTTATGAATAATCATTGGGGGATCAACTGATTTAGTTGGTCCCCTTTGGTTTTACTATGCCTTTGCGTGCTAAAGTTGTGGAGATTTATACAACTAAAATCCGTACTTCAATGCTCCCCCGTATATTATTTTTTTGTAATTTTGCACCTGTAAAATAACCAAACAACTATAGCAATATGAAAATTCTCGTAATCAATTGCGGTAGCTCTTCTATCAAGTACAAGTTGTACGAAATGGACGACCAGTCTGTTCTTGCTGCCGGTGGTATTGAAAAAATTGGTCTTGAAGGTTCTTTCTTGAAGACAAAGATTAATGGTGAAACAAAGATTATCAACCACGAATGCCCCACTCACACAGAAGGTATCAAGTTGATGTTCGACACACTTCTCAACGCTGAGTATGGTGCCATCAAGAGCTTGGACGAAATTTCTGCTGCAGGTCACCGCATCGTGGCTGGTGGACGTTTCACTCAGAGTCAGGTAGTGACCGACGCTATGCTCGAAGAATGGAAGCAGTATATGGACCTCGCTCCCCTTCACAGTCCCGCTCACCTCAAGGGTTATCAGGCAGTGAAGAACATGCTCCCCAACCTTCCCCAGGTGTTTGTGTTTGACACAGCCTTCCACCAGACAATGCCCGAAAAGTGCTACATGTATGCTGTTCCCTACAAGTATTACGAGAACAACAATATCCGCCGTTGGGGTGCACACGGTACAAGTCACCGCTTCGTTTCAGCGCGTGTAGCAGAATTCCTTGGTCAGAACGTGGAAGACCTCAAGATCATCACTTGCCACATCGGTAACGGTGCGTCAATCACTGCTGTGAAGGATGGTAAGTGCTTCGAAACTTCAATGGGTCTCACTCCCCTCGAAGGTATGATGATGGGTACACGTTCAGGTGACATCGACGCTTCAGCAGTGCTCGCTATCATGAAGGCAGAAGGTTACGATGCTGACCGCATGAGCGACCTTTTGAATAAGGAAAGTGGTGTGCTCGGTATCTCTGGCGTTTCAAGCGACATGCGTGAAGTAAAGGAAGCTGCCGACAATGGCAACGAACGCGCGAAGTTGGCGCTCGAAATGTACAGCCACCGCATCAAGAAGTACATCGGTTCTTACGCAGCCATCATGGGTGGTGTAGACGTAATCGTATTTACTGCAGGTGTGGGTGAACACCAGTGGGATATCCGTTACAATTCTGTAAGCGGACTCGAATTCCTCGGTGTGAAGCTCGACGAAGCGAAGAACCTCAAGAACTTCGGTGAAGAAGAAATTATCTCTACTGAAGACAGCCGCGTAAAGGTAGTTGTAGTTCCCACCGACGAAGAACTCATGATTGCCAGCGACACCCTCGCGTTGATCTAAGCTACACATATTATATATATGAAAAATGCGCACCGCAAGGTGCGCATTTTTTGTTTGCCTATTCCATCTCCACAATCGTAGCGCGATTCCAGTTGTTTGCCTGTCGGTATAATTCAGCAGCGCCTTTGGGCACGTGGAGCGTGATGCCCGACTGATTGAAAATCGGTGGAATTTCTATGGGAGTAGGGGAGTAATTATAGACGTGCTTCAGGTTGGTGCAATAATAGAAGGTGTATTCTCCGATAGAGGTTAAAGAGGCGGGTAGGGAGATTTCCTTCAAGCTGCCACATTCCCAAAACACGCCACGTCGCAGAATCTTGAGCGTTGAAGGAAGGGATACCTTTTCAAGACGCGTACATTTGCCAAAAGCATCAAGTTCGATTTCTTCAACGCCTTCTGGAATGTGAACTACTTTGAGATTCTCACATTCCGCAAACGCCTTTCGGGGAATTACCCTGAGATTGGGAGAAAGCACCAAGTTTCGTAAGTTTGTACATACACTGAAGCACCATTCCCCTAACTCTTCTACGCTTTCAGGAAGGTGAACCGAAACAATGTTATGGCATTCCATAAAGGCGTATGCCTCTATTTTTTTGATACCATGGGGAATATACACCGAGTTTATGTTTCGGTAGGTATAAGCATCCTTGCCAATGGCAACAACACGATAGGTCTTGCCATTGTATTCCACCTCTTCTTTCAAATAAAGGTTTCTTATCCTGTCGCTCGTAACGTTGATACACGTCAGACTGTCTTCCGATAAAATGGTGTAGTAACTTTTATTCCAACCATCCGTATGGCTGAAATCGTGTTCGGGAGTCACCAACATAGACTTCAGTTGGTCTCTTATCTGATAATATGAATTGGTGTATTTCAACACAGAGTATCCAGCAACGAGCAATCCTAAAATGAAGGCTATCGCAAGTAGGGTGTGCTTCAGCTTTCGCTTCTTCAGAATTTTCTTCGTCACCTCCTCCGTGCTTGCATAGCGGTGTTGTTTCTTTGGGTTCACACATCGGTTGATGATGTGTTGCAGGTGAGGAGGTACGTGGGCGCAAGTAACGTGTTGGATGTGTTGCATCAACTTGCCTATGGCATAGATGTCGGTGGAAGCATCAATTTCCTTAAAGCTCTCTTGAAGTAATTCGGGAGCTGCAAATTTGTGGGTACAGCCAGATGTGTTAGGGTAGGAGTGGGTGAAGCTAAAACCAAGGTCGATAATCACAACGTCATTATTGACCTGCGTGAGCATGATGTTGTCAAGGTTGATGTCAAGATAGGCAACGTGCATGCGGTGAAGGTCGCCGATACCTTGGAGCAACTGCAAAAACAACTTCTCAAAGTTGCTTGACTTTTGAAAATACTCTGGCGCTTCTTTAAGTTTCTGGGCGAGCGTAATCCCATTGATGTGCTCTGTAAGCAGGTAGACTCCCCTTTCGTTTTCGTCAATCTTGACGTATTTTACAATGTGCTTACTATTGAGTTTGCTACCAATCTCAAATTCCTTATGGAAGGCCGCACGATAGCGCCAATCGCTGTTAAATTCTGGGCGTAGTTGCTTAAGAAAATACGACTTACCTTTAATCACAACGCTATAAGTCAAGGAGGTTGTCCCCCTTGACTCAAGTGCTTCTATCTGTTCGAACGGTTCGTCTTCTAAAAGCATGTTGGAAGAATACGATGAATTTTTCATGCGCGTGTTACCTGCAGTTAGTGCTGTTGGAGAGAAGCGAGGACGTTTATAGGATGCTACTAAAACTATCTTCGAGTTAAATTAAATTATCTTCGAGTTAATTGAAACTAACTCCAACTTTGTTTTTCAAAACTCCAAATGCCTATTTCCCTTAGTGCCCAAAGTTCTAAAACTTGCGCCCCGAGTGGTGCGTACTTTCGGGATGTTTTTCCCTAAAAGTAAATAAATGTTTTTATAATATTGGTGTCCGGTAAATTTTATCTCTTTATTTTAGAGAACACGAATTGCACGAATAACACGAATCCTTGCGGGGTGTTACCTTGCTTATCGCATACGAACCAAAGGTCGCGAAAGCAATTGCACGAATACCATCCGGATAATAAGAAAAGTGTTATTGACTTGCGTATCCTTCGGTTCGCGTTATAAAACGCCCCGCACGGATATTCGTGTTATTCGAATGCGATTAGCAAAAAAATCCCGCACGGTGATTCGTGAAATTCGTGAGATTCGTGTTCTCTTAAACATAGAAATTCTGTATTCTTTCGGTTGAATCTCTATGAGGGGGCTTGTATGAGTACAACTATCCATCAAACAAAGAGTTATCTATATTTACCGGACACCAATATTTTTATAACGTATTGTGAGTTAGTGTGTTACGGGGGGGCTTCGCCGCCGTCTATGATTTCGTATAACACCCCTTTTTCCAATCCGCATACATATCCAGAATATTTCTGTCCCCCGTGAATGAGTCCGCCCAGAATCATGGTTTGCCCCTCAGTGATTTGTTCGCAGCGAAAGGTGTCGCCCACGCTCA
>JAZORE010000026.1:0-62538 GCA_045656425.1 Alloprevotella sp.
GTACCCACTGAGGATAAGGGCGACTGGAGTAATACAACTGTACAGACATCGTTTGTAAACCAGATTACTTTTGCTTATCACAATCGTGAACCAGAGACAATCTATGAAGCGTCAGTTGCTCCTGAAAATCTCTTCAATACGATTCCGCAGATTATCAATGTCCCCCAAGGTGCAAGTTTCGATATTTCTTGGAGTGATGATAATAATAATGGATTGAAATATTGTTATTTAAGTGCATATTATGACTATGATGGAGATGGTGTTTTTGAACTTTTAGAAACAAAGGGTAAGCGTACTCCTGAATTGGTAAACGATGGAAGCAACAACCTTTCAGTATGTGAAGGCAAGATAAATGTATTGTTGCCTTACGATGCGCCTCTTGGTATCACTCACATGCGATTGCGTTTCGATGGTGGATGGAAAACTCAGAATTTTGATGCTTCAACAAAGGCATACGATGCAAAGGCGCAACTCAACCGTATGTGCTATGAGCTCATCATCAATGTTACAGAAGGTAGTGATAAGGCAGCTCACATTGTTGTTGAAAGTAACAACGACGAATGGGGTACCGCAGAGGTTTGGACCGAAGAAACTCCAGGTTGGACAGCCTCTAACGAGTGGGATGTAAGTACTGGCATTGATGTGAAGATGAAGGCTACCAAAGCTAGCGACGATGTCGAGTTCCTCGGTTGGTACGACCACTACGGCCGCTTGCTCACTACAGAACTTGCATATTCAATGAAGGCTCGTGAAGACGCAACTTACACTGCTAAGTTCCGCAAGTTCTTGGAAATCGATGGTTGGCAGATTGAGTATCGTACGGAACCTGGTAGCGAATTGAAAGTGAAGGGTGAACTTGCGAATGGTGTGAAGCCTGAAGCAGGTAAGACATATTATATATATGCACCTACGAATTACAATAGTGTAAGTGCGACTCGTTATCTCTATGATAACAATGGCACACTCTCTACAAACACTTCTGCAGCTGGCTACAACTACATTTGGACATGTATTGTAAATAATGACAATACTTACTCATTCCAAAATGCAGGTGGCAAGTTCCTTGCAGAAGATAGTAATCACTATTTAAGCGTTGGTGCGACACCTGCTAAATATTATTTGGAAGATCCTACCAAGACTGGTGTTGCTCTAAAGAATGCAGCTGACTATTCTGGTGGTAAGTATATGGTTACCAAGCACGACGGTTCTGCATTTAACCGTAACGGTTCTAAGACTAACGGCGAATGGTGCAGTGACTATG
The DNA here is from genome assembly GCA_045656425.1 of Alloprevotella sp. Lineage (GTDB taxonomy): Bacteria > Bacteroidota > Bacteroidia > Bacteroidales > Bacteroidaceae > Alloprevotella. The sequence goes on from JAZORE010000026.1 coordinate 1,262, forward strand.
TATTCACTGAAGTAACCTATCCAGAAGTAGTTGTTCTTACGAATGTTCGTCAGAGCGGTAACAACGACCTTGTACTTCCAGAAACTGTTGAAATTCTTGGTGAACAGTGCTCAATCATTGGTTTTGACAACAATGTGTTTAACAACAACAAGGACTTGTGGTCAATCACAATGCCTCAAACTATTCAGTTCTTGAGTGAGAAGTCGCTCTTGAGCGGAACTATGACAGGTAAAGTTGCGAATGGTGCAGGAACAACAAATGCAACAAATTACACTATTTACAACTTGGAAAAAACTATTGAGGTTGCAGATGGCTTCAAGATTACTGTAAGTGGAACAAGCGATGGAAGCACATTTAACCAATGGGGTTCTGGTTTGTTTGCAACAGGTACAGATCCTTTAGCAGCTAAATTTGATGATGGTTTCCAATTCTATTTAGCAAAGGCTGGAAACTTTGTGTTAAAGGTTGACAATGGTGATACAGAATATGCACTTAACAATAGCAATTGTAAAGTCATTGCAGGAACTCCATTTACTGCTACCATTGAATACAAGAACAATACTATCACTATAATCGTGAACAACGGAGCTGGTCAGACTGGTGTTTATACAAGAGATAATGTTAATTTGGCTAACATCTCAGCTTTCTCTGCAGCAATTCCCACAGGTATAACACTGAATATAAACGTAGAAACCAACAAGGAATCTAACCCCTTCAGCGGTTGTTCAAACCTTGACAATATTTCCTTTAATGGTACTTGTGCTAACTACTACGTAGACGAAAAGGGCGATCTTTACAATTCTTCAGATGTGCTTGTATGCTCACCCGAAGGCAAGGCTAAGGGAACAGAGCGCCGTGCGCTTGGTGAACTCATCAAGAAAATGGAGAATTTGACCGCACAGATGGCAACTTACAATCCTACGGGTACAGCGAATAAGATTGCTTTGCAGACAACCGATGCTAACGCTGTAAACTATCTTTGGGCAAACAGTATTGAAACTTCTGAAGGTAGTATTGCGCATCTTGTAGATGGAATTAAGGGAAATAATGACAACTTCTTCCATTCAAATTGGCATAGCGTAGGAACTACTGAAGGTTACCACTTCATTGAGGTTGATTTGGGAGCAGATATCATGAATACTGTATTCCAGTTTGCTTACCATACTCGTACAAATTGTAGTAACGACTTCCCTGATGCAATTACAGTGATGGGTAGTAACGACAAGACTAACTACACAGATATTTATACTGTGTCTGAAGGTTTGCCACAATCTACAAACCAAAGCTTCACATCAGCCGTATTTAATTGTAAGCAACCCTATCGTTACTTGCGCTTCAAGGTAACAGCAGAACGCACTTATTGGCACATGGGTGAGTTTGAACTCTACTATATGAGTTCAACTGCAGATGTATTCCCGATTCTTGAAAGTGGCATTACAAATGAGCAAGCAGCAACGGCTTACGATGCGTTGGTGAATGCAACGAAGGTGTTTGATTTTGGTACTACAGCAGCGCAAATGCAAAATGCTGCGACAGTATTGCAAAGCGCATATAACGAATTAGAAAGCCTCTTCAAGGCAATCATTCCTGTGGACTTAACAACTGATGTGAACTGCCCCGTACTCTACATCATTAAGAGTAAGCGTGATAACTCACCTGTTGTAAATTACCGCCCAGCTTCTAATCACCAATTCAATCTCGTTACAGCTAACGAAGGAGCTGCAAGTCAAGCATTCTACTTCACTATGAATGATACGCATAACGCTATTAACATTTATCCCTATGCAGCAGGAGGAATGATGCTTGCAGCAAATGAGGTAGGCAATGGAGCTGGAAAGGTTTTTGCAGCCAACAAGGGTACTTCTAAATACGAAGACTGGAAGTTTATTAAGCAAAACAATGACTGCTATAACATTCAACCAATAAACACTACAACATACTTAAGTAATTACGGAGGTGTTGCCAACAATTTAGGTTTCTATAGTTCTAATCCAAATACTGATGGAGGTTCACTCTTCCAATTTGAAAAGACTACGATTGAAGGTTCTGCTGCTTACAATAGCCTGAAGTTGTATTGTGAAACACATAATAGCAGTGTTCTTAGTGGCGTTGGTTACTACACGAAGGAAACTGCAGATGCTTATAATACAGCTTATGCAAGTGCTACATCTGTATTAGGTACTTCTAATCAAGAAGACCAAATCTACACTGATGCTTATAACGCACTGAAGACAGCTTACGGAGCACTTGAGATTGACATGCCAGAGAATGGTAAAACTTATGTTCTGAAGTTGAAGTACACTGGTAGTGGTCGCCAAGGTTACAAGTATATGAATGTTGATGATAACAAAAATATCACGTTCGTAGCTGATACCGAATCTTATCCTAAAACAGCTTACTTTGTATGTAAACTGGATACAGTAACTGGTCGCTACAACTTCGTACCAGCACAGACTGCAGGTTACTTGAGTTATAAGTGTATTACAGATCATTACCTCGCTTCTACTTGTGCATGGTCGGTAACTCCGTTGATTTCTTATAACAATAAGAATAACATTAGCAACAAGTCTGTAGATAATCTGTTCGGTCATTTCTGCCTTAAGATAGATAATCGCGCGGCTAATGACGAAACTGATTGGGCATTTATCGTAAAAGAAGAAAATAACACTTTTGACACTTCTACAGAGCCGTTCTTAAATGGTGACTATACATCTGCAGTTCAGTTTGTGGAAGTGAAAATTGGGGACTACGCAGTAAACAGACCTACTCACACTCCCGTAATTAAGGAAGAAAATCCCCTTTTGCAAGGACTTTCTGACGGTCAAACTATCAGTACGTTCAGTGCTCCTTATGCGACAGTTCTTCCTGAAGGTGTAACTGCTTACTACGCTACAAAGGCTTACGATGGCAATACACTTTACCTTACGGCTGTTGAAGCAGAAAAGGCACTTCCTGCGAATCAAGGGGTTATCCTTATTGGTTCAAATGAAGATGCTGCGGCTATCGTTCCTGCAACAACAGAAGAGGTTGCTACGATTACTGGAAACGTTTTCAAGAACTCTGCGACAGGTAACGTTGAGATGGGTGCCAATGACTATATCTTAGCAAAAGGTACTCAAGGTATCGGAATTTACAAGGCTTCTCCCAACTCTACGCTCAAGCAAGGTAAGGCTTACCTCAGCTTTGACACTACTCAGCAAGCTAAGAGCTTCGTGATGAACTTTGGCGGTACGCCTACAGACATAGAAGATACGTTCACAAACGCAGACAAGGCGCAGCAAGTAGTTTACGACATCTACGGTCGCCGAGTAAATACAATTACCAAGGGCGGTCTTTACATCGTGAACGGTAAGAAGGTATTCATCAAGTAATGTTGAACATCCTGCGCTTTGCGCAAGGACCATAATTAAGGGCGCTACTCAGTGATGGGTAGCGCCCTTTTTGTGGGCTGGTGGGGCAGGCAGTAACAGGGCTGCTTGGACAGGGCCTAACAAGCCACGACAGGCAGTAACAGGCCTTAACAAACTGGGCTGAACACGACTGGCTGGAACAGGACTGAACACGGCTGGCTGGAACAGGGCGCTACTTGTGGTGCCCTCAATAAGATTCTGCGGGGATTTGTTAAGGCTTGTTATTGCCTGTTACCACCTGTTACTGCCTGTTATTGCCTATTACTGCCTGTTACTAAAAAGGAGGCAACTCCCAACAACGGGATTGCCTCCTTAACTATAATCAAACTATTTTGTTTAGAACTTGAAGTCCAAGCTTACGCCTACTACGTCGTTCTTACGAGTGTAGTTGCAAGCAGTGCCGTTTGCGTTTGTGAACTTGTGGTCATCATAGAATGAGTGCATGTAACCGAAGTTGAGTTTCAACTTGTCGTTGAACTTGTAAGCACCACCTACGCAGAGACCGTAAGAGCTGATGTTGAAGCCTGTGTCAGTCATGTCTGAATCAGCAAAACCGTACTGAGTGCGCTGACCACCGAGACCTACTGTCCAGTTTTCATCAATGTCCCATTCTGCACCGAGTGTGATTTCGTAAGTGTCATCGCTTACAGCTGTTGCAGAACCCTTAGCGTCCTTGTCGAAGTAGTAGTTGAAACCAGCCATCGCACGGATGTTGTCAGTAACTTCATACTGCGCACCGATAGTGAAGAGGGCGGGGATGTCAGAGCGTACCTTTGCACCGTCAGCGTAAACTGCTACAGCAGGAACCTGAGTTGCGAGAGCACCAAGGTTTGCACTATTGTTAGATTCGTTTTCGAGTTCAATCTTCGCACGGAATTCGTACTTCGCACCGATGTTCAACTTACCGAGCTTCAAGTTAGCACCAATGATGGGCTGGAAACCGATACCGTCCTGCTTGCAATCAAGCTTGTAGTCTGAAATAAGCACTGCTGTTGTGCCAGCCTGTGTTGCCTTTGCGGCAAAGTCTGCAGCCTGAGCAGCAGCAGCCTGAGCTTCAGCCAACATTCCAGCAGCCTGATATTGTTCAGCAGCAGCCTTATACTGCTGTGCAGCACCTGCAGCCTGCTGAGAAAGCGCAGAGTATTCTGCAGCAGTAAGACCATTCGCCTTGATGTTAGCAATAGCACCTTCATAAGCGCAATTAGCCATGATACCACGTACACCACCAAATACTGAGAAGTTTTCAGTCACCTTGTAAGTAGCACCAAGTTGGAGACCGTAGAAATATTGTTCACCAGTAAGGTTCTGATTCATCTGATATGAAGTACCACCATTCTTGAAAACAACACCGCCAATGAGTTCTTCAAACATGGGAAGACCATTGTTGAACTCACACTTACCACCGCCACCAGCAACTGCGAAGTTTGCAGATACTGACCACTTGTCGTTGATAACGTATGCAGCCTGGATTGAGGGAATTACGGGAGCTGTAGCTTCACCTTCGAAGAAACGGTTCATGCTACGATTGTTTTCGTTCATCATGAACAACTGGTTTGAAGCGTTCATCTGACGCTTCTGCATAGCAGCCTGCCAAGTTACACCGAGGTGGAAACCCTGGGGCATGAATGCTACACCTGCGGGGTTAGTGTACACACCTTCGATACCGATGATACCTTGACGAGCAGGGTTGCGGAGGAATGCAGCGTGCTGGTTTGTGTTTGTAAGAAGACCACCTGCGAAAGAGGTAGCTGTAGCAGCAAGCGCTGCAAATGTTAATACAATTTTCTTCATTTGTAAATAGTGAATTGTTAAAAACCGACGCAAAGGTACACCCATTTCTGCACAACCACCAAACTTTTGTGCAAAATTTTAAGATTTGCAACTATTTTGTTAAGAAATAATAACATTTTGATATGCACAGATAGCAAAGTTTTGTGCACAAAGCGCTTTTCTTACCTTCTCTCCCCCAATAAAGCCCACGTCTACCCTACCCTTTTGAAACTACAACCGTTCTTGTAAAAACTAATATGGAGATAATTTAATTTAACTCCATATTAAATTGAATTAAACGCCGATTTGTTTTTAGGGTATGGTAGGGCGGCAAAAATGCCTCGCGCTGTTTTCTTTGGCTCACGCGCTTTGCAGAACTACGCAGTTTTTTAGACAGAAGAAGTTCTTCTGTACAAAAAATCTGTGTGCTAAGACGGAGACGCCATAATATGACGTCTCTACGTTCGCCATACGTCCCGAATGGTATTACTCACTACTACCTCCTCACTACTCGCTAATATGTCCTTATGTTCTTATGCCTAAACGTCTGATTTAGTGTAGATATATAAACAAAAAACCCACAGGAATACCTGTGGGCTCTAAACGTGTCTATGCTCGGCTATCGCTCAGCTAACACGTCTTTCGCTTGGCTGATAATTAAGCAGCAACTGTGTCAGCAGCAACTGAATCACAAGCAGCAGAATCACAAGCAGCAGAATCAACTACTGTAGTGTCTACAGTTGCAGAGTCAGCAACTTCAGCAGCGGGAGTAGCGTTACCACCGCAAGAAGCGAAAGAAACTGCAGCGAAAGCAGCGAACATGAAAACCAACTTCTTCATTTTCTTGTTAAATTTTTAAGAGTGATACAATTAATTGTCCTATTAAAACGGTGCAAAATTACAGACTTTTTCTTTTACCAAAAAAACATAAACCTAAAAATTTCTTATTTTTGTGTAAAAATTAACAAATTAGCGCATTAACACAGGGGTTTTGATAAGCGTAATTTACAAACAAACAAAACATATTCAATCTTTTACGGAAATAGCAGTCATATTTTCTGTTATAAAAAAAGAGGGTGTGTCTATCTTTTATAGTAATTTTGTAGCGAGAAAGAGGAAAGGGCTGGAACGGGAGACAAGCCATAACAATTCCCCAACCCAAACCCCGCACGGTATTACTCACCCAAGGCGTCGCTCCTAAAGTCGCTTGCCATTGGGCTATGCGCTTTATCCCCTTCAGGGAATATCCTCACCAATGCCTATTTCATCCCGCATGGTATTACTCACTCCTCACTCCTCACTCCTACCTACCACTTGCTCTCTGTCCCGCATGGACTACTCACTCCTCTCTCCTAACTACTCTCTAAATTAACTCCTCACTATATATATTATTGTGTATTCTCCTTTATTAAATAAAAAGGCAGCCTTCCACACGTTGGGCTGCAAACTCAATTTTGCTGAAATGGCTTCGCTTCAAGACTCCCTGTGCCTGCGCGGCATGACGGTGGCGGAAAAGGGCGAAGTGGCGGACTTGTGTATCATCAATACGTGCAGTGTGACCGACACTGCCGACTCCAAGTGCCGCCAAACGATTCACCGCTTTACGCGCAAGCACCCTGGTGCGTTCGTTGTGGTGATGGGATGCTACGCCCAGTTGCAACCCGACACGATTGCGGGATTCGAGGGCGTGGATCTCGTAGTGGGCATGGAGCATAAGGGCGAGGTGATTCGCCTTATCGAAGAGCGTTGGGCGAAAAAGGAAGCGCTGGCGCAGGGTGAGGCTTGCCACGAAGCGATAGCCGTACCTACGCGCGAGATTTCAACCTTCGTACCCTCGTGTTCGCACGGCGACCGCACGCGCTATTTTCTGAAAGTTCAGGACGGGTGTAACTATTACTGCACCTACTGCACCATCCCCATGGCACGCGGAAAGAGTAGAAACGGAACCATCGAGAGTCTCGTTAGTCAGGCACAGGAAGTGGCGGAGGAGGGGGGCAAGGAAATTGTTATCACGGGGGTGAACATCGGCGATTTTGGGCGCTCCACGGGTGAGACATTCTTTGACCTCGTAAAGGCATTGGATGCCGTAGAAGGCATTGAACGCTACCGCATTTCGTCTATTGAGCCCAATTTGCTCTCAACGGAAATCATTGACTTCTGTGCGCAGTCAAAGAAGTTTATGCCCCATTTCCACATTCCCCTGCAAAGCGGTAGCGACGCGGTGCTTAAATTGATGCGCCGCCGCTATGACACCGCCCTTTTTGCCGAAAGAATCAACTACATCAAGCAAGTAATGCCCGACGCCTTTATCGGGGTGGACGTCATCGTGGGGATGCGTGGCGAGACGGACGAACTGTTTGAGGAGGCGTATAATTTTATTAAGGGATTGGCTATTTCGCAACTCCACGTGTTCTCCTACTCCGAACGCCCCGGGACGCGTGCCCTGGAAATTCCCTATAAGGTGGACGCACAAACGAAGCACGCACGCAGTCAGCGCCTTATTGAACTTTCAGAAGAGAAGCGCAAGGCACATTATGCTGCTCACATTGGAACGGAGCGCCCCGTGCTTTGGGAGCATGCCAAGGAAGGTGCACCCTTGAGTGGATTTACAGACAATTATATAAAGGTGACGCAGGCACAAGGATGTGAGGCGGAGGATAATACGCTCTCCATAGTGCGCCTCGGCGATTTCACAGAAGACCAGGAAACATTATGGGCAACACAAGCATAAAGACTGAAAAGCAGATTGCCGTAGTCATCCTCAACTGGAACGGGCGGGAGATGATGCGCCAGTTTCTGCCCTCCGTGGTGCGCTTCAGCGAAGAGTTGGCAGACGTGATCGTTGCCGACAATGCCTCTACCGACGGTTCGTTGGAAATGCTGGCGGCGGAGTTCCCCACCGTAAAGACAATCGTGCTCGACCAGAATTATGGTTTTGCCGAAGGCTATAATCGTGCTCTGGCTCAGGTCGATCATCCCTACCTGCTCTTGCTCAACTCTGACGTAGAGGTGAGCGAAGGGTGGTTGCGCCCCCTACTCTCCTACATGGAAGAGAATAAGGACGTTGCGGCGTGTCAGCCCAAACTACTCAGCCAGCGCGAGAAGGACATGTTTGAATATGCGGGTGCTTCGGGTGGCTACCTCGACCGCTATGGGTATCCCTTCTGCCGCGGTAGAATTTTTCATATCGTAGAAAAGGATTGTGGTCAGTACGACGACATCAAAGATGTGCTTTGGGCAACGGGTGCCGCACTGATGGTGCGCCGCGAGGACTGGATAAGTTCGGGCGGATTGGACGGTCGCTTCTTTGCCCACATGGAAGAGATAGACTTGTGCTGGCGCCTGAGAAACAGAGGCCGACGCATTGTGTGCGTACCGCAGAGTGTGGCGTACCATGTCGGTGGCGGTACGCTCGACCAAGGGAATCCGCGCAAGACCTTCCTCAATTTCCGCAACAACCTCTTGATGCTTTACAAGAACCTCCCCGAATCGGAACTCCATTCGGTAATGCGCACGCGTGCCCTCTTGGATTATGTGGCGGCTTTCAAGTTCCTTGCCACCTTTGACATTCCCAACTTCCGCGCTGTCCTTAAAGCGCGCAAGGAATACCAACACATGCGCCCCGACTTCACGCCCCAGCGCATGGAAAACTTACAGAAGACCGTCAATGCCTCACTCCCCGAGCGCATGAATTGCAGCATCCTTTGGCAGTTTTACGCGAGGGGGAAGAAATTGTTTTCGGAATTGTAAGCCGGCTGATTTATAGGCGGTATTAGGCAACAGGCCGAACAGGCTGTAACAGGCCTTAACAAGCCATAACAGTCTCCCCCACTACTCACTCCTCTCTCCTCACTACTCACTCCTCACTCCCACAATGCCCCTCTACCTTATCCCCGTAACCTTGGGCGACACGCCACATGAGCGTGTGTTGCCTGCATATAATAAAGAGATCATTCTTGGTTTGCGCCACTTCATCGTTGAGGAGTTGCGCACGGCGCGCCGTTTCCTGAAGCAGGTGGAAAAGTCGATTGACATTGACAGCCTTCAGTTTTACCCCATGGGGAAGCACGCTGATGCGGCGCTCTTCTCCAAGTATTTAGAACCGCTCCGCCGTGGTGAGTCGGTAGGCGTTATTTCCGAAGCTGGATGTCCCGCCGTGGCAGACCCAGGTGCAGATATTGTAGCCATTGCACAGCGTGAGGGGCATCAGGTAGTGCCACTCGTGGGACCATCGTCCATTCTCTTGGCTGTCATGGCAAGTGGGTTTAACGGACAAAGTTTTGCCTTTCACGGGTATCTGCCCATCGATGCTTCCGACCGCAGCAAGCGCCTCAAGCAGTTGGAACAGCGCTCCATGCACGAGAACCAGACACAGCTCTTTATCGAGACGCCCTACCGTAATGCCAAACTCTTTGCCGACATCCTTTCTGCCTGCGCACCCCAAACGCGTCTCTGCGTAGCGGCAGGCATTACGACGGAGCAGGAATATATCCGCTCAATGACGCTTAAGGAATGGAAGCAAAAGGGATTGCCCGACCTTGGAAAGATTCCTGCCATCTTCGCCATCTATGCGGGGCGAGGGGGGAGATAATAAGTAGTAGTGAGTAATACCATGCGGGACGTAGGGCGAACGTAGAGACGTCATATTATGGCGTCTCCGTCTTAGCACACAGTTTTTTAGACAGAAGAACATAAGGACTTATTTTTCTCACGCAAAGGCGCAAAGATCGCGAAGCGTTATGTTCTTATGTTCTTCTGTCTAAATATATTACCTCACGTACGCAGACTATCATAGATATTTTTTACAGTTTGACACTAAACATTACAAAGTAATTGCTATATTTGCAGTAACAAGGTTTGATGACACTTTTATACTAAACTTAGAACATAAAACACTTAATGATTATGGAACACTATTGGAATTTGTACACAGAACTTCCTACGCTGATGCAAATCTTTTGGGGATGTGCCCTCATTAGCACGGCAATTATGGTGGTTCAGTTCATCCTTTCGCTTTGCGGAATTGGTGACGTTGATATGGATGTAGATTTCGACTCAGCAGACGGATTAGACGGTGCTACAGCAGGCGACCTCTTCTCAATCAAAAACCTCATTATCTTCTTTGTAGGTTTCGGTTGGGCAGGTATCAGCTTCCGCGATGTAATCCCCCAAGACACGCTCTTGATTCTCGCAGCTATTGCTTGTGGCGCTTTCTTCGTAGTCTCCTTCATCCTCATCTTCAAGCAGATGATGAAGTTTGAAAGCAACGGTGCTGTACGCATGGAAGCAGCTGTGGGCAAGAAGGGCGAAGTGTACCTCCGCATTCCTGCAAAGCGAAACGGAAAGGGTAAGGTAACGGTGAGCCTCAACGGTGTGGCACGCGAATACAATGCCGTTACCAATGACGACGAAATGATTCCCTCTGGAAAAACCGTGGACATTATCGGCAATGCTAGTGAAGGCACGTTGCTTGTTACCGCACGCCTTTCCTAACATCACGACAAACATAAACAACATCTCAAATACTATTTAACTTATGGAACTAATTGTTATTGGCGCCGTTATTATTGTGTTCGCCGTCGTAGCGCTTTTGAATCGCTACCGCCGTTGCCCTTCTGACAAGATTCTTGTCATCTACGGAAGCAAGGGTAAAACTTCTGCAAAGTGTATCCACGGTGGTGGTGCCTTTGTATGGCCCGTTGTTGAGGACTATGCTTACCTCAGCCTTATCCCCATTTCAATCGATGCGAACCTTACGAACGCATTGAGCCGCCAGAACATCCGCGTGGACGTTCCCAGCCGCTTCACAGTGGGTATTTCTACCGACCCCGACTACATGACTGCAGCAGCAGAACGCCTTTTGGGTCTTTCTCCCACTCAGATTCAGGAATTGGCACGCGATATTCTCTTCGGTCAGCTCCGTTTGGTTATCGCTACCATGAGTATTGAAGAATTGAACAACGACCGCGACAAGTTCTTGGAACAGATTTCTGCTAACGTGGAAGTGGAATTGAAGAAAATTGGCCTCCGCCTCATCAACGTAAACGTAACGGACATCAAGGACGAATCTGGTTACATCGAAGCCCTTGGTCGTGAAGCTGCAGCGCGCGCTATTAACGAAGCGAAGGTACGCGTAGCAGAACAGGAAAAGGTCGGTGAAATCGGTAAGGCAGAAGCAGTTAGAGAAACACGTATCCGCACCGCAGAAGCTAACGCTCAGGCCGTGAAGGGTGAAAATGAAGCGAAGGTAGAAATCGCTAACTCTGAAGCATTCCGCCGTGAGCGCGAAGCTGAAGCACAGCGCAAGGCAAGTGCTGCCGAAAAGGTGCAACAGGCTAAGGCTCTTGAAGAAGCATACGCTGCTGAACGCGACGCCGAATTGGCACGTGCGCAACGTGAACGCAGTACTGAAACCGCGAACGTCATCGTTCCTCAGGAAATTGAAAAGCAGCGTTTGATCATCGCCGCTGAAGCGGAAGCAGAACAGAAGCGCGTGAACGCAAAGGGTGAAGCCGACGCTATCTATGCGAAGATGGAAGCTGAAGCTAAGGGTCTTTATGAAATCCTTACCAAGCAGGCTGCCGGTTACGTCAAGATGGTACAGGCTGCTGGTGGCGACGCCAACAAGGCTTACATGTTGCTCTTGCTTGAAAAACTTCCCGAACTCGTTAAGACTCAGGTTGAAGCCGTTAAGGGTATCAACATCGACCACGTTACTGTTTGGGACAGCGGTCAGGGTGCTAACGGTGGCAAGGGTTCTACTGCGAACTTCGTTTCTGGACTCATGCAGAGCGTTCCTCCCCTCAACGAACTCTTTGACATGGCTGGTTTGAACCTCCCTGAATACCTTGCTAAGAAGAAAGAGGAACCCATTCAAGAAGCTGAGGTTGTAGAAGTTAAGAAATAACATGCTACCTTTATCTAAGATTTATCAATAAATGAAACACCGCTCGCCCTGCGTAGCGGTGTTTTTTAATAGGTATCCGTTAAAGTTTCAAAAATATGTAGTAACTTTGCACGACAAACTAAATTCCCATTATTATGAATACCAGCGAACACACGCTTCAGCAAATCGGTCGTGCACTTAAGAAGGTGGCACAGAAGTTCAAGACGGAACTTGAAAATCAACCCTTGACCGACCTACACTTACAGGTAAACCCAGAAAGCGGTGAGTTGCTCGTGTTCAACGATGAGGACGAAGAGATTACACGCTGCGTGGTGGAAGAGTGGATCAATAACCACCAAGAAAACTTCTACGACATCGTGAAGCAGCAGTTGCTCAAGGCAATACAGGAGCACAAGGAGGAACTTGAAAACCTCTGCATTCTAAAGCCCTACTCTTTTGTGCTTGTCGATGAAGACCACGAAACGATTTGCGACCTCTATCTCGTAGATGACGACACCATCGTACTGGATGGCGAACTCATGGCGGGATTGAGCGACGACCTTGATAGTTTCTGGGAAGAACTTTCAAGCAGATAACCGCCTCAACACAATATTCTAAACGAAACTAAAAATTATACAACATACTATGTTTGACAGTCTTAGCGAAAGATTAGAGAGATCATTCAAAATACTTAAGGGGGAAGGCAAGATTACCGAAATCAACATTGCCGAAGCCCTCAAGGGCGTGCGCCGCGCACTCATCGAAGCCGACGTAAACTACAAGGTTGCCAAGAACTTTATCGACACGGTAAAGGAAAAGGCGCTCGGACAAAACGTGCTCATTTCCGTGAAGCCCAAGGAAATGATTATCAAGATTGTGCACGACGAGTTGGCAGAATTGATGGGTGGTGAAACGGCTGAACTCAACCTCCAGAGTCGCCCTTCGGTGATCCTTATGGCGGGTCTTAATGGTGCGGGTAAAACTACCCTTTCGGGTAAGCTCGCCCTCCTTTTGAAGACCAAGAAGCATCGCAATCCCTTGCTCGTAGCATGTGACGTGTACCGTCCTGCGGCAGTTGAGCAGCTCCGCGTGCTTGCAGAGCAGATTGAAGTGCCTATCTATATGAACTTGGAGTCTAAGGACCCCGTTCAGATTGCGCGCGAAGGTGTACTCGAAGCAAAGTCAAAGGGCTATGACACAGTCATTGTCGATACTGCGGGTCGCCTTGCTATCGATGAAGAATTGATGCAGGAAATTGCGGCAATCAAGGACGCTTGTCAGCCCGATGAAACCCTCTTCGTGGTAGATGCCATGACTGGTCAGGACGCTGTAAACACGGCGAAGGAATTTAACGACCGCTTGGACTACGATGGTGTTGTACTTACCAAGTTGGACGGTGACACACGTGGTGGTGCTGCTATTTCTATCCGCACGGTTGTCAACAAGCCCATTAAGTTTGTCGGCACAGGCGAAAAGATGGAAGCACTTGACCAGTTCCACCCCAGTCGTATGGCAGACCGCATCCTCGGCATGGGGGACATTATCTCACTCGTTGAGCGTGCGCAGCAACAGTTTGACGAAAAGGAAGCACGCAAGCTCCAGGAGAAGATTCAGAAGAACAAGTTTGACTTCGAAGACTTCTACAACCAGATTCAGCAAATCAAGAAGATGGGTAACATCAAGGATCTCGCTTCTATGATTCCTGGTGTAGGAAAGGCGCTGAAGGATGTTGACATCGACGACAACGCTTTCAAGTCTATTGAAGCCATCATCCAATCTATGACCCCCAAGGAACGCCGTAATCCCGACCTCTTGATGCGTCAGGCAACGCGCAAAACACGTATCGCCAAGGGTTCTGGCACCAGCATTCAAGATGTAAACCGCCTCATCAAGCAATTTGACCAAATGCGTAAGATGATGAAGATGATGACGGGCGGAAATATGAGAAATATGATGTCTCAGATGAAGCAGATGCAGCAGTTGCAGCAGATGCAGGGCATGAGAAGATAGCATTTAATAGGATAGAAGGTTAGATAGTATCCTCCATGGTTCGACCTAAAAGACCTTAAAGCCCCTAAAGCCTTTTTAACCCTAAAGCGAAGCGACCTTAAACCTCCCCTTAACAATGACAATCATAGACGGAAAGGCAACTGCTGCACAGATTAAGCAAGAGATTGCGGCGGAAGTAGAAGCGCTTGTTGCGGCAGGCAAGAAGCGCCCGCACCTTGTGGCAATCCTTGTGGGACACGACGGAGGTAGCGAGACGTATGTCAAGAACAAGATGCTCGCTTGCGAAGCCTGCGGATTTAAGTCCTCACTCATTCGCTTCGACACCGACGTTACCGAAGAAACCCTCCTTGCCGAAGTGGCGCGCCTCAACAATGATGATAACGTGGACGGATTCATTGTGCAACTCCCCTTGCCCAAGCACATTTCAGAGCAACGCATTACCGAGGCGATTGATTTCCGCAAGGACGTGGACGGATTCCACCCCATCAATGTGGGCAGACTTTCCATCGGTCTCCCCTGCTACATCTCGGCAACGCCCAAAGGCATTCTCGAACTCCTCCGCCGCTACAACATTCCTACGAGTGGCAAACATTGTGTCATCATCGGGCGCAGCAATATCGTGGGCAAACCCATGGCTTCGTTGATGCTGCAAAAGGAACTCGGAGATGCTACGGTTACAGTCGTGCATAGTCACACGCAGAACCTCAAAGAAGAGTGCCGCCGTGCCGATATTCTCATCGCAGCTCTCGGGCGCCCCGAATTTGTTACGGCAGACATGGTTAAACCTGGCGCTACGGTAATTGACGTAGGCACTACCCGCGTCCCTGATGCTTCACGCCCCAGCGGATTCCGCCTTTGTGGCGACGTTTGTTTCTCAGAAGTCGCTCCCCTTTGCGAAGCCATCACACCCGTTCCAGGCGGTGTAGGTCCCATGACCATCTGTATGCTCATGCTCAACACGCTTGAAGCTGCCAAGGGACTGATGAAGTAATTTTGCCTGGACATAGCAAAAAAAATCGGCACTTAGTTTGATTTATCTTCTGGATAATTTCAATTAAGTGCCGATTCGTTTTTACAGACTTCAACCCATTTTGCCAACACTGCTTTTCAAATCTACCCAGTCACACATCTTTTTGCTATATTTCTGTAAAAATAACGTGTAAACCCTTTGCACATTCAAAAAATGTTCCTACCTTTGCATCGCTTTCGGAAAGAAAGACACTAACTATGGTGCCCGTAGTTCAGTTGGTTAGAGCGTCAGATTGTGGTTCTGAATGTCGTGGGTTCGAGTCCCATCGGGCACCCCAAGGAGAGGTTTTCACCTCTCCTTTTTTGTCTAAAATCACCTATCTTATCAACGCAAGGGAATCGTTCTTCTCTCAGAAATACCAAATCTTTAATAAGAAAGTTTCTTATATTGTAAACATTTCGTACCTTTGCTCAAAAGAAACATACAATGAATAAGGAAAGATTTCAACTTGTCTTGACAGAAGAAGCATTGGAGTTCATCAAGGCACAACCACAATCCGTAGCGGATAAGATATACTACAACATACGAAGAGTTGTGGCAGGGGAAATCAACAATGAACTATTCAAGAAGTTAGAAGGAACTGACATTTGGGAGTTTCGCACACTATACAACAAGATTGCGTACCGACTATTTGCCTTTTGGGATACTGAGAAAGCAACTTTGGTTGTCGCAACGCACGGCATCATCAAGAAGACACAGAAGACACCTTCAAAGGAAATAGCAAAGGCGGAGCGCATAAGAGAAGAATATTTCAAGAACAAATAATACTACACGATATGGCACAGATGAAATTGATTTCTTTAGATGAGGCTTTGGATTCTCACTTTGGCAAGCGAGACACACCGAGAAGAGAGCAACACGAAGCAGAGGTTGCTGAGGCTATCCATGCGTACCGAATTGGCGAGGCTATCAAGAAGGCAAGAGAACAACAGAACTTGACACAAGCAGAACTCGGAGAGCGCATTGGAGTTGGCAAATCCCAAATCTCAAGATTAGAACGTGGGTGTAGTATTACAATACCCACTATGAGCAGGGTTTTTAAAGCATTGGGAATAGCAACAGGCGCATTAGAACTTAACGGATTCGGCAAGGTGGAGTTGTGGTAATCTGCCTTAGCAAGCGAAAATTCTGTGTAAATTCCACATTACAAAACTATAAGCAGTTGATTCTCAATATAGGTAATAGTCCCATCGGGCACCCCAGAAAAGGCAACTGCTTCACAAGAAGCGGTTGTTTTTTTGTTTTTACTCCCCTATCAAAGTGGGGAAATCCGAGATTTAGTTGTAAATTTGCACAATAGAGGCATAAGCCTCCTGTACAGAGTTTACAAACTCCCACGACTCGACTTTTAATATGCGCATCAAAACATTCTTCTCAAAGATCGGCACATGGATTTGGAGGTTCAAATACATTTGGACCTTCCTCTTGTTTGCGCTCATCATTGGCGTACTCGACACCAACAGTTTGTGGCGTCGCTACAACATCCGCCAGGAGAATGATGCCCTTCGTGCAGAGATAGAAGCCTACAAGGAGCAGTTTGAAGCCGACAAGCGTGAACTTCGTGCCCTCCAGAACGACCCCGAAGTGGTTGAAGAGGTAGCAAGAATGCGCCTATTCATGAAAAAACCTGATGAAGATGTTTACATCATTGAATAAAATCCCCTATGAAAGAACTCACAAAATTTCAAGCTATCCTTTATAACTTCGGTGGCGTACTGATGCTCATTGGCGCCATCATGCCCATGGAACCTTCGCTTACAACTTACGCAGCATACATTTATACCAGCGGCGCCCTCGCCTTTGGTTGTATGCAACTCCAGCAGCGCTACGAAGGTCGTAACCCTGCACTCATCCGCCTGCGTCGCCAGCAAATCATAGCTTCATTCTTGCTCATCGTAGCGGGATTTATGTTCATCATGAAGGTGAATTACATTGCTCCCTTCCGAGGTGACGAATGGCAGGTGGCACTCTGCATCGCTGCATTCATAGAACTCTACACCGCTTTCCGCATTCCCGCAGAAATCAAGAAGGAGAATGAGAGCGGAGAACTTGATTAGTCTATCGAGAATTTCATAAACACACAACGGCTGAAGTCCTAATTAGGATTTCAGCCGTTATGCATTTAATTAAACCACAGATATTTACATCACACCTTCTGCTTACACTTCTTATAGAGTTGCCATGAATTATAAATATTGTGCCACACGCTATAGAAACCACCAGCGATAGAACTTACGGGGGTAAGGAAGGTGTAGCCGAGCCAGATGGCGAAGATTGTATTCTTCTGCCCCATGCCCTGACCGCAACAAATTTCATCGTTGAAGCGACGCCCCATCATTCTGCCTATTGTAAATTGGAGCACACAACAGAGGAGTGAGACGGTAGCAATAGCAATTTGGAAAAACAGGGGTACGGTGCTGTTTACAAGACTTCGCGTGGAAATCCCAATGGCGAGTGCCAAAGCTACTGCCCAAAGGTAGAAGGAAAGGTCCTTCTGCGCATTCATCAAATCCACCCACTTGCGGAGGAACTTACGCGCCACTACAGCACAGATAAAGGGACAAAGCAACAAGGGGAACACCCTGCTCATGATGAGCAGGAAGGAACTAAAGAACGTGCCACCGTGTTCGGGATAAATCAAAGGTACCGCCGCGGGCACGAGGATTGCTGTAAGTAAGTTGGCGAGCACGATGTATGCAGCCAGGCTTTCGGGGCGCGCACCGAGTTTTGAAGTAACCACTACCGCAGCTATGGCGGTCGGAGCGATAAAGCAGAGCATCGCGCCCTCAACAACCACCCTCCAAAGCGACTCTGGGAACAAGGCGCAGAAGCCTACGCACGCTAAGAAGAGACTTGCTTGGATGAGCAACGCCCACAGGTGCCACTTGCAGAAGCGCATTTGGCGCGGGTCGATTTTGCAGAACGACACGAAGAGCAAGGTGAAAATCAAGATGGGTTGCAGTTCCTCCACCAATACCAAAATGTAAGGTTTGATGGGGGTAAAGAGTGGCACATTTGCCAATATGAAATAGGTCAAAGCACCGACGACCATCGCCACGGGCAATGTCCAGTTTTTTAAGAATTGTAGCATTACGCTTTAGAGTTTATTTATTCATTCTCAAGCATTAAGAGTTCATCACGCAACTGAGCAGCAAGGATAAAGTCGAACTTTGCTGCCGCCTCCTTCATCTGCTTGCGCAGGCGCTCGATGCGCTGTTCGCGAGGTTCCTCCTTCTGCTTGCCATACGCCACGGGCGCCTCTGCCGCCTGCTCTATGGGCGTCGGTTGCAAGTAACCCATGCGCTCTACCCTGCGCTCGGCAGCATTCTTATTGAGCGCCGAAAGTTCCGTAGTGTTAAAGTCCTTCACAATAGGCTTCGGCGTGATGCCGTGCTCCGTGTTATAGCGAATTTGCTTACACCTGCGGCGCTCCGTCTCATCAATCGTTTGTTGCATAGAGGGCGTAATCTTATCGGCATACATAATGACGCGCCCATTCACGTTACGCGCCGCACGCCCAGCCGTTTGCGTCAAGCTGCGAGTGTCTCTGAGGAACCCTTCCTTGTCGGCATCGAGAATGGCCACGAGTGCCACTTCCGGAAGGTCCAAACCCTCGCGCAAGAGGTTGACACCCACCAACACCTGATAGATTCCGCGACGCAAATCTTCCATAATCTGCACACGCTCCAGCGTTTCCACATCACTATGAATGTACGCCGTGCGCACACCGTGGTCAAGCAGGTATTCTGAAAGTTCTTCTGCCATTTTCTTTGTGAGCGTTGTGACCAACACACGCTCATCGCGCTCAATGCAAATCTGAATTTCCTCCATCAGATTGTCAACAGGACAATCGTTGGGGCGAATTTCAATGGGCGGGTCGAGAAGTCCTGTCGGGCGAATCACTTGATCCACCACAATACCCTGACTCTGCTCCAACTCATACTTGGCAGGCGTCGCACTGATGTAAATCACTTGCTTCGCCAACTCCTGAAATTCATCAAAGCGCAGAGGTCTATTATCCAACGCCGCAGGAAGGCGGAAACCATACTCAACGAGTGCCGTTTTACGCGAACGGTCGCCACCATACATCGCAGAAATTTGGGGCACACTCACGTGGCTCTCGTCAATCACGATTAAGAAGTCATCGGGGAAGAAATCCAGCAAGCAATACGGGCGAGTGCCGGGTTCGCGCCCGTCAAAGTAGCGCGAGTAGTTCTCAATCCCGCTACAATGCCCCAGTTCGCGAATCATCTCAATGTCGTACGTCACACGCTCCTCCAAGCGTTTCGCCTCCAACTCCTTCCCTACCTCACGCAACTCGTCAAGGCGCACAAGCAAGTCATCTTGAATTTTGCGAATGGCAAGTTCCTGTGTTTCCTTTGAGGTCAAAAAGAGGTTAGCAGGATAGATTTTGTATTCGTTAAACACCGCCATGCGCGTACCGGACGTGGTACACACCTGCTCGATGCTGTCAATCTCGTTATCCCAAAAGCTCACGCGAATCATCTCGTCGGCATACGCCAAATAGATGTCCACCGTATCGCCCTTCACACGGAAATTTCCCGCCTGAGGCGCCACATCGTTGCGCGTGTAAAGGGCATCAATCAAGCGGCGGAGCAACACCTCGGGCGCAAGCACCTTGCCCACCTGCAACTCAATCACATTCTCGTAAAAAGCTGCGGGATTGCCCATACCGTAAATGCAAGAGACGGACGACACTACGATGACGTCATTACGCCCCGAGAGCAAGGACGACGTAGCCGCCAAACGGAGTTTATCAATATCCTCATTGATCGCCAAGTCCTTCTCGATATAGGTATCCGTTGCCGCAATATACGCCTCGGGTTGGTAATAATCGTAGTAACTCACGTAATACCCCACTGCATTGTTGGGGAAGAACCCCTTAAACTCCGAATAGAGCTGCGCCGCCAGCGTCTTGTTATGGCTCAACACCAAGACGGGTTTATTCGTCTGCGCAATGACATTGGCAATCGTAAAGGTCTTACCCGACCCTGTCACGCCTAACAAAGTCTGCGCCTCCACACCATTGCGCAACCCCTCAGTGAGCTGACGGATTGCTTCGGGCTGGTCGCCCATCGGTTGGTATTTAGAATGGAGTTGGAAATTTGCCACGGCGAAAGAGCTTTTATGAATGTGATAAACCTTGCAAATTTAACACTTTCTAACAGTATGACAAGTGAAGTGCAGTTGTTTTTTTCATCCAAGGAACAGCGCAAAACAAACTCGGAGTTATTTCAAACTAACTCGGAGATAAATCAAATTAAGTGCCGATTTGTTTTTAGCATCTCGGAGTTTTTCTCTACAATATCGAATGCACGGTTATTGCGTAGCACGTGGCATAAAAAAAGCACCTAACCGCCCAGGTTAGGTGCTTCATATCATCTCGTTAATTCCTTACTCCTGGAAACGCTTTGAAGAGCGGAGGAGGTGGCGGAGGGTTGAGGTCAATTCTTGTACTTCCTGAAGGGTGTTGAGGTAGAGCAATGCCACACGGATGTTGGCATCCTGATGCTGGATTTCGTGTTGCAACTTATGGCGCATGTCTGAAATGCGTGCCTTAAGCGCATTACCTTCTACAATACCTTCGTCGAAGCGGGTAAAGTCGCCCGAAACAATCATACCCTGCACGCGACGGATGTAGTTTTCCACTTCTTCGCTCAAGGGCATCAACTGCTTCACGTAAGCGTCTTCAAGAGGATTGAAATTGTTGTCTACGTGTTCCACAATAGGTTCTGCCATACGCTTCAAACCGTAGAGCATTTGCGAAACGTTGTTACAACTGAGGTGGAACCAGGTGTTCTTTTCTACTGCCTGGAGTTGGCTGATCTTACGCATACCCAAGATTTCCTTACGCTTGTAGCGCTTCCAAAGCGAACGTGTTTCTTCAAGGCGCACCTGAGCTTCTCGCAAGCGACGCACGTCTTCATTCACCAAACCATGAACGATTTGTGAGTAAATGCCGAGCACCGAGGTGATAATCTCGTTTTGCGTGTTTGTCACGTGCTGACGAAGCATGCCCCAACACTGCTGCTTGTCCGTACAACGCACGAGCTGGCGGAAGAGGGTATCCACATTTTCGCTTTCCTGCTGCTTCTGCTTGAACTTGCGGTTGTTGTTGATGAGCACAAAGGCAATGACTGCCACCACGCACACCATAGCGATGATGCCACCGAAGTAGTTCAAACTTGCAATAGTCATACTGAGAATAAATGCGGCACCGGCAGTGATAAACCAACCACCGACAACGGTAATTACCCCTGTAATGCGGTAAACTGCCGTTTCACGTCCCCAAGCACGGTCGGCAAGGCTCGTACCCATAGCCACCATGAAGGCTACATAGGTTGTAGAAAGAGGCAACTGAAGTGATGTACCGATTACAATCAAAAGACCTGCCAATACGAGGTTTACGCTGGCACGAACAAGGTCGAATGCCATGCCTTCATCGAGGATTGCTTCTTCAGTATTGAAGCGGCTGTTGATCCAATCCGTAACCTTCTTGGGCACATAGTGACTCACGAAAGCTGTAGAAGTGAGTACGCTGCGTACCGTCTTACGGGCGAGTTTTGAACTTGAGAACACCTCTTCACCATCGTCCTGACGGCTCAAATTATTGGTATTTTCAATCACCTTACGCGCCTTCTTAGACGTCATAATGGCGATGGTCATAATCACACCTGCAACCACTAAGAACCAAGGCTTTGCACCCACAAAGAAGGGTTGCGTAGAGGGACCAGAAAGGGCATCCATGCGGAACGTTGAGGGATCGGGATAACCCGCATCTGACCACATCAACACAGATTCAAGACCTGCGAGAGGCACCCCGATGAAGTTCACCAAGTCATTGCCGGCAAACGCCATCGCAAGGGCGAAGGTTCCAAAGAGCACGATGAGCTTGAAAATGTTCACCTTGAGGAGGTGAAGGATTTCTACGAGCACCGTAAATACCACGAAGCACACGCCAAGAATCACCAACTTGTGTTCATCCATATAGGCAGGTGTCCACTCAGGATTGATGGAAATGAGGAGCTTAGAGTTCTTCAAACCACTCACAAGGAGGAAGTAAAAAATAGAAGTGATACTCGCACCACCGAACACGGCGATACCCCACTTCAAATTCTTCTTATAATTGAACGTGAACACCACGCGGGAAATCCACATCACAATCAAACCGATGACAAAGGCGATTGCCACACTTAGGAAGATACTGATAATCACGGTCAATGCCTTGTCAGTGTTGATAAGGTCGCCGTAAGACATGCCATCACCAATGATTTTTGTCAGTGCCAGAGCGGTAGTTGCCCCAAAGAGGCCGAACACCATGGAGACGGTGGTTGACGTGGGGAGTCCAAGGGTGTTGAAAATATCCATTAGGATAACGTCGGTGGCAGAGACTGCTAAGAACACACACATTACGTCTACCAGGTAGTAATGTTGCGGTTGCATAATCCCGTGTCGGGCGATATCCATCATTCCACTGGAGGTGGTGGCACCCACAAAGATACCGACAGCAGCAACAATGAGTGCCGTTCTAAACTTTGCCACCTTGGCACCAACGGCAGGGCTCATAAAGTTTACGGCATCGTTGGCCACACCAATCGACAAATCAAACGTGGCCAATAGGAAGAGGAATGCTAAGATTCCAAAGTAAAAAAATTGGTCCATAAGTATGGAGGGTTAAAAATTAAATAGTCATGGATTGCAAAGATAATCGGAAAATCCGACATGCGTAAATATTTATTAACAAAATGAGTCCTCAAAATCCGTTTTGTAGTCCCTCATATAATTATTTAAGACAATGCCGTTTACATTAAAAAAGGTTTTCGTATCTTTGCACGAAATACAAAAATCTGAATATGAGAAATTTTACACTTTCACTCCTCCTTGCGCTCTTCACAGCGCAGTTGGCAATTGCCACTCCTCCCATTCGCCGCACCTTTACGCACAAGCAAAGTAACGGCGAAGTGCTCACCGTAAGCAAGCATGGTGATGGCAATTTTGTGATGTACACACTTGAAAATGGAACGCCCCTTTTGGCAAATGAGAAGGGAGACCTTTGCTATGTAGTGGAACAGAACGGTCGCGCAATTGCTTCTACAACACTTGCAACCAATTCAAAGGTACAGTTGAAGGCTAATTTCATGACGTCATCAACTGAGGTTGCCAACTTATTGCACGCCACCTATACCCCCGCCCTACTCCCCTCTACGCGTAACGCAAGCGCTGTGAATGCAGACGGACTTGGAACTTACGGCACATCTGCATTGGGTTGCGTAAAGTCTGTCGGTACACCCACCATCCCTGTAATCATGGTAGAATTTGCAGATAAGCAATTTGCAGAAGGCACTACTCAAGAAAAACTCACACGCCTCTTCAACGAAAAGGGATATTGTGACGAAGATATGACCAAGGGCAGTGTGAAGGACTTTTATGAAGCACAGTCAGGAGGTCTCTTTTCTCCTTCGTTTGAGGTCGTAGCAAAGGTGCAACTTGATTATAATTATGCCTACTATGGTAAGAATGCCGCAAACGGTAGCATTGATGCCAAACGTCTTACCTTTGTGAAAGAAGCCATTCAAAAGGCTATGGATGCTGGGGCTGATTTCAGCAAATACGCTACTGATGGCGAACTTCCCTTGGTGAGCCTCTACTATGCTGGTCCTGGTGAACACTCAGCATTTGAAGAAGGTTGCGAAGACTACCTTTGGGCACACTTTGCCCCCATGAGTTCTACCACAATAGGCGGGGTAAAGTTCAAATCATACTTCGTTGGTAATGAAATTTTCCAGAACTATGGTTATGATGAAGAAGAAAATATCGTTGTAACAGGTGCGCAACTTGATGGTATCGGAATTTTCTGCCATGAGTTCAGCCACGCCCTTGGACTCCCAGACTTCTACTATACAGGTTCCAATGCGGATATTTCAGAACGCTTGCTCTCTATGGACTTCTGGTCAATTATGGACTATGGTCAGTATGCGTATGATGGTTATGCTCCCGTGTCATACACAGCCTACGAACGTTGCTACCTTGGTTGGTTGGAGCTCACAGAACTTACAGAAGAACAAAGGGGACAAGTAGACCTTTGTGGCATTGACACCAATACAGACACCCCTAAGGCATACATTCTTCGCAATCCCTCAAGCACGACAGAATACTACATTCTTGAAAACCGACAACCCTCAACTTGGCACCCCGGTTTCTTGGGCACAGGTATGTTGGTGCTTCATGTAGATTATAGTGCTTCTGCATGGAAAAATAACACCCCCAACAATACGGAAAATCACCAGCGCATGAGTTATGTTCCTGCGGACAACCTCAAGCAAAGTCGTCGCACAATGACGGGATGGAACGACTATAAGGGCGACCTCTATCCTGGTATTGCTCAAAACTTTAACCTCACTTCGACTTCAGTTCCCGCTACTACACTCTACACTGGCGGTTTGTTAGAAAAGCCTATTTATGACATTTCTGAAAATGAAGGTGTTATCACGTTCTACTACCTTCAAGACAAGGAGACTACAGCCATCACTACTCCTATCGTAAATGAAACGGTTACAACTCCCATCTACGACCTCAGCGGTCGCCGTATCGCTCAGCCCACAAGCGGAGTTTATATCAAGAACGGCAAGAAGATGGTAGTAAAATAACAGCACTTTTTGAGCGTTAGATTTCGCTCTAAATAATGCCATACAAATTATATAAGAGGCAGGTTCATGAGATGGACCTGCCTCTTATATGTTGTTAAGAACCCGATTTGCACTTCACACAAGTACATTCACCTACGTTCATATTTACGAATGGATATTCCTATTCAAAAACTCCACGATCTCGTTGCGGTCATTGACAAAAATGAAATGCCCTTCATCCTCCTGCCAGTATTTATCAACCTTCGTACCGTTACGCTTCAAGCGGTTGTAAGCACCGGGCATAGAACCCGAAGAGGGATCCTTGCCACCACCAATGAGCAACACCTTGCTGCGGATGGGATAAGTTTGGTAGATACCCGTTGAGATAAAGGTGATGGTCTTAAACTTACGAGAGAAACTATTGTATGCCACATTCACGGCGCTACCGCCATTCGAGAGTCCGATGATGTGCAAGTTATCCTTATCAGCCTTCATGCCCAATTTCTCAAGAAAGGGAAGTTGACGGGTAAAGAGTTCGGAAATGTCCTTATGCGAGAAAATTCCCGAAAGGTCGCGTGTGCCGACTCCCATGACAATACAGTTGTCAAGGTCCTTAATAATGCCGTTGTAGAGTTTCCAGTTACCTAAATAACCATGCATGAAGAACACGACGGGATATTCCTTATCCTCGTCATAATCCTTAGGACGGATTACGTAAACCGACTGCTCGTTGTCCACGCCCGCCTCGCGAAACAACTGCGCCGTAGTGCCCGACATGGGAAAGTTCAAGTTCCAATTCAGATTGCTATAAGGCGCATAGAAATTAAGGAGTTTCCCCTGCCATAAGTCGCGACGGAAATCCTTCATGATCCACCCGTTTATGGGGATTATTTCAGGCAGTAATGCCCCACCAATAATTCCCGCGTTGCAGATTTCTTCCTCGGGGAAGAGCGCGTTAAATGCCCAATGCGTCAAGGGCGGAAGTTTGGGATTCCCCTCCTTATCCTGATAAATGAGGCGCACGCGGTCGTTCGTGTCGTAACGGTAACGCGGAAGAGTAACAAACAACCCCACAACCATCCCCCACATCACCACCTTAAACGCCCACGGACGCACCTCCTTAATGCGCTCACGCCACACACGGGCAAGCAGAATCAAGACGAGGATGCGGTAAAACCACGAGGCGAGGAGGAGGAACAGGACAACCAGAAGGGTGGTTAGAATGATTTTAATGATGTGTTTCATAATTGCCAGATTAGAAATTTATACGTTTGAAAGTAGAGACGTCATACCATGGCGTCTCCGCAGATGATAGGAAGGCGCTATATTTATTGTTTTGACATAAGAGCATAAGTACATATTTTTATTCTCACGCAAAGGCGCAAAGGGCGCAAAGCATTATGTTCTTTTGTTCTTATGTCAAAATATATTTGCACACAGACATCATAGAATCTTTTGGCGAAACTTTCTGTGTTTACTTACCCCTCCAAATAATCAATAGGATTCAGGTAAAACATCTTTTGCCATCCTAACGGCGCGTCATCAATTCGCCAGGGATAAGGCACTTTTGTCACGATGGAGTAATGCAAGTGTGCGGGAGTAGATTTTGCATTCCCCGAATTGCCCACCGTACCAATTTGCGTATTTTGAGTGACGAAGGCAAGGGGTGAGGTGGTAATCTCATTAAGGTGCGCATAATAATGCACGCGCCATTTAGGTCCGAGAATCAACACGTATTTACCGCCCTTTCCCAGTTCACCCGTGGCAAGCACGAGTCCCATCGTTGCCGAATTTATCCGAATCCCCTTTCGGGCAAAAATATCAACACCCTTATGAACAATGGAACTCCCCCACCCTTCGTACCAAAAAGTCTCGTGGTTATAACTATGAGAACCCGCACCAACAACGGGCATCTTCAGGTTTTGAGGAATAAGAAAACCAATACCAAGGATAATGAGTGCGGTAAGCGTGAATCGTTTGAAAAATATTTTCATAATGAATAAGGTTGTGAGGTTGTGAGGAAAAAGATTAACGGTTAACGGTGAATGGAGAATGGTGAGGGGATGCGTTAACCCTTATTCGTTAATCGTTCACCGTTCTCAGTTCATCCGAATAAAAAATATCCTTAGGAGCAACAACCTCCTGATCCATAGTGATGCCACGGCGTTTCATCGCCTTCTTAATCTTAGGAATATTGTTCGTTCCCAAAATCAAGTAATCACTCACCTGCTTCATCTCACAGAGTTCGATGCCCAGTTGCTTCTGGTAAATGTCGTACACCAACTCCGAGCAATAGTAAATCCCGTTGTCCTTCTTAAATCCCAAGTCGTACGGTTTACCCAAATACTGGCGATACTTAATCTTGATATTCTCCGCATGCTTCGGGCGCTTCAACCAATACCCATCGGCACGATTGATAAACTGGCGGAGCGGAGTCAATTTCAACGTCTTCAGCGTCTCCAACACATAAGGTTTACCGCCCTTCATCACGATAACACCGCAGTGCGTAATGTGTGAGCGAGTCCCCCATTTAATAAGCGGCGACTGCTGAGACTTCGACTCTTGAAAAATCACATCCCCCTCACGCACATCCGTCGGCATCTCCGTCCGCTTCGTCATCTCCTCCGTAACCATACAGCCAAACAAACTTGTAACCGACACCGCTAAAAGCGCAACGACACACAACGTAACTTTCAAACTTTTCTTCATAGTTCTATGTATTAAATAACAATTAAATTAACAATCATTTGATTTTTGTATTGCAAAATTACCCACTCCCCACCTCAAGGAAAAATAAAAAGGAGTCCGTTGTACGAACTCCTTGGGTTGTTGTATGAACTGAGAATTTATATTCTTGTAGTTATATGAAAACACCGTTGTTTTACCTCATACTTTACATAGCATTTATTTTGGTTCCGCAAATCTCGAAGCACCTCTCCCAAGACCCATTTTAAAGTTTTAGTTCTCACAGATTCACAGAAACGGAATTGTTTGGTTTGGGTTTTGTCGTAGCGAGCATAGGTTATATCAAAGGTGGTTGCATAACAATGAGCAGAGTTCTTGACAGCATTAGGGTTACCAGACTTCTGAAGGTTCTTAATATCCTCTTGTGTTCTAAGCACGGACGTCACTATAATTTTATTAGGATTCAGCCCTTTGCTTTCTAAGGAATCCAAGAAGTTCTTACCAATCATGTCAAGGAGTTCTGCAGCCCCTTCAGTCAAATAAGGAATAGAGTGCGTAAGTTTTGCTATGCTATAATGATTGTTATCTCTAATTCTAACTAAACCACCTTTCACAAGCTGTGCATCCTTCCTATTCTTT
The DNA here is from genome assembly GCA_045656425.1 of Alloprevotella sp. Taxonomy (GTDB): domain Bacteria; phylum Bacteroidota; class Bacteroidia; order Bacteroidales; family Bacteroidaceae; genus Alloprevotella. The sequence goes on from JAZORE010000026.1 coordinate 29,339, forward strand.
AAGGGTTTCTCAAGTCCCAACTGTGTAGCCGCTTTTAACTGAACTCTGTTCAAATCATTAAACAGCGAAGCATAGTTAAGTTCTCCAACTTTAACAGATTTGTTTTTATAGGGAAAGAAGTTTATATAGAAAAAAACAATTCCCCCCAATAAGGCAATCCCCAACAATACTACTATAATGATTCTCTTTTTCATATATCACGTTTGTATCGCAAAAGAACCTACTCCCCACCTCCCCACAAAAGGGGAAGGAGGCCGATTGTAAAAATAAGCACTTAATATGGACATGAGTCCTATATAAGAATTTACCCTAAAGGGACTACTTCATCGTTTTTTCTTCTCCTTCTTGCCTTCCTTCGTTGAATAATATTTTATCTCCAAAGTATTGTAAGATGAACTTAAAGAACTGTATTTTCGATATAATTCATTATACTCGTTCCTCTTTTTATAAAGGTCATTCCTAAGCGTATTAGTTTCCGAACTATATCTGTTATTCTCATTTCTAAGATTGGTGCACTCCGTTCTCAACTTGGATAATTGTATGTTAAATTCTCTATTCTGATTTTCAAGTTGAGTGTTTTGATTAGTCAAAGTCTTGGTTCGATTATTCAGCACCATTAAACTATCCTTCAAAAGAGCACGTTCATCTTTCAAATTACCTAATTGGCGCTGAGTGTTTTTGTTTTCTTCTTGAAGTTGCACATTTGTACGCTCAGACTTTTCCAGTGCCTCATCATATTGTCCAATCGTTTCTTCACGTTCTTGGATAACCTGATCTTTTCCTTTTATAGCATTGATAAATATTATAATACCAAAAAAGATAATACTTCCTAACACCATTACAAGGCCCAATCTTTTCTCGCGTCGACTACTCTCTGCAAGTTTACGTTTGAGTTCCTTAATGGATTTAATATTCTCTTCGTTTTCTTTGTTCAGATTATATAATATTGAACGATAGCCACTTAATGCAATAGTATCGAAATCATTTGCTTTGTACACAAAGGTATATCCGTTCATCATTGACGCTTCAACAATTTTCGCATTTTCTCCAACAATGAAGGATTGAACGTCTGTATCAACCGTGTTAAAATTTATAGGAGGAAGTTGTTGGCATGATGACAATAACAACGAAAAGTCATTTGAGCATTGATTAATTACTCTGCTTATCACCTCTGCATGCTGAGTAAAGTCTTTAATCTCTGCAACCAAGTTACCTTCACGATTCAGTTTTAAAAGTTCCCCTTTAATTGTAATGTTAGCAATAGTGTTCTCAAATAAATCAAACAACCCATCAATGTTAGAACAGAACATACCATTCAGTTGCACACATATTCCAAACAGATTTCCGTCTTGTACGCGTCTCACATAACCATAACTCATAATATCGCTACTACGATGAATTATAAGTTGAGTTTCTGCATTCGCTTTGTTTATGAAATTTTCAAAAATAGAAGATGTGTAATCTGTTACATTAGATGTGATTCTTCCGTCAAATTTCCCCAAAAGATAAATAGTTGTATTCACAGTTACTTCACATTAAAGAGAATAACATTTTTAGTATTGTCAATGGTATAGTCGTAGGCAACTTTATCTAAGACCTCATTACCTAAAAGTAATGGTGCTTCAATATTTGTGGCAATCGTTGCTGTTACATCATAGCAGTCAATAGTATTACCTCCTTCTGCAATAATGCTGACCTTACGCAAATTAACCACCATGTTTTCCACGACGCTTCCGTCTGCAATTTGACTCTGTCCCACACCAAGAACATCTTCTTGTCTGAGCAATCCTTTTTCTGCAAGATATCTTGCTTCTGACAAAGATAATAAGGTTGATGAGCAACCTGTATCAAAAATCATATCCCAACCAACACCATTAACTTTAACATGCACGAATTTTACTCCGCCTTTTTCTACATAGGAACTTCAACTTGTTCTTCATTAGTTACATCTGAATCAACATCTGTTATATATACAGAACGTTTAACCTCACTACCACATGAGGGTAGCAAGGTTAAACCTAATACTGTAAACACATAAAAAAGTATTCTATTCATTGGGATTGTTACTTGTTTGTATTGAATCACTCAGACTATCTGTTTTTATAGTTTCACCTACAGAAACTTTGCTCTCACTCTTTTCACTATGTTCTGCAATTGGGGGTATGTAAGAGGATTGCTTAATTCCTACAGGATTTTTACTTAAAGCATGAAGTTTATAAGCACAAAAGACAGAGAGACCCAAAATAAGTGTCAGCAATATTATTTTTGAAATTTTCTCCAGAGGGAGGTTCCGAAGGCTATTCCACTTTTTATTCTGTTTGTCAGTTCTTTGATAAGTTTGACTCGTAGTCGGAAAACTATTTTCATGTAACGATGAAGATTGTCTCCCTACAACGGTTGCTAATTGTTGAAGTGGTTCCTTTATATCCTTAATCAATTCTGAAACATTCCTATTGTTCTTATATTTCTGTAAGTCAGATTTCAAGCGTTCGACTTCCTTTGATTTTTCTTGCAAATCATTATTGAGCGTTTGGATCTTCTTCTTTAAGTCTGTAACCTCCTTGATAGCAGATTCGTTTCTTTTGATAATGTTATCCTTATCAACAATCTGTTTGTTAAGTTGATCTAACAAACTATTTTTCTGCTCTAAATCAGACGTGAGTTTGTTGCGTTGCTGTGCCAAGTCTTCGTTTTGCTTTTGAGCATTTTGCAACTCCCTGTCTTTCAAAATTAAATTATTGGCATGTTGTTCTTCAAGCACTTTTACCTTCTTTGCTTCATTCAGTGAAGGATAGTATTTTGAGATATCAACCTTACCTGTTTTAACTAAAGCTTGAAATACATTTTCAGGTGTACAATCCAATAAAAAGGCTTTAATCGTCTTTCCCTCATTATTGAAGAACGAATCATTGATTGCAGTAAAATCCTTTGCTGTTGCAGAGAGGTTGATGATGCTTACAACTTTTTTCTTAATCTCGTTAAGTTCTCGTTCAGCGTCTTCAAAGCGTACAACTTTATATTTTACATTATTACCGTTTTTATTAAGAATTGTATCAAGCAGTTGATTGTAAACTATTTCACATAAATGGAACACATTAAGGATGTCTTTGTAGTAATAGTCAAATCTTAGTGTAATCCCAATATAAGAACCAGCTCGTTCGTCAGATGCTGTTACACCATTATATTTAAGATAGTTGTAATAGCAATAAGATTTACCTGCTGATTTTCTAGTCTCTACGGACATATATTCTTTTTCTTCCTTTTGAATATAGAATGTAGAGAAATAGTGGGTGTCATCGCTGACACCCCACATATCGTGTCCATTGGGGACACCATGTATAATTAAATCTACCGTCATGGCATTGGATTTTTAACCAGTTATGCTCTTCTTAATTTCGTTCCACAACATTTGAGGAAAATAGTCTGTCCCTTCTTGGAAACTGTATATGGTATTACCCTTCTTATCCGTTTTGTTTGTTTTGGTATAAGTACCTGTTTGGAATGGAACAAAACCGCAACGGTAATCCTTCCACAACTTCGTTATTGGATTCTGATTCTTAAATGTCTCAAAAATACCAGGATATTGGTTTCTAATTTCAGACTGTGCTTGTGATATATTAACCTGACCTCTCTGCCTAATGAAATTAGTTTTATCTATTTTATTAAAGATAAACAATGTCTTATCCCTACTATCCATCTGTCTATACAAATCATTTATCCTTGTAACATAATTGATTCGGTCTTCTCGATCCCTCCAATCTGGCTCAACCATAACAGCCCAAAGTTTTCTATTATTACTATGAATAATCGTATTCACATAACTTGGGAAAGGTTCACTTGGTTTATTTGGGTTGAACAAGAATTCACCAGGAGACTCCAATATCTGGCAGAGACGTTTACCATCCTTGATTACCTCAACCAACATAAAACTAACATTTGCCGTAGAATTAGCTGCATCTGGGGAGTTGATAATTTTATTGAAGTTCTCTGGTTTACAGAGTTCCACATAATTATGGTCATCACTTGGACGGAACGTTTTGATAGGGGAAATCTTGTATCCATTTTTATTGAGATATCTTGCAAGACGCACAAGGGTCATGGTCTTACCACAGGCAGGAGGACCAAATAACACAATTAAAGGAGCTTGGCTATCTGCAATTGTAACTCGAATTTGGTTAGGGTCATTATACTCTTCCTTTGTAAGACCTTTAATTTTTTGTTCTTCTTCCTCTGAACTATCATTATTTAACAAGTCCAAATCGACTGTTTCTTCTGCTACATTTTCAACTTCTTCCTCTAAAGGCAAACCGAAGTTCAATTCATTTGATTCTGACATAATAATAAATTATTTAGGTTATGTTAATAATCTGATTTCTTAAATGCAATATCAAAGAAGACAAATGCTGCCACATCCACTAAGATTGAAACTATAATCCAAAAGATAAATCCACGACCAGCGAATTTACCATTAACAAAGTCAATCCAAGTATCAATTACCGAGAGAAGTCTGGTCGTTTTGGTTACTTGATTTTCTGCTGTATACGCATCCTTATCGGCATCAGACTTAAAGACTACCATATTAGAGTAATTCTTAATTGTTGAGTATGCACCCTTTAGAATACCATTAGCCTCATTGATAGTAGCATCATCTTGAACGCCATTGGTTCTCATTTCATTCAGACCTTCAATAGCACTCTGTACTTTCTTCAAGTCATTAGTTGCATCTTTCTTTGCCTGAGCAACTTTCTTTTCATCAACCAATTCCAAATAAATAGCCGCCTCACGATTTTTTAATTGCTCTAAGATTTTTACTCTATAAGCGTTTACCAATTGAGTACGTTGTTTCTTTGTTGCAGTTGGACCATCTATTTTATTGATGACGGCACATTTTAATAGTTGTGATATTTCTACCAGAATATTCTGAGCCTTAGACCCGTCCCCAGGATCTGGTCCTTCTATTTCTAGTCGTAAATCTTCTAACTTTGCATGTACCTTAGTTTTAAGTTCTGCGCATTGTATGCGGAACTTTTCTTCTGCAAATGTATTATCCCTAATCTCATTCAAGTATCCTTCTGTGTTCTTAAGGTCATCAAGTGTTACATCCGTGATACAATTACGATAAAAGAATGTATGCGTATTGGTAGGCATACTGCAAATTAGCCAAAAAACTAACAATAGTATTAAACCTCCAACAAGGTGAAGCCCTCTCTTTTCCAAATAGATGTTTTGGTTCAAACTATCGACAATCATTTTTGAACCCAATGACGCTATCACAAAGAATCCAATTGTGATGATCCATGATAAAGCTAAAGGTAAAGCTGGCAACAAAAGATGCAGAGATTCTGCTGTAGCCCAACAACTCACCGTAGCAAATGCTACAAAAGCACAGATGGAAAAGATTTTCACATAATTATTCTGTCCCATAAGATTATTTATTGTGCACAACTTAACCAATCTCCCATTAATAAGTTGTGTACTTATATTTGAATGTAAACTACTTTTGATTTAGCATATTAAACACAAAAAAAACGTGGGAGAACTTCGTTGTTATCCCACTATCTGGCCTTCGCATTGCCGTGTACAAGGATAAACAACTCAGTCGACCCACGTCAATGCGTATTATAATGTAGTATGCCGAGAGTCGTTGCTGACTCTCGGGCATACAGCCACAATACACCTTGCATGGACGCTTCGTTGCGGTATCTTCTTGTACTGGGTCAAAGTTGCGAAGTTTGATAGTAGAAGATAACGTTTGAAAACGCCTTTTTGCTGACTCCTGAGATTCGTGAAGTGACAACTCCATTTCTCTCATTCGTCTTTCCATCGATGTAATGACTCTTCCACCCTGAAAGAGTGTCTAAGTCAAGGGCAAATTTAGGATATTTTTTCTAAAATACCAACAAATCTTAAATTTCTTTAAGGGACACTTATTTTTATCTTATGAATGATAAAGCGGAAGTCCCAGTTTTTCCTCTAAAAGTCTGTGTAAGTTATGCGTATGACCTTACTACCCTTTTGCGTTCTTAAAAACCATTCGTTGTTGTGTTCGTCTCTGGTTTCAAAGGTGTAGACTTGATTCTTTGAGTCGTAGGTCCAGTGTTTGTAGAAGGAGGGGCGGGGGGATTGGTGTAATTTGATTACGAAGTTGTTCGTATAATCAGGGCCTACTATCCAGTGGGTTTTACTCACCATTTCATGAGGCGGGAGGATAAGACCGAGGATGGAGAGAGAGTCCACGCCCATCCCCATATGGCTTTCGTTTATGGTAAACCCGTCTTTGCGTACGGTCATTTCTACATTGTTGCTCACGCACCTCCAAGAGGCTGTGTCCGTCTGCTCCCAACGGGCATTATTGAAATCGCGGCATGTTTCTGTGAAGCGTTTTTGCTGGGCTTCGGTGAGGGAATCTTTGAACGTAAAGTAAGACCAGGTTTGGTAGTTCCAAGGATCGTCGGAGCGCCCTTCAAACGTAAACTCAGGGAAGTCCGTCATCTCCGTCAGTACGCATATATCCTCGCGTGTTTCAAGGGTTTTGATTTTGGAAAACTCCTCAGTATGGAGAAAAGATAGGAGGAAGAACAGGACTATAATCAGAATGATTCCCCAGATGTATACACTCACGGGAGAGAGTAACATGAGCGGGATAATCCATCGTTTCTTCATCCCCTTCTTGCGGATTAAGATTGCCCAAAGTGGGGGGATTACCGCCCATAACAGGAACCATTTTAAGAAGTTCATGAATCGTTGTAATTTTTGATTTTGCATAGTTGTATCTCTTCAAAAAAACATTTTACTTCTTCAAGACTATCGCATCAATGTCCTTACAATAATTTCTGTCCAGATTATCCACAATCGCTGCTTGTTTGATGGTCGTGTTCGGAATGATGTGGTAGATCTTTAGGAAGCGCAACCAGATGGGGCAGTCGTAGACCGTGGGGATGACCTTCCAACAACAGAAGGAACCGAGATAGATAATGGGTTTGCAACCGTATTCTTTTTCAAAGAGGGCGATGAGTTGCTCCAACTTGTCGTTCAAATTTGAGGTGTTGCGAAAGTTGTTTCCATTCTCCTCCACGTCAATCACGGGTATCAACTCAGAAGGGACGCTTTCATACACTCGTTTGAAGTTCTCAAACTGTTGCTGGGCACTGACGTCCGTTCGGAAATAATGGTAAAGTCCTACAAGGAGTCCATTCTCGTGCGCCCGCTTCGCATGGTTCTGGCACATCGGGTCACGAAACGATTTTCCCTCTGTGGCCTTAATGTAACAGAACTTGATATCCTCATCTGCTTTAATTTTCTTCCAATCCATACGGTTGTGGTGAGAAATATCAATGCCGTTAAACTCAGGCACGTAGGAACAATTTACGTACATCGCGACTAATCCCACCAAGAGGAGGGCGAGCAAGGAGGAGGAGATAAAACGTTTTTTATTCATTTAGTAAGTAAGAAAGGAAATAATATGGTCCACTTTCCAGTCACCCTATTGTTGGGGCACCCATTCAGGGTGCAGTCCATTACATTCCGCTACCAGGGGTATTCGCTCCGCTCAAACACCCCGGTTACCGAGCGGTGACGCCTTCAGCGTCATTAAAGCGGAACGACACCCTAACATGGAGTTACAATTATTTCACCTAAAAAAGTGGGCAAGGGGAAGGACGCCTAAATCAATAAAGTTGGAACACTGCGCTATCGCGATTCGCAATTCTTTCTTGTATGCGTTCAACAAGTGATTTATAGAAATCATCGCTTACAAGCACTTCATCAAGAATGCTTTTCGCCTTTTCAAATTCTCCGATTTCGCGATAAAATTCTGCCTTCATGACATTGTCAGTAATAATATTCTTAATCAACCACAGGGCATTTTCGCGGAACAACTTGAGGTCGTCATCAGTAAATTCATAGGTCTGTTCGCCTCTAAAGTTATCATTATGCGCATAGTGAAGCATCATGCGCACATTAATTTCTTCGTCATGAGTCAAGTCGCCTGCTTCCATGAGTTGGGCGAACGCCTGCTTCATTTCTTCGTAAGTCAGGAGTCCCTGCTCAAAGGAATAACCTGTTTCTGCCCAAACGGCTTCCTGTCTTGTTCTGATATAAAACTTTCCGCAATGGGGGCATTTCTGAACAAGAGAGATTTCTGGATACATGGGGTAGATACATTTATTGTCTGACCAGACCTTGGCTCCAATAGTGTTACCAGACATGAGACACATGATTTCTTTCTTCTCGCCACAGAAGGGACAAGTGAGGATTTGGGGATTTGCTACGTTCATAGTTTGTTGAGGTTATAAATAAGGTTATAAGGTTTTAAGGTTATAAGGTTGGGAGGAACCTTTGGTTCGTTGGGAAGTTATGAGGGGGAAGATAAGCAGACCTGATTTGTAGTGCAAAATTAGGGACTCTACACGCAGTATACAAAAATTAACGTGCTCGTTGTATGAACTACCCAGTTTGGTGTACGAAATAGAGGGACAGAAGGTTTTTGGAAGGGTAAAGATAAAAGAGTAAAGGGTAAGGATAAAAGAACAACTACTCTACAAAAATTTTCATGCCGAGAAAATTCATTTTTATGCCGAGAAAATTCATTTTTATGCCGAAAAAATTTATTTTCATGCCGAGAAAAAAATTACCGGGCGTGGAAATTGGAATGACTTTGCCCTTCAATAAAATAAAAAAGGTGTGCCATCATTGTGACACACCTTCAATTTTCTTTGGAGATTTTGGAGATTACTCCCCACTTTTTCTAAACACCAACCAAGGGATGATGCCCTTCCACTTTTTGTGGGGGTAGTCTGCCACGTTGTGAATGTCGTGGCGCACCCCATTTTGGTCGCGGTAGAAAGTATAATCTTTACCGCCTGTGATGTAGATGGCGTCCGTGAAACCATACTCACGCAGGGCATCGGCAAAACTCCACATCGTTTCCTTATGGCGCGACGTGATGTAATACAAGCGGTCGCCCATACGTCCTATTGCGCAACGTTCTACCTTACCATGCAAATGGAAACGCGGAGGAAGTTCACCATCACTAACCAGCACGAATTGGCGGAAGTAACTACCGCGCTGCTCTATTACATAATCCTTCACAGCCTCACTACGCGCTATGCCGATAACGTTCACACCATTCGCCATAGCCATATACCCCAAGCGTTGGTTGTCGTTCGACATCTGAATACCCTTGCTCACGAGCGTACCGATATAGCGACCATCAGCCTTAAAATCTGAAGAACGACAATACAGATACACGGAGGTATCAGCAGTATCGGGTTCCTGAAATTCTATCGTCCCTTGCAGGCCATGAATCGCGAAAATATCCAACGCCACACCTAAAACACTATCGCTTTTCATTTCCACGAAGGGCGTTTCTGCCTCGGGCGTTTGCTTGAGTTTCTCAATATTCTCCTCAGGGGAAACGGAAATTCGGACACCTAAATTATAATAGTGCGCCCAATATCTATACCCTGCAAAGATGCCACAGAGCACCACCACAACGACGATACCCCACACCATCCATTTCACCCATCCTTTTTTGTTTGAACGACGGGGTTCATGGTATTGAGCAAGGAACTCCTCATTTTGAGTGGTCACTGAAAATTCGGGTTCGTCATCACGTTCAATGATAATCACAGGCACTTCTGGTGCATCCTGCAACTCCCTATAATCTTTATTTTCCATCAGCTGTTCCTCCTTTCTCTTTTACTAATTCATCCATCAATGTCTTCAAGGCATCTGGAGCAATGTCCAAGGGTTCAATATCCGTTTTCAACAACTGCCCCGTAAACGATAGTTGGCGTCTTTTGGGATTGATCACAAAGATGTAGCGTTTGTTTACAATATAACTGCGCCCAACACGCACGAAGGTATTGTTTTGAAGTTGTTTAAAACACTCATCAAAAAAATGCAACTGGAAGGTCAACGTGAGTTTCCTTCCGCTGGTCAGCATGAGGTCTGAATAATTACCATCGGCACGCACATACACTATTTCATCGGCGCGCACACGCACCAGTTCTGTACTTGTTTTAATTTTTAGCCACTCCATGGGGAAATAAGAAAGGAGAAAGGAGAAAGGAGAAAGGAGAAAGACCATGCGGGACATTTACTCGGTGACTATCTCGTCTACTCGTACCTCGTTTACTTGTCTACTGATAGAAGAAGTTTTACTTCACTGACATTCTCGTCTACTCGTACCTCGTTAACTTGTCTACTGATAGAAAAAGTTTTGCCTCACTGACTCTCTCGTCTACTCGTACCTCGTTTACTTGTCTACTAATTTAACACACATACACACGCTTCACGCGTTCGCTCACCGAGGTAAGCACTTCGTAAGGGATAGTGTCGAGCCACTCGGCGAGTTGGGCAACGGGGAGGTTGTCGCCAAAGATTTCTACGGCATCGCCTTCACGACAGGGAATGTCGGTCACGTCAATCATGCAGACATCCATGCAAATGTTGCCCACATAAGGTGCTTGCAGCCCATTGACCAAACAATAACCACGCCCATTGCCCAAGCGGCGATTGAGTCCGTCGGCATAACCAATGGGTAAAGCAGCAATGCGCGAGGGACGCTGGAGCGTACCACGGCGACTATAGCCCACCGTCGTATCGGCGTCCACCTCACGAATCTGAAGGATGGTCGTTTTCAAGGTCGCCACATTGTGAAGCGTACGATTGTCAATAGGTGAAATACCGTAAAGACCAAGGCCGAGGCGCACCATATCCAAGTGGTACTCGGGGAAGCGCTCAATCGCCGCACTGTTGCAGATGTGGCGCAACACTTTGTGAGCGCACGCCCCCTGCAGGCGCTTGCTTGCGGCATCAAAAAGTTCAAACTGACGCTTCGTATATTCGTCAAAGTCGATACTGTCACTACCTGCAAAATGAGAGAACACGGAGCGAGGAAGCACCGCCGACTGGCGACTCAAGCGCTGTATCAAGGCATCCATATCATGCTCGGGATGGAAGCCCAGACGGGTCATACCCGTATCCAATTTAATGTGTACGGGGAAATTCGTAATACCCTCATGTTCGGCGGCATGGATGAGGGCGTCAAGAAGTCCGAAACTATACACTTCGGGTTCGAGGCGGTGGGCAAAAAGTGTGGCAAAGGAGTTCATCTCGGGATTCATCACAATGATGTTTCCCGTAATACCCGCCGCACGGAGTTCTACCCCCTCATCCGCCACAGCCACCGCGAGGTAGTCCACTCCACGCTCCTGCAGAGTTTTTGCAATCTCCACGGCTCCCGAACCGTATGCTGAAGCCTTGATCATGCACACCATCTTCGTCGTTTCGGGAAGCATAGAGCGGTAATAAGAGAGGTTCTGCCCCACCGCTTCAAGGTTTACCTCGAGCGTTGTTTCGTGCACCTTCTGCGCAAGCGCTTCAGCAATGCGTTCAAACCCCGCACGTCGCGACCCCTTAAGCAGCACGACATCGTTTTGCAATTCGGCGAGCGCCCCACTTTCCAACAATTTTTCTACAGAAGGGAAGAAGCGTTTCGGCACCGTAAAGCACGCGTGCGCCGCCGAGATTTCAGTGCCCACACCAATGATATAGTCCACTCCGCGCCCCGACACCATTTGTGCCACACGGTCGTAAAGTTCGGCAGCAGGGAGTCCCGTTTGCTCCATGTCGCTCAACACGAGCACACGCCGCAGCGCCGCTGTTTGTGCAAAGCGACGCGCGGCAAAGTCAAGGGCAATGTCGAGTGAGTTTATATCGGAATTGTAACAGTCGTTGATGATCATACACCCACGCATACCCTGCTTCACCTCAAGGCGCATCGCCACAGGTTCAAGTGTTTCCATGCCCTGCGCGATTGCCTCATGGGGAATGCCTAACAACAAGCAAGCGGCAAGGCTGTGAAGCGCATTTTGAAGCGATGCGGCATCGATAAAGGGAAGGACAAACGAGTGGGTTACGCCCTCGTAGGTATAAGTGATATGCGTCGTGCGCGCATCATTTTGTAGAGCAGACACTTGCACGGCAGCCGCAGCATTTCCGCAGAGCGACCAAGCAAACGATTTTCCTGCATACCCCATAGCCGCAACACCATTTGCCACCACGTCATCATCGGCACAATAAATAAGCACTTCGGTATCTTGGAAGAGCGCAAGTTTCTCCAAGCACTTTTCTTCACGCGTAGCAAAGTTCTCTTGGTGCGCCTCGCCAATATTGGTCATTATCCCGATGGTGGGTTGCACAATGGCGCGCAACGCCTGCATCTCCCCTACTTGCGAAATGCCTGCTTCGAAAATGCCGACCTCGGTTTGCGGAGTCAAGAGCCACACGGAGAGGGGCACACCTATTTGCGAGTTGTACGAGCGTGGCGAACGCGTTACATGGCGGTGAGGTGCCAGAAGCTGATACAACCATTCCTTCACCACCGTCTTGCCGTTTGAACCCGTGATACCCACAACAGGCATTTGCAATTCTTCACGATGACGCTCCGCCAAGCGCTGAAGTGCCTTTAGCGGACTCACCGCAAGCAGAAAAGCAGCGTCGGGAAACAAGCGCTCGGCTTCCGCGGGCACCTGTCCCACCACAAAACTGCGCACCCCTCGGCGATACAAATCTGCGATATAACGATGTCCATCCCCTGTACGGGTGCGCAAGGCGAAAAACAGGGTAGATTCAGGGAACGCCAACGAACGACTGTCCGTCAGCAACCAATCGACCTGTCGGTCAGACGTATTTCCAAATATGCGCGCACCGATGAGGGTGGCTATTTTTTCGAGTGTCATTATTGATTTAAGTAGTAGACGAGTTTTTAGTAGACGAGTAGACGAGAGTACAGAGAACAGAGTACAACTGCCATGCGGTTACTAAATTGTATGTATATAAGTCTGCACAGAGTTGTACTCTGTACTCTGTCAGTTGTACGCTAAATGAGTTGTTCCAATAATTGCTCACGTTGCGCCATCACTTTTTCTATAAAGGTTTTGTGCGCCTCGGAATCGGGATTTTGAGGGCGGTGTGCCAAGTCGCGCTCTGTGCGTTTCCACTCCTCTGCAAACTTCTGCGCCTCGGGCGTGAATGCCCATGAGGTGAAGCGTTGCCAAATGTAAGTCACTGCTTGTTCCGAAGGATGAAGCATATCTTCGGCGTAGAAGCGGTAGTCGCGGAGTTCGTCAAGCAGAATTTCGTAAGCAGGGAAATAATGGATGAGGGCGGTGTGCTTTGAGGTTTTAAGACTATGAGATACGAGTTCTTCCACGGCAAGAAGCAGGGTTGCCTTCGCCCGCTGACTGTCCACAAAACCATACTTGGCGTAGCGGTAGGGACTCACGGTGAAGATGATTTCCGCCTTGGGATTGAGCGCCTGAAGTCGCTCTAAAAGAGGGTGCCAGCGCGCTACGATTTCCGCAATCGTGAGCGAGCGTTCCGTAAACTGTGCGGCAGGTTCCTTATGGCAGTTACCCACTACGCGACCAGCATGTTCGTACACGCGGTTTGTGCCAAAGGTAAAGCACAACACATCCGCCTGCATCAGCATTTCACGCGCCTCCGAGAAGCGTTCCTCTACCTTTTGCCGACACGATTCCTTATCGAGAGCAGAAAATTCCGTAGCGTGTAACCAACTGTGCCACAAACCATCACGTCCTTCGAAGAACCAATCGTCCTTCACCTGCCCCTCCAACAAGGCGTCCAACGCCAGCGCAATACTTTCGGGATTGTAGAGTACCCCAAAGGGATTTACCACCGTGCGCAATCCTGCCCCCTGAAGGCGCTTGCCGATATGCGCGGCAAAACAAGAGCCCAAGAGCAGCGTGCGCGTTGAGGGAACAAAACGCGGGGCACACTTGGGAAGTTCGACGGGAGTTAATAAGGGCATCATAGGTGTTAGAGGGGAACTTTTAAGTATATCTATCCTGCAAAGATAGGAATTTCAAAGATATGCCACTCCATTTAAGACAGATATTTATCTACTCTGGTTGCAGGAAAAACTATGTCGGAGTTAGTTTCATTTAACTCGGACTTAGTTTGAAACAACTCGGAGTTAGAAATAAATATCTCCCACCCTATGCAAAATAGCTGGAATATAGCGTGGTTATCCGCCCACTTTTTTGTAAATTTGCGAGGTTGAATTTACAGAAAATCAAACAGTAAAAATATACAGACAAACACCACTTCACTGATTATGGACAAAGCAAAAGTAAAGTTGTTGTTCCGCTGGACGGCAATCGGTATTATCGGCATTGGGTTGGGCTTTATGGCCTACAATGCCTTTGTGCCTCAAGAAAATGAGGACTTGAAGAAATCTCCCGCACAAGGTCAGCGCAAGCAGGCGTTGCAGGTGCGCACACAAGTGATGCAACCCCGTAAGTTGACGGACGCTATGACGATTTCGGGGTCACTCCTGCCCAACGAAGAAGTAAATCTTTCGTTTGAAACTTCGGGTAAGATTACCGACATCTATTTCCAGGAAGGTCAGCGTGCGCACAAGGGACAACTTCTTGCGAAGCTTAACGACGCTACGCTTCAAGCCAACTTGCGCCGCCTACAAGCACAGCAACAGTTGACGGAAGACCGCTTGCGCCGCCAGCGCATTTTGTTGGAGAAGGAAGCCGTGAGTAAGGAAGCCTTCCAGGAAGCAGAAGCAGCTTTGCTTTCACTCCGCGCAGAGATTGAACAGGTGCAGGCACAAATTGCACAGACGGAATTGCGAGCTCCCTTTGACGGCACCATCGGTTTGCGCAAGGTCAGTGTGGGTAAGTATGTGAGTCCTTCTGAAGCCATTGCAGCATTGACGGCTACGGACGTGTTGAAGATTGAATTTGCCGTGCCCGAACGCTATGCGGGGAACCTCCATGCGGGCGATACCTTGAGTTTCATTGTTGAAGGAGACCTTGAAAAGCGTCTTGCTACAATTTACGCTACTGACTCTCGCGTGAATACCGACACCCGTACGTACACCGTTCGTGCGCTTTACGACAATGCCAATCGTTCACTCATGTCGGGACGTTACGTACAGGTGACACTCACCACGCAACATTTCAACAACACCCTCGCCGTACCCTCAGAAGCAATTATCTCTGAAATGGGTATTGACAAGGTGTTCCTCTACCGCAACGGCACTGCCCAACCCGTAGAAATCAAGAAGGGACTCCGCACAGATAAGGAAGTGCAAATCATCTCTGGTCTTGAAGTGGGCGATACGGTCATCACCAGCGGTACGATGCAGTTGCGCATGGGCATGAAGGTGGAAACTGTAAAATAGAGTAAAGATAAAAGAGTAAAGATAAAAGAGAGTGCGACCTTTACAAAGTTATATGGCGCTTCTCTCCATTAAATTAAAGAAAGAACATCTCTTTCTTCTTTACTCTTTAATCTTTCACCCCTACAGCCCTACATCTTTTATCTTTACTCTTCTATCTTTTATCTTAATCGATGAATATCTCCGAACTCAGCATACGCCGCCCTGTGCTTGCCACGGTGCTCACGCTCATCATTCTGCTCTTTGGTGTCGTGGGCTACCTCACTTTGGGGGTGCGCGAATTCCCTTCTGTGGACAATCCGATCATTTCGGTGACCTGTTCGTATCCAGGTGCGAATGCGGAAGTTATTGAAAACCAAATCACAGAACCCCTTGAGCAGAACATCAACGGTATTCCCGGCATCCGCTCGCTGACAAGTGTCAGCCAGCAGGGAATGAGCCGCATTACCGTAGAATTTGAACTTACCGTAGACCTTGAAACGGCGGCGAATGACGTGCGCGATAAGGTGTCACGTGCGCAACGCAAATTGCCGAACGACTGTGACCCTCCCACCATTTCTAAAGCCGATGCTGACGCTTCGCCCATCCTCATGGTGGCGCTTCAAAGCGACAAGCGCTCGCTCTTGGAACTCTCGGAAATTGCCGACCTCACCGTGAAGGAGCAACTCCAAACGATTCACGAAGTCAGCAGTGTAGAAATCTGGGGTGAAAAGCGCTACTGTATGCGCCTTTGGTTAGACCCCGTGAAGATGGCAGGTTACTCCATCACGCCGATGGATATTAAGAGCGCCCTCGACCGTGAGAACGTAGAACTTCCCTCGGGTTCGATTGAGGGTGACAAAATGGAACTTGAAATTCGTACCCTCGGGCAGATGCACACTACTGAGGAATTTAACAACCTCGTGATTAAGGAAGATGCAGGTCGCCTTGTGCGCTTCTCAGACGTAGGTACTGCCGAAATTGGTCCGCGTGACTTGAAGAGTTACATGAAGATGAACGGTGTGCCTATGGTGAGTGTGGTGGTGATCCCCCAACCTGGTGCGAACCACATCAACATTGCCGACCACGTTTACGAACGCATGGAGCAAATGAAGAAGGACCTTCCCGAAGATGTACACTTCGAATATGGTTTTGACAACACACGCTTCATCCGTGCCTCCATCTCGGAAGTGGAAACAACGATTTACGAAGCCTTCATTCTCGTAATCCTCATCATCTTCCTCTTCTTGCGCGACTGGCGCGTGACGCTGATTCCCTGCTTGGTAATTCCCGTGTCGCTCATCGGTACGTTCTTCATTATGTACCTCTGCGGGTTCTCTATCAACGTGCTTTCAATGTTGGCAGTCGTGCTTGCCGTAGGTCTTGTGGTGGACGACGCCATCGTAATGACGGAAAACATTTACAACCGCATTGAGAAAGGCATGCGTCCCTTTGAGGCGGGGATTGACGGGGCAAAGGAAATTTTCTTCGCCATTATCTCTACGTCTATCACCTTGCTTGCCGTGTTCTTCCCCATCGTGTTTATGGAAGGAACCACGGGTAGATTGTTCCGCGAATTTAGTTTCGTAATCGCAGGCGCCGTAATCATCAGTACGTTTGTCGCACTGACGCTCACGCCGATGCTTGCAACGAAACTCTTGAAGCGCCGTGAGCAACACAACTGGTTATATCGCAAGACAGAACCTTTCTTTGAAGGACTCAACAATATTTATTTGCGTACGCTCAACTCCTTCCTCTACCGCCGCTACCTTGCGGTGGCGATTATGGTGGGCGCTTTCGGTACGGCGATTTACTTGTGGAATGCTACGCCTTCGGAAATGGCGCCGCTTGAAGACCGTTCTTCACTCACCGTGCGCACCAGTGGTCCTGAAGGGGTGACTTACGAATTTATGCGCGACTACACAGAAGACGTACGTGCTCTTGTGGACAGCATTGTGCCCGACGCAAAGTTTGTAACGGCACGCGTTTCGAGCGGTGGGGGTAACCTCCAAATTACGCTCAAGGACCTTGGCGACCGCGACTACACACAGATGCAGGTGGCGGACAAGCTCTCACGCGCTGTGCGTAGTAAGACCGACGCCCGTGCCTTTGTGCAACAGCAAAGTACGTTTGGCGGACGTCGCAGTCGTATGCCTATTCAGTACGTGCTTCAGGCGCAGAGCATTGAGAAGTTGGAAGAAGTCTTGCCCAAGTTTATGGCAAAGGTGAGCGAAAATCCCGCGTTCCAAATGGCGGATGTGGACTTGAAGTTCTCAAAACCCGAATTGCAACTCAGTGTGAACCGTGAGAAGGCCAATATGCTGGGAGTAAACACGAAGGACGTGGCACAGACCCTGCAATATGGTTTGAGCGGTCAGCGCATGGGTTACCTTTACATGAACGGTAAGCAATACGACATCGTGGGTGAAATCAACCGCCAGCAGCGTAACACCCCCGAAGCCCTCCGTGCTATTTATATGCGTAACGGGGCGGGTAAGATGATTCAGATGGAAAACCTTGTGGACCTCAAGGAAAGTATTGCGCCTCCGAAACTCTACCGCTACAACCGCTTTGCCTCTGCCACCGTTTCGGCAGCGCTTTCTGAAGGTTACACCATCGGAGAAGGGTTGGACGAGATGGATAAGATTGCTGCTGAAGTGTTGGACGACACCTTCCGCACCGCACTTTCGGGCGACTCAAAGGAATACCGCGAAAGTAGTTCTTCGCTCCTCTTCGCCTTTGGCTTGGCCATCTTGCTTATCTACCTCATTTTGGCGGCACAGTTTGAAAGTTTCCGCGATCCCTTCATCATCATGCTCACCGTTCCCCTTGCGGTATTCGGTGCATTGGTGTTTATGAATTTCGGGGATCAAACGATGAACATCTTCTCACAAATTGGTATCATCATGCTGATTGGTTTGGTGGCGAAAAACGGTATTCTTATCGTGGAATTTGCCAACCAAAAGTTGGAAACTGGCGAACCTATTCACGAAGCCATTCGCAGTGCTTGCGTGCAGCGTCTACGCCCCATCTTGATGACCGCAGCCTCTACGATTCTCGGTCTTCTCCCCCTCGTATACGCTAACGGAGAAGGTTCTGCAGGACGCGTAGCCATGGGTACTGCCGTTGTGGGCGGTATGCTCATCACAACGTTCCTCACGATGTATGTTGTGCCTGCCATTTACTTGTTTGTGAAGAAGAAGAATTAAAAAAAGGTTATAAGGTCGCTTCGCTTTGAGGTCTTGAGGTTTTAAGGATTTTGCGGACTTTAACCTTAAAAACTTTGGAGTTCCGAAAGACTTTTCTCCTCATACCTCATAACCTCACCACCTTATAACCTCATAACCTCAAAAAAAATTTATGCTTACCCTCGCCTTTGCGGCACTCGCCGCTACCGCGCAACCCCAAACGGACAGTTTGACCGTTACGTTACACCAATGTATCAATCGTGGGTTGAAGAATAATTACGAAATACAAATCGTGCGCCTTGACGAGCAGGTTGCTGAAAATAACGTAACCCTTGCCAATGCGGGTGCACTGCCCACCGTCAATGCTACGGCTGGTTACACGGGCGACCTCTCTTCTACGGAAACGAAACAGGGAGGCGTCACCAACCGCAACACCAACCAGTTGGCACACACTATGCGTGCGCAAGTTGCGGCAGACTGGATGCTCTTCGATGGTTTCAAAATCCAAACAAACTACAAGCGCTTGAAGGAACTCCGTCGCAAGAGTGAAGTGCAAACACGCGTTGCCATTGAAGATTTTGTGGCTGAAAGCGCTACGGCGTACTTCAATGTGGTGCGCCAACGCCTGCGCATGAAGAACCTTCGCGAATCGCTCGAACTCTCGCGCGAACGCCTCCGCATCGTTAGTGAGCGTTACAAATTGGGAAGTGCCTCTCGCCTTGACCTTCGCAGTGCGGAGGTGGACTTCAACGCGGATAG
Source organism: Alloprevotella sp. (assembly GCA_045656425.1). Taxonomy (GTDB): domain Bacteria; phylum Bacteroidota; class Bacteroidia; order Bacteroidales; family Bacteroidaceae; genus Alloprevotella. The sequence goes on from JAZORE010000026.1 coordinate 48,485, forward strand.
TGCGCAGGTACTCTCACAGCACGAAGCGCTCATCACTTCCTACGTTGACCTTCAGGAACTCATGGGTGCTGCTGCGCAATATAAAGATGGATTTGGGTTCTACATCATCAATCCTACCGACACCGCCATTAACCTTATCAAGACCATCAGTGTTGATACCCTTGAGCAAGCCATGCTTCACTCCAATGCGCGCCTTATTGCGGCAGCCTCTTCCGAGCGCCTCTCGGAGTTGGACTACAAGGCGGTGCAAAGTCGTGATTTCCCCTATGTGAAGTTGGCAGCGAACTACGGTTACAATTACAACCACCAACCTCAAACGCCCTCTATGCAACGTCACGAATGGGGCGGACAGTTGGGAGTGACCGTAGGGATGAAAATCTTTGACGGACAACGCAAACGCGAACGACAGAATGCCCTTATCGCCATTGAGCAAGCGCGCCTCGCAACGGCAGACCTCGAACTGACCCTCCGTGCACAGTTGGAGCGCCTTTGGAAGTCGTACATCAACAATCATCAACTTCTCGGACTTGCACAAGAGAACCTCCGCGCCGCCGAAGAGCAATACGAAGCAGCACAAGAACGTTTCATGCTCGGTGACCTCTCGGGTATTGAAATGCGCCAGGCGGAACAAAACCTGCTCAGCGCCCGCGAGCGCCTACTCGACGCACAATACAGCACAAAGATTTGCGAAATCTCACTCCTCCAAATCAGCGGACAAGTGATGAAGCACTTCTTGGGTTAAACAATCACATTACAGCAAACAATTAGGGTTGGCTCTTATTGGAGCCAACCCTAATTGCTTATATCACGCGTTGAATATAGCGTCAATTATTTTTCTTCTGTAGATGACATGGGGAGTTCCGTTGCCGTAGGTTCCATTTCTGTAGCCTCAGCAACAATAGTGGTTTCGTTTTGCGCACTTGCTTTTGCCTCACGCTCCGCCATCATTTGCGCTTTACGACGGAAGTATGAAACGCGAATCAATGTCAGCAATTCTACAACGCCATAAAGGATGGCAGCATAACCAATGAAGAGGAAGGGAAGGCTTGCCGTTTCCATAGGGTACACCAAGATGTAAACGCCCACCACAAAAATGGTAACGGGGAACAAGTAATACACCCAACTGCTCTTCATCCCCTCGCGACGCATCAGCACTAATTGCGTAATCTGAATACCTCCGCCCAACAGGAGCAACGCAGCCAACAAGTAGAGGAGGATGCTAATGAAGAAATCTGGGATGAGCAGCAACACAACACCTAACAACACACTACCACCGCCCGCCACAAGGGGAAGAACGGGCATCGCTTCATTCCCCTCACGCTTTGACATTCCGCTGAAAGCAGTAACCAATCCGGGGATGATAAACAATACTCCCAGCGCCTGAACAATATAACGAAGCGCCACATCGGCATAACCTACCAAGGCTACACCTATGCCCAATACGAGAAGGGCACGGAGGAAAGAACTTCTGAACATAGAACCTTTATAAATGAGAAAGGAGAAAGACCTTGCGGATGATAAGAAAATCATGTGTGCAACGCTTGACACAAATGCGCCAGCCTCTTTCTCATTTCTCCTTTCTCATTTCTCCTTTATTTTAACACTTCCGCCAACTTCTCCGCCAACTCATGCGCACGAAGTCCAGCAGCAACAACTTTACCGTCGGGACCAAAGAGAATGGTTGCGGGAATCGCGTTGATACCGTAAACTGCGGCACCTTCACACTGCCAACCCTTGAGGTCTGAAATGTGATGCCAAGGGAGTTCCATCTTATTGATAGCGCCCACCCATGCCTTCTTATTATTGTCGAGCGATACGCCTACGATGTCAAATCCCTTATCCTTGTACTGTTCGTAGATTTTCTTCACCTCGGGCATTTCCTGACGGCAGGGACCACACCAACTTGCCCAGAAATCAACGAGCACGTACTTACCCTTGCCTACAAACTCTGTCAAGTGGCGCTCTGTGCCTGTTGTGTCTGCCATAGCAAAGTCTAGCACATCAGCACCCGCCTTTTGGTTCTTCCAACCCTTGATGGCCTTGTTCAAACGGTTGAGCAACGACACCTGAAGAAAGGCGGGATTCTTTTCTGAAAGGTCAAGGAGTACATCGTTTTCAAGGTATGTACCGTAGAAACCGAGGTAGAGGGCGGGGAACTTCATCTGCATATTTTCAGTGCACATCTGCTTCAAACCTCCCATCACTTGCGCCATGGCTTCATCGTACTTCGCAGAAAGGTCGCGCATAGCCTCTTCCGTAGCCGTACCTTCACGGCGCATATTTTGCGCTTGCTGCTGAATAGCCTGCAAACTATTATGGTGTGTTGCCAATCTTTCCCCCCAGGCTGTGAGACTATCGTTCTCAGCAGTACCCGTAGCCTTTTCTGTAGCCAAATCCACCTGCACGTTTCCGTCAAGAACGACATAAAGTTTGCGACCGTTGTCAGCGCTCACCTGTGCATAGAGTTTGCCGTCGGCATTCCCCTTAAACGTAAACGCTCCGTCGGCAACCAAAGTGGAGTCTACTTGGTTTCCCTCGAAGTTGCGCAAATACACCTTGAGCACACCGCGAGGAGCGCTACCCTTAATTTCATACTGTTGTGCTGAAGCTGTAGTAAACCCTACAACTGCAAGCAAAGTGAAAAGCATCTTTTTCATTATCGTAGTTTTAGAATTTTGTTTGCACCGCAAAGGTAGCACATTTTGAGTAGTTACAACTATATATTCTGAAAAGGTTGTGGTCGAAGGTGGAATTTTAGGTTTCTTTAACCTCACAAGAGGGATTATTCCCGCCATTATTCAGCATAGATTACCAACAGTTTATCCTCTGAAGGAGACAGGAAAAACAAACTCCGAGTTAAATCAAAATAACTCCGCGTTCGTTGAAATTAAGTACCGATTTGTTTTTACAAAAACGGTTTCTCTTTTCTGAATGACAAAACAACCTCCTCCGCTACTGCATTTTTTGAAGCCTCAGCAGGCATACTCTCACACTATTTTTGTATATTTGCGGAGTTAATCCAAATTGTAGAAAACATGGAACCAGGAAAGAGCGTTGTTATCATCCCTACGTACAACGAAAAGGAAAATATTGAAGCCATCATCCGTGCGGTTATGGCGCTTGAAGATAAGTTTGATATTTTGGTCATTGAAGATGGTTCGCCCGACGGCACAGCCGACATCGTTAAGCGCCTTATGGCGGGCGACTTCAAGGGACGCCTCCACATTATTGAGCGCACGGGTAAGTTAGGTCTCGGCACGGCTTACATCACGGGCTTTAAGTGGGCGATTGAACAGAAGTACGACTTCATCTTTGAGATGGACGCCGACTTCAGTCACGACCCCAAGGACGTGCCTCGCTTGTTGAAGGAAGTGCGCGACAATGGGTATGACGTAGCAATCGGCTCTCGCTACATCACTGGCGTGAATGTGGTAAATTGGCCCATGGGACGCGTCTTGATGAGTTATTACGCTTCAAAGTACGTGCAGTGCATTACTGGCATTCCTGTTCATGACACAACGGCTGGGTTTAAGTGCTACCGCCGCAAGGTGCTCGAAACGATTGACCTCGACGCCATCCGCTTCAAGGGTTATGCCTTCCAAATTGAAATGAAGTTCACCGCCTACAAGTTGGGCTTCAAGATTAAAGAAGTTCCCGTAATCTTCGTCAACCGAGAATTGGGTACGAGCAAAATGAGTGGCGGTATCTTTGGTGAAGCCCTCTTCGGTGTTGTCAAACTGCGCCTCGCCTCTATGTTTGGAAAGATTAAGCCCAGAGCATAATGGGAAAGAAGAAAAGGAGAAAGGAGAAAGGAGAAATATGCTGGCGCACTCATGGTCCCGCATCAATGTTTTCTTCTTCCCCCTTTCTCCTTTCTAATTTTAGTAAACAAGGCACAAACAATCAAGTGAATTACCTATTCCGCAGGGCAGTTGTACTCTGTACTCTGTTATCTGTACTCTAAATATTTTATATGACCACTCTTATAACCAACGCCCAAATTGTCAACGAGGGCAAAACGTTCAGCGGTGCCATCCTTATTCAAGACGATCGCATTACTGACATTATAGTATCCCCCACTCCACTTCCCGAAGCGGACACCGTTGTTGATGCTCAAGGTTGCTACGTGCTTCCTGGCGTTATCGACTGCCACGTGCACTTCCGCGACCCTGGATTGACCCACAAAGCCGATGTAGCAAGCGAAAGTCGTGCTGCAGCTGCTGGTGGAGTTACTTCCGTGTTTGACATGCCCAACACAGTGCCTCAAACAACCTCATTGCAAACCTTTGAGGAAAAGAATGCGCACTTTGCAGAGAAGTGTTTGGTAAACTACGCCATCTTCTTCGGGGCTACGAACGACAACCTTGGGGAGATTCAGACGTTAGACCCCACAACAACCTGTGGCGTAAAACTCTTTATGGGATCTTCTACAGGCAACATGCTCGTTGATAAGGAAGCGGCGTTGCGAGAACTCTTTGCCAACTGCACACTGCCCATTATGACGCATTGCGAAGACACGGCAACCATCACTGAAAACACGTCACGCCTTAAAGCGCAACTGGGCGGAGAACCTGGGGTAGCATATCATCCCGAAATTCGTTCGGCAGAAGCGTGCTTCAAGTCTACACAATTAGCTGTAAGTCTTGCAAAAGAATATAATGCTCAACTTCACGTAGCGCACTTAACCACCAAGGAGGAACTCACCCTTATTGACCCTGCCGTGAGCAACATCACGGCTGAAGTTTGCATCCCCCACCTCGTCTTTACTGACAAAGATTACACTACCTTGGGCACACGCATCAAGTGTAACCCTGCCGTGAAGGATGCGTCTCACCGCAAGGCGCTTCGTGCGGCACTCACCGACGGCAAGATAGCAACCATCGCCACAGACCATGCGCCCCACCTGCTTGAAGAGAAGAAGGGCGATGCGCTCACGGCGGTGTCGGGCATGCCCATGGTGCAATTCTCGCTCGTATCGATGTTGGAACTCGTCAATCAAGGCGTGCTTCCCCTTGAGCAACTCGTAACCTTGATGAGCCACAATCCTGCAAAGCGCTTCTCCGTAAAAGACCGCGGTTTCTTGCGCAAAGGCTATAAAGCCGACCTCGTTATCGTGCGCCCCAATGCTCCTTGGACACTTACAACCGAAGACATTCAAAGTAAGTGCGGTTGGAGTCCTCTCGAAGGGCAAACGTTTAACTGGAAGGTGGAACAAACCATCTGCAACGGGGTTACTGTTTATGCCAATGGTGCCATCGTCCCCAATGCTCCACAAGGCGAGCGCCTTACCTTCGACCGCGTATGACCATCAACCGCACCTATACGGCGCAAGACCTCATCCCCTACATTGATTGGTCACACTTTTTGTTTGCCTGGGAATTTAAGGGGGCAAATCTCCATTCCAAGGAAGCGGAAACCCTCAAGGCGGAAGCATTGAAGGTGCTTTCGGAAATGTCAGCAGAGGAGGCTATCATAAAATGCCGTGCCCGCATTTTAGATGCGGGTAGCGAGGGGGATGACATTCTCATTTTTGACACCGATAAAACACTCCGTTTTCCCTGTTTGCGCCAACAGTTGAAGGACAAGGGAAGTTCCTACCACCGTTGCCTTGCCGATTACTTGGCTCCCGTAGGAATGCAACATCCCATCGGTAATCGTTTAGGGGTATTTGCCACTGCTGCACATGTACCTGCTCTGCAAACGGCTACGACCGACTTTCAGAAAATGATGCTTCAGACCTTGGCAGACCGACTTGCCGAAGCAGCTGCTGACCGTTTGCATCACGAGGTGCTACACGCCGAATGGGGAAAACCGCTGGACCAACCACTTTACGGCATCCGCCCTGCTGTGGGTTATCCTTCCCTACCCGATATGAGTGCCAACTTCTTGTTGGACAGTATCATTGACTTCAGTGCGCTCAATATCCGCCTGACGGAAAGCGGCATGATGATTCCCCACGCTGCCGTCTCTGGACTTATTTTTGCACACCCAAAGGCCATATACTTTAATGTGGGTCCCATTTCTGAAGAGCAATTTTGGGATTATGCACGGCGCAAAGGTGTAACGCCATCGTGGTTGCAGAAGTTTATTCCGCAAGTTGTTTAATACACATTGAACGTTGTAAAAACAAACTCTTGTGTAGTGTTTACTTTTTCCTAAAAGTTTGAAATTTAATATTTACTCACACCTTCCTGTTCATCAAGAAGGCATAAAAACAACATCTTATGACTAAAAACATCCTTCGTATCCTGCTCGTGCTCGTAGTAGCATTGGTTCAACTCCCCAGCATTGCACAGAATGTGCAGTTTCATTACGATTTCGGACATTCTATGTACGACGAAACATCAACACGCCCCGAATTTACCACTACAGTGGAAATGTTCCGCGCAGACAAATGGGGTAGCACCTTCTTCTTTGTGGATATGGACTATGCCCACCACGAAGTTTCCTCAGCTTACTGGGAAATTGCCCGCGAATTTAATATGGGTAGCCTGCCGTTCTCACTCCACTTGGAATATAACGGTGGACTCAACTACATCAAGGATGCTTACCTCGCTGGGGTAACTTACGCTTGGAATAATCCCCAATATACACGCGGTATCACCTTCACGCCTATGTATAAGTACATCTACGGCAACGAGAATCCTCACAACTTCCAACTTACCAGCACTTGGTACGTTCACCTTTTCAACAAGAAGATTTCATTCACAGGTTTTGCTGACCTCTGGCAGGAAAAGCACACTGACTGTAAGGGTAAGGAACACCATTTCACGTTCCTCGCAGAACCCCAGTTGTGGATTAATCTCAATCGCTTCAGCTGGATAGACGACGATTTCAACCTCAGCATCGGTGGTGAAGTGGAATTGTCTAACAACTTTGCAACTATGCATGGTTTCTATGCCATCCCCACCATTGCTGCGAAGTGGGAATTCTAAAGAAGTCCCTCCTGTCCTCATAACCCTCTACGCAGCAACATTTTCGCTGCGCTAAAATTCACAATTTCCCCTCCTAACCTCCCCTCCCTCCCTCAATGAAACGCCTTGCCTCGCTCGACATACTCCGTGGTTTCGACCTCTTCCTCCTACTCTTCGTGGGGCCCGTGGTAAGTTCGCTCGCCGCCGTCTCTGACGCCGAGTGGACAAGCACTTTAGCTTACCACTTTGACCATGCTGCATGGGACGGACTCCGCATGTGGGACCTCGTTATGCCACTCTTCATGTTTATGGCGGGAGTGTCGATGCCCTTTGCCTTGCGCAAGGAGGTGAAAGGTGCAGGTATTTGGCGCAGAATCTTAAAGCGCGTCATCTTGCTCTTCATCCTGGGGATGGTTGTCCAAGGCGGTTTGCTCACCTTCAACTGGGAGCGCTTCACCCTTTATACCAACACACTCCAAGCCATAGGTTTTGGCTACGGCATCGCAGCCATCTGCCTGCTCACGCTTTCTGTGCGCATGCAAGTCCTGACCACGCTGGCGCTCCTCATTATCTATGCCATCCCCATGATGCTCGTGGGCGACTACACGCAAGAGGGCAACTTTGCCAACCTTGTTGATGCCGCCGTCTTGGGACGCTTCCGCGGCGACCCTTCTTACACATGGGTGTGGAGCACACTTACCTTTGCCGCCACCACCATGTTGGGCGCACTTTCGGGACAAGTGATTCGCTACAAGGAACTTTCAAAGCAGCAAATCACTTTGCTCCTCACGGGCATCGGCATCTTGCTGCTCATCGGAGGTTATGTGTGGGGCGAATTTTTGCCGATCAACAAGCGCCTTTGGACTTCTTCAATGACGCTCGTCACGGGCGGTTACTGCTACTTGCTCCTGGCACTCTTCTATTACGTCATCGACGTGTTGGAATGGAGTCGCGGATTGGAGTGGCTGAAGTGGTACGGCATGAATGCCATTGCCGCCTATATGATTGGCGAATGCATCAACTTCCGTAGTGTTGTCCACTCCGTGAGTTATGGTCTCCAACCCTACCTCGGCGACTACTACAACCTCTTCCTCACTTTCGGAAACAGCCTCGTCTTGCTCCTCATCCTCCGTTGGATGTACCGCAACAAAATTTTCTGGAAAGTGTAACACTTCCCCACTCCCATCATCGTTAACCTTTCACCCTTCCCCGTTAACCGTTCACTCATGAAAAACGATCCCCAACCTTGGACCATCCTCCACTCCGAATACCTCATCCGTCGCCCGTGGCTCACCGCGCGTCGCGACCATGTGCGCCTGCCCAACGGTTCTGAAAATCCCGAGCACTATGTGTTGGAATATCCCGACTGGGTAAACGTCATTGCCCGCACGAAGGACGGACGCTTTGTGCTCATCCGCCAATACCGCCACGGGCTGCGCCAGACGGCATACGAAGTCTGCGCTGGATGTATCGACCCAGAAGATGCCTCTCCCGAAGTGGCAGCACGCCGTGAACTCCTGGAAGAAACGGGTTACGGCGGTGGCACGTGGAAACTCCTCACCGTCATCTGTGGCAACCCTTCTACGACAAACAACCTCACCTACTGCTTCGTAGCCGAGGGCGTAGAAAAAATAGACACCCAACACCTTGAAGCCACAGAGGACATCACCGTCCACTTGCTTACAAAGGAAGAACTCATGCGCATCCTGCTCAACGACGAAATCAAGCAAGCGCTCATGGCTGCCCCCTTGTGGAAATATCTTTACTTGGAAGATTGTCCAACACCTCCGCCCCTCACAACCTAAAAAGCTCAATCACTTCCCCATCCTCCACGTCCCCTCCGTTGCGATTCCATCGCAACGCCAACCTCATAACCTAAAAACCTTATAACCTTATAACCTTATAACCTCACCCCAAAAACCTCAACTATGACTATCACCCCCAACATCCGATACATCGGTGTCGATGACACCACCCTCGACCTCTTCGAGGGGCAATACATCATCCCCAACGGCATCTCATACAACTCCTACCTTATCCTTGACGAGAAGGTAACAATCATGGACACCGTTGACGCACGCATGGCGAAAGAATGGTGGGCAAATCTTGACGCAGCCCTTGATGGTCGCACGCCCGACTACCTTGTCGTGCAACACATGGAACCCGACCACGCTTCGCTCGTAGCAGAAGTGATGGAGCGCTTTCCCAACCTTCAAGTAGTTGCCACTCAGCGCGCACTCCAAATGATGCCCCTCTTCTTTGAAGGCGCAGATTTCTCCAACCGTAGCATTGCCGTGGGCGAAGGCGACACCCTCTCGCTCGGCGCACACACTCTGCGCTTCTTCCTTGCGCCCATGGTGCACTGGCCTGAGGTGATGGTGAGCCTTGAAGAGACGGAAGGCATCCTCTTTGCCGCCGACGCCTTTGGTAAATTCGGAGCGCTCTGCCACGAAGAGGATTGGGTATGCGAAGCCCGCCGTTACTACTTCAACATTTGCGGTAAATACGGTGTGCAAGTGCAGGCATTGCTCAAGAAACTCGCGGGTGCAAACATCCAAACCATCTGCCCCCTCCACGGTCCCATTCTCACGGAAAACCTGGGCTACTACATCGGACTCTACGACACTTGGAGCAAATACGAGCCCGAAACTGAGGGCGTATTCATCGCCTATGCCTCCATCCATGGCGGAACGGCAAAGGCGGCACACAAGTTAGCAGAAATCCTCCGCGAGAAGGGTGCTCCCAAAGTATCCATTGCCGACCTCAGTCGCGACGACATGGCAGAAGCTGTTGAAGACGCCTTCCGCATGAGCAAACTCATCGTCTGCGCCTCCTCTTACGACGCCGGACTCTTCCCGCCCATGCACGAATTTCTCCACAAACTCATCATCAAGAACTACCAGAATCGCCGCGTCGGCATTCTCGAAAACGGTTCTTGGGCACCCACCGCTGGAAAAGTCATGCGCAATATGCTCCTCGAGATGAAAAATCTCGACATTGTTTCCCCCCTGGTCACCATCCGCGCACGCATGAAAGCAGAAGACCTTCCCGCCATGGAGGAATTGGCAGACGCTATTTTGAAATAGTCCGCATGCCATTTTCCCCGCCAATTTCCTCTTTACAAGGGGACTACCATGTTAAAGGCGGTATGTCATAATGGTTTGTTTCTCATACATTCATATAAACCTTAAAAGGGTGTGCCAAAATTCATATTTTGACACACCCTTTATATTTAGCCCTCTAATTTAATGCCCCAAATAAAAGCCCTCATCTGCATATTCAAGTAATTCCTTATCTCCTCGACTATCCCCATAAGCATATAAATAGCTTATACTACCCTGTGGATAGACTTCAAGCAGTCGGTCCACCTTTTGGGTGCCGTAGCAATTTGGAGAACTAAAGCGCCCCGTCAGTTTACCTTCGGAAGAAACTTCTACACGTGTAGCAATGACCTCATCCACTCCTAAGTTTAAGCAGATCGGGCGCACCCATTCATCCATACTTGCACTTACAACGCATAGGGTATGCCCCTCGGAAGCATGCCGCTGCAACCTTTTGAGCATAGAAGTATTCAGCATAGATTTTGCCTTGTGTGAAAAGTCCTTTCCCCACTGCACAAATTGTTCGTAAGAAACTCCACTGTAAAAATAAGCAAAAATTCGCTCTTTCAATTTGCCATTTGAATAGCGCCCCATCTTCATAAGCAACAACCAAGGTGAGTAGCGCAAAATTCCAAGAAGCATTCGGGGGAGGCCATGCGTAAAGCGTACGAAGGCAAGGAAGGTATCTTTTGTGGTTAATGTCCCGTCAAAGTCAAAAGCGACGAGTATAATATCTCTATTTGGGGGATTCTCAAAAATACTCATTATACCATTTTTATGTTTTACATATAGAGAATAATTGCAAACATTCCTACCCAACAGATAATACAAAGTTGAATAAAGGGATCCTTCAACAACACTCTCGTAGGACTACCACTTTTCCCATCAACAAGAGTCAGTTGCATGTAACGCAAAATCCCTGCCATCACGAAAAGAGAGGTGGCATAAAGATAGCAACTCCCGATGCGCTCCACCACTTCTTCTGATACCGTATAAAGGATGTAACACATAATGGTGATACCCCCTAAAATGCCAATGGTTTGATTCAGAAAATCCAAGTTATAACGGTTTATATTACTCCGCGGTTTCACCCCCAACGCTTCATAAATGACCACATCATCACGGCGTTTGGCTACAGCAAGAAAGAGTGCCAACAAGAAAGTGGTGAGTACTATCCAATGGGACAAAATTATCCCTGTAGCCATACCACCCACCACCACTCGTAATACAAACCCTGTGGCAATGATGAATACATCAAGTAGGGCGACTTGTTTTAGCTTCACGCAATAGGCAAGGTTCATTGCGATGTAGAATAAAAAGATGCCTATCAAAGAGATGCTTGTACCGTCACCTTGAAAGTTTCCACAAACTAACAACACAAAGGCAAGTAACCATAACACCGCCATGGTTGCATAAGCAACTTGCACACTGAGCGCACCACTTGCTATTGGACGCATGCACTTCGTTGGATGACGGCGGTCGGCTTCGGCATCGTAAACATCGTTGAAACAGTAGATGCCACTGGCGATTAAGCAGAACGCTATATAGGTCTGAATACAGGGCCACACGTAGTTCCACTCTGTGGCATGGCGGTCAAAAAATAAAGGCGTAAATACGAACAGATTCTTCAACCATTGGTGTGGGCGGAGTAATTGAAACAGAGCTTTAGTCATGAATTTTACGAACTTTATAAAGCGACAATGAAGGATGCTCACATGTGTCAATTTTAGTAAGCACGAAATTTGTGTCCTTCTGTAATTTACTTATATAGGCAGTAATGCGTTGGTCAAACTCATCGCCCTCCGACACGTCAATCACATAGTCAACATTTCCTATAAATTCTGTAGGAAAGATTCCTGCAAAGTAGCAGGTGTCGCACAGAGGTTTTATCTCATAGAACATCATAAAGGGTGCCACGACCTTATCTGTACAACTGAAATTTTGGCGTTCTACGAAATGGCACATATTTTCGTAATCCTTATGGTTATTGGAAAATAGGGATTTGACACCCTCTAAAGACAAGAACAAGGCGGTCATGCTAAACACTATAAGCGCCCACCGTTGTTTACTCACAAGAAATAGGATACTCATGACCAAAGGTAAAAATGCCATCCAGCGATAGTATATGGGGAAACGCCCCGCTATATTCATCATAATGGGTACACTGATCGCAAATATTAACAGGAGGAAGCCCTTGTCATTTAATAATTTCCTTAAACACTTTCTGAAAGACAGGATATAAGCAAGTAGTCCTTCTATAGAAAGAATTAAGAAACTACGGTATGCTGCGACTGATGCCAAGCGTTCTAAAAGACTCAAATTGGGTGTTTGCTCAAGTAATTTCTGAACGAATGGTTGAGCAGAAAAATTAAAAGTATCGCCTGCCCATGGAAGTAACAACAAAGCTATTTTTGACAGTGTGGCGGAATAGGACACTATACTACTCGCAAAACCTAATAGCCTACCATGAGCATACATGAATACGGCGACCATAAACATTCCAAGAAAAAGCCCTAAAAGTAAAAGGAGTAGTAGGCGCAACAGTTGCTTGCTGTGCTTCCTTAACAATAGGAAAAGGAATAACCATAGAATTCCCAGATAGGCAACCGTCTGGAGTCCTGTTCCTACGAGTAAAGCAGCACTTAATACAATTCCAATACGGGTTCTCAAAGCATTCCCACGAAAGAATCGATCTATGGTATATGTGGTAAAAGCAAAAACTAATGCGCATAGCATGTCTGGTCGACCGTTACGATACATCCATGCCATTTCACTTGTGCCAAATAATAAAAGTGTAAACACCGTAACCAACCAAGGAGACAATAGGACACCCGTATTTTTAAGCATCCGCAAACAAAGTGCACCCAGCAGGAACACGATAAACAGGTTCAAACTTCTAACAACCAATAAATCTGAGCCAAACAACCACATCCACATTGAAACTAAGAACTGGTAAATCGGGGGATAGGTAGAAAAAGGATATTCTCCTGCTACACGATACCATGCTGTTGTTGACCAAGAATGGTGAAACACGGCATTATACGAAGTGTCTAAAAACATCACCTCGTCTATCCATGGCATAACATTCTTTAGCGTAACCCAATTGATAACTGTAAACCCTAAAGATAGAAATAGATAGGTACACCAAGACCTGTCTATAACGTGTAAATCAATATGTGACACGCCGTCTTTAAGAAACCTGAATTTCAAGTTACTCCTTATTGACATACGAAACATATTAGATGTCACATTGTTTTCAGTTTTACTGCTCATAGATAATAAGGTATTTAACTCAACTTACATAAGAAGGTAAGTCGTGTTCATCGGATAATGTTTAACTCACTGAGAAGCAATACTTGGAAACAAAAAAGACGTGGAATCAGCAATTGTCCATTCCACGTATCGAGGCTCTTGCACTGCCTATCAAAGTTGAACAGACAACGTAGAGCCCACGCCGATATGAATAAACATTCCTTACACCACATAACACACATAACACGTGTCACATGAACGGAATGAATATATCACACCCTGGGCATCTATCGTTGCTTAGTTCCAGACTTTGATATCAGAGATTTGCAAGATTTCGATACATCAAGAACTGAGCGTGATAAACGCCTTTTATGTTAAAAGTACCTCTCCCACCCGTGCCACATCATGTTAAGGGAAAAACCAATACACAATGTCGGCGTGGTTTATCTGTCTCGATTGTATAGCACTTATACAAGGAAACAAGATATTGCTAGAGATACTGGGAGCAAAATTACAAAAAAGTAGTTTATTTGAAAGGATTTAAGGCAAGAATGTGAAATATCAAAGTACTAAGGAGAAAATGTATTTGATACAATCTGTAATTTCCTGTCATGGCCCGTTACTGCCTGTTAGGCCTTTCCTAACAAAAAAAGAGGTCCTTCAAATCTTGAAGAACCTCTCTGAAAAGTGGCGGCGACCTACTCTCCCGCTATACGCAGTACCATCGGCGCGGACGGGCTTAACTTCTCTGTTCGGAATGGGAAGAGGTGGAACCCCGACGCTATAA
>JAZORE010000027.1:0-58111 GCA_045656425.1 Alloprevotella sp.
CTTTGTTTTGACGCATAGAAATCTGGCAGTTTCAACGTCTTGTCAAAAACAATGCAACGGTAGATGTCACGGGGTATGTGTATACCGTTCACCGTATCATGCAATCATGTGATTGCAGATATGGGACGTGTGAGTTATACATATCGGCGTGGGGTCTGCGTTGCTCGTTTCGACAAGATGGGCGATGCCAGAGCCTCTATGCGTGAGACGAGTAACAGTACAGGTTCTCACGCTTTTTTTGTATCATAACTTAAAATTCATACTGAATCAGGAGAACCTATAAGTGCAAAACATAATGGTTATAGATTCTAAAAATGAAACTCTAAAGGAAATCTTAAAAAGAATGTGGAGTAATCTTCCTTGTAAGGAATTATTTGCATGCTTTGTTATTTCGTGTGTAGGCACATATGTAATGAATGAACTAATCCAAGTCAATTACTGTAAAGAAACGTGGGAGGTTATGACAAATATCTCCTCAAGTTTAGCAGGATTTATCTTAGCTATATTGGTTTTAATCTATGGAATAGGGGGCATACTAAATACTGATACACATCCAAATATTTTTTCAGAACTAACAGCAATTATTTCTTTTGGGGTAATATTACACCTGGTGTCACTATCATATTCCCTAATAATGTATAGTTTGGATTTTTGCGAGTTAGGTTACTGTAAAAAAATCAGTACTGTTTTGGGAATATTTACATTTGTATATTCCATAGTTTATACTCTTAATATAGTCATTCACACCTATTCAATTCATTCATTCTTCAACAAACCAAACAAGTAAAAACATGAAACGTATCTTCTTAATCTTAGCACTTTGTGCTTATGTGTTCACCTCTTGGGCTTATAACTTTAAAGTCGATGGCATTTATTACAACATCACATCGTCAACGGATAGGACGGTGGAGGTGACTTATCGTAACTATCGAGACGAATCTTATCATGATGAATATTCAGGCGCAGTGAGCATTCCTGAGTCAGTAATCTATAATGGGATCACCTATAGTGTGACCAGCATTGGACAATTTGCTTTCTCGAGTTGCTCCGGTATAACTTCCGTGGAGATTCCTAACAGCGTGACCGCCATTATGGGAGGTGCTTTCAAGGGTTGCTCTGGTTTAACTTCTGTGAAGATTTCTAACAGCGTGTACATCTTTTGGGAAGAAGCTTTCTGGGGTTGCTCTGGTTTAACTTCCATAGTTATTCCAAACAGCGTGCGCTACATTAAGGGAAGTGCTTTCTATAATTGCTCTGGTTTAACTTCCATAGTTATTCCAAACAGCGTGGAAAGCATTGAGCAAAAAGCCTTCTCTGGTTGCTATGGTTTGACTACCCTATGTTTTTTGGGAAATATCCCAAGTTTATCTTATAGTATATTTGATGGAGTATCCTCTTCTTGTAAAGTTTATGTACCTCATGGGAGTAAAGAAAGTTACATGTCAAACTCTAATTTGAGACGTTTTGATTTTTTTGAGGTTGCTGCTCCTGAAATGCCTTCCTTATCTCCAGCTGCACTTGTTATAAATGGTACTCCTGTACGTTGGGAGTCAAGTCGCGATGGAGGGTTAACGTGGACAAAGATTGATTGTACTTCTAATGTATATGTTGATGAGAACCCAGAACGTGGCAAGGTGCTTTATCGTATTTTAAATAAAAATGGCACTTACTCTGATATATGTAAAGTGACTTACTATGATGTGGTGCCAGAAACGATTGCAGCAAGTCCAGCTACTGAAACCAAAATTGTAGATGAAAGTGTAAAGTTTACGCTTGATGTAATAGACGATGGCTATACTTATCAGTGGTATCATAATGGTGTTGCAATAGAAGGGGCTACGGAAAATAGTTATGAAATTCCTGTAATTAAGAGCGCGGATGCGGGTACCTATTATTGTGTAGTGACAAACCCTGTAAGTTCTGTAAATTCTACAAATGTGGAGTTGACCGTAAATAAATGTTCGCAATTTATCTCATTCCCTGAAATTGGAACAAAGACTTATGGGGATGCAGACTTCAAACTTCCAGCTACTACCAATAAAGGGTTGCCCATTTTCTACCAAAGTATGGACAGCGATGTGGCAAGCATTTCTGGTAATACGGTAACTATTACAGGTGTAGGCGAAACAGTAATTGTTGCGACACAAGCGGGTAATGCTGACTATTTGGAAGCAGATTATGTAGCTCGCAGACTGATTGTAACGGAGTATGCAGAACCTGAGCAGAATAAAGAATTAACAATCTCTGCAGCTGGATATGCAACTTTATATCTTCCTATTGCAGTTGAGATTCCATCGGATGTAAAGGTCTATATTGGAGAAACTATTAAGGGAAAATATGTTATGCTTAAGGAGTTGAAGGATGTTATTCCTGCAAATACTGGGGTTGTTGTAAAGGCAGCAGAAGGCACTTACGAATTTGTTCCCTCTGGTGATGTGGTTGCTCCTATAACCAATAATCTCTTTAATGGCACAAATGTAGATACATACATAACTCCTGCAGAGGACATGGTTGCTTATGTGCTTTCTATGGTTGATGGAGAAGTTGGTATGTATCGTGCAAAATTAAATGCAGAGGGTGCCTTCCTTAACAATGCCAACAAGGTTTATATGGAACTCAATACAAATATGCTTGGAGTGAACAACGAAGAGATTGACTCATCTATTTCAGGCTCACAACTCAGCAAGGGTTTCTGTTTTGTATTCCCCGAAACAACAAATATTAGTGGTGTGATACTCAATAGTCCTCAGACCGACATCTACTATGACCTGCAAGGACGTAAGGTATCTCATCCAACACGAGGTATGTATATCTTGAATGGCAAAAAAGTATTTGTGAAGTAACATTGAGTTTGTATTGATGTAACAACGGTGATTTCCTCAGCAGAGGAATCACCGTTGTCACCATATTTATATTGTTTACTAAAAAATCTCGGTGAGCGCATAGGTGTGCTCACCGAGATTTTTATTTATAGGAAGATTGTTACTTCTTCTCTTCGTCAAGTTCTACCGTGAAGCTGCGGTTGAGTCCGCTCTGTGTCTTTGCACGAATCCAAAGCACGCGGTCGGTAGAGAGGTTTGCTTCCTTCACCGCTTCATTCCAGTCATCTACGGTGCGGAGTTGCTTGTCATTTACCTGAAGGAGGATGAGTCCCTTTGTGATACCTGCTTTCTGCATCTTACCCGCCTTGATGTGCTTCACCACAAGTCCGTAAGAGAGTGAAAGCGCCTGCTTGTCCTTCGCGGGAAGTTCCTCAAGAGCAATGCCGAGTTTGTCTTCATCCACAGACTTCAAGACGGTCGTCGTGCCCTGCTCATTGCGGAGGGTGACAGAAACGGTGTACTCCTTCTTATCACGAAGGTAGGTAATCTTAACCACATCTCCAGGACGGTGACCCGCAATCATTTCCTGCAACTGACCAGACTTGTCAATCTTCTTGCCGTCCAACTTGATAATCACGTCACCCTGCTTGAGACCAGCAGCGGCAGCGGCGCCATCAGCTACGACTTCATTAATATAAAGACCAGTTACCGTGCCCAAATCAGGGTCTTGACCCTTTTCGTGTTGCATAGCGATGTAGTTGCTCACGTCGGTGTATTGAATGCCCAACATTGCGCGCTGCACGGTGCCGAAGTTCTTGAGGTCGTCCACCACCTTGGTCATAATCGTTGTGGGAATCGCGAAACCATAACCGCTGAACGAACCCGTTTGTGAATAAAGCATGGCGTTGATACCCACCAATTCGCCACGCGCATTGACAAGGGCGCCACCCGAATTACCGGGATTGATGGCAGCATCGGTCTGGATGAAACTTTCAATACCATTCGACGCCCCGAGTGTACGTGCCTTGGCAGAGATAATACCCGCTGTCACGGTGTTCGTCAGACTAAAGGGATTGCCAATAGCAAGCACCCATTCGCCGAGCTTTACATCGTCAGAGTTTGCCACAGTAATGGCGGGGAGTCCCTTTTCTTCCACCTTAATCAGGGCAAGGTCGGTCGTTTTGTCCAAACCAATAATACGCGCCTTAAATTCGCGGTTGTCGTTGAGCTTTACGGTGAGTTCATCAGCATCTGCCACAACATGGTTGTTGGTTACGATATAACCGTCTTCGGTAAGGATGACCCCCGAACCCGCCCCCGTGCGCTTGGGCGTTTGAATCTTGCGCTCACGCTGCTGGGGAGCACCATGACCAAAGAACTCGCCGAAGAAATCTTCAAACGGATCGTGGTAAGGAACAGTCTGCACCTTCGCATTGGTGGTTACCTTAATATATACTACGGAGTTCACCGCCTTTTCGGCAGCATAAGTTAAATCGACGCGTGTGTCTTGCGCCATAGATACATGAGGAGTAGCAATGAGCATACCTCCTACAAGTGCCAATGAGGCAATAAAATTTTTCATCATAAGTATAGTATTGTTTAGGGTTTAAGTTTGCTGTTTTTCAAAAGGTTATAGGATTTGTAAAGTCCTAACTCCCCTGCCCGACTGAGGTCTTTCTCCGCCTCGTCATACTTCTCCACGCTGAGATACAACAGAGCGCGGTTATAATATGCCGGAGCGAGGTGAGCGTCCAAGGTTATGGCGTGCGTGTATTCGGCAATGGCTTCATTTGTGCGACCCAAGGCAGCGAGGACTACGGCTTTATTATAAAAGGCGGGTGCCCAAGCGGATGCGGTAAGGGCAATGAGGCGCTCGGCATCGGTAAGTGCAGCGCTCAACTTCAGCACACGACTTTCGGGTATTAGTTCTGCCATCAAGTAATTGACATTGCTGCGCTGAAGCAGGGCGGTAATGCAGAGGGAGTCGGTAGCCAATGCTCCCGAGGCATCGTCAAAGGCATCTGTAAAGTTATACAGTTCGGCGGCGATGATAGAGCGCAACACCAAGGCATTGCGTTCATCCCCATTGCTCACCAACGTGTTGAGCTGAAGCTGGGTCACTTCAAGCAACGAGGTGGGGAGTTTATCGGCATCCGCTGAAAGCACGAGGCGTAGGGGCACAAGTTGCGCACGGTTTATTTCATCAATCTCGGGATAGAAATAAGCACTCTGCTGGCGCTGTACCAATACGGGAGCAATCATGCCCATAGGATTGTGCTCCTGCTTTAAGTTTTGCACCTTCCCAATCAGTTCGTTCAGCAGGGTGTTTGTCGTATCCTCTTCTTCTACCAACTGGCGGTAGTTTTCGAGTGACTTTTCCGTGCGTGTTACCACCTTCTTCGTAGGTCCTTTCGGCGATTTTCCAAATCGAAGGTCCAAGTGACTGCGCTCCACAAAGGCGTCATCGTTGTTCGCCCCCTTAATATCCCCAATGCGGCGCTTGCAATCGGCACGCAGGGCATAACCATAGACAAAGTTGGGGTATTCCTTAATCAAGAAGGTCAAGTCATCTATCGCCTCCTGATACTTCCCCGTCCGCTCATAGAGCAGCGCACGATTGTAGCGCGCCAAAGTGTTGGTGGGTTCTTCGTTCAATACAAAATTGAAGTCATCAATCGCATTGTGGTCGTCGCCCACCGTAGCACGAAGCAAACCACGATTGTAGTGTGCCACAAAATGGTGGGGCACCAAGCGAATCACTTCATTATAATCTCTATGCGCAGCATCAAAGCGGTTCATACTGTGGCGCGCTCCTGCACGTAGCATGTAGTGGTCCGCCTCCGTAGTTTCTAATTCTATCGCCTTCGTAGCACACGAATCTGCCAGCGCCCAGGTTTCAGCAGCCATGGCCAACTTCGCACGCATACTCCACGCCGAAGCATCACGCTGCGTAAGCACCAAGAGGGAATCCACCCACTGTGTTGCACCAAGAGTGTCGGTACGCTCTAAAGAAATTTGCGCCCTGACCAAATACGCACGATAATGGCGGGGGAAGAAGCGCAGGAGTTTTTCTATATCCTCCTCGGCAGCGTCAAGCGCCTTGATTTCGAGGTTGCAGAGCGCTCGGTTGTAACGTGAGGTAAAGTCTTTTTCCTCTTCCTCAAGCACCTTACCATAGTCGGCAACGGCACCCTCAAAATTCTTATTGTGTATTCGGCACAACCCTCTCAACTGATACACCTCCGTCAAATAAGGATTGCGCTCAAGACACGCATCACAGTCTTCCTCTGCCCCACGAAAATCCTCCAAACTGAATTTGGCGAACGCACGGTAATAATAGGGTTTATCCAAATAAGGTTTCGTCTCGATTACCTTATTAAAATAGCGTATCGCCGTCAGGAAGTCGTCGAAATACAACGCATGCCTCCCCATCAACGTAACTTGATCCGTATTGACTTGAGCCAATACAGAAAGCGGAACTAAGCAACATATGAGGAGAAGTCGTCTTAACATTCAAATCTAAATTTAATTGCGTAAAATTATATCTATTGTTTAGTGGTCACTATTAGTACGTTAATGTTAAACGAACGCACAAATAAGAAAGAGTATCTGAATACGATTTTTCGCTTTCACGTGCAAAGATAAATAATGAGATGCAGAATCTTGTAGATTTAAACTTTTTTAAGTGCATGATTTGGAGTATGACAGCGCTTGAAGCTGTTAGCTGGTCATAACGTATAAAGAACATCCATCTAATTATACATTTTATTATCAAATAATTACGTCCTTACGTTACACTAAATTTACAAGTTCAAACAGCTTACGATAAGCATCTGCCTTTCGCTCCAAAGACATCGGATAAGCACGCGAAGAAGAAGGCAGGCGATAAAGATAGAGGGGATGCTTTTCGCGATACACATTAGGAACTGGGATTGCTTCGCCAGCGGAAGGCAATTTAGGAATATTAAAATGCTGACACAAAATTTGCGTAGCTTTCTCACCCGTAGTAACGACAACACGGCATTTAGGAATCTGCTCTAACAATGCTGAAACATTTGTAGACTCTACCGTTTCAAGGAATTTATCGGATGCATTATCTCGAAGACGACGCACTGCCGTATTCGTGTCGTAAAAACCAATCCCCTTCTCCTCAAGGAAAGGAATGATGCGCTCTAATCGAAAGGTCTTATTGACTTTATCAACAAAATAATCTTTATCGCCAAAGAATATAAGTCCCTCTATACGCCAATGGTCGTTGATAAAATTAGGATAATAGAAATCCATGCACCAACGTTTACGCTGAGGCGGAAAACTCCCCAAGAATAACACTTTGCAATTCTCGGGCAAGAATGGACGCAGGGGGTGATATTCTATTTCTGCGGTGGAGCGAGCTATGTTTTCTGTATGTAAAAAAGATGTAGATAGAAGGGATTCAAAGTTTGTCATAAACTGATTTCATTAAGAAGTGGCAGTGACTCTAAAAAAGAAGAGAGGGAGTAACAATATAATGCCACCCACTCTCTTATTCATTTGTATGACTTAGTTGTTTGTCAAGTTCTATCATTAACAACTAATTCACTTTTAGTCCATATTACTTCGTGCGGTAACGACAAGCGACTTTGCCCTTCATGATTGCTGCCAATTTGCTCTTGACCATTTGCTTGCGGAGGGGAGCAATGCGGTCGGTGAAAACTTTTCCGTCGAGGTGGTCAAATTCGTGTTGCATAACGCGAGCGAGGAAACCTTCGACCCATTCGTCGTGAGGTTGGAGGTTTTCGTCCAGCCACTTCACACGGATGCGCGCAGGGCGCTTTACGGGTTCGTGAATGCCAGGAAGCGAAAGGCAACCTTCTTCCATGCTTACCATTTCAGAGTCGTCCACTTCAACGATGTGCGGATTGATAAAGGCATGAAGATAACCTTCGTATTCGGGGTGGTCTTCCTTAAGGTCGTCCAAACCAATTACGGCAAGACGGATGGCCTTACCAATTTGAGGAGCAGCAAGACCGACACCTTCAGAGCGCTTCATCGTTTCATACATATTCTCAATGAGCTGCTGAAGTTCGGGATATGTTTCGGGGTCAAAGTCCTCACATTGCTTGCGCAACACGGGTTGACCGTAGGTGTAGATGGGGAGAATCATAAGAGAAATTTGGAAAGGAGAAAGGAGAAAGGAGAAAGGCAGGAACTATAGTTCTGCATGGTATTTCTCATTTCTGATTTCTCATTTAACAACTTTTGCTTTGCATAAAATCCTGCAGGATAATCGTGGCAGAGATTTCATCTACCAGCGCTTTATCACGGCGTCGCTTCATGCCGAGACCGCCATCAATCATGGCTTGATGGGCAAGTACGGAAGTGAAGCGTTCGTCGTAGAAGTCAATGGGGATATTGGGAAGCGCCTTGCGCAACTCACCAGCGAAGCAACGCACACGCTGCTGATTTTCGGAGGGTTGTCCGTTGGGTTGCGTAGGGAGTCCGATAATGAAGCGCTCCACCTCTTCCTTCTTGCAATAATCCGTCAAGAAGCGAAGCAACTCCTTCGTCTCTACCGTACAGAGTCCGTTGGCAATAAGTTGTAGCGGGTCGCTTACCGCAATCCCCGTGCGCTTCTTGCCGTAGTCAATAGAAAGCAGTCGGGCCATTATTACTTGATAAATTCAGCCCCGCCCATATAAGGTTGGAGCGCCTTAGGAATGCGAATACCTTCGGGAGTTTGGTGATCTTCAAGCAAAGCTGCTACGATACGGGGGAGTGCGAGTGCAGAACCGTTGAGCGTGTGGCAGAGCTGAATCTTCTTGTCGGCATTGCGGTAGCGACACTGGAGGCGGTTTGCCTGATAAGCGTCAAAGTTAGAAACCGAACTTACTTCCAACCAGCGCTGCTGTGCTTCTGAATATACTTCAAAGTCAAAGCAAGTAGCTGCCGTGAATGACATATCGCCACCACAGAGGTGAAGAATGCGGTAAGGCAATTCCAACTTCTGAAGCAAACCTTCTACATGCGCCAACATTTCCTTGTGGCTCTCTGCTGAATGTTCAGGAGTGTCGATGCGCACAATTTCAATCTTTGAGAACTCGTGGAGACGGTTCAAACCGCGCACGTCCTTACCATAAGAACCTGCTTCACGACGGAAACACTGTGTGTAAGCACAATTCTTAATGGGCAATTCCTTTTCGTTGAGAATCACGTCGCGATAGATATTCGTAACGGGCACTTCAGCCGTAGGAATCAAGTAGAGGTCGTCAGCCACGCAGTGGTACATCTGACCTTCCTTGTCGGGCAACTGACCTGTGCCATAACCAGAAGCAGCATTTACCACCGTAGGAGGCATCACTTCGGTATAACCCGACTTGCGCGCTTCGTCAAGGAAGAAATTAATCAACGCACGCTGCAACTGTGCGCCCTGACCGATATAAACGGGGAAACCAGCACCCGTAATCTTCACACCGAGGTCGAAGTCAATGAGGTTATACTTCTTAGCGAGTTCCCAATGGGGAAGCATATCAGGATTGGGAGCAACTGTTTCGTCAACAGCGGGACCACCTGTCTTTACCACAACATTATCTTCGGCAGAACGACCTTCGGGCACTTCTGCGTAGGGCAAGTTGGGGATGGTGTAGAGTTGGAGTTTGAGCTGTTCCGCAGCCTCAGCCATAGACGCTTCAAGCGCCTTTGCCTGTTCCTTAATAGCAGCAACCTGCTGCTTAGCCGCTTCGGCTTCGTCCTTTTTACCTTCCTTCATCAAGCCACCGATGCTCTTTGAAAGCACGTTCACCTGAGCCAAAAGGGCATCAAGTTCTGTCTGCGCATTCTTACGGCGGTTGTTGATTTCAAGCACCTTCTCAATAGCCTCAGCAGCACCTGCAAAATGCTTCTTTTCCAAGCTACGAACCACGGCTTCCTTGTCGTCCAATATTTGTTTAATGGTAAGCATAATCTAATTTTGTTTTTTAGTTTTTGATATTCTCGGCAAAGTTAGAAAAAATTGGCGGGACGGGCGAAGAAAATTGGAGAATATCTGCCCTCAACACCGATGATTTTCCACCCAACTTACTATAGTAAAAACGAACTGGGAGATAATTCAAATTATTCGGTACATAGTTCAAATTATCTCCTTATTTGTTTTCAATATATCCAGTTAAGTTTTTACACCAACTTAAAGCGAATACGGAAGGACTTCTTCTCCTCGTCCCAGTTCGTACCGAGAAGCGTGAAAGTCCCAATCTCCGAGGTATTAGCCACGTGTGCACCGATGCAAGCACAGACGTCGTAATCGCCAATACGCACAAGGCGGATAGTGTCGGAGGCATCGGAGGGCAACTTCTCAAGACTCACCTCGGCAGGTACATTCTCGAGCGTGACATATTCCACCGTGACGGGCAAAGCCAACTGGATAATTTCGTTTACTTTATCCACAATTTCTTGTACTTCAGCATCTGAAGGACACGTAGGGAGTTCGTAACTCACCTTCGACTTCTTACGCTCGATATGCGCATTGCGCGAGCGCGGACATCCGTAGCGGCGCACCATCGTTTGGTTCAAAATATGTTCTGCGGTGTGCATGGGCGCGATGGACAAATCTTGGAATTTAAGACCAGACTCAACATTTTCCATTT
This sequence comes from Alloprevotella sp., assembly GCA_045656425.1. Taxonomy (GTDB): domain Bacteria; phylum Bacteroidota; class Bacteroidia; order Bacteroidales; family Bacteroidaceae; genus Alloprevotella. The sequence goes on from JAZORE010000027.1 coordinate 10,442, forward strand.
TATAGACTAATTATTTTTGACATAAGAACAAAAGAACATATTTTTAATTTGCATGTCCTTTGTAAATTCGGTACTTACGCTTTATCTCAATATGTTCGCCACCAAAATTAATGAGCAATCCACAATCTATTTTAGTAGCTGTGAGATAGTTCACTAACTGAGTTTCATGTATAGGCAACAAATTCTGAATAGCCTTTAATTCTATTATTATTTTATCTTCAACAACAAGGTCAGCACGAAATTCCCCGACTATAGTATCATCATAATAAACATCTATAGGCACTTCTGCCTTTGCCGAAATTCCATTCTTTGCTAATTCAATCAGCAAGGCATTCTGATACACAGATTCAAGGAACCCCGCCGATAATTGCAATCTCACATTATATGCCGCCTGAATAACCTTCTTCACTAAGATTTCTAAGTCCATAAAAAAATATGTTCTTTTGTTCTTATGTCTAAAAAAATAGTATGTCTGTAGACATAGTGGATTTAATATATAAACTCTATTTATTGTCCGAAAGTTTTAGAAGCTCTTCCGCCACTCGATGTGCCTCACTACGAGCAGGTTTCCCCGTCTCTGTCATGGGGAGTGAGGAGACACGGAAGAAATGCTTGGGCACTTCGTAGCGCCCCACCCTTGCGGCACAAAGTTGGTGAAGTTCAGAGGGGAATGCATCTCCAGTATAGAGCATTGTGAGGGATTGTCCAAGGCGTTCATCCTTGACATACGTTAGCATAAAGGGAACAGGGATAACCGTTGCCAACTTATGCTCTATCTCCTCAATCTGCAATTTAATTCCTCCGGAACATACCACATTGTCGCGTCTACCCAAAATGCGGAAGCGGCCATCGGGAAGGATTTCCACGAGGTCATTTGTATGCAAGGGAGCATCGTTCGTTTGTGGGTCAGAAATGATCAAACACCCCTCCGCGTCTTGAGTGAGCCTTACGCCTTCAAGGGGAGAGAAGTGCGTTTCAGGTTGCGCTCCATTGATGCGACGCAAGGCGATGTGTGAGAGGGTTTCGGTCATGCCATAGGTGGCATACACATTGCCAGGCAAATCCTTTGCCATTTGCTCTACACACTCGGGCAGCTCACCTCCGCCAATGATGATATGCGACACGCGCTTGAGAATGTGCGACGCCCGTTCGTCTGCCAAAATTTCAGCAAGTTGATGGGGCGTGATGGCCAATAGCGTTTGAGCGCCCAACCTATTGACGTCAAAATCTTTCAACGGATTGGATGAAGGCATAATAACCTCCATACGCAAGTTGCGCTCCAACGCTCTTACCACCATCATCTTCCCTGCAATATATTCTACAGGAAGGCATACGATAGCCACATCCCCAGGTTGTAAGCCCAGGAAATCATTCGTGCGGCGTGCACTGGCTAACATACGCGACTTTTCTACAAGCATCCGCTTGGGGACACCCGTAGAACCCGAAGTTTGCACTTCTATGTATGCGTCCGAATCCTGGAACGACGCAATAAAATCCGCTACCCGTTGTTGCATAAAAATGGGATGAAAGAAAAGGTAATAATAGAGGAGTTGACCTGTTTTGAGTTTCATACCCCCTCCCCTCCTACGGAGGTACTCCCCCTATCTTAAGGGGAGAACACCATGCGGACTGCATTCAACATATGTATATCAGTCAATTATATCTATGTGGTGTTCAGTTGATCTTTTAACGGAAGTCTCATACATTTCTCTCCCCTTAAGATAGGGGGAGTACCGCTCAAGCGGGGAGGGGGTATGATGCTATATCCCAGAGGCAACTTCTATCTTATCCCCAAAAGAGAAAGGAGAAAGGAGTCAGAAGAAAGTGCAGGCACAGTTAATACCCCGCACGGTTATTTCTCCTTTCTCATTTCTCCTTTCTCCTTTCCCAAAAACTTCTTACTTCAAAGCGTCAAGGTTCTGCTGATTATAAATCTGCTTACCTTCAGAAGTGTAGATGTACTCAAGACGTGCCGCGTATGCCTTTTCAATCTTACCGCGCACCATCTTCATCGTACTGTTAATCATCTGATTTTGTTCAGTGAAGGGTTCTGAAAGCACGGCAAATGTTGCGGGCAACCAACGTTCGGGGAACATGGTTTCAAGTTCGCCACCCTTCTTAAACACATTGATTTGCTTATCGATTTCACCGATAGCCGCCTTACGGCCTTCTTCAGTTTCGAGCGTCAATCCCTGGTGAGCGATGTGGCGCAAGAGGCGTTCCTTGTTAGGAACCACAAGCGCTGTAGTGTAAGCCGACTGGTTGTTGTAAAGCATGATTTGGTCGATGCAAGAAGAGTGTTCTACGAGTGCTTCTTCAATACCTTCGGGACTATACTTTTCACCGTCGCTACCGATAAGCAAACTCTTGAAGCGGCCCTTTACATAAAGGAGATTTTCCTTTGACATATAACCGAGGTCACCCGTATAGAGGTAACCGTCCTTTACTGTTTCAGCCGTAGAAGTGGGGTTCTTCCAATAACCAGCCATGACGTTTTCACCCTTCACTACGATTTCACCCATTTCGCCTACGGGGAGTTCCTTGCCATCCGCCATAATCTTGATTTCAATGGGCTGAACGAGCTTACCACTTGAACCGAAACGGTAACGGTCGGGACCATTTGAAGAAATCACGGGAGTAGCTTCTGAAAGTCCGTAACCCTGGAACATGGGCATACCGATTGCCATGTAGAACTTCTGGAGGTCCTTGTCGAGAAGCGCACCGCCACCAATGAAGAAGCGCATTTCGCCACCGAAGTTTTCACGCACCTTTGAGAAAAGAATCTTGTCGAACAACTTCACCATGGGAGCGAGAATCAAGCGCCATCCCTTGAAGTCGATGTTTGAGTCGCCGTTGTAAATCTGTGCCACCTTGAGCGCAAACTTAAAGAGACTCATTGTAGTCTTACCCTTCGCACGGATACCGTTTTCGATATTCTTCTTAAAGGTCTTTGCCAAAGCGGGCACTGAAAGGATGAAGTGGGGCTTCACTTCCTTAATATTAAGAGGAATATTCTTGAGCGTTTCAAGAGGCGTACGACCTACCTGCACTGTTGCAGCTGTAGCACCGCGTGACATCATGATGTAGAAGCCTACCACGTGAGCGAAGCAGTGGTCGAGGGGAAGGATGATGAGCGTGCGCCATGTTTCGTCGATGTGAACGAGCGTAAGCGCCTGCTCTACGTTAGCTGTATAGTTGCGGTGAGTCAATACTACGCCCTTGGGGTCGGCTGTAGTACCTGAAGTATAAGTGATTGTAGCGTAGTCATCGTTCTGCAAAGAGTTAGCCACACTAAGGAATTCCTCCATCGTATGCTCCTTCAAGAACTTGTCACCCATTGCGAACACATCGTCTACAAGGATTTCCTTATCCTGGAGTTCGCCACAATTGTCGAATACGATAATCTTTTCTACGGCATCCAACTGGTCCTTAATGGCGCGCACCTTCTTCAATTGTGTGCCTGAAACCATTACGAACTTCACATCCCCGTGCTTCAAACGGAAAAGCAAGTCGCTACTTTCTTCCAACTTAATTGAGAGGGGCACATTGATGGCACCAGCATAGAACATAGCCAATTCACCAATCACCCAAAGGTTGCGACCTTCTGAGAGCAATGCCATGGTGTCACCCTTCTTCACGCCAAGCGCTTGAAGACCTGCACCGAGACGGTACACCTGTTCCTTAACCTGTGCGTAAGTTGTGGGTTCAAACTTCTTACCTGTCTTTTCAAGCAAGAATGTGTTCTGACCATACTGCTTTACCGAAGCCTCAAAGAGGTCAACTAAAGTTTTCTTCATAACTATCGTTTTAGTTTATTCAAGTTTCGCAAGTGCTCAACTTCTTAGGTTATAAGGTTCAAGGTTTTAAGGTCATAAGGAAGCCATTCGGTTCCCTATTCTCACCTAAGAATATTCAAGCAGTCTATCTATCGTTGATATAAGAGTTCTTATACCTGCGAAAGTTGAGTTAGTTTGTAAATTCAAATGCAGTCCTCCAACTTTTTCCCCGACATCAGCAGGAGTACGGAGCGGAGGTAATTAAAAATTCGGGTGCAAAGTTACTAATTATTACACAACTACGCACTTTTTGTGCATGCAAAGTTAAAATTTATTAAAGAAAAAGGCCATTCTGCTTTATCAAACAAGCAAAATAGACTATTTTTGCAGAAACTATGGGATGTTTTTCCCACACAATATTATAATATATTGATACAATGAAAGTTTCATTACTGAAGAACATTGCAGATATTTTGAAGTCGTCAATGCTCAGCGGCGTATGCGTGGGCATTGCAGGTTTTGGTTACCTCGCTACGCGCGACATAGTCGGTAGCATCCTCTTTGCTTTCGGACTTTTAGCGGTAATCAACTACCGCCTTCGCCTCTACACAGGTTTTGCGGGTTTCATCAAGCGCAACGAAGTGCCCCACCTCATTCTCGTGCTCTTTGGCAACATCCTCGGTTGCTTGCTCGTAGCACTTTTGGCGCGCACCTCTCCCCAGCCCCTCCAGGAAGCCGCACAATCCATTCTTGAAGGTCGCCTTGCCGTAGGTCCTCTGCGTGGCGGTCTCCTTGCCATCGGTTGCGGATTCATCATGACGACCGCAGTAACCTTTGCGCGCAAGGGCAATGTCCTCCCCACCCTCTTCGGTGTGCCCCTCTTCATCGTGTGTGGTTTCCCCCACTGCGTGGCTGATGCGTTCTATTACCTCACCGTCCCCACCGACTTCCTCTTTGCCCACCTTGGCGAAGTCCTCTGCTTTTACCTTGCCATCGTAATAGGAAACTTCATTGGTTGTAACTTCTACCGCATAGTGACGGGCGCAAGCGCGTAACGTCTGCATATATTTTTAATATGATGACACGAAGACCTCTTACTACACAAGGTCTTCGTGTTTTTGTTTGTAGCGTGTTATAGAATTTGTATATTTGCACCAACTAAAATTCTAAACCAACAGACTTATGAAACGCACAGACCTTTATTTTCTCCTTGCAATCCTTGCAATATTCCTCCCCTTCTGCCTTTCTGACGCACTCTACGAGGGCTACAAATCCTTTAACGCGGAGCACGGCATGGTGATGAGTTTCATCAAGTTTGGTGTGCTCTCTACACTCGGCGAAATGTTGGGTTGCCGCATCGGGAGCGGTAAGTATTTGCCCAAGGCGTTTGGCATTTTGCCCCGCATGATAGTTTGGGGATTTCTCGGCATGGGCATCAACGCGGCAATGATTATTTTTTCAAAAGGTACTCCCGCATTGATGGCATATATGGGTATGACCGATGCCGTAGCAAGTTTTAACGCAACAGATTTCTGTATGGACAAACTGTGGGTAGCACTTGCCGTATCCGTAGCGATGAACACCATCTTTGCCCCCGTCTTTATGACCTTCCACAAGATTACGGACGCACACATTGCCCTCCACGGTGGCAGTCTTAAGGCGCTCATCACGCCCATCCCCATGGCAGAGCGCTTTGCTCAAATCGATTGGAGAAAGCAATGGGGTTTTGTTTTTAAGAAGACCATCCCCTTCTTCTGGTATCCCGCCCACACGATTACCTTCCTCCTCCCCTCCGAACAGCGCGTACTCTTTGCGGCGCTTCTCGGTATTGCCCTCGGTGTACTTTTGGCGGTGGCGACGAGGAAGTGAGGAGTTAGGAGTGAGGAGAGTGTAGTTTACCATGCTCACGTCTACTCACTACTCTCTACTCACTACTCTTTGTAAAAAACTCCCTCCACACCCCCATTTATTTCACAAAAAGCAGTATCTTTGCCCCACTTTTTAACTCATCACACATTTATAATCTATGAAAGAAGTAATTCTCTCTATAGCCGGAAAGCCTGGCTTGTTCCGCCTCGTTGCTCAGGGCAACAACAACCTCATCGTTGAAACTATCGACGCGCAGAAGAAGCGCACCATTGCAGGTACTCGCGAACGCGTGACTTCACTCAACGATGTGTGCATGTACACCGAAGAAGAAGATAAGCCCCTCATGGAAATCTTCGAAAGTTGCAAGCAAGTTACTGGTGGCAAAGCTACTGAGTTTACTCACAAAGATGCAACTAACGACCAGTTGGTAGAATTTATGGCGGCAGCAGTGCCTAACTTCGACCGCGACCGCGTACACATGAGCGACATCCGCAAGTTGGTGCAGTGGTACAACATCTTGATTACAAACGGTTACACAGACTTTGTTGACGCAGAAGAAACTGCTGAAGCATAATTCCAAACATTCACACACAAGCGGACAGACGGCGAATATCCTTCCCTCTGTCCGTTTTAGTTTTACCAATAAAGCCATAAGGGTTTAAGGACGAGTTAGAGTACAACTTACAGAGTACAGAGTACAACTACCATCCGGATTGACCTCAAAACCTTATAACCTTATAACCTCACAACCTCCTCCACTATGTCAGAATGGAAAGAAACCGTCGTGCTCATTGATGCCGACCATTTAGATAGCGTATGCTTCAACCTCATCGTAAACTTCGAGCGCATGCTCGGCCGTCGCATTCCCCAAGCCGACATCTGCCACTGGCTCGATTGCATTGCCCTTGATGGGGGGATTCGTGCAGGCGAAAATGAAGTTCAAGTAATTTTTCTCCACAGCAAGAGTAAGGAGAAGATGACGAACATGACTCCCAGCGTCTTTGATAAGGAGCTCAACGGACAAGCCTTTAAGGACCACCTCGCCGAATTTACCCTCGCCAGTTATCCCGTTGAGGACGTCGTAACCATGGCGGATTTCTACATGCAATCCTTCGACGCCATGCTTGAAGCTAAGGACGTGAAGCGCATCCTGCTCGTTCCCGCACTCGATGAATACGGCGACCGCGTGCGTCAAACTGCCCTTAAAGCCGAAGGTAAAGACATCGTTCTCTTTACCATGCAGCCCACCCAGGAGCGCGGTTACCTACAAGAACTCCTCGGTTATTCCCTCATGAGTGCCCTCGGCATTCGTGGCGAAGAGTTGCAGGGATAAGCGCTTGAATTACAAAGAAATTACACAACAACTATGATCCGTCAGCACTTGAAAAAATTGTGTCTTTTCATCTTGACACTAATTTTACATAGCCCTCTCATTGCCCAAAATATTAAGGGGAAGGTAGTGAACGAACTTGACGAACCACTACGCTATGCCAACATCATTACCCTAACCTCTGACTCAACTTTTGTTTCAGGCGTAATGAGTGATTCTTGTGGGATTTTTTCACTAAAAAAATCTCCTGAAATCACATATCTAAAAGTATCGTACATAGGTTATTCCACCCAGATTTCATCACTCTCCCACTCTGATGTCGGCACCATCAAGTTAACCCCCGACACAAGTGTATTAGGCGAAGTGGTCATTAAGAAAATTCTGCCTAAAACAAAACTTGAAGGCGACGCCTTTGTCACTACGGTGGAAAACAGCGTTCTCGCCGAAGCAGGTTCTGCAAACGATGTGTTGAAGAAGTTGCCAGGTGTGACGCAAAAGGGAGATGGATTAGAGGTCTTAGGAAAAGGCACTCCTCAAATTTACATCAATGGGCGCTTGGTAAGAGACAACGCTGAATTGGAGGCGCTTACTTCAAAGGACATTAAAAGCGTGGATGTGGTCACCAATCCTGGGGCTCGCTATGACGCATCGGTCAATGCCGTAATCCGAATTAAGACGGTAAAGCGCCAAGGTGATGGTTTGAGTTTTAACCTGCGTTCAAGTTGGTACCAATGTGAAGACACCGACTTGAGGGAAACGCTCAACATGAACTATCGCCACAACAATCTTGACGTTTTTGCGTCTGTTGATGTCGCGCAAACAGAGGGTTTTCAGGACACTGAAATAGAGCAATACCTCTATTCCGAAAAGCCCTTGTTCTTGCAACAAAAGGCAAACTTCACCAACAACACCCAAAGCCTTTACACCACACTTGGAGTCAACTACCAACTCAACGAGAAGCACTCCTTCGGCATTCAATACCGCCCCAAATTCACACTGAAAGGGGAAACGTTCAATGATAGTCGGGTGACGGCAAAGGTGGGCGGAGTTATTGATGATTTTACCCACACTTTATCTGAAGGCGGACTGAAAAAACTCCCCATTCATCAAGTGAATGCTTATTATAATGGTACGTTTGGTAAACTCAATATTGACTTCAATGCCGACCTTCTTGATAGTCGTTTTGAAGAGGGCATGGTGTATAACGAAAAGAGTCAGTTGCAAGTTGACCGAATTGTAACAACTCGAAGCAAGGAGCACAACCGACTTTATGCTTCAAAGTTGGTGCTCACTCACCCATTCTTAGGCGGGCAACTTTCGGGTGGCGCAGAATATGCTTACACTGACCGAAGCGATGAATATTGGAATCAGAATGCGCAAGGTCCTAATTCATTTACGAACATTCGCGAGAACAGCGCCGATGTTTTTATGGATTTCACCTACCCGATTAAGACTTTCTATCTCGTTCTCGGAATGCGCTACGAATATTTAGGCTTTAACTATTTTGAGAATCACATCAAGCAACACGACCAAAGTCGTGAGTTTGGCAATTTCTTTCCTTCTGTTTCGCTGAGTGGCGCATTGGGAGAAGTGCAATTACAATTGGGTTATACCGCAAAGACAAGTCGCCCTGACTATAATCAACTCAGCAATGCAAGCATATATATCGACCGGTATAGTTACGCCAAGGGGAACCCCTATTTGAAACCCGAATTGCAACACAATGCGTCGCTGGCCGCCGTATGGAAGTATTTTCAATTTGCGGCTAATTACAAACTCACCGAAAGACCGATTTTGCATTGGGGGAAGCAATCCGAAACTACCGAGAATTGCATCATGCTCCACTATGAAAATTTCAATCGCAGCATCCCCGAACTTACCGTATCGCTCACGGCATCGCCCACAATCGGTATTTGGTATCCTCGCTTCACGGGAATGGTATTAAAGCAATGGTTTAAGGGCGATTTTAATGGGAAACGCCAAAGTATGAATCGCCCCATCCCTGTATTTTCATGGGGAAATACGCTCAAACTTCCGAAGAATTTTACGGCGGAAGTAGATTATACATTTACAGGAAAGGGCAATCAACGCATCTACCAATTAGACAAACCCACCCACGTGTTAGACGTTGCCATCCGAAAGACATTCCTGAACGACGCCCTAAGTCTCGAACTTAAAGGTACCGACCTTTTCAGAGACAGAGGCGACCGCGTAAGAATGTGGAGCGGTGATTACATGATAAAGCAGAAAAACATCTTTGGTTCTCGAGAATTTGTATTCACCTTGCGCTACAAATTTAATAGCGCCAAGAGTAAGTACAAAGGCACTGGAGCTGGCGAACAGCAAAAGAACAGAATGTAAAACAACAAGGGATATTCTCAAAATTAAGTCCGACTTAAAACAAAATAAGTCGGACTTAATTTGAAATAATACGGAGTTTGTTTTTCGAGAATCAAAGTTTCTTACATCATGGTGGTTCTTTTATACAAAATATGAGCAAAATAATTAACGGAATAGAATATTACATCCCCGACAACCTCACATTGGAACAAGAAAAAATCTATTGTCATATCATTGACTGGAAACGCAAAAATATTACTGAGGAAAGAGGAGTATTTAGAGGGCATAAGTATGATGCAATTTTACCAAAGGTATCATCAGTTCCCTTAATGATTTACAAACCCATTATCCCCATATTACAGGAAATGCAAGTGGGGGAATTTGCATATAAACCTCACATATACGCTCACCATGCTGTAAGTTCACAAACTGCATGTATCAATTTATTCATGCCCCTTTTATTATCCAACAATGTTAATTCTATACTTCCCAAAATCCCTGGATGCCCCGTTGGGTTTAAGGAATTAGCTAAGGATCAATTATTCAACGGTTTTTGCTTTGAATATTGGGGACAAGACATTCAAAAGGGCAAAGGTTTGTTAAATGACCACACTTCACAAGCCGGAACTGACGCTGATGTGGCTGTTGCGTATCACGATATCAATGGGAAATTGTGCCTTTGGCTTATTGAGCATAAACTCAGCGAAAAAGAATTCACCATCTGTGGGGGATATAAAAGTAAAGCAAACAAACAGAAGAATCATTGTGAGAAATGCAATTTTGCCGATATATCTACTAAGCCTGAAATTTGTCACTACCATCACATTAAATACAAGTATTGGGATTTACTCAAACATCGAATTGGCAAGTTTAACGGGAATTTATTAGCTATTAAAGGTTGCCCATTTAAGTTGGGCATGAACCAACTATGGCGCAATCAAATGCTTGCCTTTGCTTTAGAAGAGACGAGCAAATATCATACGGTTACATTTTCAGTTTGTCATCATGCTCAAAATTCAATGCTTACGCATACAATTAACCAATACAAGAGCCTGATCTGCAACGACCTGATGTTTACTTCGTTTACGAATTATGATGTTCTTAACGCTGTAACTGAAAGCCACAGCAATTTGAATAAATGGAAGAAATGGTACCAGGATGTTTATTGTTTCTAAAAATACAGATAACTCTTTGTTTGATGGATCGTTGTACTCAAACAAGCCCCCATATAGATATTCAACCGAAAGAAAACGAGAATTTCTATGTTTAAGAGATAAATTTTACTATTGCTGTCCAGTAAACGCCTCTAACTCTATGAATATAAAGATGTTCGAATGGTATAAGCCCCACAGCTTGGATGATTCCCCTAAAAGGGGATAAAGCCATTAGCCCAGGGCAACGCCCTGGGTGTTGTTGCAGTCGAGACTTACGCCCTGAAAGGGCAAAAGCAATTATAAGAGTTTGAACTGCAATGCTTTTGCCCCTTCAGGGCGCAACCCCAAACATCCATTGACCCAGGGCGTTGCCCTGGGCTGGGTGCTTATTGGCCTTTCAGGCCGTTACTTCTCAAAACTTTACCGGACACCAATAAAATTTTACCAGACACCAATAAATTGAAATTAACTTGGAGTTTGTTTTTACAAAATCGGAACGATCTTTAATTACCTAAAATAGGAGGAACACTCTCGCGAGGTTCCTCCTATTTCTTTAGATGTTAGTATGTATTAGAACATATTTGCGGGATAAACACCGTCTTCACCGAGCTTAGCAAAACGAGCTACTACTTCGGGGCGGTCTTCGGGATAAGTTACACCGAACCACTGTGAAGTTGTGTCGAGCACTTCGCAAGTTGCTGTACCGTCGTTGATGAGCTTATCCACCATGAGGGGGATGAAGAATTCGCTCTTGAGGTTTTCCATGTTCTTGGGATCAGCAAGGAATTCCTTGAAGTACTCAACAGAGTGCTGGAAGTAGTCGGGAGTGAAGCCCCAGAAGTTCATAGAAACGGGAGTGTTGTCAGAGATAGCAACCCACTCGTCGTTTTCGTCCTGATACTTAACTACACCGTCAAAGCGCTGGATCTTAGTGCGTTCAACAACAGAAGTGAGGAGATTCTGGTCGTTAGTTTCGCAAACACCGCGGCTTACAGTACCTGATTCAGAAAGTGTGTTGCCTACACGGAAACCAACCATTGCATACTTACCTGTAGAACCTTCGGGGAGTTCAGAAAGGAACTTACCCATTACCTGGAATGCATCGCGATCGTAGAAGTCGTCACAGTTCAATACTGCGAAGGGTTCCTTAATCACGTCCTTACCCATCATTACAGCGTGGTTAGTACCCCAAGGCTTCTGACGGTCTGCGGGGCAAGTGAAGCCTTCAGGAAGAGCGTCGAGTGCCTGGAACACGAGTTCGCAAGGAATCTTGCTTTCGTACTTCTTGAGCACGATGTCGCGGAAGTCCTGTTCGAAATCCTTACGGATAACGAAAACGAGCTTACCAAAGCCAGCGTTGATAGCGTCATAGATACTATAGTCCATGATAGTTTCACCATTAGGACCAAGCTTGTCGAGCTGCTTCAAACCGCCATAGCGGCTACCCATACCTGCAGCGAGGAGAAAGAGAGTAGGTTTCATTGTAAATTATTTATGTTTAAGGGTTTAGAAGTATGTTTTTTTAGTAGACGAGTTGACAAGGTACGAGTAGACGAGAAGGTTGCTCAGCTAAACGTTTATAATTCCGCACGGTAGCTGTACTCTGTGCTCTGTACTCTATTTTTACTTCTTCGCATTGCGCATAAAAAAGTCATCCATAATCTGAACGCCCTTTGGCGTTGCGCATCCACGGAAGTAATTCAGCACAAAGTTATTGAAGAGTTCGAAGGGGGTGTATTTTCGGAATTCGTCGGAGGAGATAATGATGTCAAACTGCGTACTGATGATAGTATAAATAATCACAAAATTAACGTCAGAACGGAAGAGTCCTTGCTCTACACCCTTTGAGAGGTATTCCACCGCCATCACACGTTGTTCCTTTCGCATCTCCGCCATGTAAGCCACTAACTTGGGGTACTTATGTAAATCAGAGAAGAAACTGGGCGCCATCTCGCTGAGCCCTTCCATTTTAATGCTGAAATCGTAGAGCACAGGTTCCAGCACATTCGCAGCATTCTTCACACACTCACGTAGGCGGTCACGCTGCCAAAGTCCTTCGGTCTTAATACAATAGAGCAACTACGACTCTTTGTCCTCAAAGAGTACATACAGGGTGCGCTTCGACATCGTAAGACTGTGAGCAATGTCGTCCATTGTCACATCCTTAATACCCTTTTGTCGAAAAAGTTTCATCGCACTCTTCACGACTTTACCGCGCTTCTTCTCCTGTTCAATAGCTGTCCTCATTTGTGTTAACAAACCTTATTACCAAGCAAAAATACAAATTTTATATAAACAACCCCCTCTCAAGGCAAAAAGTTTGCCTAAAACTTCCTTTTTTTCTATAAAACCCTACGACAAGCCCTACAAAAATCGGATTTTTTGTATTTTTGCAACTCACAAAAACGAAACAAACCTCCCGATGGTGAAAGGAGAACCGACGCACGAAGTAAGAGCAGAGGACAATCCCCACGCCCCGTTAACCTTAACCGTTCATCGTTAACCCTTCACCGTTCACCTTTCCCCATCCCCCAATCCTGACTTTTATGGCAAAGATTACCAAAGAAGCTGCCTTGCTTTATCACTCACAGGGCAAACCCGGTAAGATTGAAATCGTACCCACGAAACCTTACCGCACTCAGACTGACCTTTCGCTCGCCTACTCTCCTGGTGTGGCTGAACCTTGCTTGGAGATTCAGCAGAATCCCCAGGACGCATATAAATATACCAACAAGGGCAACCTCGTTGCCGTAATTTCTAACGGTACTGCCGTGCTCGGACTTGGCGACATCGGCGCCATGAGCGGTAAGCCCGTGATGGAAGGTAAGAGCCTTCTCTTCAAAATCTATGCGGGCGTAGATGCCTTTGATATTGAAGTCGATGAGAAGGACCCCGAAAAGTTCATCCAGGCGGTTAAGGCGATTGCCCCCACCTTTGGTGGTATCAACCTTGAAGACATCAAGGCGCCCGAGTGCTTTGAAATTGAGCGTCGCTTAAAGGAAGAACTTGACATCCCCGTGATGCATGACGACCAGCACGGTACTGCCATCATTTCTTGTGCGGGTCTCATCAATGCCCTTATTGTGGCAGAAAAGAAGATTGAGGACGTCAAGATTGTAGTAAACGGTGCGGGTGCTGCGGCTATTTCATGTACAAAACTCTACTGTGCCTTTGGTGCGCGCCACGAGAATATCGTGATGCTCGACTCTAAGGGTGTTATTTCTAAGGACCGCCCCGGTCTCAATGCCCAGAAGTTGGAGTTTGCCACCTCTCGCACGGACATCCACACGCTTGAGGATGCCATCAAGGGTGCTGACGTCTTCGTGGGACTCTCAAAGGGTAATGTGCTCACCAAGGATATGGTGCGCACGATGGCAAACAAGCCCATCATCTTCGCCCTTGCAAATCCCGTTCCCGAAATTTCTTACGAGGACGCTAAGGAAGCGAACCCCGAAGTGTTGATGAGCACGGGCCGCACGGACTATCCCAACCAGATCAACAACGTTATCGGTTTCCCCTACATCTTCCGCGGTGCGCTCGATACTGCTGCTTCGGCGATCAACGAAGAAATGAAGATGGCTGCCGTTCGCGCGATTGCCGACCTCGCACGCCGTCCCGTGCCCGATATTGTGAACCGCGCGTACCAGGTGCGCAACTTCACCTTTGGTCCCGACTATTTCATCCCCAAACCCGTTGACCCCCGCCTTATCACAGACGTGTCTATGGCTGTGGCAAAGGCAGCGATGGATAGCGGTGTGGCGCGCAAACCCATTACAGACTGGAAGGCATACCGCCAACAGCTCCGCGAACTCATGGGGCAGGAAAGCAAGCTCACGCAGAACCTTTACGACACCGCCCGCCTCAATCCCAAGCGCGTAGTGTATGCTGAAGGCACACACCCCAAGATGCTTGAGGCTGCCGTTAAGGCAAAGGAAGAGGGCATCTGCCGCCCCATCCTCCTCGGTAATGACGTGCAGATTCGCCAGATTGCTGCGGAAATGGACCTCAACCTCGAGGGCATTGAAATCCTCAACCTCCGCGACGAAGCAAAGGCTGCGCCCATGCGTATGCGCTACGCTGAAGTGCTCGCCAAGCGCAAGCAGCGCGCTGGTTATACCCTTCAGGAAGCCATCGATAAGATGTACGAGCGCAACTACTTCGGCATGATGATGGTAGAAATGGGTGACGCTGATGCGTTCATTACAGGTCTTTACACCAAGTATTCTAACACCATCAAGGTGGCTCACGAAGTTATCGGCGTACAAGCTGGATTCAATAACTTCGGTGCGATGCACATCGTCAATTCCAAGAAGGGTGTTTACTTCATTGCCGACACGCTCATCAACCGCCATCCCGATGAGGACACCCTCTACGATATCGCCAAGCTCTCGGCTAAAACAGTGCGCTTCTTCAACCGCACGCCTGTCATGGCGATGGTATCGTACTCAAACTTCGGTACCGACAACGTGGGTTCTCCCACCATCGTCCACAAGGTTGTTGACCGCATGCAGGCAGACTTCCCCGACCTCGCTATTGACGGTGAAATGCAGGTGAACTTTGCCTTCGACCGCGAATTGCGCGATGAGAAATACCCCTTCACACGCCTCCGCGGTCTCGATGTCAACACGCTCATCTTCCCCAACCTTACCTCTGCCAACAGCAGTTATAAGATGATCAAGGGCATGTCTGACGACTGCGAAGTTATCGGTCCGATCCAGATGGGGCTTAACAAACCCATCCACTTCACCGACTTCGAAAGTTCCGTACGCGACATCGTCAACATCACCGCCGTAGCCGTAATCGACGCTATCGTGTTGGAAAAGAAGTGGCAGTAAAAAGTCCCTCACATATTATAAAAGACCTCAAAGCGTATGTCCGCACACGCTTTGAGGTCTTTATTTTGTGGTATAACACACATAGGTTTACCCACACGTTTCTCTGATATAGAACCACTAATATGATCACGAATTCTTTGGGGTTAAGGTTATTAAGTGGTCTTCCACCCCACTTTTGCATCCCGCAGATACGATTAGTAGTTCAAATGAAATAACCGTGAGTACGCATTGGCGCACCCACGGTTTGTGAATCTATTGTATGTTCACCTTAAATTCTCTAACGCACCACAGCACGCACCGAGCGCCCGATGTAGCGGTCGGCGCCGTTGTGACCGTAACTGCCCGAGCTGAAGTTAAGCCCAATCGCGTAGTAACGCCGACTGATGTAGGGCGAACTCGACCAATAGCGGCCGTCAGAAACGACGTCGCAGAGGTCGCCCCTGTCGAGATAACCCGCAGCGGGGAGAAAAATGCTGTTACCATTATCGCCAGCCACTTTATAACCATTGACACCGTTTTGAGTAGTCCAGGTCCAAGTACACTTTGTTTTCAGTTCGTCCAGTTCTTCCTTAGTCGGAATACGCCACTCAGCACCCATATTCACATAAGCCGCATCATCATCAAGATATAGACATATTCCATCTGTAGTATATTTGTTAATTGTAGAAGAAGAACCATCACACCACTTATAATCATTCCAAAAATAGTAATCCTTAGGTTCCGTTTCTCCCCAAGCGAAGTAATCACCGTAAGCTTCGGGAGTAGCTGCACCTACGTTGCGGTCTGCCCAAAGCGTACCGCTGGGGAGACCGAGGTCAACGGCATTATAAGTAATGAGATTTAACTTTTCACCTTCCGTCAAAGTATAAGCATACGCAGTACCTGCCACGAAATCCTTACCCGCTACTTCATACTTGATATACTTACTGCGTTCATCCGACAAGGTAATCTCAAGCGTTTCGCCCTCAAGGTTTGCAGGCGCCATCATAAAGTAGATGGTAGAAATTTCGTTGTAAGCAACTGTAAAATTGTCAAGGGGGATGTTATGTATATTCGTTGAAGCGGTTGAAGTAATATGGGGATCCATAGCCGTCAAGTCAATCGTTCCCGCCTCAACAAAAGCAGGTGTGCTTGCCTTCAAAGCAACATTCGTAAGCGTCTTTGCTTCGCCCAAGTCCGTCTGCAACATTACCAAACAACCCATGTGGTGCATATCAAAAGCCACTGCGCCATTTGAGGGCGTTGTTACGCTTGCTGCCATGAAATCATACGCACCGAGGTGGGCAGTAGACGCGTTACCATCTTGTCTCTGTCCTTCGTAACTCACAGGAATTGCCGTCAAGTCGCGGTTGTAGAAATTGTGGGGATAATATGCGGCGTAAGTAGAAGAGGCTTTCAATGCCCAACCGCCACCATTAAAGGTTGCAGTCTGCATGCCTGCGCCTTCGTCCATGGCAAAAGAAACTTGGTCGCCCGTGTTGGGGAAGATACCCACAACGTCACCTGTTTCCCAAAGGAAATTCACGCCTGAATTGCTAATTACTACAGACGAACGCGTAGCGCCGTCAATTTGAAAGTCCTTACCCGTAATGCTAATACTTTCCAGCGTCTTACCATTACTGAGATTCAAAGAATCTTCCATCGCTACGTCTTCACCACACGCTACAAGCGCGGAGAGAGTCAGCAATGCTGTTGTGGTTTTAAGAAATTTGTTCATAATTGTTTTATTAAAAGGTTGATTACTATTGCGAAACTATTCCGCAGGCGCTCTCCCCCTGTTTATAGGGATTTCTGTCCCCCGATAACGGGGGAACCGAAGGGGGTGGGGACCGCCTTGGCGGT
The DNA here is from genome assembly GCA_045656425.1 of Alloprevotella sp. GTDB lineage: Bacteria > Bacteroidota > Bacteroidia > Bacteroidales > Bacteroidaceae > Alloprevotella. Next base: position 27,588 of record JAZORE010000027.1, read on the forward strand.
GAGGGGGTGCAGAATGCAGTGAGTAATTAAGAGTGAGTAGTTATGCCGTGCAGAACATCTTTGCACCCCCTCACCACTTCGTGGTCCCCTCCCCCTATAAACAGGGGGAGAGCGCCATCCGGATTATTCTCCCTCCTCCTTCCAAGGAAACTCCTTTTTCTGAGTTCCCCACGGCATAGGTGGATTCGTAATTGAGGGATTGCCACTGGAGGCTAACACCGATTGGAAGTCAAGAAGCAACGTCTTAACTTCGGGGCGTACATACGTACGTAATTTTGAGTAGGTTTTGTTCATAAAAACATCATGTATTTAAGTGAATATTATTGTATTACACAAGTTAATGCAACTTACCGCATAGACACAAAAAAAGCGTGAAGCTTCGCATTATTGCTCGCTTCACGGTTAGAGGCTCCTGAGAATTGCCCTTCGTAATCGAAACGAGCAATGTCAAAGCCCACGCTGATATGTATGTACACCTCATACAATCCAACTTGCTAATGGAATAAGGATTTACGATTAGCTGTCGGAATGAAGTATGTATAAACACACCTACGGGGCATTCACATTGCTTTGCTTTTGATTACGAACGAAATTTTCTCAGGATTTCTAACCGCCAAAACCAAAGCGTGGTAAACGCCTTTTCTATGTCTTGCCCCTGCCTACTTGCATCCCAATTAAGAGGAAACAGTCGGCGTAGGACTTTGCAAAATTACACAAAGATTCTGTACTGCAAGGCATACGGAAATAAAAAGAGTCATATAATATATTATTGTGTTTCCCACTCCCCCTACTTTTTCCCCTAAACAATATGCATCTCAAAAAAAATACGTACCTTTGCTCGTTAGTATATCTTCAACATTGTAAGAAGTAATGATTGACAACTCTGCATTCTCGCTACTCACACAGATAAACACCCCTGAAGACCTTCGCCAGTTGAAGGTGGAACAACTGCCTCAACTTTGTCAGGAGTTGCGCCAATATATTTGGGAAGTGCTGGCTCAAAATCCAGGGCACTTGGCTTCAAGCTTAGGCGTTATCGAATTGACCGTAGCGCTCCATTATGTTTATAATACCCCCTACGACCGCCTTGTGTGGGACGTAGGGCATCAGGCGTATGGACATAAGATTTTGACCGGACGACGCGAGAATTTCCATACCAACCGTAAGTTGGGAGGTGTAAAGCCCTTCCCTTCTCCCCAGGAAAGCGAGTACGACACGTTTGCCTGCGGACATGCTTCTAACTCTATTTCTGCAGCCCTCGGTATGGCTACCGCGGCGCTTCAGAACGGACAGGAAGACCGACGCGTGGTGGCAATTATTGGCGACGGCGCGATGAGTGGCGGTTTGGCTTTTGAAGGACTCAACAATGCCTCAGACACGCCGAACAACATGCTCATCATCCTCAACGACAACAATATGAGTATTGACCGCGCTGTGGGAGGAATGACCAACTATTTGATGCAGTTGCAGACGAGCAACCTCTACAACCGCCTGCGCTTTAAGTTGGCACGCAAGATGACGGAATGGGGATGGCTCAATGAGAACCGTCGCCGCTCCATCCTGCGCTTCAACAATTCCGTAAAGGCGTTGCTTACGAACCAGCAGAATGTCTTTGAGGGCATGAACATCCGCTACATTGGTCCTACAAACGGGCACGACGTCATTGAGTTGGTGCGCATCCTCAAGGAGATTAAGAATATGAAGGGGCCCAAACTGCTGCACCTGCACACAGTGAAAGGTAAAGGTTTTAAGCAAGCAGAAGAGAACCCCACCGTTTGGCACGCGCCCGGACTTTTCGACACGGAGAACGGCGAACGCATTAAGGAAGCAAGTACGGGAAAGCCCCCACGCTTTCAAGATGTATTCGGCGATACGCTTCTTGAATTAGCAGAACAGAATGCCAAGATTGTGGGCGTAACTCCCGCCATGCCAACAGGTTGTTCGATGAACACCATGATGCGCGCAATGCCCGACCGCACCTTTGACGTGGGTATTGCCGAAGGGCATGCTGTAACATTCTCTGCGGGGATGGCAAAAGAAGGCAGAATGCCTTTCTGCAACATCTATTCTTCATTTGCCCAGCGTGCGTACGACAATATTATTCATGACGCAGCACTGCTGAATTTGAATTTGTGCATCTGCTTGGACCGTGCAGGTCTTGTGGGCGAAGATGGACCTACGCACCATGGAGCGTTTGACCTTGCAGCACTGCGCGCCATTCCTGGCATCACTATTGCATCTCCCTATGACGAATGTGAATTGCGCCGACTGATGTACACGGCACAACTTCCCGAGAAGGGTACCTTCGTCATCCGCTATCCTCGTGGAAACGGCAGACTCACGGATTGGAAATGTCCGCTTGAACCCATTGAAGTAGGAACGGGACGCATAATGAAAGAGGGTAAGCATTTGGCAATTATCACATTGGGCCCCATTGGCAATATTGCCGCAGATGCTATTGCTACCTACGAAGCGGCACACCCCGAAGTAAAGATTGCACACTACGACCTGCGCTTCCTCAAACCGTTGGACGAAACAATGCTCCACAATATCGGCAAAAACTTCCAGCACATCATCACGCTTGAAGATGGTTGCTTAAAGGGCGGTATGGGTAGTGCACTGCTCGAATTCTTTGCCGACAACGGCTATACGCCCAAGATTACTCGCCTCGGCATCCCCGACCGCTTTATAGAACACGGAAGTGTGCCCGAACTTTATGACATTTGTGGTATTGACGAAGCGCATGTGTTGAAGGCTATAGAAAAGGTGAACGAGGAACGGTGAAAGGTGAAAGACCATGCGGAGTATACTATCGTTAATCTCGGCATCTATCTCGTACCTTGTCTACTTGTCTACTCGTCAACTAAATCTACACAATGAGGATAGCCTCACCCTTTAGGGGGAGGTTGGAGGGGGCGCTCGTTTACTCGTACCTCGTCCACTCGTCAACTTAAAAATATGAAAATCATCATTGCTGGTGCAGGTGCTGTTGGTACACACCTTGCCCGACTCCTTGCGAGGGAGAAGCATGAAATAACCCTCATTGACGAATCGCCCACAAAGTTGGATGGTCTCATGGGGAATATGGACATCATGACGATGGTAGCATCTCCTACGTCCATCACAAACTTACGCACAGCTGGAGCGGACCACACCGACCTCTTTATCGGCGTGACCCCCGACGAGGCGCGTAATATGACTTCGTGTATGCTCGCTCATAAGTTGGGCGCAAAAAAGACGGTGGCACGAGTGGACAATAGTGAGTATATCACCCCCGAATTTCGCTCTTTCTTTAAGGAAGCGGGCATCAACTCTATCGTTTATCCCGAAATGCTGGCAGGAAAGGAAATCAGTCACGACCTCTCACGCTCATGGGTGCGCCAATGGTGGGAATTTGAAGATGGTAAACTCATTCTACTCGGCGTAAAGGTGCGCGAGAACTCCAGCATTGTCAACATCCCCCTCAAGGACTTTAGTAAACCCGATGATCCCTACCACATCGTAGCGTTGAAGCACGGCACAGAGACACTCATTCCCCGTGGGAACACCTGCATTACGCCCGATGACATTGTCTATTTTATGACAAAACCCGAACACCTTGAGCAAATCAAGCAACTGGCGGGTAAGGAGGGTTACAAGGAAGTCAAGCACGTCATGTTCCTCGGCGGCAGTTCTACAGCCATTCACACCATTAAGAACATGCCCAAGACGATGACCGCTAAGGTTTTTGAAACAGACCCCAAGCGCGTAGAAGAATTGGCAGACATCTTCTTGGAAGAGATTGACGAAGGACAAATCACTGTGCTTCAAGCAGATGGTCGCGATATGAATCTCTTGCAAGAAGAGAATATTGCCTTCACCCAAGCCTTTGTTGCAACAACGGAAAACTCGGAGACAAACATTCTCGCCTGCCTTGCCGCCAAACGAATGGGGGTGAGAAAGACGGTCGCCATGGTGGAAAACTCTGACTACATTGGCATGGCAGAAAGTTTGGACATCGGTACCATTATCAATAAGAAAACATTTGCCGCGAGTCATATCTACCAGATGATGCTCAAGGCAGACGTAGCATCGCTCAAATCATTGACCATCGCCAATGCTGACGTAGCTGAAATCAAGGTTGCCAAAAACAGCAGGGTGAGCAAGAAACCCATTCGCGAACTCAAACTCCCCTTCAACGCAACCCTCGGTGGCTTTATCCGCAACGGGGAATGCCACCTCATTAATGGGAATACGCAACTTCATGAGGGCGATACCGTCGTTGCTTTCTGCATTGAAGATGGCATCCATAAGTTGGAGAAATTCTTCTCCTCGAAATTCTCTCTTGGGGATTTATTTTAGTGAACAAGTTTATAGGTACGAGTAGACAAGAAAGTTACCGAGATAAACACATGTTTTTCTGCATGGTATCTTTAATCTTTACTCTTTTATCTTTACTCTTTGACAATGCTCAACCTTCGCCTCATAGCTCACGTCATCAGTTCACTCCTTTTGCTTGAAGCGATACTCCTATCTTCAGCATTTGGAGTGGGACTCTATTATAACGAGACGGACTATACCACATTCGGTATCCCCATCGCCATCACCTTGTTGCTTGCAATCATCCTCTTTCGTTGTGGACGGAAGGCGGTGAACAAATTAGGGCGACGCGATGGTTACCTCATCATCTCTTCAACGTGGATTATCTTCTCCATCATTGGGATGTTGCCCTTTCTTATTGGCGGAAGCACATCCAATGTAGCCCATGCGTTCTTTGAAACAATGTCGGGATTCACTACAACGGGAGCAAGTATTTTCACGAACATCGACGCACTTCCCCACTCCATCCTCTTCTGGCGCAGCATGACGCATTGGATTGGGGGGATGGGGATTGTATTCTTCACCGTTGCGATATTACCCACGATTGGAAGTGGCGACCAAAAGTTATTCTCCGCAGAATCTACGGGACTCAAAATCGGGAAGTTACACCCTAAAATTTCAACTACAGCACGTTGGTTGTGGAGTTTATACCTCATCATGACCATTGCCTGCACCACTGCCTTCCACTTAGGAGGGATGGATATGTTTGACGCCATCAACCACGCTCTGTCTACGGTGGCAACGGGTGGTTTCTCCACACACCAAGCAAGTATTGCCTACTACAACAGTGCCACGATTGAATATATCGCCATCGCCTTTATGTTCCTTGCGAGCATCAACTTCACACTGCTCTACCTGTTTGTTATAAAATTCAGGTTCCGCGAGGTACTAAAAGACGCCGAACTCCGTTTCTTTACCTGTACAGTGTTACTCTCAACGGTCTTTATTGCCGGTACACTCATCGTTGCCCACGAGGAAAATTTCAGCGGCGCTATCCGCAATGCCCTCTTTAATGTGGTGTCAATCTCCTCAACTACAGGGTTCACTACCAGCGACTTCATGATGTGGCACCCTTGCGTGTGGATGGTTATTACCATGGTTGGCGTGATGGGCGCTTGTGCAGGTTCTACAAGCGGTGGATTGAAGTCCATCCGTGTACTTACCGCCTACAAGATTTCACTCTGCGAATTTCGCCGTACGCTCCACCCCAAGGCAGTTTTTCCCGTACGCATCAACCACACGATTATCACGAACGAGATGTGTCGTACCATCTTCGTATATTTCGCCATCTGTGCGGCATTGCTCGTGCTCGGAACGGGAATCTTAGCAGCATTGGGCATCCCCATGCTTGATGCGGTGGGATTGAGCATTTCCTCCTTCAGCAATATTGGTCCGACTCTCGGACATGCCGTAGGACCGTTGGATTCTTGGGATGCCATTCCCGACATAGGATTGTGGGTATGCTCCTTCCTGATGCTCGCAGGACGTTTGGAAATATTCTCGTTGCTTCTCCCCTTCTTCCCCGATTTTTGGAAAGAAAATTAGATAAGGTTTTAAGGTCGCTTCGCTCTAAGGTCCTTAGGTCGTAAGGACTATGCAGCGTGGGGATTCCCCTTAAAACCTTGACCCCTCAGAGCGAAGCGACCTCACAACCTCAAAGCGAAGAGACCTCACAACCTCAAAGCGAAGAGACCTTACAACCTCAAAGCGAAGAGACCTTACAACCTCATAACCTCGAAACCTCATAACCTCAACAAATAATGAAAAAAATTGCATTGTCTATGCTACTTGCTACATCATTGGCAGCTTGCAACGCTCCTGAAACTACAGAGAGCACATTCAATTACACCGACGAAAAGTTTGCTGACATTCAAATGCTCCGCTACCAAGTGGATGGTTTTGAAAATCTTACGCTTCAGCAACAGACATTGATTTACTACCTCTCTGAAGCCTCATTGGCAGGTCGCGACATCTTGTTTGACCAAAACGGACGTTACAACTTGCGCATCCGTCGCATGCTTGAAACAGTTTATACAGATTTCCAGGGCGACCGCGAAAGTGCAGACTTCAAGGAAATGGTGACCTACCTCAAGCGCGTATGGTTCTCTAACGGTATCCACCACCACTACGGTTGTGAAAAGTTTGAAGCAAATTTCTCACAGGACTTCTTCCACGAAGCGCTCAAGAGCGTTGATGCAGCAAAACTTCCCCTTGCTGAAGGACAAACAGTAGACCAACTCTGCGATGAAATCTTCCCCGTTATCTTTGACCCTGCTGTAATGGCAATGCGTGTCAATCAGAAGGACGGTGAAGACCTCGTACTTACCTCTGCTGCAAACTATTACGGCGAAGGTGTTACACAAAAGGAAGCAGAAGACTTCTATGCGAAAATGAAAAAGCCCGGCGACACTCAGCCCATCATGTATGGTATGAACAGCCGACTCGAAGAAGACGCTAAAGGAAACCTTTACGAAAACACTTGGAAGGTGGGCGGTCTCTATGGTTCGGCTATCGAAAAGATTGTGTACTGGTTAGAAAAAGCAGTTCCCTATACCGAAAATGAAGCACAGGCAAAGGTACTCAACCGCCTCGTTGACTACTACAAGTCTGGCGACCTCAAAACTTTCGACGAATACAGCATTCTCTGGCTTCAGGACACCCTCAGCCAGGTAGACTTCGTAAACGGTTTCACAGAAAGTTACGGTGACCCCCTCGGCATGAAGGCATCTTGGGAAGCTTTGGTCAATTACAAGGACCTCGCTGCTACAGCTCGTGCTGAGAAGATGAGCGAAAATGCACAGTGGTTTGAAGACCACGCTCCCATCGCTGACGAATTTAAGAAGGAAGTATGTAAGGGTGTTTCTGCAAAGGTTATTACTGCAGCCATCCTCGGTGGCGACCTCTATCCCTCAACTGCAATTGGTATCAACCTTCCCAACTCTGACTGGGTTCGTCGCGACTACGGTTCAAAGAGTGTGACGATTGCCAACCTCACCGCAGCTTATGCACAGGCTGCTGCAGGTAGTGGCATGAACGACGAATTTGTGGTAGACGATGCTACTCGCGAACTCCTCTCAAAGTATGGTCACCTCTGCGACGACCTCCACACCGACCTCCACGAATGTCTTGGTCACGGTTCAGGTAAGTTAGCTCCTGGTGTAGATAGCGAAGCCCTCAAGGCCTACAGTTCTACCATCGAAGAAGCGCGTGCCGACCTCTTCGGCCTTTACTATATTGCCGATGCCAAGATGGTTGAATTGGGACTTACTCCTAATGCAGAAGCCTACAAGTCGCAGTACTACACCTACATGCTCAATGGTCTTATGACACAGCTCGTGCGCATCAAGCCTGGCTTTACCATTGAAGAAGCACACATGCGCAACCGTCAGCTCATCGCTCGTTGGGCGTATGAACACGGCAAGGAAAACAACGTTGTAGAACTCATCAAGCGCGACGGTAAGACTTACGTACAAATTAACGATTACGAAGCTCTCCGCGGTCTCTTTGGCGAACTCCTCGCAGAAATTCAGCGCATCAAGAGCACGGGTGATTTCGAAGCTGCACGTGCTATCGTTGAACAGTATGCGGTGAATGTTGACGCTGAACTCCACAAGGAAATCCTTGACCGTTATGCGAAACTCAACCTCGCACCTTACAAGGGTTTCATCAACCCCGTGTACAACGTAACGTATGACGAAGCAGGCAACATCATTAAGGTAGAACTCGACTATACTGAAAAGTACGACGAGCAGATGCTTCGCTACTCACGCGATTACAACTTCCTCCCTGATGTAAACGAATAAACGAATAAACGGATTAACGGTGAATGGTGAATGGTTTAACGACAAATGCCGTTAACCGTTAATCGTTCACCCTTAACCTTTTAACCTTTCTCCTTATGCAATCAATTCTTATCACAGGTGGCGCTGGTTTTATCGGCAGTCATGTCGTGCGCCTCTTTGTAAACAAATATCCCCACTATAAGATTATCAATTTAGATAAACTAACCTATGCTGGTAATCTTGAGAACCTTAAGGATATAGAAAATGCTTCTAACTACACCTTCGTACGTGCTGACATTTGCGATTTCGAAAAGATGTTAGAACTCATGAAGGAGCATGCCGTAACGGGTGTTATCCACCTTGCAGCAGAAAGTCATGTAGACCGCAGCATTAAGGATCCCTTCACCTTTGCGCGCACCAATGTGATGGGCACTCTTTCGCTCCTCCAAGCCGCAAAAGTGTATTGGGAATCACTCCCCGAACGCTACGAGGGCAAGCGCTTCTACCACATCTCTACGGATGAAGTGTATGGTGCGTTGCAGTTGAGTCACCCCGAGGGCATCACACCTCCCTTTACAACGACTGCTTCATCAGAAGAACATCACCTTGCCTATGGTGAGGACTTCTTCTACGAAACTACGCCCTACAACCCTCACTCGCCCTACTCTGCTTCAAAGGCAAGTTCGGATCACTTTGTGCGCGCCTTCCACGACACGTATGGAATGCCTACCATCGTGACCAACTGCTCAAACAATTACGGTCCCTACCAGTTCCCCGAAAAGCTCATCCCCCTCTTCATCAACAACATCCGTCAGCGCAAACCGCTTCCCGTTTATGGTAAGGGTGAGAACGTACGCGACTGGCTCTACGTTGTGGATCATGCACGCGCCATCGACCTTATCTTCCACGAAGGTAAGGTGAACGAAACCTACAACATTGGTGGGTTCAACGAGTGGAAGAACATTGACATCATCCACGTTATCATCAAGACTGTTGACCGCTTGCTGGGCAATCCAGAAGGTTATTCGCTCGACCTCATTACGTATGTTACCGACCGTGCGGGTCACGACCTCCGTTATGCCATCGACTCTACGAAGTTGCAAAAGGAACTCGGTTGGGAACCCTCCCTGCAGTTTGAGGAAGGTATTGAAAAGACCGTTCGCTGGTACCTTGACAACCAGGAATGGATGGATCGCATCACCAGCGGCGCCTACGAACAATACTATGCCTCAATGTATGAAAATAGATAGTACACTGTAACACATAGGATGCGCACCGAATGACAACTATAAGAATTGGTAGCGCATCCTATATTTTACCCTCACCAGTCCCTCCCATTAACCATTAATAGTTAGCCGTTAATCGTTACCCCTTCACCGTTAACCTTTCACCGCCCCCCTCCCATGATTAAATTTCTCGACCTACAAGCCATCACCGCCAAATACCAAGATGAAATCCACGATGCCCTTAAGCGCACGGTGGACAGTGGTTGGTACCTTTTAGGAAAGGAAACGGAATTATTTGAAAAGGCGTATGCCGAGTATGTTGGGGTAAACCATTGTGTAGGTTGCGCCAACGGGTTGGACGCCATCTATCTCATGTTTAAGGCGCTGATACAATTAGGACACCTTCAAAAGGGAGATGAGATTTTAGTCTCTGCAAACACCTTTATTGCCACTATTCATGGCATTACAGAAAACGGTCTTCGCCCCATTTTTGTAGATGCTCGAGATGATAACGGGCAGCTGGACGAAGCGCTTTTGAAAAACTTAATCACCAACAAAACACGCGCCGTTTTCATCGTACATTTATACGGACAATGTGCACTAACACAAGAAATTGAAGAGTTTTGTAAAACAAACAATTTACTTTTACTTGAAGACAATGCACAAGCCCACGGTTGTCGCTACGGCATGAAGCGTACGGGTAGTTTAGGGTTTGCCGCAGCCCACAGTTTTTACCCCGGTAAGAACCTTGGGGCATTAGGAGATGGAGGTGCGGTAACTACAAACGATGCAGAACTGGCATCCACTATCCGCCAACTGGGAAATTACGGGTATTCCCGCAAATATGTATGCGACAGCATGGGGCGCAATTCTCGATTGGACGAACTTCAGGCAGCCGTCTTACGCGTCAAACTTGCTCATCTTGATGACGACATCGCCGCCCGTCAAGCGGTAGCCCGCTACTATTACGAACACATCGCGAATCCCTTAATCCAACTCCCCACTGTGGGAGAACAAGGCACACACGTTTACCACCTTTTCCCCATTCGTTGTAAGCAACGCGACAAACTCCAAAAGTACCTTGCGGAGAAAGGTATTGAAACACTCATCCACTATCCCATTCCGCCGCATAAGCAACTGTGTTACAAGGAATATCAGCATTTAACTCTACCGATTACCGAACTCATCAGCAACGAAGAATTAAGCCTTCCCATAAGTCAAGTGATGACTATTTCCGACGCTGAAAATGTGGTAACGGCGCTAAACGAATTCTCATAATCCCAAGCGCTTAACCCTACAAGTTAGACATATTCAGAAAACTTTTGCCTCAAGCATCGGTGTACTTGCAAATAATTATGTAAATTTGCAGAAGATATTGACTTAAAAGGTTTACCCTCTTGAAGACGAAAGTTCTAACGATGTTGCTGGGGTTGTTTGCCCTCTGTGTAACAGCCAGCAACACTTCTCATACACATAAATTTGCAAAGACTTTGACGGCGTGGAATCCCCACCTCGTCAAAGTCTTTGTTGCTGATACAACTGCCATTGATTCTGTCGCTACAGATACCACTGCCACCAAAGAACGCGAAGCGGGTATTGAGGCGCCGATTGACTTTGTGGCGAAAGACTCTATGGTGTACGACGCCAAGACGGGATTGGCGTTTCTTTTTGGTGAAGCGGAAGTGAAGTACCAAAACATGCAACTCACCGCAGCACAGATTGCCATGGATATGGACAGCAGTACGGTAAAGGCTGACGGTAGAGTAGACACAACGGGCACCATGCACGGCAAACCTTTGTTCAAGCAAGGAGGCGAGGAATACGACAGCCAGTCTATGGCGTTTAACTTCAAGACGAAGAAGGGATTCATCCAAAACACGTACACCGCCCAAGGCAATGGTTTCATGCAGAGTACACGCTCAAAGCGTACGGACGATGGTATCGTGTATTTGGAAAAGGCGAAGTACACCACCTGTGATGCCGAACATCCCCACTTCTACTTGGCAGTTTCACGTGCCAAGATGCGCCCAGGCAAGGATGTAGTTTTTGGCCCCGCCCACCTTGTGGTGGAAGACGTTCCCCTCCCTCTGGCAATCCCCTACGGGTTCTTCCCCTTCAACAAGAAGTATTCTTCAGGTTTCCTTATGCCTACCATAGGTGATGAAACCACGCGCGGGTTCTACTTGCGCGACGGGGGATATTATTTTGCCATGAGCGATTACATGGACCTTCGCCTCTTGGGAGAAATCTACACCAAGGGGTCTTGGGGGTTGAGTGCTGAAACGAATTACCGCAAGCGCTACCGCTACAACGGTAACTTCTACGTGAGTTACCTCAATACAGTAGAGGGCGAAAAAAATATGCCCGACTATTCGAAGCAAACGAGTCTCAAGATTCAGTGGACTCACGCCATGGATAGCAAGGCGGTGCCCAACACGAGCTTTTCAGCACGCGTGAACTTTGCTTCTCAAAACTACGAGCGCAACAACATCTTGAGTATGTACGACCCCGTGGCATATTCTCAAAGTACACGTGCCAGTGCCGTAAGTTACTCACGCACCTTCCCCAACATTGGGTTGAACCTTGCCATGTCAACCAACCTCACGCAGAATATGCGCGACTCTACCGTTGCCATGACACTCCCCGACCTCTCTATCAGCGTCAATCGCTTCTACCCCTTCAAGCGCAAGTATGCAGCGGGGAAACAGAAGTGGTATGAGAAGATTTCTATGTCGTACACGGGTGCCTTTACCAACAGCATCACGACTACGGAGAGTAAACTCTTCAAGTCAAACCTCATCAAGGATTGGCGCAACGGTATGCAGCACCGTATTCCCATTGATGCGACGTTCCAAATCTTCAAGTACATCAACGTGACGCCCTCCTTCTCCTTCCGCGACATTATGTACACCCATAAGGAGAAGCGTTCGTGGGACGCAGAGCGCCAACGCGAGGTGCGCGACACGATTTACGGATTCTACAACCTCTACGATTGGAACGCCTCTATCTCTGCAAATACCACCCTCTACGGGTTCTACCAACCCCTACCCCAAATCTTTGGGGAGAAGGTGCAGATGATTCGCCACGTCTTCAAACCCTCAATCTCGTTCAGTTATGCGCCCGACTTCACGACGTCGCACTACGGATATACGGATTACTATACGAAGACGGATGCCAATGGCAAGGTCTCTACTGTGACCTATTCGCCGTATGCGGGACAAGTCTACGGATATCCAACGGGACGGAAAACGGGTAGTATCTCCATGTCTATCTCCAACAACTTAGAGATGAAGATAAAGAGTAAGAAGGACACGACGGGTATTAAGAAAATCAGTCTTATTGACGAACTCTCGGCATCACTTTCTTACAACCTTGCAGCAGAACGTAAACCGTGGAGTGACCTCAACACACGCATTCGCTTGAAACTCACTCCAAAGTACACGTTCTCAATGGCAGCTGTCTTTGCGACCTACGCCTATGAGTTCGACAAAAACGGCAACGTTGTGGTGGGCGACCGCACAGAATGGAGCCATGGACGCTTCGGACGCTTCCAGGGTATGTCTCAAAACATCTCGTACACTTTCAACAATGAGACCTTTAAGAAACTTTGGGGGAAGGTAACGGGAGAAGATAAAGAACAGGATGCACCTCCCGTTGAAGAAACAGAAGACGGGTACGAAAGCATTGATGATGCCAATATCGACCCCGACATCAAGGAGGCTCGTGAAGCGGGTAAGAACACAAAGGCTGAAAGAGGCACCGTAGATGATGATGGTTATTTAGTATTCAAGATACCTTGGTCAATTACCTTCTCGTATGGTATCACCATGAGCGAAGACCGTTCAAAACCCATCCGCGTGAGCAACATGCGCTACCCGTATAAGTACACGCAAAACTTAAACTTCTCTGGGTACATTCGTATCGCTGACGGCTGGAGCATTTCCTACTCTTCAGGGTATGACTTCAATTACAAGAAGCTCTCCATGACTACGGCGTCACTCTCACGCGACCTCCACTGCTTTGAGATGTCATGCAACGTAGTGTTGCGCCCCTACTCTTCTTTCAACTTCTGCTTCCGCGCACGTGCTTCAGAATTGGCAGATGCCCTCAAGTGGGACAAGCGCAGCGGATACAGCAGTAACATTGAGTGGTACTAATAGTAGTTGACAAGTTGACAAGGTACAAGTAGACAAGATAGTTACCGAGATAAACGCATGTCTATTCCAAAGACCTTTAAGCCCCTCATAACCTCATAACCTCATAACCTCAAACCTCCTCAAATAATGAAAAAAATATTCTTCCTCGCTACCTTTGTAGCAGCACTTTTCACTTCATGTTCAGAAAGCGAATATGAGTTTCACCAAACCTATTTTATACCTCAGGAACCTAATGGAAAGGTGCTTTATGCCGACCAGGTAACAGACTCAACCCGCTTGATTTCTTACGACCCTTGGACTGCGAGCGCTGTTTTCAATTCTGGCACAGATGCTTGGTTCACCATTACCCCCACCTCATGTCAATTCACAGCGGGCGAACAATTCGCGAGTATGCGCATAGACATTCAGGGTTCTGTGAACAATACGGGCAAGATTCGTAGTGGGCATATCGTCGTTAAAAGTTATGACACTATCGGTATGCTTGTGAAGCAAACAACTTGGTTGAACATCGTCCGCCCCTTTGGTTCTGTAGAGACGCAGGATGCCGCAGGCAATGTTATCCCTGAAGAAGAGCGCAAGATGGTCTTCTCTGCATCTACATTTGCTACCGAAAATCAGTTTGACATTGAGTTCACCGTTTATGCCGATAATGCTACACTCACCAGCGATGCTGAATGGTTAGTTCCCACAGCGACAACCTTCGAAGCAGGAACACACAAAGTTGCTGTAGTAGCAAAGGAGAACTTAGCAACAGAACCCCGCACAGCAAACCTCATCTTGACCTCTAACGGCATCAGCACACCCATTACGATTACGCAAGCTAAAAACAATAACCAGTAATGATGGACATTCAGGAATTGCCCCTTCAAGAGCAAGTGCGCGCTGTAAAGCGTGAGTTTCGCTTGATGATGAACGGCATTACCAGTCAGTCGATGCGTGAAAAGGGATTGACCTACCGCACCAACTTTGGCGTAGAACTCCCTCGGCTCAAAGCATTTTCGGAAGAATTGCCCCATACCACAGAGTTGGCGGCAGCCCTCTGGAAAGAACAAGTGCGCGAATGTCGCTTGCTGGCGCCCATGCTCATGCCCGCCTCAGATTTTGAGGAAGATATGGCAGACCTCTGGGTAGAGCAAATGAACTTCCCCGAAGAAGCGGAATGCGTCGTGATGCACCTCTTCCAACACCTCCCCTACGCCTCTCAAAAGGCATTTGAATGGATTGCACGCGAAGAAGCAATGCCCCAGTTCTGCGGGTGGCAACTCTTCGGTCGCCTCTTCGGAAAGGGTGCGTTCCTCTCTCCTCGCGACGCTGAAGAATGGCGCGACCAAGTAACCGCAGCACTCAATAGCGAACACTTCTCTGTGAAGCAAGCAGCCTACCGCGCACTCCTTAAATACATGGACCTCGGACCTGAAGAAGAACGTTTCGGAGAACAACTTCTTGATGCGAACAACTAATAACGAGGAGTCCAACGTTTTAGATGATAAGTATTTTAGTTGACAAGTTTACAAGGTACGAGTAAACGAGATGGTTACCAAGTTAAACACCTGATTACGTACCCCGCAGGTATTACTCACTACTAACTACTCACTACTATCTCCTCCCTCCTCACTACTAACTCTTCCTCGCTCTATGTCTCACCCCACTTATTGCGACCGCATAAATAAGAAACTGAGTCAGAAGCTCTACTCTGAGATTTGTCGTACCTTAAAGAAAGGAAAACTTTATCGTAATCCCAAATTTACCTCTCAGCAATTAGCAGAACTTCTGAATACCAATACCCGCTATATTGCAGCAGTCGTACAACTTAACACAAACGACAATTTCAGTAACCTGCTCAATACACTCCGATTGGCAGATGCCGAACAAATGCTACTCACCTCTTCAGAATATTCAGCAGAAGAAATTGGTCTCATGGCAGGGTTTGGTAGTCGCCAATCTTTTTACCGCGTGTTTATCAAAAAACACGGTATCGCTCCCCGCCAGTTCCGTATTCAACATAGAGAACAAACTTAATACAGAGTACAACTGACAGAGTACAGAGTACAACTAACATGCGGTGAACATTTCCCCTGATATAGATATCACTCCTGCAAAGGACACTGCTCTGGACAGAACAATGGATAATGAGTAGTGAGTAAAGTTACACAAAGTCTTACTACCTACTACTTACTACATCCTCACTGATACAGTCCCGCACGGTATTACTCACTACTCTCTACTCTCTACTCACTACTACTTACACCCTCCTCACTACTAACTTCCCTTTATGCTTACCCCCGAAATTCGTCAACAAATAACAGCCCTCGTGCGCCACTGGGTGGTGCCCGCTATGGGGTGTACCGAACCCATCTGCGTTGCCCTCGCTACGGCTAAGGCAACGGAAATCTTGGGCACTACTCCCGTGAAGGTGGAAGCCCTCCTCAGCGCTAACATCCTTAAGAACGCTATGGGCGTAGGTATCCCCGGCACAGGCATGGTTGGTCTCCCCATCGCCATTGCCTTAGGTGCGCTTATCGGGAAGTCTGCCTACGGGTTGGAAGTAATTAAGGACAGCAACGCCCAGGCGGTAGAACAGGGTAAGCAATTCATTGACGAAGGACGCATCTCTATCTCTTTGAACGAGGAGACTACGGAGAAACTCTATGTAGAGATTCGTTGCACGGATGCCGAAGGCAATACTTCACGTACCATTATTGCGGGGCAACACACCAACTTCACTCTAACGGAGAAGAACGGCACTCCTCTTAACACGGCACCCACTGCCACTTGTGATGGTTGCGCAGAAACTCCCTCTCCCATCACCAATGCTCCGAAGCTCACCTTGCGCACTGTATTTGACTACGCCACCACTGCCCCACTCGAAGAAATCAGCTTCATCAACGAGGCAGCAACCCTTAATATGGCGGCTGCGCAACAGTCGTTAGAAGGAAACTACGGACACTGTTTAGGTAAAACCCTCACACGCCCCCTCGGTAAAGGCATCATGGGCGAATCCATCTTCTCCCACATCCTTTCCAGCACCTCCTGCGCTTGCGATGCTCGTATGGCAGGCGCCATGATTCCCGTGATGAGCAATTCCGGAAGTGGCAACCAGGGTATCTGCGCCACAAACCCCGTGGTAGTCTTCGCCCGTGAAAACCACAACACGCAGGAAGAACTCACCCGCGCCCTCATGCTCAGCCACCTCACCGCCATCTACATCAAGCAACACCTCGGCACCCTCTCCGCCCTCTGCGGTTGCGTTGTGGCCTCAACAGGTTCCAGCTGTGGCATCACCTATCTTATGGGGGGCACCTACGAACAGATTTGCGCAGCGGTGAAGAACATGATTGCCAACCTCACAGGCATGATTTGCGACGGCGCCAAACCCTCATGCGCCCTCAAGCTCACCTCCGGCGTCAGCACCGCCGTCCTCTCCGCCATGCTCGCCATGCAGGGCAACTGCGTAAGTAGCATCGAAGGCATCATCGACGACGACGTGGACCAGTGCGTACGCAACCTCGTCAGCATCGGTGCCCACTCCATGAACGAAACCGACAAACAAGTGCTTGACATTATGGTGGGGAAGAGCAAGAAGTAAAGCAGAAACTTCGCCCTATTTTCCCTGTACCAAAAACAAAACTCCGCAATGCAAGTTACGCCTAACTGCATTGCGGAGTTTTGATATTGTAATATATTGCTTCTATATAACAAACCTTGTTATATCTCATTTTTGTTTGCCCCGGGTAATGGAGACTGTCCAATAAACTTTCAAATAGAATTATTCTGTTCGGAGTACACGCCCCGAAAGGGGCAACGAGTACATAGCCCTAGGCAAGTTCCAGAGGAACGTCGCCCTGGGTTTAGGAAGCATTAGTGGGTACGCCCTGTAAGGGCAAAAGTGAATTTAGAATATAGTACTGACTATAGGACTTTTGCCCCTTCAGGGCGCACCATACGGATGTACATTCCACCCAGGGTGTCGTCTCACTTCGTTCGCCTTGCCCTGGGCTATGTACTTACTGGGCTTTCAGCCCGTTGGTCAGCGGCGTTTGATCCAACCCGTGCCTGAAGTTTGACGAAAGTTACAAAAATACAGGCAATAATATTGTAACTATTCTTACGGCAGGAACAGGAACCCATTAACGAAGGCATCGGGGAAGAGAAATTTCTTTTCGCCCTCACTGAATTTGACAAAAACAAATTTGTCATTTTTGTTCATACGTTCAATCGTACCTACACCAAATTTCTTATGCCACACGGAATCGCCAATAGTTAAGCATTCTAATTGCTTCAACAATTCTTCCACATTTTGTGGTTCTGAAGCTACAGTTGTAACGGAAGGTGTAGCTGATGGCAAAGAAGTTTTTGTATCTGAATTTACAGAAATAACACCCCATAGCCCTGGTGATTCAGCAACAAGCCCCGCAGCTTTATTCGTTTCCGAAATCTGTATGCCTGTTGAAGGTTTTATTTCCGAGGCTCTCGTAGTCTTCTTCACCGCCGTTTCAAGTGGTCGGGAGTAAACACTTACATCCACCTCGGTCATTGAGGTCTGCTGGTTGTAATACAACTTCTCATACTCCTTCTTTCGAATCGTCGTATCCCAACCACCCACTTCATCGTCGGCATGCTTGTCGAGTCCTGTGTAGGTAAGACTCGCATCCTCATAGCGTTTGAACTTAAAGATAGCATCGTTCATCAGTGGTGCATTGAACACGCCGAGCGAGCAGAGCATGTTAAAATCCTCCACACTCAAGCCCGTCACCTTCTTGAACAGTCCGGGTTCCAACTGCGTGATAACGTCCTTCAAGCAACGCTCACGATAGTCCGTAAGGTACATGAAGACGGGAATGCGCGTGGCAAACTTGATGAGTTTCTCCTGAATCTGCTTGCGCTTGCTCTTCATTTCCTTCTCCTCCGCCGAGATTTCCTTCTTCTCCTTGGGCGACGGATCAGGATTCTCCTTCTTGGCTTTCTTCACCGCCTCCGACTTATTGATAATGGTCGTCAGGTCGTTGTTCAGGTTACGGAACCCCTCAATGCTCATCAGCGCCTTCATGGCTTCGGGACTATCAAGCAAACGCTTCAGCGTTTCGTTGTCCACATTGACCAGCAATGCCGACTCCCAACGTTTGGCGAGCAACGTTGCAGAGGTTCCCGCCAAGGCGATGTCAAGAATATCTTGCGCATCCACCTCCTTCATGCTACTACCGTCATAGGCAAGAACGGGAAGAAACTTGATAAACTCACCCACCTTTGCCTCGGGATTGCTCTCGTTGATGTCAAGGCGGCAACTATAATCGGAAATCTGGCGCAAGGCACGGTCGAGCGCAAAGTCAAACACGTAACACTCGTCCTTCATAATTGTGCGAGCGCCCTCCTCATTCTTCACCTCCCACGGACTTTGCACACGGAATGCTGCCTGGAAGTAAGTCTCCGGACTCTTCAAGTTGCGCAACATAAAGATGCCCGACCACGGTTTCACGGTAACGCCCGTGGTCAGTTTTCCACAGGTCAGCGTAATAGTCTTTGTGGCCAACGGGTCACCCATATTGGCTTGCACGGGATGCAAGGCATCCAAGCCGATACCCGCCCCTGTTCCGGCACACACTACAACATTATAATCGTGGTAAAACTTATTCTGACGTTGCTTCAACAGGTTCGCCATGGCAAAGCATGATGCCACATTGGGTAAGAACCACAACGTGTGAGAAAGCACGTTCAACAATCGCGTATCGCTAAAGGGCATGGGTGGACGCTTATCCTGTCCCAACTTCAAGTCGTCCACACTGGCGGGAAGATAGCCCCCACGAACAAGGTCGAGCCACTTCTGCACTTCGTTCTCATACTTGAAGCGCGCCTCATCGCCCCTACCCTCTGCTGCAAAGAACAGGTTGAGGTCGAATTCATCAAACTCGCCCTGCTTCGCCACCTCCTGAATTTCATCAGGCATACGATACGTGAGCATTACCATACGGGGCAACGAAAGATAAGGATTGCCCGCACCCTTCCATTCCGCCTTGGCACGTTGCTCATCGGAGTAGGTCCAGTTGAAAATCTGCTCTTCGATAAACTCACCCGTGTTGATGGCACGGAACGGCGTACCCGACAGGAAAAGGTAATACTTCGTGGAGATGGGCAACCACGATTCGTTAATCGCATTGTTCGCCTCGTCCTTCTTATACTTTTCAGCATCGAAGTCTACCTCGCTTTCCTCGTCCTCCTTTTCAAAGAGTTCCTTAGCGCGCTCCCTCCAAGCCCCAAAGTGGTACTCGTCGAAAATCACCAAGTCCCAGTTCGTGGCATGTATAAACTCATTCTTCGTTTTGATACCGCCACTATCGTTCGTGCCCAACAAGTCCTGAAATGAACCAAACACCACGATGGGTCTTGACTTATCGGCACGTTGAAACTCCTGGTCAATGTTGAGGTTGTTATTGCGCGCATCCTTGTTGGAGATGTATTGCCACCCCTCAAAGTCCATGTGCGTCATGAGGTCCTCACGCCATGCCGATTCAACGGCAGGTTTGAAGGTCAGAATCAAGATGCGCGCCAAGTCCATGCGCTTTGCCAACTGATAAGAAGCAAAGGTTTTCCCGAAGCGCATTTTGGCGTTCCACAAGAATTTCGGGATACGATTCGGATCGGAGCGCAACGCTTGTTCAAAGTAAGTTGCGGTCTGCTCCACAGCACGAAACTGCTCGGGGCGCATGGTGAAATTTTGAGTGCGTTGCTCTACATTATCCGTCCCCGTGCGCAGCGCAAGTATCGCCGCCATCACGTCTGTTGCAGTACAACGGAACCATTCATCCGTCTTGTCGAGCGGATTCAAGCGTTGACAACCCTTGCGCTCCAAAACTTTGTGCACATCCTTGTCCGTGAAGCAAGAACCATCGTTTGCCATAGCAGACTCCACCAACACGATTTCATACTTCACCTTACTCGTGTGCAACTGCTCCTCTATACGCTCCTTCGCCGTGCGGTCGGTATAGCCCACTTTCAAGAACCCCTTATGCGTATCCACTCCTGGCAACCGATAGGCATAGATGGTAGGGGTAATCTTTGGGCGTTGTGGGAAAAAGTTGTGCTTCATAATATTATTCCATTGGACGAACCATTGACTCGATAAAAGCAATCTCGCTTGTCGTTAGTTTATATTTTGCATAAAGTTCCTCATCTGTCCAAGATTTACTAAAATCTTGCATAGGAACTAGTGAATAGACTCCTCTTGCTGCATTTTGTGTGTTCTTCTTGTATAAAACAAAAAATCTAAAGAATCGAGTTTTCATATAACTAATTAGATTCTCCGCCTGCTCTTTGTTATCAAAAGAGCCCGCTACAAGATATGTTTCAGTACAGCAAGTAGAAGGTTCTCCAAGAAAGGGCTTGCCCAATACTAAATAGGGGAAGGCGCCTCTTTCTCCATATGCTTTGGCTATATATACTTTATACTTATCTACCCAATGAGAGTTCTGAATAATTTTACTTCTTGAAATGTATCCATTATTTGGATACGCATACACTAATATACCAACCTTTTGTGATGTATTGCAAACAATATCTCCAAATGGTTTTCTCGCACTGATGATACTTTCTATACTAATAAAACCATCATTGTGAACTTTGTTAAATATAGAAACCGATTCATTAAAACGAATAAAAGTGTCACATCCTTTTTCCAATAGAGGACGAGCAAGAGTGGTTCTCACTCCTTGCTTTATTGAAGTAACATTGCATAAACCTGTTTTATCTCTATCCCACAAGAAATAACAAACACCTCCAGATAAATCTATTCCAGGAAAACATTCTGAAGAATCAAAGTAATCAACAAGTTGAGTTATATGATTATCGTTAAGCATATTATCTCTAAAAGAATCCAATCCCTTACCTCCAGAATACCATCTTGCGGGTATAATCATCGAAAGATATCTTGGATTTAGTTTTTTTGCTTGCTCTACAAATTTATGATATAATGGCATTGCACTTGAACCTGTACCACCTCCATCACTCATTTGATACGGTGGATTACCAATGATTACATCGAATTTCATATTAAAGACTTTCTTAACATCAAGGTTATGAATAAATTGGTAAGCATAAGTTTCGAGTTCCTGGTCGCGGTCGTACTCGCTTTGCGAAGCACCGCAGTGAATGCACTTGCCGTTCTGCCACGTGTGCTGAATGCGCTGGTAGATAATATTGCCCTGTGGTTTGTCTTCAGGGAACTGGTATGCCGACCACGGACTGCTCGGAAACTTGCTACAATACACGCTACGGCGTGCAAGCAAACTCGTAAGTTCCGTAATGGCGATGCCGTAAAGTTGCTTTGAGAAGATATGCTCCAAGCGCTTTTCGAGATCGGGCATCTGGCGTTCCAACCCCTTAATCAGTCGCTTGGCAATCTCGCGAAGGAATACACCGCTCTTGCAACAAGGATCGAGAAACGTGGTGTCGGGATTTTCAAACAACTCCTGTGGCAACATATCAATAATGCGATTTGCCAACTCGGGCGGAGTAAACACTTCGTCATTGCTCAAGTTCGCAATGCACGACAACACGTCAGGGTTATAGACGCTGTTAAACAAATTGTTTTCCATAGATTTATGTGCTACCGCAGAGTCATCACCATGAGGCGCTATCAGAGTGTGACGTTGTGTATAATTTTAGAATCACATATCACGCTCCTGGAGGAGGAGACGCCACACTGTGACGTCTCTACGAATGTTCGTGTACTTTTTTATAATGCGTAATATATCGGCGGAGGAAGATACCTCCCTCCTCCTTTTGATCTTCTAAAAGCGGAGCGAAGAGACTACCTTCTTCATGACACATCAAGAGGTCCGACATCGTATAGTCCGACCGTTGCATTTGCGTCGTCCCGATAAGTGTCCATTCCGAGAAGACGATGGGCGCCGTCGTGTCCCGCCCTTCATCGTCCACACACATCAAGGTCAAGGCGTTGCCATTGATAATGTTGCGCCCGATGATAAAGCGAGCCGCCTCGCGCACCTCGTCCGAAGCGTTGGAACCACAAAGCGCGGTGTACTCCGCATCCCAAATTCGGAACAAACGTTCACGACACGCCAGGACATTATCGTTCATAATGTCCACACCATAAAGACTACCAAGCGCCAAGATGGAAAGTTTCTCAAAGTCGCGCGGACTTTTACGATACTTGCGCTTGAGTTCCGAAAGTTTGCGTTCAAGAATAACAGACAAGAAATTCCCGTCGCCACACGCTGGTTCGAGGAAACGAGAATCAGGGCGCAAACATTCATCTGCCACAAGGTCGCACATGGCGTTCACCTCTCTTTCGGCGGTAAACACCTCGCCACGTTCAGACACGCGCTCCTTGGATTTTATTTGAGATTTCTGTTCTTCGGAAGCAGCCATTTGTATCCCATCAAAATAAAACACGGCATGGGCTACAAACACCGCAATAACATATTCGTTTTCGTTCAGACACAAAAAAAGACGTGAAGCCCGGAACTGATGCTCGCTTCACAATCTGAGGCTCGTAGGAATTGCCCATCGTAGTCGAAACGAGCAACGCCGAAAGCCCCACGCCGATATGTTAAAATACGCCTAACGCACCCTACGCTTCTTGGCATACGGATACACCAATGGCTATAAGGCATAGTTAGGGCATGTATATAACACACCACGGGGCATTCACCGTTGCTTTGTTCTTGACTACGATTGAAATTTTCCTACGATTTCAGATTGTCAAAACCAAAGCGTAGTAAACGCCTTTTATATATGTCTTGCCCCACCCTCCCTTTTTCCTTTCGTCAAGGAAAACGTTCGGCGCAGGGACGTGCCACAGCAGAATTGTACGAACTCAAGAACGTATGTTCTTTACATTTGAACTTTTCATTTGCAGCACAGTTGCAAATTTACACATTTATCTTATATAGAAGGAATGTTCAAGAAAAAATTGGGACAACATTCTAACGTAGAGACGTCATATTATGGCGTCTCCCCCATAAAAATTCGAGTAATGATATAGCAGTTGAGCCAATATTAGAATCATCATCATACCCCCTCCCCGCCTGAGGGCGGTACTCCCCCTATCTTAAGGGGAGAGCGCCATTCGGAGTAGTCTCACACTATTTATACCGAGTGAAAGCAAGATTGTTTTCACCTCTTGAGTTGTTTTAACGGAAGTCTCATACCGCGTTCTCCCCTTAAGATAGGGGGAGTACCTCCGCAGGAGGGGAGGGGGTATGAAATGCAACTTTGGGTCAACTCCTATATCGTTGCCAAAATTCAAGGCACCAAACATTTCCCCCATTTTTTCTAATAGATGTTCAATCCCCATCTAAAAAACTCACTACAACCACTCAACTGCCTATATATCTTGCACATACGCAAAACGAAGCAGCATCAAAATCGTTCAAAAAAGTGAGATACTGGGTTCTCCTTGCGATATTTCAGCACCATCCGAGTTGTCATCTGAAATAAGCGATTCTCGAGCGTCGGAATCAGAGTCAAATTGTAAAACCTCGGGCTAAAAGTTTAACTTTTATTAAGAAGATTTAACACTCCATCCAACCTACAAAACATTACTCGGCACCTATTTTTAATTTCTCGGCACCTATTTTTTACAAAGTGCCGAGAAATTTCTACAAAATCGGGTCTATTTTTCAAAAACTCAAAACAAATACAAACTGATAATCAGATAGTTAAAAAGGAGGTTTTACCCGTATGGATAAAACCTCCTTTTCCGCAATGCAAAGATAATACATTTATGAGCGAAATGCAAATCCGCAATTTGGGGTGCTGAACGACGATTTGCGAAAAATTGTTACATTTTAGGACGAGAATCTATAACGAATTATTGGTGTCCTGTAAATTTTATCTCTTTATTTTAGAGAACACGAATTGCACGAATAACACGAATCGAAGTTCGCGCAAGTCAGTCTTTGCGGGGTGTTACCTTGCTTATCGCATACGAATTGCACGAATACCATCCGGATGGTAAAAATTCGTACTATTGACTTGCGCGAATACCGTCCGGATGGCATTTGTGTTATTCCCCTCTGATTAAAAAATTTTCATCCCGAAGGGAGATTCGTGTTACTCGTGAAATTCGTGTTCTCTTAAACATAGAAATTCTCGTTTTTTCGGTTGAATATCTATAAAGGGGGCTTGTATGAGTACAACAATCCATAAACAAAGAGTTATCTGTATTTACCGGACACCAATAATAACGAATTGCATCATTTGTAACCACCAGGGGGGGGATTAAAAAATCTACAGGATTTGGGTTTTCCAATAAATGTCTATAAATTTGCGTATGAAAACCTATACCGTATAATTATGACCGCTACACAAATGAACGCTGAGATACTTCGCAATATGAGCATCATTGCTGAAGACGAACGCCTCATGAATCGAGTTGCAAAATATCTACGCAAACTTGTTGCCGAGAAACAAGACCCAACCCTCTTCACAAAAGAAGATTTTTTTGCGCGTATTGACAAGGCCAAAGAAGGGCCTTCATATGAACTGAAAGAAGGGGAAAGCATCACCGACCTTATTGAACGTCTTGACTGATGGCATACACTATCAAATATAAGGAACAGGCAATTAGAGATGCGAAGAAGTAACAACGAGAAGAACCTCAAGCCTTTCAAAAATTGTTGAAGTTGGAGATGGAGTTAAGGGGAACATCCCCGCACTGGTACTGGTAAACCTGAACCTCTTATAGGCAATCGCTTTGGACAATGGAGTCGTCGCCTTAGCAAAAAGCATCGCCTCGTGTATGAAATTTATGACACAGAAGTTGTCGTGCTTGTGCTGACAGCCTATGGGCACTATGATGACAAGTAAGACGATGATTCTTTCGCTTCATCCTCAATCATAGTGAATTATTGAACAACACCTTCTTACCCAACAAAACTGGTGTGGCAGAATAGATTTTGCCACACCAGTTTCTTTTATTCAAAAGATTAAATATAACCGAATAGTAGAGCGAAGTTTGTCACATTTGTGAGTTAATCAAAAAACAATCCTTATGCCAATTTTCAACATTGGTGAGTACATAATTCATAATTGTCTCAAACGCTCCTGTGTCACGAATGATATGGTCGTGGAAGCGTGTTTGCCATCGAAAAGGGATATGTTGCTTGTTCGCATACTTGGTAACAGCAGTTTTCAATCGAGAAATTATATAGGACAAATTTCCACAAGACTCCGCGATACGTTTCATTTGCGTAGAGACGTCACATTGTGGCGTCTCCTCAACAGAAGGAGACATTGGGGAACATTCACATTTTTCTGAATCTGCCTCGCCTGCAAATGGGAATTGGATACTGATTACCAAATGAATGTGATTGGGCATCACCACATACGAGTGCAAAATAACATGTTCATTGATTATCGGAATTTGTGATATACAATATTCGGTATAGACGCCTAATTTTGATAGACACATTTTTTCATCAATGATATTACCAAAATAATGCTTGCGCTCATGCGTGCAAATGGTCACAAAGAAAGTTCCCTCATTATAATTGTGTGGAGCAAAGCGCGCAGAAGGTATTCTGTATGTTCCCTTGTATTTGTCAATCATAGCAATAGAATTTACATTGCGAAAATACCCTTTTCATGGAAAATATCCAAAAGTACCATCCATTTTCCGCCGAGATTTCATGTCCAACGTAGAGACGTCATATTATGGCGTCTCAAGAAATGTGTCTCCACATTATGCATGGGTGCCTCCTCGTCAAAATAGAACATCTTCCCCCCATTTTCGAGACGCCATAATATGACGTCTCTACGTTCGACAATGTTCCGCGCATAAATTATGTCATGTCAAAAAAAATAGGTAACTTTGCACTGCTTATTATGAACCTTTTACAATTACTAAAATAGACATGACAAATTTCCCTAAACTCGTAAACGCAATTATTGACGGAATACAAGAAAAGAAGGGTCGCAGCATCGTAGTTTGTGACCTCACAAAGTTTGATACTGCCCCTGCACAATACTTCGTGGTTTGCACAGGCAATACGCCCCAGCAGGTGGATGCCATTGCGGATTCTGTGGAAGAATTTGCACGCAAGCAGGCGGGTGAAAAACCTGCAACGGTAGCAGGTTTGAACAATGCCATTTGGGTAGCTGCCGATTACGGCACTGTTATGGTACACATCCTCGTGCCCGATGCGCGTGAGTTTTACGACATCGAAAACATTTGGGCAGACGCCAATATTACGGAAATTCCTGACCTTGATTAACCAGACAAGGTTTTAAGGTTATAAGGTCGCTTCGCTTTTAGGTTTTAAGCATTGTGCACCTTATGATAGTAGACAAGTAAACAAGGTACGAGTAGACGAGTAAGTGTGCTGGATAGCGCCATCCGGACTTCAATCCGCACGGTACTCCTCTCTCCTCACTTCTAACTTACAATTTATGCCAATTCCTCAACAACCCCAACAGGGAGGTGAGAAGCCCAAGATGCCGCGCTTCAACCTCAGTTGGATATACATCATTGCCATCGGTGCGCTCATCTATATGATTTATAGTGGTGGTGACGCTACGGGTGGTATCAACAAAGAAATCAGTTATTCAGAATTTAAGACCTACGTCCAAAAGGGTTATACCAATGACATCGTAGTCAACAAAACGGATGGTCAGGTGAGTCTTGTAGTTCTTGGCAAACACATTCAAGAAGTATTTAAGCAGAATGTGGACCAAACGGGTAAACACCCCACCCTCTCGGCGCGCTATCCCAGTCCTGACAAGGTAGATGCCTTCTTGGACAGCGTAGGTTATAAGGGCAAAGTGACCTTTAAGGAGGAGAGCGGTTGGCTGATGAGCATCCTCGGCAGCATATTGCCCATCTTCCTCTTCATCGGTCTTTGGTACTTCATCATGAAGCGCATGAGCGGTGGCGCAGGTGGCGGTGGCGGCATTTTCAATGTCGGTAAGAGTCGCGCCCGCCTCTTCGATAAGGGTTCTGCAGAAAAGCACGTCACCTTTGCCGACGTTGCAGGTCAGGAAGGTCCCAAGCAGGAAGTCAAGGAAATTGTGGACTTCTTGAAGAATCCCCAGAAGTACACCGAACTCGGTGGTAAGATTCCCAAGGGCGCCTTGCTCGTAGGTCCTCCGGGAACGGGTAAGACCCTCCTCGCAAAGGCTGTTGCTGGCGAAGCGGATGTCCCCTTCTTCTCACTCGCAGGTAGTGACTTCGTAGAAATGTTTGTCGGTGTGGGTGCGAGTCGTGTACGCGACCTCTTTGCAAAGGCGAAGGAGAAGTCACCCTGTATCATCTTCATTGATGAAATCGACGCCATCGGTCGTGCCCGCGGTAAGAACCCCTCGTTCAATCAGAACGATGAACGCGAAAGCACGCTCAACCAGTTGCTCACGGAGATGGACGGTTTTGGCAACAACTCTGGTGTCATCATCCTTGCCGCTACAAACCGTGTAGAAATCCTTGACGAAGCCCTCCTCCGTGCAGGTCGCTTCGACCGTCAGATTCATGTCGAACTCCCCGACCTTCAAGAGCGTATCGCCATCTTCGGCGTTCACCTCAAGCCCTTGAAGAAGGAAGAAAATCTCGATATCGACTTCTTGGCACGTCAAACGCCTGGTTTCTCGGGCGCCGACATTGCTAACGTATGTAACGAAGCCGCTCTCATTGCGGCGCGTCACAATAAACCCGTTGTGTCAAAGCAAGACTTCTTGGACGCCGTTGACCGCATCATCGGTGGTTTGGAAAAGAAGACGAAGGTCATGACCAAGGCGGAAAAGCGCACGATTGCTATTCACGAAGCGGGGCACGCCAGTGTTTCTTGGCTCTTGGAGCATGCTAATCCCCTCGTGAAGGTGACGATTGTTCCCCGCGGACAGGCGCTTGGTGCTGCGTGGTACTTACCTGAAGAACGCACCATCACAACCAAGAACCAAATGCTCGATGAAATCTGTGCCACCCTCGGCGGACGTGCAGCAGAAGAACTCTTCACGGGCAACATCTCTTCGGGTGCACTCAACGACTTGGAGACGGTAACGAAGCGTGCTTACGGTATGGTGGCTTACTTGGGTATGAGCGACTCGCTCTCTAACCTCTGCTACTACAATAACCAGGAGTATGGTTTTACAAAACCCTATTCTGACAGCACCGCTGAGAAGATTGACGCTGAAGTAAGCAAGCTCATCCAAGCGCAGTATGAACGTGCAAAGCGCTTGCTCAGCGAAAATGCCGAGAAGCATGCCCAGCTCGCCAACCTCCTTTGCGATAAGGAAGTGATCTTCACCGAAGATGTAGAAAACATCTTTGGCAAGCGCCCCTGGAAGAGTCGTGCCGACGAAATCCTTGAAGAGGAGCAAAAGCCTGAAGCAGAACTCCCCCTCACCGACCGCACCGAAGAACTCGAAGCCGTCAAACAAATGATTGAGGAAGAGCGCAAGCAGGCAGCAGCTGAAGAAGCGCAAAGCGCAGAGTAAATTTATACCTTATAGGGAGTATAGTAACCATAGTGCCTATAGAACCTATAGATAAAACACCATAACAACGAATGAAGAATTTCATCATCCGCGCCATCACTGGCCTCACCTTTGCGGCTGTGCTTATTGGTAGCATCCTTTACAGCCCCGTGTCACTCATCACGCTCTTCAGCATCGTGGCAGCATTGACCATTTGGGAATTTGGCACCATTGTCAACAATCATGCTGGAGCTTCAATGAACCGCATGATCAGCGCAGCGGCGGGTTTCTACCTTGTTTTCGCTGTGGGATGGTATCAAATGGGGTTGATTTCTGGACGTGAATTCACGCCCTACTTGCTTACACTCATTTATATATTGGTAAGCGAACTCTACCGTCAGGAACCCAATCCCTTGAAGAACTGGGCATACGCCTTTGCAGCGCAGATGTACATCGCCCTCCCCTTCGCCTTGCTCTCTGTATTGGGATTGCGCTACGACAGTTTTGCAGACACCATGCAGTACGACTTCATCTTCCCCCTCTCCGTCTTCATCTTCCTTTGGATGAGCGACACAGGTGCTTACCTCGTGGGCAGTCTGTTGAGTCGTTACTTCCCCGCAAAACTCTTCCCCCGCATTTCTCCCAAAAAGTCGTGGGTGGGTAGTATCGGAGGCGGTCTGCTCTGCTTGGTAGCGGCATGGGGCATCTACGCTTACGCCCCCGAATATATGGAACTTTGGCAATGGATGGGCTTGGCGCTCACCGTATGCGTCTTCGGCACATGGGGCGACCTCGTTGAAAGCCTCCTCAAGCGCCAGGTAGGCATCAAGGACAGCGGCAACATTCTCCCCGGTCACGGTGGCCTCCTCGACCGCTTCGACTCCTCGCTCCTCGCCATTCCTGCGGCGGTAGTTTACTTGTATATGATTGTTTTATAAATTTAGATAATAATAAGTTGCCCCTTTAGTAGAGGCAACTTATTATTTGTAGTTATTGCTTCTATATAACAAACGCTTGTTTCAGGGGAGAAAACTCTATTGATTGATAATTTGTCTCACGCAGACTGCGCAGACTTTCACAGAAGCGCACACACTTTGTTTGTGCTTGCAATCCGGATGGTGGTGCAAGCGTAGCGTGCGCATCTGCGTATTTCTCGCTTATTTACATAATGCTTTACCGAGGATCTGCGAAAGTCTGCGGAGTCTGCGTGAGAAACATAAAACTATTTTCTATACAACAGAAACATCATCCTGCTGTTATATCCCTTTTTTGTTTGCCTTAGGCAATGGGAACTGTCCGGTAAAATTTGTCTCTTTATTTTAGAGAACACGAATTGCACGAATAACACGAATCCTGGCGGGGTGTTATCTTTGCTTATCGCATACGAATTGCACGAAGTCGGATCGTAGCCATGTCGTTCTGTGAGCCAAGGAGTTGCAATAGTTGCTTGTCTTCCTAAGACCGCTTGGCCTCCGACTTGTCCGGTAAAATTTGTCTCTTTATTTTAGAGAACACGAATTGCACGAATAACACGAATCCTGGCGGGGTGTTATCTTTGCTTATCGCATACGAATTGCACG
>JAZORE010000028.1:0-5314 GCA_045656425.1 Alloprevotella sp.
AAAAGCAATTATACAACTCTGAGCTTCAATGCTTTTGCCCTTTCAGGGCGCAAACCCAAACGTCCATAGCCCCAGGGCGTTGCCCTGGGCTGGATGCTTATTGGCCTTTCAGGCCGTTACTCCTCGAATAGTTTACCGGACACCAATAATAGGTTATATTTACAAGTTCAATGAATTTCAATCTTAATCTGTAGGAGGGCGAGAGTCATGGTTGGGCATTACTTAATATAGGTGTTGAGATTGATAAAACAAACTCCATATTAGTTTTAATTAACTCCATACTATTTTGAATTAATATGGGCTTAGTTTTTGGAAAATCCGTACGTGTTTGGAGTAGGGTAAATTTAAGGGTAAGGTTAGGAGAACTTTTTTTAGGCGCCCTCCTCGAAAAGTATAGAAATGCCCTATGAATGCTTGTAGCTATAATTTACGGAATACAAAAAGTCGCCTGAGGCATGCCTCAAGCGACTTTATTTTTTTTGAAGTGCGAAGGATTAGTCTTCGTTCTGAGTCTTCAACTGCTGAACGTAAATAGCGTGTTCCATTGCAAGGCGCTTCATTACTGAAGGCTTGTCGAACTGCTGACGACGACGGAGTTCCTTAACAACACCTGTCTTTTCGAATTTACGCTTAAACTTCTTGAGGGCGCGTTCAATGTTTTCGCCTTCCTTAACGGGTACTACAATCATTGTGTTTTAATTATTTAGTTATTATAAATTTGTCAACTGTAAACTCACCGTACTTGGAGCTTCCGGTTTGCAGGGTGCAAAATTACGCATATTTTTTTGTTTGGCAAATTTCACACACTTATTTTTAGATGGTTACTTAAAAATAACCTAATAAATGCCCAGTCTCTTGGAATTTTGCGTTACTGGGGTGCGTTTCGGGCAGTTTATCTAAACTGTGACCTTACTTTGCGTGATGATTGTAATAAAACGTCCCTCCTTTCTATTGGAAATGTGCGCAGTGTGTAGGTTGCGCAGTTTTATAGTGTGATTAGTTTACAGTGTCTTAAGGTTTTGAGCGTCAAAATCCTTATTGGATGATGCGGCGTGCGCCAATGTAGCGCAGTCGGTAGTAAGAGTCAGTAGATTTATCTACCTTGATGCCTGTGCGACTGGCATGCACGAACTTAAAGCGGTGGGCAACACTATCAACTTCGGTAACTATCCCCACGTGTCCGACGGTGCGAATAGAAGTTTCACCTCCGAAGAATACGAGGTCACCTCGCTTCAAATCTTCAATGCATTCGATTTTCTCACCCTCATGGTATTGCGAACTTGAAGTGCGTGTGAGGGCTATATCTTCCTTATCAAACACATATCTCGTAAAGCCGGAACAGTCAAAACCTGTTGGGCTGCTTTCGCCCCAGCGGTATTTCACACCGAGGTATTTGAGGGCAGTGTTGATGAGGTTATCCGCTTTTGCAATGCGCTTCACTTCCTCCATTTCGGGAGAGTCTGCCATTGCTACTTCTTCATACTCCACCCCCTCAACACACTTAATCAGCATGCTGTCGTTTGCCGTGGGAATAGCCAAGAGCGTTCCCGCTAAAAGGGCGAATATGTAGCGAAGTTTCTGCATATAAATAGTTTAGCGGGTGCAAAATTACAAATTTATTTTGGATTAACCAAATTTGCTGTCGGGGAGGGGGAAGAATATCCTGGAACTCTTAGAAGATGCTAACCCTCTTTAGAAAAATCCTCCCATGCGTTGAGGTAGCGTTGTGCTACCTTGATGTAGTCGTGGTGCTTATTGATATACGCTACGCTGTCACGTTTGAGTTGGGGGATTCGCTCGGGATGGAGGGCGAGGTTCTTTAAGGCTTGGTAGACACTCTCTTCGTTGGGGAGGACGTTGATGATGGGGCGGAGTTCGGGTTCCTGCATGAGGTCGTAGTGTTCGGGTTCGGCTCCGCCTACAACGATGAGACCCCGCGCCATGGCTTCGAGGGCATTCATGGCTGGGGTGTAACTGTAGAGCTGGTCAAGGATGACGTCGCTACCATTCATCAGTTTTACGTATTCTGCA
This sequence comes from Alloprevotella sp., assembly GCA_045656425.1. GTDB lineage: Bacteria > Bacteroidota > Bacteroidia > Bacteroidales > Bacteroidaceae > Alloprevotella. Next base: position 2,032 of record JAZORE010000028.1, read on the forward strand.
AAGGGTACACTCTCTACTCGCACAATTTCACAACGGTCGGGTAGCTCCTGCGCCACACGTTCAAGGGCACGGAGCATGATGTCGGTGCCTTTATATGCCGAGCGGCTTTTCTGGATGCCAATAAAGAATCGCACGCATTGGGGAATCTTATCGCTCAGGGTAAGATCTTTGCAAGGTACAATGGGGAAGGGGATGAATTGCGTTTTTTGGGGAAAGTAGGGCGCATAGGAGGCTTGATATTCGTAGAGTCCCGTGATAATGCCGTCGCAATCCTTTGCAATTTGCTGATTCAATTCCCCCTTCTTGCCACGCAACCATTCGCTGATCCAAAGGTCAATATCCTCGCTTTCACGAACTTCGACGCCGAAGTTGAAGTCTGAATAGCGGAACGTTGTGCAGTCAAGTCCTGCCCGAACCCAATAATGATCCATGCCAAATCCCCCCAGAAAGATGTGTTTGTTGTGGCGCCGCAGATACTTATAGAAGGGCATCATGCGTTCTGCCTTAAGGGGAATGAAAATGGGGTTGATGAGTTGTACGATATCGTAGCCGCGGAACTTTCGGAATTCCTTAATGAGGTGCCAAAGGTAGCGCAGCGTTTTCAACTTACTCCAAGTTAAGTCGCGGTAGAAGTCGACATCGCGCGGATAGTTTTTCCAACCGTCCCCATCGCTTGCTACTGTTACGTCATGTCCTAATTGGCGCAGTCCCTCGGCAAGCGTGGCATGCACATTGCTGTAATCGCCAAGCAAAAGAATCTTCATGCGAGTAGGGCGGGGATTATGCATTCTTTGCTTCCAAATATTCCGCAAAGATGCGTGCGGCAGTTTCCACCATCAAGGCACAAGGACGCTTCTTGTAGTATTCGGGGGTGCGCACTTCTGCTTGATGGGGAGTAGGTTCTTGCTTGCTGAGGCCGAGGAGTTCGGAGCAGATGAGTGAGCCATTCTCCTGGCGGAACTTCTCAGCGAGTTCCTGTACGACTTTATAATTGTAAGATTTCCCTTCGTTGTCGCTCCCCTCGGTTGCCCCTGTGTCAAGTCCAGCAAGGAGGAACATGCCGCAGGCTGCACCACACGTTTGGCGCATACGGCCGATGCCACCACCGAAAGAAGCAGCCATCTTAAATGCCTGTTCGTCAGTAAATCCATACAGGTCCGCAAAGGCTGCGACTACAGCCTGCGAACAGTTAAAACCACTCTTAAAAAGCGCAACGGCGCGCTCAATTCTTGCTTCGTTTGTCATAGTCATACTAAAATTATGCCTACAAAGTTAAATATTTGCCAGCAAAGGGAACGCTTCTATGGCAGAAAATGAAGTTCCAGAACTACTGTGAGGAAATTAAGTTTTTCAAAAAAAATGTATGGCAGCGCTACTAACAAAAATATTATTGTATCTTTGCAAGCGAATTTTTGGAAAGGTGCTCGAGTGGTTGAAGAGGCACGCCTGGAAAGCGTGTATACGTCAAAAGCGTATCACGGGTTCGAATCCCGTCCTTTCCGCGATTTCATTTTGTTCATAAATTTATGATTGGGTCTCAAGGGGCATACTACATGTCCTTTGAGATTTTTTAGTAAGGGAAACAACGGTTAAAAATCTACAAATCACGTGAGTTGTTTGGTGTTGCAACTTGTGTATTGTAACTTTGCAGGAGTTTCGATGAGTGAAGTTATAAGGTCCTGAGGTTTTAAGAATCATAAGGTTTCTTCTTCAAGTCCAGTGTGTTCTACCTTAAAGTCCCTTATGACCTTAAAGTCCTAAGTTTTCCCTCCCCCTGTCCGATATAACATGAAGAAAATTTTTCGTAGCTTCGCCAAGGTGTTATTGGTCTTGTTGCTTTTGCCAATAGGACTGTTCTTGCTTTTGGCTGCGGTGCTTTACATACCCGCTGTGCAGGACGCTGCAGTACGTGAAGCCACGCGTCAACTGTCGAGTTCGCTTGCGATGAACGTGAGTGTCGACCGTGTGCGTCTGTCCTTCCCCCTTGATTTAGATATTAAGGGGGTGTTGGCGTGTGAGGGAAACGATACCGTGCTGGCAGTAGAAGTGTTGCGCGTGGATGTTCCCCTGCTGCCGCTCTTCTCTGGACGTGCCGACCTCAATGAGTTTACGCTGATGAATGCGCAGGTGGACACGAAGCAGTACATTCCCGACACCCACTTGAGAGGAACGATTGGTAGCCTTACGGCGACGAGTCACGGTGTAGATTTAGGCAAGGAAACCGTAATGCTGGATCTCACCCATTTGTCGGATGTGCGTCTGTGTGTAGCATTGAGCGATACGGCTGCGGTAGATACGACAACCTCAGCCCCCGTAAATTGGTGTATCAATACTCCCCATGTGAAGGTAGAACGTACTGCGGTGGCTGTGAGCATGCCTGGCGATTCGTTGCGCCTGTTTGTGAACCTCCATGATTCGCAGTTGGCGGAAGGAACCTTTGATTTGGGACGTAGCAACTATGCGCTTACGCGCTTTGGACTTTCAGATTGTAGCGTAGCAATGGGAGCACCAACTTCAGCGACGCTACCTGAGCACTTTACGCACTTCCTTTGCGCTACGGCATTAGAGAAAGACCCCCTCTTTACCTACCTCGCAGATAGTCTATGCCTCACGGTGGACAGTCTTTCGTTTGACTCCGTGGGCACGTTGCTCTGCGGTGTGCACGGTGTGGGACTGCGCGAGCAATCAGGTTTGCGCGTTAGCGACCTTTCGGGAACGGTGTATATGGACAGTGTGCAGTTATCGCTTCCCGCCTGGAATTTTGCTACGCCCTACTCGCAACTTTCAGCATCGGTGCATCTGCCGTGGAGTGCTTTGGAACCCAAGGGTGTGGGCGTTTTGACCACAAGCATTGATGGGCATATTGGAAGTGAAGACCTGAAGAGTGTGATGAACATGGTAGATGCAGGTGATGCCTCACAGTTGGTACCCTCTGCACCACTACACCTTGCGCTGGTGGCAAACGGGAATATGGACCACCTGCAACTTACTGACTGTAAGGCGCAGTTGCAGGGCTTGCTTGCATTGGACGTTAAGGGTGATGTTTATCACTTGGTGCAAGATACCCTTTCGGCAACCTCCAACCCGATGAGTGCTGCAGTGAACTACCACTTGGCATTCCAAAATATGAAACCCCTTCTGTCGCGCTTGGGCGTGGCAGATACAACCTTGTGTATCCCTGCGGGAACCTCAGTAAGAGGACGGGTAGATATGGAGGGTAATCGTTATGATGCCATAGCGGCAGTAAAGGCGTTGGATGGTCGCATCGACTTAGACGCCTCTA
>JAZORE010000029.1:0-64709 GCA_045656425.1 Alloprevotella sp.
CATCCCGCATGGAGATTCGTGTTATTCGTGAAATTCGTGTTCTCTTAAACATAGAAATTCTCGTTTTTGGGGGTTGAATATCTATAAGGGGGCTTGTATGAGTACAACAATCCATCAAACAAAGAGTTATCTGTATTTACCGGACACCAATATAATATTATCAATCATTCACGAGACGCCATAATATGACGTCTCTACGTTCGCGTTGTCACTCCGCATGGATTCGTGTTATTTGAATGCGATAAGCAAATCTCTATCAGCATAGTGATTCGTGCAATTCGTGAGATTCGTGTTCTCTAAAATGTTACAGGCTGTAAAAATGTCTCACGCAAAGGCGCAAAGGTCGCGAAGCCTTATGTCCTTTTGTACTTATGTCAAAATATAATGCCACACAGAACTCCCCTTGTCTTTCTGCGTGCCCATAAGCAACCGTGAAGAATAAAATGACGGCGCTTTGTAATCCTGACATATCAAAATAGGGGGGGTAATAAAACATTATAATGTGTTGCCCTTTTCATGGGAAATGTATTGTAAACAACTCATGAAATATGTGTATCTTTGCAGGTAAGTTGTGGAATATGTGCGTGTTGAAAGAGCATGAAATAAAATTCCTTTGGGGATATACAAGTGTTACTTGCGAGCCATCTCTGGAACATAGAACAATTATTTTTATACCTAATAAATTACAACATGATTAAGAAATCTGTATTGGCATTTGCAGCCTTGCTGTTGTGTCTTCCCTTGACACTGCAAGCAAAGGTGGAGCACTTGTTGCCCAAACCTCAGCAGGTGGAGGTGACACCTGGTGTGGCGTTCGCTTTGAGCGGTCCTGTTAGCATCAATTATGCTGAGGGCGTAGCGCCTTGTGCACTGCTTGAAGAGGTGTTCACAGAAAATGGTTGCTCTATCGCCCAGGGCGGTAAGGCGGTAAACGTAAGTTATGTGCAGAGCATTGACGGTGCACACGACTACGAACTTCACGGCTACGACAACGAAGCCTACACCTTGGAAATTACTGCCACCACGATCAACATTACGGCAGTGACGGCTACGGGTGTGATTCGTGCCGCACAGACTCTTGCGCAGTTGGCAGAGGGTTACGAAGGTGCGAAGGCACTCGAAGGACTCACCATGAAGGACTGGCCCGCATTTAAGTTGCGCGGTTACATGCACGACGTGGGTCGTTCGTTTATCTCTATCGACGAACTCATCAAGCAGGTTGAACTCTTCTCACGCTTCAAGATTAACACCTTCCACTGGCACATGACTGAAAATCAGGCGTGGCGCTTTGAGGTGAAGGCTTATCCCCAACTCACCTCTTCGGAAAGCATGACACGCTTCCCCGGACAGTATTACACGCAGGATGACTGCAAGCGCTTGCTGGCGGTGGCGAAGAAGCATGGGGTGATTGTAATTCCCGAAATCGATATGCCTGGTCATAGCGAAGCGTTCCACCGCGCTATGGGTTTCGATATGCAATCGGAACAGGGTAAGGTAGTACTCAAGAAAGTGATCGATGAGGTGGTAGAAGTGTTTGAAGGCGTTCCTTACATCCACATCGGTGGTGACGAAGTCTCAACCACGGCGGCTTACCTCAACGAAATGATTGACTATGCGGAAAACAAGGGTACGAATGTTAAGGGTGGCCTTTGGAACCCCATTAACGGTATCGGTCAGGATGCACTCCACCACACATTGGCACAAATGTGGGGTACACGCGGTTACTTGGCAACAGGCAAGGCAAACATTGACTGCCGCTATAACTACACAAACCACTTTGACGTATTTGCCGACCTCGTAGGTATCTACAAGAGCAACATCTATTACCACGCACAAGGTACACCTGAAGTAGCTGGTGCGATTTCAGGTTGTTGGAACGACCGCAAGGTGGCTGACGAGGTCGCTATCATGGCGCAGAACAACGTTTGGGCGAATGTCATCGCGACTGCAGAACGCACCTGGATGGGTGGCGGTAAGCGCTACATCGACAACATGACCAACACACCCAATAACTTGAAAGTGGACGGTGGTCACGGCGGTGTGATGCTCCCCAACTCGGGCGATGAATACGAAGAATTTAAGAGCTGGGAAACACGCTTCCTCTTCCATAAGGCAAACTCTTTGAAGGGCGAACCCATCCCTTACGTTAAGCAAACCAACGTGCGCTGGCGCATTACGGACGCTTTCCCCAATGGGGGGTCGGAAACGGCTGCCTTTGGTCCCGAAGCAGCGGGTGCAACTGCTGCTACAGACCTTCTCCCTGAGGTTTATACGCATGAAGGCAAGACCTACTACACAGGTATGGCGACAGGTGCGGGTATTTACTTGGCACACACTTGGGGCAACAGCATTATCGATGCTTACTACAAGAATCCGCAGTTCAACCACACGGCGTATGCCTGGACTTATGTATATTCTCCCGAAGCACAGACTGTAGGTGCGCAGATTGAATTCCAGAACTACAGCCGCTCGGAACAAGACGGTGCAGCCCCCGCAGGTAAGTGGGACCACTTCGGTTCGAAGATTTGGGTGAACGGTGAGGAAATCGCTGCGCCCACTTGGGACAACACGGGTGTGAGTGTCAATAATAAGGAAGTGATGTTGAAGAACGAGAACTTCCCCGGTCGTAACCCCATTCAGGTAACGTTGAAGCAGGGTTGGAACAAGGTGTTCCTCAAGCTTCCCTACTTCAACAAGGGTTACCGCTTGAAGAAGTGGATGTTTACTTGCGTCTTCACCGACCTCGAAGGTGTCAACGCTGTAGACGGGTTGATCTACTCACCCAACCAGTGTATGGACGAAGCAACGGAAGCCGTAGCGGCAAAGATTAGTGAAATCAAGCGCGACCGCGGTGCGTACATCGGTGAAACGGTAGGTTTTTGGAGCGAAACGGCTGCTGCGGAATTGGACGCTAAGGTGGCAGAAATTGAAGCCACTTACAGCGCAACAATGACTGCCGAGGAGCGTGCCGCACAGGTGGCAGCATTGGCAACTGCTTGGACCGCCTTTCAGGTAAACCTCACTGCGGAATACATGAACCAACCCGTGAGTGGCAACTACTACCGTATGTACACCCCTTTGCGTGCGAATCGCTATGCTACAGGTAATGGTGTTGATGCAGCTATCACAGGTCCTACGGAAGCTACGACAAAGGCTTCTATTTGGAAGTTTGTAAGTCGTGGTGATGGTTCGTATGATATTATCAATGTGGCAGATGGTACGTATATTTCACCTGCAAGCAACAACAATACTGCGCTTAAAACCGTGGCTGCAAAGCCCGCTTCTGGTTGGTCTATCAAGCCAGCTGAGAATACAGGTAATGTGATTGTTGTAAGCGGTACTGCTCAGTTCAACCAACAGAAAGATGGTAACCTCCACCTCCTCAACTGGGGTAGCGGTACCAATACTACCGACGATGGTTGTGAATACCGCCTTATTGATGTGACCGACCAGATTCCTCCTCAGCCTATTGTAATGTTGGAAGGATTGGGCAGAGAAACTTATCCCTATGCCGTAGATGCTGCTTTGGCGGCAAAGGTTTTTGCACAGGAGAATATTACCATTGCCCTTGACGTGACGATGCCCGCATCATTGAGTGCCAACACACACTACGCATTGGTCACAGCTGCCGACCCTACGCAAGGGGTTACTGGCGCTACTAAGACAAACTCACCTTATGTAGCCTTCGGTCTTAACGGTAGTAACCCCGCCTATTTACCTTCTTCTGCTGGGGGTGATAAGTTTACTTACAGAGATTTTGCCTTTACAGGGAGCACCAACTACAAGGTGGTGTATGTGATTGATCGCACCAACAAGAAATTTTCTATCTATGTAGATGGAGCGTTGAAGAGTTCTGCAGATTATCCTGTAAGTGGCTACGAACTCCAGTCGTTCAGCAACTTTGCGAGCAACGCGAATGCGAAACTTTACATCGGTGGTGGTGTGGTAAGTACGAATGCACAATATGATAAGTTTGGCGGACAGGTACGCTCAGTACAATTCTTTGATAGTGCGCTCAGCGCAGGAAAGGTGGCTGAATTGGAATATCCTACTTCATCTGAGGACCTCATTCTCGAAAATGCTGTCGTTGCCAATGCTGCGATGAACATCTTTGGTCTCCAGCGTCACTTGGGTTTGGTACAGGATGCCGATAATTATCTCTGCAACTACCCATCTGATCCTGCAGACGGTCAAGGTTATCCTGGATTGCTCGACGGCAACCATTCCACATATTTCCATAGTGGTTATTCGGGGCGTAATCCCAGTCCTAGTGGTGTTGCACATTACTTGCAGGCAAACCTCGGCAAAGCGGTGAAGAGTTTCCGTTTCTACACCAGAAAGCGTAACGACAACGACCGTCCCACTAAGATTACCATTGAAGGTTCTAACGACGCTACAACATGGACGCTGGTAACTGTTGTTAATAATATTCCCACGAACGCCCCCGATTATTATTCCGAGGAAATTTCAAGCGAAACTGCCTACCAGCACTATCGTTTTACAGTAAACACAACAAATACGAACAAAGCGTTCTACACCTTCTCGGAATTTTATATCCTCCCCAGCGATTATACTAAGGTAAATGAAACCTTTGAAGCAGTGCGTGCTTATCGTGCGAACACTACTTTGGAGACGGCTACCGAACTGAATAAGGTGTATGCGTGGAATAAGGGACTTACAGAGGGTTCGCCTGTTGTAGGTGTTGACTCTTATCTCTATGTAGATACTTATAAGGATGGAAAATTTGTCAACCGCTTCCTTTATAATAACAACGGTACGCTCACTCCAACGACAGAGTTACAGCGTGGCGCTGCGGCATTCCTTTGGACGCCTGCCGTGAAGGAAGATGGTAAGTATAATTTCAAGAATAAGGCTGCAAAGTACCTTGCTCACAAGGGCATGAGTGATAATGAACACAACTTCACCGTTGCTGCTACCACTCATCACATGGGGGTAACCCTCCACACACAGGGAAACAACTACTTTGTAGTAAAAAATGCTGATGGTACATTTGACCAGTCTTCTGTAACCTACGATCAGAAGACAACAAATTATTGTACCGACTTCGTGTTCATCCCCGCGGATCTTTATGACCAAAGTTTTGAACCTGTGGCGATCAAGAGTGCTGAAGAATTTCAGAATGGCGGTATCTATACTTTCGTGACAAAGCGTGGTTGGATGGGTGCTACAGCAAGTAGCAACAACGTAATTTCTACGGCAAGAACGACGGTTGAACCTGCCGCTTCTGCAACGAATACTTACTTCCAGTGGGCGGTATATAAGTCTGCCAAGGGTAACTACTACCTTTATAATATTGGTAAGGGTAAGTATATGGGTGTTCAGAGCAACAATAACGCTTCAGTGCCTTTTGTTGATGCTCCCAACAATAAACTGCTTACCTTTAAGCAGAGCAATTCTAACGACTATCCCATTATGTTCTCTACCGACAACGCGGGTGTCGTAAACCACAGTCCTAATCATGGTGAAGGTCTTATTACATGGACTGGAGGTTGGGACAATCTTGACGACGAAGGAAGTAATCACCAAGTGATGCTTGTGGGTGAATTGACTACTGCAGAGTTGCAAGCCATTGCAGACTTGGTAGATGAGTCTGAAGCTGATGAAGTGCAACTTTACGTTAAGGCTGAAGTAGAAGGTTTGGACGCTTCAAATCCGAACACTCACTTTGGTAGCATAAGCGTAACCAGCAAGTTTGGTGGGCAGAGTGTGAAGTTGAAGCGTAATCCGGAAGTCGTATCTATAGGTTATCTTGATACCCCCACAACAACTATTAACTTTACACGTGCTTATCGTGGCTTTGAGTTCCAAGGTTTCTTCCTTGGTGAAGAAAATTTGGGTATGAGTTTCTCACCTTCAGAAATCGAAGACTTGACAACGACCGAAGCAACTCCCCTCGTGGCTAAGTTTAGCGCAACGGATGATGTAACGCTCTTCTACGACGATGATCCTTTCTCTTACCGCATCCCTGCGATTGCAACAACAAGCACGGGTCGCATTATAGCTGTGAGCGACTATCGTTATAGTCTCGACGACATCGGTCGTTACAACTTCGGCACAGCTAATCCCGGTATCGACCTCGTGATTCGCACAAGCGACGACAACGGTAAGACTTGGAGTGATACAAAGACTATTGCCAAAGGATCTTGTGTACGTAACACTGACAACTGTGCCTATGGCGACGCTGCGATTGCCGTAGTGGGCGAAAAGGTACTCGTGATGGGTGCTGCTGGTGACGTGATGTTTGGTAACGGTACAGCTACAGCACACAACCGCACCGTGCGTATCCTTAGTGAGGACAATGGTGAGACTTGGACAGCACCCCAGGATATTTCAGAAACGTTGTTTATCGGTGAGGATGCTACCATCAAGAATGGTTACACGGCATTCTTCGGTAGTGGTAAGTTGGCGGTTGATGATAACTACAACGGCACGGGTAAGGCACGTATCTATGGCGCAATGCTCATCAGAAAAGAGGGCGTGGGAAATGCCATTTACGTGATTTATACCGACGACCTTGGTCTTACTTGGGATATTCTCGGTGGCAGTCAGAATTATATTACAACCAACGACGAACCCAAGGTGGAAATCCTTCCCAGCGGACAGATTTTGTTGAGCGTACGTCGCGGTGGTGGTCGCCAGTTCAATGTATTTACGTACACCGACAAGGCTACGAACGCAGGTAGTTGGGACAGCAATGTGAATGGTTGTGGCAACGGCGGTAGCAACACTTGTAACGGTGAACCCTTCGTTGTTGATGCCAAGAATGCTGAAGGCAAGGCGGTAAAACTCCTCTTGCAGTCACAGCCCAAGGGCGGTGGCGGACTTTACGACCGTCGTGACGTGACTATTTGGTATAAGGAAATCACGGATGCCAATTACACTTCGGAACAGATTGCAGGCAACTGGATACAAGGACTTCAGGTGAGCACCCAGCAGAGTGCCTACAGCGCTATGGCGTTGCAGAGTGATGGTAAGATTGCCTTCTTCTTTGAGGAAGCTCCTTGTTATGGTGATGACCAAGCAAAGGGTTATTGCATGGTTTATGTGCCTCTTACAATTGAAGCCATCACAAACGGCACATACAGCACTTTGGACTTTATCACCAGTACCATTGGAGAACACGAAATTGGTACCTTCTATTCTAATTTCCCAGTGGCAGTTCCCACAGGTGTTACAGCTTATGTAGCGACCCAACTTCCTGAAATGGCTGGCGACCAAGGTACGATTACGATGACTTCCCTCACCGATGGTGTTGTTCCTGCTGAAACTGGCGTGGTGCTTCGTGCAGCACAGGGTTCTTACCTCTTCCGTAAGAGCGCAGAGGAAGGAACTGAAGTTGACGGAAATCTGATGCGCGGTTATGCTGGTGCTGAAGAGTATGCAGAAGTAACACTTCCTACGGATGCATCTACCAACTACGTGCTTACCGTAATGAACGAAACTGCTGGTTTCTACAGAAAGGATGCAGGTTTCAAGGTGTACAACAATAAGGCATACTTGAACGTTCCGAATGGTAATCCTCAAGCTATTCGTATCCGCTTCGTAAATGGTGATGGCACAACAGACATCGTAGAACTTCCCACTACTCAGTCCGAAGCAACTATCATTTATGACCTCTCGGGTCGTCGCGTTCAGAAGGCTGAAAAGGGTGTTTACATCGTAAATGGAAAGAAGGTCATCTTCTAAGCCTTGTGTAACTATTGAATGATTAGACTTAAGATTTATGAAACAACAATATTTAGCACCTGTGCTTAAGGTGGCAAACGTTGAACTTCAAGGTCTCATCGCTGCATCAGCGACGAAAACTCTTGTCTCAGATCAGGTTACTAACGACGATGCGTCGATGAACAACAAATTGAATAACGATTGGAAGCATACTTGGGAATAACCCAGTTGGTTTCAAGGATTAAAAGAAGAAAGGCTCGGTCATGCAACCGAGCCTTTCTTTGATATAGGGGTATGAAGCTTATGTAGCTTTAGCCTTTTTGTAAGCACGCAGAGCGTAAATCGTGATGATTAAGAAGCAGCAGAAAGGAAGGATGAATGAGAAGTTTACTGCTGGATGGTTCATCACGGTGCCGAGGTCAATGATAGAACCCTGAAGGGGGGGCATAATGGCGCCACCTACGATGGCCATTACGAGGAATGCTGCGCCGAGCGAAGTGTCTTGCGACTCTACGTTTTCAAGGGCGATGCCGTAAATTGTGGGGAACATGAGCGACATGAATGCCGATATTCCCACGAGGCAGTAAAGACCTGTCATGCCCACGAAGAGTATTGCTCCCGCCGTGCAGAGCATGGCGCCGATGCCGAAGATGGCGAGCAGGCGGCGCGAGTTTACATACTTCATCAAGAAGGTTGAGATAAAGCGGCTGCAGAGGAACATGCCCATGGCAAAGATGTTGTAATTCTGTGCCGTAGCCTTGTTGATGCCGAGGTTGTCGGCGTACTGGATGATGAACGTCCATACCATGATCTGTGCCGCAACGTAGAACATTTGTGCAACGACTCCTTCACGATAGATCGTGTTATGCCACAAGCGCTTGAAAGTTACTAAGAAATGATCCTGCTTAACATTTGAGACCGTTTGTGGCATCTTCTTAAATAATATAATGAGGAACATGATGACTACCACCACGCCGAGCGCCACGTAGGGATCGCGAATTTCTGCAAGGTCGTGCAGACGGATTTCTGCCTTCTCTGCCTCTGAAAGCGTGTGGAAGAAGGTTTCGCCAGCCGCATCTCGTCGGTCGCTCCATAGTTGAGGGAGCACGACAAGTGAAGCTACTGCCATTCCAGAAAGCGACCCCATGGGATTGAAGGCTTGGGCGAGGTTGAGGCGGCGTGTAGAGGTTTCCTTGCTTCCCAATGAGAGGATGAAGGGGTTAGCAGTAGTTTCCAAGAACGCCAATCCGAAGGTCAGGATGTAAAGCGAGAAGCAGAAGAAGATAAAGTTTTGCATCGCTGCCGCAGGGATAAACAAGAAGGCACCGATAGCATAGAGCCCAAGACCGAGGAGAATCCCGCTCTTGTAACTGAAGCTACGGATGAAGAACGCTGCGGGCAACGCCATCGTAGCGTAGCCGCCGTAAAAGGCACATTGCACCCATGAGGCTTCGAATGCCGAGAGTTCCATTACCGTTTGAAAGGCTGCCACCATGGGGTTGGTGATGTCATTGGCAAAGCCCCACAACGCGAAGAGCGAGGTAATGAGAATGAAGGTAATGAGGTATTTCTTTTCTACGAGTTTGTTCATTGGAGGAAGGGTAAAGGTTAACGGTTAAAGGTGAACGGGGGATGGGGAGCGGTTAAAGGTGAACGGTTAAAGGTTAGAGGCAAGGGTGAAGGTCAATGGTTAACCTTTCACCTTTCACCTTTCACCGTTCATCGTTATTCATACAAATGGAACATACGCTCCATGAGCTGCCATTTTTCTGCAGAAGAGAGGCCTTCCTTGACAAGTTGGAATTCTGCCATATAGTCTTCCCATTCCGCTTGACGGGGTAGGGTAGAAAGGCGCGCCATGGCGCTGTCCCAGTCAAAGTCGAGAGGAGTTTCGACAATCATAAAGAGGCGTGTGCCGAGGATGTAGATTTCCATTTCAAGAATACCTACTTCGCGGATGCCGGCAATGATTTCTTTCCACGCATGCTCCTTGCTGTGGCGCTTGCGGTATTCGGCAATGAGTTCGGGATTGTCGCGGAGGTCCAAGGTTTGGCAGTAGCGCTTTACGGGACCTGTGTATTGTTGTACGGGGTAACCAGTTTGGGGAGTGTTCATGTTTGAGGTTATAAGGGGGTGAGGTCTTTAAGGACTTTAAGGTCTTTAAGGTCTTTAAGGTCTTTAAGGACACGTGGTAATAGTTGTACTCTGTCAGTTGTACTCTAATTTTTACTTTGGCTCAAAGATAGTTGGAGTTACGCTGTTGCGCACCACTTCGCGGAGGGCTGCAAGGTCGGTAATCTCTCCAGCTGCCATGGCTTGAACGAGGATGTTACCCATGGCGGTTGCTTCAACAGGTCCTGCCCACACGGGGATTCTGAGAGCATCTGCCGTGAGTTGGTTGAGCAACGCATTTTGCGAACCGCCGCCAATGATGTGGAGGCGCTTCAAGGGTTGGGGAAGGAGGGGAGTGACACCAGTGATGGCTTCGCGGTATTTGGCAGCCAACGACTGAAGCACGCAACGGGTGATTTCCGCCTTCGTTTGCGGCACGGGTTGGTTCGTGTCTTGACAATAAGTAATAATTGCCGCTTCCATAGATGCAGGGTTCATAAACGCCGCATCGGCTACTGGGATGAGGCTCTTGATCTCAGCCTTTTCAGCCGCAGGGAGCAGTTCGCCAAAGGTCTGCTTTTCGCCACGCTCTTCCCACTCTGCCATAAGGCGCTGCAGAATCCAAAGTCCCGTGATGTTTTGCAGGAAGCGTATTCTGCCACCCACACCACCTTCGTTGGTAAACTGCGCAAGGCGGGCTTCCTCGGTAAGGATGGGTTCGGGGAGTTCGAGGCCCAAGAGCGACCACGTTCCAGAACTGAGGAATGCCACGGCACCGTCGCCCTCAACGGCGGGAACAGCTGCAACGGCAGATGCGGTATCGTGAGAACCTACGGCTACTACCTTCACAGCGCCAAGTCCTGTTTCTTCTGCCACTTCCTTGGTTAGCGTGCCACGCACTGTGCCCGGCATGACGATTTTGCCAAAGATGCGTTCGGGCAGGTCAAGCACCTTAATGGTTTCCCAAGACCAGTTGCGGCGCTTCGCATCCATGAGTTCGGAGGTCGTAGCGATGCAATATTCATTGTTTGCCACTCCGGTGAGGAAGTAACTGAAGAGGTCGGGCATGAAGAGGAGGTGTTCTGCTGCCTCTAATTGCGCACTGCCCTTCAGACTGTAAAGCTGGGCGAGCGTATTGATTTCCATCACCTGGATACCCGTCGTGGCGTAATGGTCGGAGGGGTTGAGGATTTTGGCGACCTTTTCGGGCACTCCAGCAGTTCGGGCGTCGCGGTAGCATACGGGATTTCCGAGCAGGTTGCCGTCGCGGTCGATGAGTCCAAAGTCTACGCCCCAGGTGTCTACCCCAATGCTTTCCACCTTATACCCTTTGGTTGCCGCCTTTTTAAGGCCGTCTTTCATGTCGGCAAAGAGGGCGGGGAAGTCCCAATAAACGTGTTTGCCCAGGCGCACCTGACGGTTGGGGAAGCGGTGTACTTCCTCCATAACGAGACGTCCGCCGTCGAGCCAACCGGCAATGACGCGACCGCTACCACCGCCGAAGTCGGCGGCGAGATATACTTTATTCATAAGGGGAGGGGGTGAGAGGTTAAGGTGATGAGGGGTTGAGGGTTTATAGATTTTCTATAATATCTATAGTCTTTATAACTTATAGACTTTATAGAAAATCTATACCATTAAAAAACGCATCGTTATTGCTGTAAGGGTGTCTTCTTGCCAAGCACATAAACGTCGAGATCCTCAATTTCTTGAGGTGTAAGCACAGAGTAATCGCCACCGCTCTGGATGATGATGCGGCAAGCCATTTCAAAGAACATGGCGCGCTCAAATGCTTGGTCGAAGTCCTTACCGCAAACTACCTGACCGTGGTTGGTGAGCAGGATAGAGTTGTGTTCCTTCATGGCTTCAACCACTGCTTCTGCCAATTCGGGAGAACCCGGACGGAGGTAGGGAATAATGGGAATTTCACGTCCCACGTGGCAAGGCACTTCTGCCGTTACGTTGAAGTTTTCAGGTTTCTTCTTCATGCAAGAAACCGCCGTAGCGTAAGGAGACTGGAAGTGGAGCACCACATTAACGTCAGGGCGCTGACGGAGTACGCCAAGGTGGAAACCGCTTTCCATTGAGGGCTTCACGCCATTGAGCACTTCGCCCGTAGCAACGACACACTGCGAAACTTTTTCCTTCTGAATCGTAGGCACCCAAGAACCTGTGCCAGAAACTAAGGCTTCGTCGCCAATACGCCACGAGAGGTTGCCGCTACTGCAGACTGTGAGACCGGCATCACCCACACGGTGCGCCTGCTTAATAAATTCTTCGATATGAAGTGGGGTAATCATTGTTTTAGGTTAAGAGGTTATGTGAAAGTGAGTAGTGAGTAGTGAGTAGTTAGTAGTGAGTAGTCCATGCGGGACGTCAATCGTTTATCTCGGGAACTATCTTGTCTACTTGTACCTCGTTAACTTGTTTACTATAAGGTTATGAGGGGGAAGGTCTTTAGGGACTTTAAGGTCTTTAGAGTCTTTAAGGTCATCAAACCGGATGGTCTTACAACCTCATAACCTTACCCCCTTATAACCTTAGGGTTAAAGCACCTTCTTATAAAGGTCGAGAATAATTTCCTTATTTACGTCGCGCGGATTGCCGGGTGTGCAAACGTCGGCAGCAGCTGCAGTTGCGAGGCGGTCAAGGTCGCCCTCGTTAATGCCAAGCTCTGTGAGGTGCTGAGGAATACCTACGCGAATGGCAAGAGCACGAACAGCATCTACAGCAGCTTGAGCGGCTTCTTCCTTACTCATGCCGGCGCTGTAAACGTCCATTGCCTTGGCAATCTGTACATATTTATCAACGGCTGCGGGCATGTTAAATTCCATAATCGTGGGAAGGAGCAATGCATTTGCCACGCCGTGAGGAATATCAAAGATAGCACCCATGGGGTGTGCCATGCCGTGAACCACACCGAGACCTACGTTTGAGAATGCCATACCTGCGATGTACTGAGCCACTGCCATACCGTTGCGCGCCTCTGCGTTTTGAGGTTCATTCACTGCAGTTTCCAAGTAGCGCGCAATCATTTCGATGGCCTTGAGTTCAAACATGTCGCTCATCTCCCATGCGCCCTTGGTAATCAAACCTTCGATGGCGTGAGTGAGGGCGTCCATACCCGTAGCGGCAGTAAGACTCTTGGGAAGGGTGTACATGAGTTCGGCATCCACAATCGCCATTACGGGAATGTCGTTGGGGTCAACGCACACCATTTTCTTTTCGTTGGCCTCGTCGGTAATTACGTAGTTGATGGTAACTTCAGCCGCCGTACCCGCAGTTGTGGGCAACGCAATGATGGGCACAGACTTCTTCTTGGTATCTGCTACACCTTCCAAAGAAACTACGTCGGCAAATTCGGGATTGTTGGTAATGATACCCACAGCCTTTGCGGTGTCCATGGAAGAACCGCCACCGAGAGCGATAATAAAGTCGGCGCCAGAGGCAGCAAATGCCGCTACACCCGCTTTTACATTTGCCGTAGTGGGGTTGGGCTTGATGTCGCTGAATACTTCGTAAGGAATACCGGCATCTGCCAATACCTTGAGCACTTTGTCTGCCACGCCAAACTTAATCAAGTCTTTGTCGGTAGCAACAAATGCCTTCTTGAAACCGAGGCGTGCAATTTCCTTGGGTAGCACTTCGCGTGCACCGGGACCAAAATATGAAACTTCGTTGAGAATAAAGCGGTTAATCATAGGGGGAGGTTGTTAGAGGTTAAGGTTATTAGGGGGGAGGTTTTAAGGTTTTTAGGTTGTAAGGTCTTTAAGGTCTTTAAGGTCTTTAGAGTCGCTAATCCGCAAGGTCTCAAAACCTTAAAACCTTAAAACCTTAAAACCTCACCCCCTCACATATTACTTATAGATAGGACCGTAAGTTTGGCACGCACGGTAGTCTGCGCCTTCCTTATCCATGCCGAAAGCATTCCAAGCAGCGGGACGGAAGATGTTGTCTTCGGGTACGTTGTGCATGCAAACGGGAATGCGGAGCATTGAGCAAAGCGTAATCAAGTCTGCACCGATATGGCCGTAGCTGATGGCACCGTGGTTGGCTCCCCAGTAGTTCATTACAGAATAAACATCCTTGAAGGGCGCCTTTGTTTCGTCCAAACGGGGCACGAACCAAGTTGTTGGCCAAGTGGGGTCGGTGCGCATATTCAAAACTTCGTGGATTTCAGGATCTACGTCAGCCGTCCAACCTTCTGCGATTTGAAGCACAGGACCAAGGCCCTTAATCAAGTTCAAACGCGACATGGTTACAGGCATACCACCCTTAGAAAGGAAGTTAGACGAGAAACCACCTCCGCGGAAATAGTCGCGGTCGGCAGGCATCCAGTTCGTATTCTTCAAGCAACCTTCAACGTCGGCTTCAGTCATTTCCCAAGCTGGCTTCATACAAGGTTCGCCTGCTGCATTTGTGCTGGCACCAGTCGCGTCGAGCGTTGTCGCGCCAGAGTTAATCAAGTGAATCATACCGCCTGAAGCAAGACCCGTAAGTTCCTTGCCCGTAACGCGCTTCACGGCTTCGGGACTCCAATATGTGCGTACGTCAGAGAACATCTGTCCACAGCCCGTGAGGAGTTTGCCAAAGAGCATTGCCACAGCGTTGCACGCATCGTTTTCAGTAGCCACAACGTATGCTTCGCGAATGCCGTTCCAGTCGAAAGTAGAACACATGAGTGCTTCGGTGAAGTCGCCATTAGGCTTCCAGTCGGTCCACTGGCGCTGTCCCTGGAAACCAGCAGCGATAGCGTTGTGACCAATAGCCTCTTCGAGGAAGCCCATTTCGCGGAGCTTGGGATTGCCCTGCATCAAGTCGCGCACGATGAGGGTCATCTTCACTACAAATTCCCAGTCGGCATCCTTGCCAGCGCGGTCCTTTTGTTTTTCGGGGCGGTTCTTGTCCCAACCTTCGTTTACCTTACAATATTTTTCTGTCCACGCCATTGCCTTGGCATACTCTTCGTGGTCGTAAATACCTTCTTCCATACGGCGAAGGATTTCTGTTTCGTCCACACTTTCGTTGCGCATGCCCAAGTATTCCTGGAAAAAGTTTTGGTCTACGATACTACCCGCGATACCCATGCACTGGCTACCTACAGAAAGGTAACTTTCACCGCGCATCGTAGCTACAGCGAGGGCAGCACGTGCCCAGCGAAGAATCTTCTCTGCTACGTCGGCAGGGATAGAGTTGTCGGCAAGGTCCTGCACGTCATGGCCGTAGATGCCAAACGCGGGAAGTCCCTTCTGTGCGTGACCCGCCAATACGGCTGCGAGATATACCGCACCGGGGCGCTCTGTGCCGTTGAAACCCCAAACAGCCTTGGGCCAATGGGGGTGCATGTCCATGGTTTCAGAACCGTAGCACCAGCAAGAGGTTACAGAAATTGTAGCGCCTACGCCTTCGCGCTCAAACTTAGCTTGACACGCAGCAGTTTCTGCCACGCGACCAATTGTACCGTCAGCAATAACGCATTCAACGGGAGTGCCGTCGGCATGCTTTACGTTTGCAGAAATCAACTCGGCAACAGCCTTTGCTAAGTTCATGGTCTTTTCTTCAAGACTCTCACGAACGCCACCCTGGCGTCCGTCAATAGTGGGACGAATCCCAATTTTAGGATATTTGCTCATGAGTATTAAAATTTAAGTGAATTAAAAGTTATATAGACTTTACAAAGTTCCACCTTTTTTCTGAGATACACCAAAGAATTTCAGAGAATTTATCTTTTGTTTGGTTAAAAAACAGTGCCGATAGCGAAGTTGCTCATTAACAATCTTTGCTGCGGCTGTTTTACTTTGAGTCGCAGGATAAAAACAACGAGAGGCAAACATCGGATGTGGATGTTTGCCTCTCGTTGTTGAAGGATTTTAGTAAAGGAAACCGAAGAGCCAAAGGGGAATTTCTTTTCCCTTGCCCACTTCGGTGTTGTAGCGAGCGTAAATCATGTTGGGATTTGTGCGTAAGCGCTTTGAACGGTCGCACACGCAGATATCCGTAGTGCCATTGATTTGGTAGCACCCTGGGCGACGCTTCTTGCGCACCTGGTGGTGGCGCCAGAGGGTGTTGACAAAGAATGTTTCCATGATGAGCTGGTCGTCCATGCTGGGAGAGTAGAGTGAGTAGAGCATGTTCGTATTGTGAATCATCACGGCTGCGGGTTTCTTTGCCTGCGTATCGCCTTCGCGGTACACCATGTTGATGAGGCGCGCTTCTTCAAGGCACTTCAAGTAATTCATTACCGTTGCGCGGCTCGTGCCAATCTCTTCTGCCAACTTACTTACGTTGGGCGCAGAATCTTCAGAGACGGCAAGGAGGTAGAGCAACTTCTTGAGGCGAGAGAGGTACTTCAACTCAATCTGCTTGTTGAAGAGCACGTCCACCTCAATCATGTTGTTCATCGCCTTCAGCAAAGCCTCAGTAAAGTTGCGGTTTTCGAGGAAGAAGGGGAAGTAACCGTGGTGCAAGTATTCCTGGAAATACTGCCAGGGGCGCACCTTGGGAAGAATGGTCTTGAGAATCTGCTCGTGGTTGTTGAGCAAGTCGTCAATAGAGTAGGGACGGAAGTCGTTGCCCGTCTGCAAATTGATGTACTCGCGGAACGAGAATCCATGAAGTACGTAAGTACGGGCGAGGCTTGACAATTCGTCTTCACCCTCAAGGTCTGGCACAGAAGTCGTTGTGTAAACGATGCGCAAGCGGGGGTATTTATGGTAACATTCAAGAATCTGCTGGCGCCAATTGCTCAATTTGAACGCTTGGTCGAGGAGCAATACCATGCCGCCTTGGAGTACAAACTTACCAGCGAAATCAACGATTCCGCAACCTTGGAAGTAAAAACTGTTACAGTTGATGTAAAGGCAAGTGCGCAAACGTACATCGTAATGCTCCTTGGCATACTGCAACAAGAATGAGGTGCGCCCCACACCGCGAGGACCGCGGATACCGATGAGGCGGTAACTCCAATCAATAGAGTCCATTAAGGCGCGACGAACTGGGAGATTCGTGTGCTCAATGAGGTAAGCATGGGTTTGAAAGAAGGTTTCCATAAGGGTTAAGAGGATTTTACCTTGCAAATTTACGTTAAAATTCTAAAATTGACACACATAAAGATGTCAAAAAATAAATATTTTTTTTCTATTTGTTTCTAAAAGAGGACGCTAAACGCTTTTTTTAGGGAGAATATCTGATGTTTCTACGGACGTTATCCCTGCCAGAGAATAGAGGTTGGGAGTTTGTAAAAACAAATTACCGATTATTTTGATTTAACTCGGAGTTCGTTGAATTTATACGCCGATTTGTTTTTGCCAAGTGCCGAGCGCAGTTGGGAGGGGTGCATTTCGTGGCGGAAGAAGCCCACGAATGGTACGTAGTTAAGGGATGGACGCATGGTGAAAACCTACTTTGACGAGGGAAGAGGCAAATGTTGCTTTTGTCGTGGGGATGGAGCTACACTTTACTTTATATATTTTCAGGAAAACTTGGTGTAATCCAGATTATAATCGTATTTTTGTAGAACCATTCCCTTTGGAAACCAATAAACAAACATAAATCTTTACTGCTTATGCATTCACTTCATCGAATCAAGCGCTTGATGATGGTTGCCCTCTTTGCGGTGACTACAATGGGCGCGCTTGTGGCGCAGAACTATGTGAAGGGTAACCTTTACAACGTTGAAACGGCTACGAAGGCAGGTCAGGTATTGACCTACAACGCTGATGGCAGCGTGCAGATTGTCAAGGCTGATGCGGCAAAGGCGGAACAACATTGGATTGTTTCGGAATTGGCCGGCAGTTGGCGTATCATTAACCCCTTCAGCAACCTTGCTGTGCGCTGCACGGACGATGGTCGCGTGGAAATGGGTGAGAACAACGGTTCTGACGAATTCCAGTTGTGGCGCACAGAACCCGCAACTGACGGACTCGTTTATTTGATTCCCAGTAACCAACCTGCCAAGGCTGCGGTGATGGGCGCTAACGGCAAACTCGCCCTTACCGATAAGGCTAAGGCACAGGGAAATCGCAAGGCGATGTTTAACATCAAACCCTCGGTGGTTTCTGGTTTTGACGACAACTTGACGTACCGCATTCGCAGTGTGGCACAGCCCGAACTCGTACTCGGCAACGGCGATAGCGGAGAAAATAATGCGCGCATCGTGGGTGAAGCGGTGGACAAGATGAACCGCGGACAGTATTGGAGCATCAAGATGCTCGACTTGAAGCAGCGCGTGGTGGGTGGTGCGTTCTACACACAGCACTTCGACGACGGTGGCGACAACATGGGTATCAAACAACTCATTCAGTGGACCGCACAGGAAGGTGTGTGGAACAATGCCCGTTGGGAGTTCCAGCCCGTAGCTGAAATGCCCGGTGCTTACCGCATCCTCTCAGCAGGTTTCAAGGGTAAGGACGGCAAGACGATGTATGCACTTAAGGACGGCAAGATGATGCTCACAGATTATGACGCCAACGATAAGGCGGCGTGGTTTACCTTTGAACAGGTAGAAAAGCCCAAGATTCAGTCGCCCATTTGGGAAGACGAAGCGGTCTTCGGCATCAATAAGGAAGTGGCTGTTGCGACGTACATGCCCTATGCTACGGAAGCCGACATGCTTGCTGACGCTACGTATTACGCAACTCCCTGGACGGAACCTGTGAATAAGCAGTACATGACGCTCAACGGCACTTGGAAGTTCCACTTCGTTTCAGAGCCCTCACAGCGTCCGCTCGACTTCTTCAAGGAAGGTTATGACGTGAGCAAGTGGGACGAAATTCCCGTGCCCTCTAACTGGGAAATGCACGGCTACGACCGCCCCATCTATTGTAACGTAGAATATCCCCACGGAAATACACCTCCCTTTATCAAGGCGCGCCCCGGTTATAACGACGGCGGTAAGAACTACGGCATCAATCCCGTAGGTTCGTACGTTCGTACGTTCTCCGTTCCCGCAGACTGGAATGAAAAGCGCACGATTCTCCACTTCGGTGGTATCTACTCGGCAGCAAATGTGTGGATCAACGGTGAATACGTGGGTTACACGCAGGGTGCCAACAACGTGGCGGAATTTGACATCACCAAGTTCTTGAAGAAGGGCGCGGAAAATACCCTCGCCGTAGAAGTGTTCCGTTGGAGCGATGGTTCTTACTTGGAATGTCAGGATATGTTCCGTATGTCGGGTATCTTCCGCGATGTCTATGTATATAATGTGCCTACGGTGAGTGTGCGCGACCACTATATTACGTCACAACTCTCTCCCGACTACAAGAATGCCACCATGCAGGTGGAAATGCGCTTTGACCCCATCCAGGGACACCATAGCGAAAAGAAGAATCTTACGGTAAAGGTGTTCGACCCCCAGGGTAAGGAAGTGGCACAGAAGGATGTGACCTACGGACTCTTTGACGCAGGCTTCACACGCTATCGTGCTGCCGTAGAATTCAGTCTTGAAAACATTCAGGCATGGACGGCGGAAACGCCCAACCTTTACACCGTGCGCATAATCCAAAAGGATGGTGCGGGCAAGGAAGAAATGGCATTCTCTACGAAATACGGTTTCCGCGATATCAAGATTGAAAATTCTATTGTCTATATCAACGGCAAGCGTGTCTTCTTCAAGGGCGTGAATCGCCACGACTCTCACCCCCTTTACGGACGTGCAGTGACTACAGAGTCAATGTTGCAGGACGTACTCTTGATGAAGCAGAACAATATCAACACCATCCGTACGTCGCACTATCCCAATGCGGCGCGTATGTATGCGATGTTTGACCACTACGGTCTCTACACCTGTGATGAAGCAGACTTGGAAGACCATGCTAACCAGTCTATCTCCGACCGCGAAAGTTGGATCCCCGCTTTCGTTGACCGTATCGACCGCATGGTGCTTCGCGACCGCAACCACCCCTCTGTAGTGATGTGGAGCTTGGGTAACGAAGCGGGTGCTGGTAAGAACTTCAAGGATTGCTACGAAGCGGCGGCAGCGCTTGACTCTCGTCCCATCCACTACGAAGGAACGCGTATCGACAAGCCTTATGGCGGTAGCAAGTACAGTGACTTCTATTCAAAGATGTATCCTGGTATGGACTGGATGGCGCGTTACACGAACGACCTCGACAAGCCCATGTTCATCTGTGAATATGCACACGCCATGGGTAATGCTATTGGTAACTTGCCCGAATATTGGGAATCTATTGAGAACAGTAATTCTACGATTGGTGGATGTATTTGGGACTGGGTGGACCAAGCTATTTACGAGCCCAAGGAAATCAAGCAGGGCATCTATCGCCTTCACACGGGTTATGACTTCCCTGGTCCTCACCAAGGTAACTTCTGTTCTAACGGTATCATTCCTGCGACACGCCATGAGAGTGCGAAGCTCAAGGAAGTGAAGGCGGCGCATGAGTTTATCAAGTTCAACTTCCTCGGAGTGGACAAGAAGGCAAATACCGTGAAGGTAGAACTCAAGAATATGTACAACTTCACGAACCTCTCGGACTTCTACCTCGTTTACGAAGTGGTGAAGAATGGTAATGTGGTTGCTAAGAAGCAAGTTGCGCTTACCGGTGGTGGCGAAGGCGAAAAAGAAGTGGTAACGATTAAGGTGCCCAAGGTGAAGTTGGCAAAGGCGGAAAAGAAGGGTGAAGAAATCCTCTTGAACCTCCGCGTGTGTCACGCTACAGAACAAGTATTTGCTCCTGCTGGTCATGAAGTGGCACTCAAGCAGTATGAACTCGTGGCACGTCCCGCACTTGCAGCAATCAAGGGTAAGGGCGCGTTTGAAAATGGCATTAACCAGAACGGCAAGGTGCACCTCGGTAACGACAAGATTAAGGCAATCTTCAACGAAGAGAATGGTCAACTCATCGGTCTCCTTCTTGATGGTCGCGAAATCATCAAGGACGGTCAGGGCTTCGTTTACGACAACCACCGCTGGATTGAGAATGACCGCTTCGGCAATACGAACAATGGTCTTCAGGAACGTGGTACATTCAAGATTGAAGAACAGGCAGACCGCATCGTTGTGACAACTTCTCGTGACGGTTCGCTTTGTAAGACAGACATTGTTTACACGCTCTATCCCCAGGGTGTAATGGACGTAGACGCTACTTTCACTCCCAAGCACGGAGAATTGCGCCGCGCAGGTCTTGTTTGTCACATCGATTCGGCACTCAAGCAGGTGGATTACTATGCGCTCGGTCCTTGGGAAAACTATTCTGACCGCAAGGCGGGTGTGATTGCTGGACGCTACACTTCTAAGGTGGGCGAAATGCACGAACGCTACGTGAAGCCCCAGTCTACAGGTCAGCGCGAAGAACTTCGTGAGCTCGTGCTCACAGATGCTGCTGGTTTTGGCGTTGTTATTGAAACGGAAGGTAATGTAAGTTTCAGCGCACTCCCTTGGACGGATGCCGATCTCATGAAGAGCAACCACCTCTGGGAAATGCAAGATCGTCCTTACACTGTGCTCCACTTCGATGCTTACCACCGTGGTGTGGGTAACGCTTCTTGTGGTGGTGTGGACACGATTGAAAAGTACAAGGTGCCCAACAAGAAGATGAACTATAAGTTGCGCATCAGCGTAAAGTAATTATGGTGATATATAAAAAAGAGTTCGCCCTCGGGGGCGAACTCTTTTTTTTGTGATATTTTAGGGATTAGGGTTAACAGGCAGTAACAGGCGGTAACAGGCCTTAACAACCTTTCGGAGAGAGACTTCAATAGATTTTCCATCGCGCCAGCCCTTTCTCCTTTCTCCTTTTTTATTTCTCCTTTCCCCCTCTATCTTCCTCCCAAGAGGCGCTTGTTGACATACTCCAGTACCTTATCTTTGTAAGTGTCGGAGATGGGGAGCGACTTTTCACCGATGAGGATGTTGCTACGCTCAACTGCGCTCACCATAGCCATGTTGGCGATGTAGGAGCGGTGGATGCGCAGGAAGCGGTCGGCGGGGAGGTGGTCTTCAAGCGTTTTCATTGCCGTCAGGGAGAGCACGGGGCGCTGGGCTGAGGCGAGGTAAATCTTGACATAGTCCTTGAGTCCCTCGATATACAGAATGTCGTCGAAGTCAATGCGGAGCAGTTTGTAGTCGCTCTTGACAAAGATGGACGACTCGGTGGTTGCATTCTCCGTTGTCGGTTCTGCGGTCTGCGGTGTGGGACTTGCCGCCGTCAACGCCCGTTGTGCCGCCGCCAAAAAGTCGGGGTAAGCAATGGGTTTGAGCAGGTAATCAAAGGCATTCACCTTGTAGCCCTCAATGGCATACTGACTGAAGGCGGTGGTAAAGATGATGCGCGTGGTGGGTGGGATGAGTTTGGCAAACTCAAGGCCACTCAGCTCCGGCATTTGGATGTCGAGGAACAGGAGTTCGACGGGCGACTTACTCAGTGCCGCCATGGCATCAATCGCATTGGCATAGGTGCCACAATGCGTGAGGAAGGGAGTCTTATTTACGTAACTTTCCAGCAGGGTTGCCGCAAGAGGTTCGTCGTCTATGATGGCGCAGGTCATTGGGGAGGTTGTGAGGGGTAAGGTTTTGAGGTTATAAGGTTATAAGGGGTAAGGTTTGAGGTTATGAGGAGGAGCTTAGATTTTAAGGTCTGCATAGCTCTTATAACCTAAAAGCGTAGCGACCTTAGTCCTTATAACCTTCGCTCAGCGTAATGCAAGAGGTGTAAACGCCGTCTTTAACGCCCTTGTGCCAGGTGTGGCGGTTGGGATATGAGAGGGCGAGGCGCTGACTTACCTGTTGGAGACCGATGCCTCCGCCACTCTTGTCGTCAGCCGTTTTGGGGAAGTTGCTGTTCGTGCAGGTGAAGATGATTTCGCCCTGCTGATTCGCACGGAGGCTGATGTGGATGAACGAAGGTTGGGTGGGACAGATGCCGTGTTTGAAGGCGTTTTCAACGAGTGAGATAAAGAGGAGCGGGGCAATGTTTACCTCGCGGTCTTGTGGGATGTCGAGGTCTACTTGTAAGTCCACGTTCTTACCAATGCGCAGGCGCATGAGTTCGATATAATTGTGCAGAAATTCCACCTCCTTGCTGAGCGGCACGCGTTCCACCTGATTGTCGTAGAGCAAGTAGCGCAGAAGTTTTCCTAACTCAAGAATGGCATGCTGTGCGCGTTCGGTGTCAAAGGTGGTGAGGGCGTATATATTATTTAATGTGTTGAGCAGGAAGTGCGGCGAAATCTGATTTTTCAGGTTCTTCAACTCCGCCGCCTGACGGTCTACCTCTGCCTTGCGTCGCTCCATTTCTGCCTTGTGCCAGCGCAAACTCAGACGGAGTGCCAAGGAAATGGCAATGGCTGTGATGAGTAAGAAGGCGTTGCGCACCACGAAGAACGTCTTCCACAGGAACAACTGCTCCGTACTGATGTGGTGGCGACGCATGCCCATGCGGCGCGGCTGGGAAGGTGAGTACGCGTGTTGCAGGTTGGAGTAAATTTCCAACCCCAGGGAGATGCCCACCACCATCGCAAGGTTGATGAGCAGGAATAGGCTGTAGCGGCGCTGCAAGAAGTAGCGCGGAATCAGCACAAAGTAGTTGAGGTAGAAGATGAGGCATGCCGCCACACTGAAGAGGGAGGCGTTGAGGAAACGCACCCAGTTGATGCTGTCGCCCCGCTGGAAAAAGAGGGGAGACGCAAAGATGTAGGTCCATGCAACGACATGGGCAGCTACTTCAAGGTAGCGCATGCGGCGCATGTCGGTTCCAAGCATGGGCGCATGGGAGGGGGAAGAATTCATAGTAGTTTTTGTAAAAACTAACTTGGAGAAAAAATAAATTATCTCCCAGATAGTTTGAATTATCTTGGAGATAATTTTTAGAAAGTGCGAGAAAAAATTACTCGTATCTGAGCGCCTCAATCGGGTCAAGGTTTGCCGCCTTCTTTGCAGGGTACCAACCGAAGAAAATCCCCGTGAACGTACAAACGGCAAAGCTGAGCATGATGCTCCAAGGTTGGATGCTGACGGGCCATTGGGCAATAGACTCTACGGCATTAGAGATGAGGCAACCGACAACAACGCCAATGATGCCGCCCGTGATGCTGAGGAGAATGGCTTCTATCAAGAATTGTGCCAAGATGTCAATGCCACGCGCACCGACCGACATACGCAGACCGATTTCCTTGGTGCGCTCCGTTACGCTGACATACATGATGTTCATAATGCCGATACCGCCCACGATGAGCGAGATGCAGGCTACGCAGAGCAGGAGCGTGGTCATCACGTCTGCCGTAGAGTTCATCATCTCCATCATTTCCTTTTGCGAGTGGATGTTGAAGTTGTCTTCATCAATACCTTCACGCAATTTGTGCGACTGGCGGAGCAGGGTGGTGAGTTCTTCAATAGCTTGCTCTGTGTGCTCTTCCGTTAGGGCCGACACGCTGATGTTGTTGAGGTAAGTAATCGCCATGATGCGCTTCATCACCGTTGTGTAAGGAGCAAGAATAAGGTTGTCCTGGTCCATGCCGAACGTGTTGTAACCCTTTGATTTCAACACACCCACTACGCGGAAGGGAATGGACTTAAAGCGGATGACGCGCCCCACGGGGTCTTCGCCCTTAGTGAAGAGGTTGTCGGCAACGGTCTTACCAATGACGCAGACTTTGGCACTCGTGCGGATGTCTTCCTCAGTAAACATGTCGCCTTCCTCTACCTTGAGTTGGCGAATGTCTAAGTAGCCGATGCTTACGCCGTACATGCTTGACGGCGTGTTATTGTTTCCGAAGATACACTGACCACTGCTTGAAACGGTGGGACTTATGGCTTTGATATACTTTGCCTCCGCCTTCAAAAGCTCATAGTCTTTGAGTTTCAAGGTCTCCATGGCGCTGGCATCCTGACGCACACCCCCCGCACGGCGGTCTGCCCCGGGATGGATGCTTATCATATTTGAGCCCATGGAGGCAATGTTGCTCTGGATGCTTTGCTTTGACCCCTCACCAATGGCAATCATCGCGATAACGGCAGCTACGCCGATGATGATGCCGAGCATGGTCAGAAAGGAGCGCAACTTATTGGTATTGATGGCGCGCAGAGCTATTTTGAATAGGTTTGTGAGATGCATAGTTAGTGAGATTATTCTTCAATAGGGGGAAGTGCCGCCAAGGCTTCGGCAGCCGAGAGAATGTTCGTATTCTGAACATCCTCCTTCACCAATCCGTCGCGCAAAACAATGTTGCGCGAACTGTATTGTGCAATTTCAGGATTGTGCGTCACAAAGATAATGGTGCGTCCCTGAGCAAAAAGTTCTTGGAAGAGTACGAGAATTTCAAACGAAGTGCGTGTGTCGAGGTTTCCCGTAGCTTCGTCGGCAAGAATTACGGCGGGGTCGTTCACCAAAGCACGCGCAATCGCCACGCGCTGCATCTGTCCGCCCGACATCTGGTTAGAAAGGTGCATTAAGCGGTTGCCCAATCCTACTGCTTCAAGGGCTTTAATGGCGCGCTCCCTGCGTTCGCGTGCTGACACGGAACTGTTGTACATCAAGGGGAGTTCTACATTTTCTACCGCCGTGGTTTTTGCCAAGAGGTTGTAGTTTTGGAACACAAAACCAATCTTGCGGTTGCGCAATACGGCACGCTCGCGGCGCTTCATCTTACGCACGGGAATACCGTCGAGCAAGTATTCGCCCGAGGTGGGAGTGTCGAGGCAACCCAACTGGTTGAGCAGCGTGGATTTCCCACTCCCTGACGTGCCCATGATGGTTACGAATTCCCCTTCGTGAATTTTGAACGACACACCGCGGAGGGCGTGTACCACTTCCTCACCCACGACGAAGTCGCGCTTCACATTCTGTAATTCAATAACGGTCTTTTTCATTGCGCTCTACTTCTTCTTGTTATTGCGGGGACCGGGCATGAAGGGACTGCGGGGCGCACCTGCCATTCCCTCAACTGCGGTTGTCACACGGTCAACAATGACAGAATCACCCGCCTGGAGTCCGCCCTTGATTTCGGTAAGGATACCGTTGGTCATACCTGTTTCTACGGGGTACGCCTTGTACGTTTTACCCTCGCGCTTCCAGATTTTTGTAGCACCCTCGCAGTTTTCAATCACCTCGTCCTTGTCGATGCTGTGAGGCACGGGAGCGAAGCGCAACGCCTTTGAAGGCACTGCCAACACGTCCTTAATTTCGAGTGTAACAATCTTTACGTTTGCCGTAAGTCCGGGCTTCAACTTCAAGTCGGGGTTGGGCGCAGAGATGACTACTTCATAGGTCACCACATTACTCTCAATCGTAGCTTCCTGGCGCACCTGTGTCACCTGTCCGTTGAAGAGGTCGTTGGGGTAGGCATCTACGGTAAATTCTACGCGCTGCCCTTCGCGCACACCGCCTATGTCGGCTTCGTCCACCTTAGCAATGACGCGCATGTCGGTCAAGTCCTGCGCGATGGTGAAGAGTGTGGGCGTGTTAAAGCTTGCTGCTACGGTTTGTCCCTCTTCTACGGCGCGCGAAAGAATCACACCGTCGATGGGAGAAGTAATTGTTGCGTAACCAAGGTTGGTCTGTGCCTTCTTCACCGCCTCAACGCGCATGTTATACGCCGACTGTGCCTGACGGAGTGCCACCTGTGCCTGATGAAAGGCGTTGTCGCTGATATCGCCTTGCTTGTGGAGGGTTTCCTGACGCTCAAAGAGCCACTTCTGGTAGTTCAAATCGCTTTCAGCACTTGCCAAGTTGCTCGTAGCACTCGCCAATTCGCTTTCAAGGTTCGTCTTGTCGAGAATGGCAATCACCTGACCGCGCTTTACTACGTCGTTGTAATCAACGAGAATCTTATTGATGATACCCGAAACCTGCGTACCCACTTCTACAGAGGTAACAGGTTCAATAGTACCCGTAGCCGTAATGCTACTGCTGATGGTTGAAACTTCTGCTGCCGCCATTTCGCAATATGCAGGCGCTACGTCATTGCCCTTGTCGGAGCACAGGTAGAAGATGCCTCCTCCCACAGCAACGAGCACGGCGAGAGTAGTTATTTTATTTTTTGTAGTTGAAAAGAAAGTTGACATATTATAGAGGTTATGAGGTTTGAGGTTTTAAGGTCTGAATTAGAGTAAAGATAAAAGAGTAAAGGTAAAAGATCCGTGCGGGACTTATAAACGTTTATCTCAGTGACCGCTTGCCTACTCGTTTACTTGTTTACTATCTAAATCTCCAATTCTCTTCCCATATAGAAACGGAGGAGCGCCTGATTGAGAATTGCGGTGTACTTGTCCTGAAGCAAACTCTGCTTTGCCTGAAGGTAGCGGCCGCGACTATCGAGGAGGTCCGTAATGTCCTTCTGTCCCTGCTGGAACTGGCGCTGGGTATTTTCGTAGCTCAATCCGAGACTTTCTACGTTGTCCTTGGCTGCCACAAACTTGTGTTGGTTGGTCGTAGCATTGAGCCAATAAGTTTCCACCGTGTTGTAGAGGTCCTTCTGTGCGTCGAGGTAGTCGTACTCCGCCGTGAGTTGCGAAATCGTTGCGCGTTCCACATTGCTCTTCACCCTGCGGTTGTCGTAGATAGGGATGGACACGTTCAAACCAATGCTCATGTTGAAATTATACTTCAACTGCTGGCTCCACGTACGGGTAGAACCCGAAATATGACTGTCGCCGAGGCTTCCGTTGAGGCTTATCGTGGGCCAATAACCGCCCTTCGCCTTCTTCAACGCAAGCTCCGCCTGCTCCATGCTCAACTCGCTACGGCGAATCTCTGGGCGAAGCGTGAGTGCTGCGTTATACACATCTTGCGTAGTGGGAAGCAGCATCATCACCAAGTCGTCTTCGGGAATGATGGTCGCAATAGAAATGCGCTCTGTCGGACCGAGTTCCAAGAGTTGCTTAAGGGAGAGTTCCGCACTGCTGATTTGGCTTTCTACGTTCACCACATCGTAGCGTCCCTGGCTCACCTGCGCCTTGAGTTGTGCGAGGTCGGAGCGCGAAATCTGACCATTGGCGAGCATGCGTTCGCCGCGGGCATAAACGAGTGAGTCGTGCTCTAACAATTCGCGGTTCACCTTGAGCGCCTCCTTCATGTAGAGGATCTGCACGTAGAGGTTGGCAATTTGCTCTTGGATCGAATTGGTTTGCATCTCGAAATCCTGCTCCGCAATCTGCTCATTGATTTTATTGGTCTTGACATTGAGCGTATTTTGTCTGCCGTTCCAAATGGTCCAACTCGCACTTACGCCATACGAACCGCTCCAGGTAGCCTTGTCGGCAGCTGAGGAAGCGATACCTCCATTTACAAAATTTGTAGCAGATTCCTGGAAGGGACGATACTGCACATTCTGCGAAATGTTCGCATTGAGCGAGGGCAACAACCCTGCTTTCGCCTCCTTCACACTCACCGCCGCGGTGGCAGTCGTTAATTGGCTTTTGCGCAACTGTATATTGTGCTCAAGGGCATGGTCGATGCACTCCTGCAACGTCCACACGCGCTCCTGCGCAGCCAATGCGGTAGTCACGCTAAGGGCTACCGAACATACAAAGGCCTTGTTCATGTTTTTCCTATATATAATAATGTGATTTTCTTTTGCAGTGCAAAAGTACAAATTTATATTATTACCATCTTCCCCATTCCTTTTTTTTATAGAGACTATCGACAAAAGGACGATTTTCGTAGACGAGTGAATGAACGACTCCCCGTAAGCCTCCACTAAAGGAGAATTCTTATTTATCTTGATAGTTGTACTCTGTACGCTGTACTCTGTACTCTAAAAAAAAGTTGTATCTTTGTCGGAAATTAACATTGATAATACACTAACGAAAATGTTTTCAGGAATTGTAGAAGGAATGGCGCGCGTTGTTGCCATTGAAAAAGATCAAGAGAATATCCACTTCACACTCGAATGCCCTTTCACTTCAGAGTTGAAGATTGACCAGAGTGTGGCGCACAATGGTGTGTGCCTTACCGTAGTAAAAATTGAAGGCAATACCTATGTTGTAACGGCAATGCTCGAAACGCTCCGTCGCTCTAACTTGGGTTGTCTTGAGGTAGGTTCGTTGGTAAACGTAGAGCGCTCTATGATGATGAACGGCCGCTTGGACGGTCACATCGTGCAGGGTCACGTAGATGAAACGGCAGAATGTGTAGCACTTGAGGACGCACAAGGTTCTTACATTTACACGTTCAAGTACAACTACGACGCCGACATGGCGCGCCGTGGTTATTTCACGGTGGACAAAGGCAGCGTGACGGTCAACGGCGTAAGTCTCACCGTTTGCAACCCCACGGAAGATTCTTTCCAAGTTTGCATCATCCCTTACACCTTTGAAAATACCAACTTCCACGCGATTAAGGTAGGCACAAAGGTAAATCTGGAATTTGATATTATTGGCAAGTACATCGCACGCTTGCAGGCGCTGAATTAAACGGGAGGCACGTCCTCGTTGTCAGTTATGAGAACTCGCAAAGACCGCATCACCGCCGTACTGTCGTACTTGGGCAGCATTATGGACGCCACCGAGACGGAGTTGGACTACACTACGCCGTTTGAACTGCTCATCGCCGTGATGCTCAGTGCGCAGTGTACGGATAAGCGCATCAATCAGGTGACGCCCGCCCTTTTTGCGGCTTATCCTTCGCCCGAAGCATTGGCAAAGGCTACTCCCGAGAAGGTTTTTGAGTACATCCGTTCGGTGAGTTACCCCAATAATAAGGCGAAGCACCTTGTGGGAATGGCGCAACGCTTGGTGGCTGACTTCCATTCGGAAGTTCCCACGACGCTTGAAGAACTTACCACCCTCCCAGGGGTAGGGCGTAAAACGGCAAACGTTATTCAGGCAGTGGCATTCGGAAAGGCGGCATTAGCAGTGGACACGCACGTCTTCCGCGTGAGTCACCGCTTGAACCTTGTGCCTTCTACCGCTACCACACCCTATGCCGTAGAGAAGGCCCTGCGTCGCTACATCCCCGATGAAACGGTTGCTGCGTCCCACTACTGGCTCCTGCTCCACGGTCGCTACACCTGTACGGCACGCAAACCGAAGTGTGCCGAGTGTGGACTTGCATATCTTTGTAAATCAAAAGATAAGAATATCTAAAAGGGATGGCGTGAATACGCTTTCCGAATTGCCAAAAACTAATCGGCACTTATTTCAAACTAATCGGCAGTTAATTTGAAATAAGTGCCGATTAGTTTTTAGTAAGTGCCGTCCTTTCTTTCAAATATCGAATATAGTGGTGTTTATTGTCAAGGAATGCTGTAAAATGTCGGGTGTGAAATACGTAGTTAGCGCTTCAAACCGACTGACTTTTTGTCTGTTTCTCCACAATTCCCTCTGCCAAAACGGCAGAAAATATTAAAAAATCCATTTGTTTGCTACTTTGGTACACTTTGCGCTTCTATAGGGGTGAATCCGGTATTGCAATAGGGGTTGGTAAGACTGTATTGTAGTAAAGGTTAATTGTGAAATGTCAACATACTGGTTGCTTTTTGCCCTGCGCCTTTCTCCTTCCAACTTCAAACCTTATAACCTAAAACCTCAAAACCTAAACTTATGAACTTTCAGAACTTTACGATCAAAGCGCAAGAGGCACTTCAACATGCCGTAACGCTTGCGCAAAATAACGGACAGCAGGCGGTAACACCCACACACTTGTTGCACGGTGTGCTTCACGTGGGTGAAAATGTGACGCAGTTCCTGCTCGGCAAGACGGGGGTGAATACCCAACAACTTTTGGCGGTGGTGGATAGCGAACTCCGCAGTATGCCTCGCGTGCAGGGCGGTGGCGAACCTTATCTTGACCGCGACGCTTCGGCGGTGTTGCAAGGTGCGCAAGACATTGCAAAGGCGGAAGGCGATTCGTTTGTTGGCCTTGAGGCACTGCTGCTCGCCTTGCTCAAGAGTAAGGCTACGGCGGGCAGAATGCTGAAGGACGCTGGTCTTACCGAGGCGGCGTTGAAGGCGGCGATTGCCGAACTCCGCAAGGGTAAGAAGGTGGATTCGCCTTCGAGCGAAGATACCTACCAAGCGTTAGAAAAATATGCCCGCAACCTCGTAGAGGAAGCCCGTAACGGCAAACTCGACCCCGTCATTGGGCGAGATGATGAAATCCGCCGTGTGCTCCAAATCTTGAGTCGCCGCACGAAGAACAATCCGATTCTCATCGGTGAACCGGGTACGGGTAAAACTGCCATTGTTGAGGGCATCGCAGAGCGCATTGTGCGCGGTGACGTGCCTGAAAACTTGAAGAATAAGCATCTTTACTCCCTCGATATGGGAGCGCTCGTAGCGGGAGCGAAATATAAGGGCGAATTTGAGGAACGCCTGAAGAGCGTGGTCAATGAAGTGACGGCGGCTGAGGGCAATATCATCCTCTTTATCGACGAAATCCATACGCTTGTCGGTGCAGGTAAGAGCGAGGGCGCGATGGACGCGGCAAACATTCTCAAACCCGCCTTGGCGCGTGGCGAACTCCGCAGTATTGGTGCCACTACGCTTGAGGAATATCAGAAATATTTTGAGAAGGACAAGGCGCTCGAACGCCGCTTCCAGACGGTGCTCGTTGAAGAACCCACTCCCGAAGATGCGATTTCCATTCTTCGTGGACTCAAAGAGCGTTATGAAAATCACCACCGCGTGCGCATTCAAGACGATGCCTTGATTGCTGCCGTGCAACTCTCTCACCGCTACATTTCCGACCGTTTTCTCCCCGACAAAGCCATCGACTTGATGGACGAAGCGGCGGCGAAACTCCGCATGGAGCGTGACTCCCAACCCGAAGAGTTGGACGAAGCGCAGCGTCGCTTGCGCCAACTCGAGATTGAGCGTGAAGCCATTAAGCGTGAGGGGGATGAGAAGAAACTCGAGACCTTAAACGCCGAGATTGCAACACTTGAAGAACAGGTCAAGGACCTGCGTGCGAAGTGGGAGGGTGAGCGTGGTGTGCTTGCCGAAATCCAAAAACTCAAGCAGGAGAAGGAGCAACTCAACTTCACCGCCGAACGCTTAGAACGCGAAGGGGATTATGGAAAGGTAGCCGAAATTCGCTACAGTGCCCTTCCCGCCCTCGACCAGCGCTTGGAGCAACTCACTAATGACCTTAAGGCGCGCCAAGGGGCTGAAGCTATGGTCAAAGAAGTGGTTACCGCCGACGATATTGCCGACATCGTGAGTCGTTGGACGGGTATTCCCGTGACGCGCATGCTTCAAAGTGAGCGCGAACGCCTGTTGCACCTTGATGAAGAACTTCACCACCGTGTGATTGGGCAGGATGAAGCGGTGACCGCCGTTGCCGACGCCGTGCTTCGTAGTCGCGCGGGACTTCAAGACCCGAAGCGCCCGATTGGGTCGTTCATTTTCCTCGGTACGACGGGGGTAGGTAAAACGGAAGTGGCGCGAGCGCTGGCAGAATTGCTCTTCAACGACGAGCAGATGATGACGCGCATTGACATGAGTGAGTACCAGGAGAAGCACAGTGTGAGCCGCCTCGTGGGGGCGCCTCCGGGATACGTAGGGTATGATGAAGGCGGACAACTCACTGAGGCGGTGCGCCGCAAACCTTACTCCGTCGTGCTCTTCGATGAGATAGAAAAGGCGCATCCTGACGTGTTCAACATCCTCTTGCAAGTGCTTGACGACGGTCGCCTGACGGACAACAAGGGGCGCACGGTGAACTTCAAGAATACCATTATCATCATGACTTCCAACCTCGGTAGCGCGCACATTCAAGCCCGATTTGACGCAGCGCGTGAGGCAGGTACTTCTAACGAAGACTTCTTCGCTCGTGAGGGCGACACGTTGAAGGATGAGGTAATGGGAATGCTCAAGCAGACCATCCGTCCCGAGTTCCTGAACCGTGTAGACGACATCATCCTTTTCCACCCCTTGAGCGAGTCGGACATTAAGGAAATTGTGCGCCTACAGGTCGATCAAATTCGTCGCCGTTTGGCTGACCAACAAGTAACGCTTTCGTTGACGGAAGCAGCCCTTGAATTGATTGCCCACGAAGGCTATGATCCCCACTTCGGAGCGCGTCCTGTGAAGCGTGCCCTGCAGCGCATGTTGCTCAACCGACTCAGCCACGATATTTTGGCGGGAACGATTTCAAAGGATGCCCCCATTGTGGTGGATGCTCAAGCAGATGAGTTGTTGATACACAATGCCTAACGAAGTTTAGGAGGTGCTTGCCCCCTACGGGCAAAAACGCTTCGGTACATCGCAAAAACAAACTCCCTTGTATTTTGAATTATCTTCTGGATAGTTTGAAATATGAGGGAGTTTGTTTTGTAGGTCTCCACCTTACCGTTTGTTGCAAGGAGTTTTGTGTAAAAAACGTGGCTCTTTCTTAAAATAATTATAGAGTAGGGGGCATAAAATGCCAAAATTCATTAACTTTGGCACGTATTATTCCCAACACAAGAGGCGTGGAAGGTCGTATGTGCCTTTCACGATGCTTTATTTTAGACAACTGAACCAACACAATGAAACGTATTTTTTTGTTTTTGCTTACGCTCCTTCCCCTTTGGGCATTTGCTCAAAATGCGCCCAAGCGCGAATTTCGTGGAGCGTGGATTCAAATCATTAACGGACAATTTCAGGGCATGAGTCGCCACCAGATGCAGGCGAACCTCACGAACCAGCTCAACGTGCTCCAAGCCTGTGGGGTCAATACGATTATCTTTCAGGTGCGTGGCGAGGCTGATGCGCTTTATGAAAGCCCCTACGAACCCTGGTCGCGCTTCTTGACGGGCAAGCAGGGACAACCGCCTTCACCTTATTGGGACCCCTTGGCGTGGATGGTGCAGGAATGTCACAAGCGCAATATGGAACTCCATGCGTGGATAAATCCTTTCCGTGCCAAGACGAAGGGCACTACGGAATTGGCGGTGACGCACCCCTATGTGCAACATCCCGAGCGCTTCTTCAGTTATGGCGACCTCCTTATCTTCGACCCTGGTCAGCCTGAGAACCACGATTACATCTGCAAGGTGGTGGAAGACATTGTGAAGCGCTACGATATTGACGGACTCCACATCGACGACTATTTCTACCCTTACCCCGAGGCGGGAAAGAAGATTCCCGACGATGTTACCTTTACGCTTTACAGCAATGGATATAAGGACCGCGATGATTGGCGTCGCTACAACGTGAATTGCTTTATCGAAAAGTTGTCTACCACGATTCACCGTGCGAAACCCTGGGTGAAGTTTGGCGTGAGTCCCTTCGGTATTTACCATAACGAGAAGAATGGCGGTTTTGTGCCGGGCAGTAAGACCAACGGTCTTCAGAATTACGACGACCTCTATGCCGACATCATCTTTTGGGTGAATAAGGGTTGGGTAGACTACAACGTGCCCCAAATCTATTGGGAGATTGGCCATAAGGCGGCAGATTATGAAGAACTCATCCGTTGGTGGTCGCGTTATGCCAGCAACCGTCCCCTCATTATCGGGCAGGATGTGGAACGTACGGTAAAGGCGAAGGATAAGAACAATCCTGCGCAAAACCAGATGGCGGAAAAGTTCCGCTTGCAGCGCACTCTTCCCAACGTTGACGGTTCTTGTCTGTGGTACAGCGCAGCGGTGGTGCGCAACGAGGGTGGTTATGCTTCTCAATTAGCATACAACTATCATGCAACGCCTGCCTTGCAACCCCTCATGCCCTTCCTTGACGATGAAGCACCAGGTAAGGTGAAGAAACTTAAGGCGCTTTGGATGCCCGACGGCTATTACCTCTTCTGGCAGGCACCTGCGGGCAAGCACGAGTTGGATAAGGCGCAGAAGTACGTGGTCTATCGTTTTGAGGGTAAGGAAAAAGTGAACATAGACAATCCTAAGAACATCGTAGCGATTACGGATAAGACGATGTATAAACTTCCTTACAAGGATGGCAAGACGAAGTATACCTATGTGGTGACAGCGCTTGACCGCCTCCAGAATGAGAGTAAGTTGGCGAAGCGTAAGGTGAAACTTTAGAGTTTGGAGGTATAGTTGCAATAGATTTCTATAGTTTCTATATTGCATCCACAAAAACAACACACTAAATTATGAAAGTACTAAAATTTGGCGGTTCCTCTGTAGGTTCCGTTATTGGATTACACAATATAAAGAAAATTGCTGAAGGCGCTGACCAACCGCTGATTGTGGTGGTGTCAGCCCTCGGTGGTATTACCGATAAACTCATCGCCCTTGGCAAGCGTGCCGGGGCGGGGGATATTGCCTATATCGGCGATCTCGATGCCATCATCCGCCGTCACCTCGATTTGGTGAAGACGGAGATTGCGGAAGAAAAGCAGGCGGCATTGATGGCAGACTTGGAGGCGCTTTTCCACGACTTGCGCAGTATTCTCCACGGCGTGTATCTCATCCAAGACCTCACGCAGAAGACGGCAGATGCCATTGTGGCGTTTGGCGAACGCCTTTCGTCGCTCATCGTGGCGACCTTCATCAACGATGCTAAGCATTACGACAGCCGTACCCTCTTTAAGACCACGCGTCAGGGCGAAAAGCATCTCGTGGATTACGACCTTACGAACAAAAATATCCTTGACAACTTTGCTCATCACCAGGGAATTGCCGTGATGGGTGGTTTCATCGCTACGGATGCCGTGACGGGGGCTACGACAAACCTCGGACGCGGTGGTTCCGACTTTACAGCAGCCATCCTCGCGGCTGCACTCGATGCGGAGGTACTTGAAATCTGGACCGACGTCGATGGATTTATGACTGCCGACCCTCGCGTGATTTCTACCGCCTATACCATTGATGAATTGACCTATGGCGAGGCGATGGAACTCTGTAACTTCGGTGCAAAGGTGGTGTATCCGCCCACGATTTACCCCGTGTGTGTTAAGAACATCCCCATCCTTATCAAGAATACCTTAAACCCCACCGCCAAGGGTAGTATCATTCACGCCAAGGCTACGAGTAGTAAGAGCCCCATCCGTGGTATTTCTTCGGTCAACGAAATGTCGCTCGTTACGGTGAGTGGTCTTTCAATGGTGGGGGTAGTAGGTGTGAACCGTCGCATCTTTGCTACGCTCGCCAAGGGAGGTATCAGCGTCTTCATGGTGGCGCAGACGTCTTCAGAAACGAGCACCTCACTTTGTGTTACGACGCAGGATGCGGAAAAGGCATGTCAGTTGCTCGATAAGGAATTTGAGAAGGAAATCCAAGACGGTGCGATGCACCACACCAGCAAGCAGGATGGTCTTGCTACCGTTGCCGTAGTCGGCGAACGCATGAAGCAGCATTCTGGTACGGCAGGCAAACTCTTTACCGTCTTGGGCAAGAACGGTATCAGCATCTGCGCGATGTCGCAAGGCGCATTGGAGATGAACATCTCCTTTGTCGTAGAAAAACATCAGTTGCGCAAGGCACTCAACGTGCTCCACGACAGTTTTTTTCTCAGCCAGCACGAGGAACTTAACGTATTCTTGTGCGGAACTGGCACTGTAGGCGGAAGTCTTCTCCAACAGTTGGCAGCGCAACGCCAAATGCTGATGGAAGAACGCGGTTTGAAGGTAAACCTTGTGGGAGTTTGTGGTCGCACAAAGGCAGCCTTCTCTCGCGAAGGCATTGACCCCGCACGCTATAAGGAAATCCTTGCTGAAAGTGGTAAGGAAGGTGGCGTAGAACGTATGGTTGATGAAATCTTGGAGATGAACATCTTCAACTCTGTCTTTGTGGATTGCACGGCAAGCGAAGAAGTGGCAGCGCAATACGGACGTTTGCTCAGTGCGAACGTATCTGTGGTAGCGGCAAACAAGGTGGCGGCGTCGTCTAACTACGATAACTACGAACACCTGAAACACTTGGCGCGCGAACGCGGTGTGAAATACCTCTTTGAAACAAACGTGGGTGCGGGTCTTCCCATCATCAACACGATTAACGACCTTCGTGCTTCGGGTGACAAGATTTTGCGCATCGAGGCGGTGTTGAGTGGCACGCTGAACTTTGTCTTCAACACACTTTCGGCAGACATTCCCCTCAGCAAGGCGGTGCAGATGGCGAAGGAAGCAGGTTATAGCGAACCCGACCCCCGCATTGACCTTTCAGGTAAGGACGTGATTCGCAAGATTACGATTTTGGCACGCGAAAGTGGTTACCGCGTAGAGGCGGATGAGATTGAAAAGAACCTCTTTATCCCCGCGTCACTCTTCGACGGCACTATCGACGAATTCTGGGCAGGTCTACCCGCCCTTGATGCCCAATTCGAGGCTGAACGTCAGCGCCTCGTACGCGAAAACAAGCGTTGGCGCTTCGTAGCAGAGTGGGCAGACGGCAAGGGTAAGGTAAGTTTGCGTGAAATTCCCCTTGGTCACCCCTTCTATGACTTGGAAGGTTCCAACAATATCATCTTGCTCAACACAGAACGCTATCGCGAATATCCCATGCTCATCCAGGGCTACGGTGCAGGCGCTGCCGTGACGGCGGCAGGCGTATTTGCGGATGTGTTGCGGGTGTCAAATATTTAACTAAATGAGAAAGGAGAAATGAGAAAGGAGAAATGTGCTGGCGCATGACTCCCCGCATGGTTAAAGCATTTCTCCTTTCTCCTTTCTTATTTCTCATTTTTTATGAAGTCTCTTTCCCTCCGCGTCTACCCCTCCGTGGCGGCACAAGATGCGGAACTCCGAAAATATATAGCGCGTGAATTGGGGGTAAATCCCAAAAGCGTGACGGCGGTCAAGGTGCGCAAGCGCAGTATTGACGCACGCCAACGCACGATTTACGTAAACCTCACCGTGGATGCTTACGTCAATGAAGAACCTCCCACGTTGGACTTTGCGCCTATTGAGTATCCGAACGTCGAAGGTGCTGCGCCCGTAATTGTTGTGGGAGCAGGACCTGGTGGGCTCTTTGCCGCCCTGCGCCTTATCGAATTGGGCAAGCGCCCCATTGTGTTGGAGCGCGGAAAAGACGTGCACGAGCGACGCAAAGACATTGCGCGCATCAGCCGTGAGCACCTTGTGGATAGTGAAAGCAACTACTCCTTCGGCGAAGGCGGTGCGGGCGCTTACTCTGACGGCAAATTGTTCACCCGCTCGAAGAAGCGCGGGAATGTAGATAAGATTTTGCGCGTCTTCTGCCAACACGGCGCCTCGACCGACATACTTGTGGACGCCCATCCGCACATCGGTACCGACCGACTCCCCCGCATTATCGAAAATATGCGTGAGCAGATTCGCCGAAGCGGAGGCGAGGTGCATTTCAACGCTCGTGTGGACCGACTTTTGGTACAGAACGGTACAAAGGTGGTAGGTGTGGAAACGGCAGACGGACGTAGTTTTCAGGGACCCGTAATTTTGGCAACGGGGCACTCTGCGCGCGATGTTTATCGCTACCTTCACGCTTCAGGCATCGAACTCGAGGCGAAGGGCATTGCGGTCGGTGTGCGCTTGGAGCATCCATCCCATCTCATCGATCAACTTCAGTATCACAATCGCGAAGGTCGTGGAAAGTACCTCCCCGCGGCGGAATACAGTTACGTAGCCCAGTGTGGCGGTCGCGGCGTGTATAGTTTCTGTATGTGCCCCGGTGGGGTAGTGGTTCCTGCGGCAAGCGGTCCCGAGCAACTCGTGGTCAATGGCATGAGTCCCTCGACGCGCAACACGGCATGGAGCAACTCCGGTATGGTGGTAGAAACCCGCTTAGAAGACCTTGACGGCGAACTCCGTCCGTTTATGCAAGAAGCCTTTCAGAATGAAGCATTTGCAACTGCGCACAAGGACTTCGGAGATGCCGAAAATCCATTACGCATGATGTATTTCCAAGAAGCGCTTGAGCGTGCGTGCTGGATACAAGGCAACCGCCGACAAACGGCTCCCGCACAGCGCATGCACGACTTCGTAAACCGCAAACTTTCTGCCGACCTGCCCGCCACTAGTTATTCCCCCGGACTCATCGCATCCCCCTTACATTTCTGGATGCCTAAGTTCGTCACCACCCGCTTGGCAGAGGGCTTCCAGACCTTCGGACAGCGCAGTCGCGGATTCCTCACCAACGAGGCACAACTCATTGCTACCGAGACGCGCACCTCAGCCCCTGTACGCATTCCCCGTAATGGTGAAACCCTTGCCCACGTCCGTCTCGAAGGACTCTATCCTTGTGGCGAAGGAGCCGGTTATGCGGGCGGCATTGTCAGTGCGGCGGTCGATGGCGAACGTTGCGCGGAAGCGGCGAGCGGCATGATGCGAGAATAAATTATTTACCACAAATAAGAAGTTTATCTATGCACAAAGTACGAACATATCTAAAGCCCGAGGTAAAGACATTACACCTTGACTTTCAGTCGGTGTTAGCCTCCAGTAACCCTTCGATCACAAATCCCCCGATGCAGTGGGAAACCAATGAGAATCCCTCAATCTCCAACCCCTCCATGCCTTGGGTATCTCAGAAGCGCGACACTCCCTGGGAGTCTGGGGATGTAGAGTAATGCTTATTGCAAAAACTATTCGGCATTTAGTTTTAATTAAGTCCCGATTATTTTCAAATAAGTGCCGAATAGTTTTGAGCACATCCCACGCTCTAAACGAACATTCAGACAAATATTTAACATCATAAGTTATGAAACACACATTTCTGAAAGCCGCTACAGCTTTGCTGACCCTGTCAGCACTTTATTCTTGTGGCGAAGACGCTGCAATGGATGAATCTCTCAACCTCAGTAGTGGCAAGACGCTGGAAAGCATTAGCATTACGGGTAAGGACTTTCAAATTGACGGCGCAACGCGTTCGTCGGTGGTTATCAACAATGCTGGCGTAAACTTCCTTTGGGCGGAGAACGACACTGTGGGTATTTTCCCCGACAAGGGCAGTCAGGCAGAATTTGCTATGGACGAAGGCGCCGGCATGCAGACAGCTACCTTTAACGGCGGCGGTTGGGCGCTGAAGGCTTCAGCTACTTACGCGGCTTACTTCCCCTACAATTTCTACAACCGCAACTTGACGGCAATTCCCGTGAATTACGAAGGACAGAAGCAGACTGGTAATGCCTCAACCGCCCACCTCGGCGCTTACGACTTCATGGCGGCAAGCGTAACTACGCCTGCGAATGGTGCCGTGGCGTTTGACATGCAGCACATGGGCGCTTTGGTGATGATTCAAACGAACTTAGATGAAGCAAAGACGCTTACAAATATTGCTTTGAAGGCAAGCACAAGCGCGTTTACCACTACGGGCACAATTGACCTCACTGCCGTGAATCTCGAAATCACAGCTAAGTCAACAACAAGCACCCTTAATATTGCCCTCAATGACTTTGAAGTAGCAAAGGGCGCAACTGCTACCATCTACTTTATGTTATCGCCTACGAATCTCTTGGGCGAAACGCTTGAAATCACCCTTTCTGATGAGCAGGGCGCGTATATGAAGTTTGAAGCCGCAGGTAAGAACTTCGTTGCAGGCACTGCGTATGCTTACACCTTGACAAACGGTGAAAAACTCA
Organism: Alloprevotella sp.; assembly: GCA_045656425.1. Classification (GTDB taxonomy): domain Bacteria; phylum Bacteroidota; class Bacteroidia; order Bacteroidales; family Bacteroidaceae; genus Alloprevotella. Next base: position 40,190 of record JAZORE010000029.1, read on the forward strand.
ATACCATTCCCGAATATGCTGTAGACCTCGGTTTGCCCAGCGGTACTTTGTGGGCGGACCGCAATGTTGGTGCAGACGCTCCCGAAGCGTATGGCGATTACTTCGCTTGGGGTGAAACCGAACCCAAGGATTACTATGATTGGAGCACTTATAAATGGTGCAACGGTTCTTATGACACTCAAACAAAGTATTGCACTCTAAGTTCTTACGGCACTGTTGACAACAAAACCGTTCTTGAATTGGAAGACGATGCAGCTTATGTAAACATGGGCTCAGCGTGGCGCATGCCAACTAATGAAGAACAAGTGGAACTCTTAGATATTTGTACCAAAACTTGGACAACTCAAAACGGCGTCGAAGGTTGGGAGGTGACTGGTCCTAACGGTAACAGCATTTTCCTCCCCGCTGCGGGGGTTCGCTACGATAGCAATCTCTACTACGCTGGTTCTTGCGGCGTCTATAGGTCGAGTTCGTTGTACGAGAGCAATCCGGACTACGCGTACGGCTTCTACTTCGATTCGGGCTATTACAATTGGGGCGGCTACTACCGTTACTGGGGGCTGTCTGTGCGTGCTGTAGTGCGTTAGAGAATTAAGTGCATCCTTGCCCCCAAAGAACAAGAATAAGGACAAGAATGCCCCAAATAAAATAATTAGAAAATTTAATTAGCAAGTGTAACTATCCTCTTCGTGCACTCCTGCGTTGGCGGGAACTGCGCGAGGGGGATTTTTTAATGATGCTTTTAAAGCAATCGTGGAGTTTATACGCCCCACATCCATGTGTGATGAAAAGTTGTTCGGCACAGAATTGGATATGAACCTTGTGTTTCGCACGCTGTGCTGAATCATTCGTTTTCCAAAGGAGAGAATTTAAATTCCAAAGGAGAAAATTTAAATTATTCGCCGAATCGTTTTTCATAGGTACGCCCCTGGATTGTTGCTGAAAAACTCTTGATCATTTTAGAGGGCATGGGGGGAGTGTGACGGGGGATTTTTTAGTGATAAGTTGTCGCATTTTTGGTGCGTGAGTAGGGGCGAAGTATGCGCTTGAGACTTGCGGTGATGGGGCAGGGGTGTGGGGCGAGAGATGCGTTTGGGCGGGGCGGTGGGTTTGGGTTTTGCCGCGCTCTGTGGGGAAATCGGGGTTAATTCAGTAGTTTGCTTGGTGTTTCTTGAAAAAAGCGGGGGCGTCACTCCTTATTATATATAAAAAAGCAGTACCTTTGCACGATAATGCGTAGTTTACACTCTCTATACCTGGCACTGATGTTGCTCTTCATGCTCCCCGCGCAAAGTAAGGCGGAGGTGGTGGAGGGTCGGAAGGTTGTGGTGAGTTTGATAACCTGCCACCCTGGCGACTTGACGTATGAACTTTACGGCCATTCGGCATTGCGCGTGATGGACTTAGAGCTGGGTACGGACTGGGTGTACAACTACGGCATCTTCGACTTCGAGAGCGACAACTTCGTGTTGCGCTTCATTCTCGGCAAGACCGACTACCTGCTGGGCGTAACAACTTATCCGTATTTCCACTATGCCTATGCAGCACAGGGCAGACGCATGGATGAGCAGGTGTTGAACCTGACACCGACGGAGGTGCGGCGCTTGCAGGCATTGCTGAATGAAAATGCGCAACCTGAGAATAGGGTGTACCGCTACAACTTCTTTGAAGATAATTGCGTGACGCGTGCCGTGGATATGGTGGCGAAGGCGGTGGATGGAAACGTGACTTTTCCCGAGGCGAAGCAGGGGAAGACCTTTCGCGCACTAGTGAAGGAACACACGGAGCGTAACCCCTGGGATTTCTTTTGCCAGAACGTGATGCTCGGCATGGAGGTCGATACGCTTATCGGGGTGCGCGGACAACTCTTCGCCCCGCTCTATGCTGAACGCTTGGTAGCGGGCGCAACCATCACCGACTCGGCGGGCGTTGAGCGCCCCTTGGTGGCAAAGACGACCCAACTGACCGCAGATCGTACGCAGTTTGCACCGCATCCCTTGAGTCCGCAATTCGTATTCGGAACCTTGCTCGTACTTGCTGTAGTGCTCGTCGTGCTGTTAAGATTGGGTTGGCGAAAGACATTCTACGCCGTTGAAACACCCCTCTTGCTCGTGCAAGGATTGGCGGGGTGCATCATCTTTACCCTCTGCTTCTTCTCTGAACATCCAGCGGTAGACAATAACTGGAACCTCCTCCTGCTGAATCCCCTGCCGCTGTTGGCAATACCTTACCAGTGGTGGACGGTGAGTAAGGGTCACCGCAATTACTATCCCTTCGTGCAACTCACGTTGCTTGCCGCCTATGCTTTTGGCGTGGGTATGCTCCATGCGCAGGGCGTGGTTGGCACCGTGTGGTTGGTGGTAGGTGTGCTGGCGGTGTTGAATTTTGGAAAGGTAATTGCTTATGGAAATTATAGATAGTCTATATGCTATAGAAAATATAGAATTTCTAGACTATCTAGAACCTATAGAAAATCTCCTATCCCCCCTTTGATTTATAGTAAAAAATGAAAAATACTCCCTCAAATACGCATCGCACAACCTTGTTGCTGTCGCTCTTGCTTGCCGTCTCTACGCTCTCTTCGGCGCAGGGCAGTAAGGCGGCAAATGGGGTGCCGCGCGTGGTGGTGAACATACTTGTTGACCAGTTGCGCTCGGATTATCTTGAGGCCTTTATGCCGCTTTATGGTGAGGAAGGTTTTAAGAAACTCTTGAGCGAAGGGCGCGTCTATACACAGGCGGAATATCCTTTGGCAAACCCCGATTTAGCTTCGGCATCAGCGTCGCTCGCTACGGGAACTTCGCCCTCCAACCACGGCGTTACGGGTAAGAAATGGATTGACCGCAAGACGCTGCGCCCTGTCTTCTGTTGCGACGATAGCAAGTACACTGGTGCGGGTACTACGGATGCAACCTCTCCCAAGCATCTTGGTGTAACTACCATTGGGGACGAACTCAAAGTGGCATCCGAAGGCAAGGCGCTTGTTTATGCCATTGCGCCCTTCTGCGAGGCGGCAGTTTTCTCGGCAGGTCATGCTGCGAACTGCGCCCTATGGTTGGACGATAACTCGGGAAATTGGGTAAGTTCTTCTTACTACGGCGGACTTCCTGCGTGGGTGACGGTGCACAACCAGTTTCAGAATATTCCTGAAAAGGTAAAAGCTACGACGTGGCAACCCATAAATCCTTTGACGGGCAACTTCAGTTACTTCCTCTCGGGCGGTGTGAAGGATCCCTTTAAGCATAAGTTTAAGACGGAGACCGCCTTCTTGGATTATAAGACCTGTGGACTCATCAACGAAGAAGTGGGATTGCTCACGACCTCTTGCCTAACCAATACGATGATTGGGTGCGATGATATTACCGACTACCTCTCCGTAACCTTCTACGCCGGCAATTACCGCCACCAGACGGCTTCCGTAGCGCCCATTGAATTGCAAGATATTTACGTGCGCCTCGACCGTGCTTTGGCAGAGTTGATTCAGACAGTAGAAAAGAAGGTAGGACGTGAGAACGCCCTCTTCGTACTGACCTCTTCTGGCTATGCCGATGAGGAAAGCGCAGACCTTTCTACCTACCGCATTCCCACCGGTAAGTTTGACGTGGTGCGCACTGCCAGCATGCTCAACATTTACTTGGCTGCGATTTACGGTCCCGGGCAGTTTGTTGAAGCGACTCACGGCACGCAGTTCTACCTCAACCATAAACTTATTGAGGAGCGCCAAATCAGTTTGACCGAACTCCTTGAACGTGCGCAAGATTTGCTCCTGCAGTTCTCTGGCGTAAAGGACGTTTATACTTCTCAACGCCTGCTTCAAGGTGCTTGGACTCCAGGTATCAGCCGAATCCGCGGTGGCTACAACGCGGCTACTTCTGGCGATATCTTCTTGGAAATTGCTCCTGGCTGGCGCTATGTGAATGCCGACACCAAGGAAAATCAGTTGGTGAGAGCGTCCTACATTCCTTTCCCCATTATTTTCTACGGTCACGCAACGGTAAGTGCAAAGATTGACACGCCCGTTACGATAGATTTTATTGCGCCCACGCTCTCAAAGGTGATGCGTATTCGCGCCCCGAATGCTTGTAGCAACGCTCCGCTTTCCTTGCAACAACAATAAGGCAAGGTCACTCGTTACTCAAGCTTAAATTCAGAAACTCAAAAACACTATGGACATATTCAAATTCCTTACCAAACTCTTTGGTACAAAATCTCAGCGCGACATTAAGGCGATCAAACCCATTGTCGACGAAATCCTCCGCATCTATCCCGAGATTGATGCCCTCTCCAACGACGACCTCCGTGCGAAGACACGTGAATTGAAGAAGATTGTACAGTCGTCTGGCGATGACCTCCGCAAGGAGATTGATACGCTTAAGGCAAAGATTGAAGACACTCCCATTGAGGAGCGCGAGTTTATTTTCAAGAAGATTGACAAACTCGAAAAGGAAATCCTTGAACGCTATGAAGAAAAACTCAACGAAGTGCTCCCCACAGCCTTTGCTATCGTAAAATCTACCTGTCGCCGTTTCAAGGACAGCACAGGTCGCTTCGACACCGTGCTTACCGCAACGGACTTCGACCGCGAGATGGCGGTGAAGTATCCTGACGTGGTGCAGATTGACGGTGAAAAGGCACTTTACGACGATGACTTTGAAGAAAGCGACTGGAACATGGACCCCTATCCTTGCCAGTTGTTTGGTGGCGTAGCCATCCATCAGGGTAAGATTGCCGAAATGGCTACGGGTGAAGGTAAGACGCTTACTTCTACCTTGCCTATTTATTTGAACGCCCTTACGGGTAACGGTGTGCACGTCGTGACGGTGAACGACTACCTCGCGAAGCGTGACGCCCGCTGGAACGCGCCCCTTTACTTGTTCCACGAACTTTCGGTGGACTGTATCGACAAGCACCAGCCCAACTCCGAAGCGCGTCGCCGTGCGTACCAAGCCGATATCACGTACGGTACTAACAACGAATTTGGTTTCGACTACTTGCGCGACAACATGGCGATGAGTCCCAAGGACCTCGTTCAGCGCATGCACAACTTCGCTATTGTCGATGAAGCAGACTCTGTGCTCATCGACGATGCCCGTACACCGCTCATCATTTCAGGACCTGTGCCCAAGGGTGATGTTCAACTTTTTGAACAATACCAACCCCTTGTGGAAAAACTCGTGACCGTTCAGAAGCAGTTGGCAACCCAGCTCCTCACCGAGGCAAAGAAACTCGTGGAGTCGGGAGATAAGGAACAGCGCGAGCAAGGTTTCCTCCAGCTCTTCCGTTCGCACAAGGCGCTTCCCAAGAACAAACCCCTCATCAAGTTTCTCTCTGAACCAGGTGTGAAGACGGGTATGCTCCGCACGGAAGAAATTTACATGGAGAACAACAACAAGCGCATGCCCGAGGCAGTGGCGCCCCTCTACTTCGTGGCGGATGAAAAGATGCACTCTTGCGACCTCACGGATAAGGGTACCGCTTGGTTGGCTCAGCAGGTGGGTGACGAAACCCTCTTCGTCCTCCCCGACATTACGGCAGAAATTTCTGCACTCAAGGCAATGGGACTCCCCGATGAAGAACGCATTGCACGCGAGGATGCACTCTATGCCGACTATGCCGTAAAGAGTGAGCGTATCCACACCATCCAGCAACTCTTGAAGGCGTACTCAATGTTCGACCTCAACGTGGACTACGTCGTAATGGACGGTCAGGTGAAGATTGTTGACGAACAGACGGGTCGTATTATGGAAGGTCGCCGCTGGAGTGACGGTCTCCACCAGGCGGTAGAAGCTAAGGAACACGTAAAGGTGGAAGCGGCTACGCAGACCTTCGCTACGATTACCCTTCAGAACTACTTCCGCATGTACCACAAGATTTCAGGTATGACAGGTACGGCAAGTACGGAAGCGGGTGAACTTTGGAACATCTACAAACTCGACGTGGTGGAAATCCCCACCAACATGCAGTGGAAGGACCTCAACGGCCCCGCCAATAACCGCAACGACCAGAACGACCGTGTCTATAAGACCAACCGCGAAAAGTATGCTGCCGTAATCGAAGAGATTATCAAGGAGCGCAATGCCGGTCGCCCCACGCTCGTTGGTACTACAAGCGTTGAAATCTCCGAACTCCTCAGTCGTATGCTCCGCATGCGCGACATTCCTCACCAGGTGTTGAACGCTAAACTTCACCAAGCGGAAGCCGACATCGTAAAGAATGCGGGTCGTAGCACCGACGGTAAGGGTGCCGTTACGATTGCCACCAACATGGCGGGTCGTGGTACCGACATCAAGTTGAGCGACGAAGTGAAGGCCGCAGGTGGTCTTGCCATCATCGGTACGGAGCGCCACGAAAGCCGTCGCGTTGACCGCCAGCTCCGTGGTCGTGCTGGTCGTCAGGGCGACCCTGGTTCTTCAATCTTCTTCGTGTCACTCGAAGACCAACTCATGCGCCTCAATGGTGGTGACAAGATTTCGAAGGTGATGGACAAACTCGGTTTCAAGGAAGGTGAAGTGCTCGAAGCACCTATGGTCAATTCCAGCATCGAACGTGCGCAGAAGAAGGTGGAAGAAAACAACTTTGGCATCCGTAAGCGCCTCCTCGAATACGATGACGTGATGAACAAGCAGCGCTCTGTGATCTACGAAAAGCGCCGCCACGCCCTCATGGGTGAACGTATCGGCATGGACATCTCAAACATGATTTGGGACCGCTGTATCTATATCGTTGAGAAGAGTGCCGACTACGATGCGTGTCGCGATAGTTTCATCGAAATCATGGCGATGGACGCGCCCTTCACCGCTGAAGAATACGGTTCTATGAAACCCGAAGACCTCTTCGAACGTGCTTTCGAGGCAGCTATGGCAAACTTCAAGCGCCGTACGGATCGCCTTGCCGAAATCGCGGTTCCTGTTATCAAGCAGGTGTACGAGCAGCAGGCGCATGTTTATGAGAATATCCTCATCCCCATCACGGACGGCAAACTCGTTTACAACATCCGCACGAACCTCCAGAAGGCGTACGAGAGTGAGAGCAAGGAAGTGGTGAAGGACTTTGAAAAGGCCATCCTCCTCCACAACATCGACGACGCTTGGAAGGAAAACCTCCGCGCCCTCGACGAACTCAAGCACTCTGTGCACAACGCCAGCTACGAGCAGAAGGATCCCCTCCTCATCTTCAAACTTGAGAGTGTAAAGCTCTTCGACGATATGGTGAACAAGATTAACAATTCTACCGTAGCCACCTTGATGCGCGCACAAATCCCCGTGCAGGCACCCCAGCAGGTACGTGAAGCAGCACCCGAACCAGAGCAGCCCAAGCAGCAGTTGCAGGAATCACACGCAGGCAACCAGTCGCCCGATAATTCCATGCAGAAGGCAGCACAACGCGACACCCGCGAACGTGCTCCTCAGCCCATCGTGAAGGAACAACTTCCTGGACGCAACGACCCCTGTCCTTGCGGTAGCGGAAAGAAGTTCAAGAACTGCCACGGCAAGGGACTTTAATACAAACTAAAAAAGTTGCTTCCCACACGGGAGGCAACTTTTTTGTTTTAAGATGGTAGCAGGTAATAACAGGCTTTCAAGCCTAATAAGCCTTGACAACTTTTCAAGCCTTAACAAGCAATAACAGGCCTTAACACCCATGCGGAGCGAGAGCCCAATCGATCCTTCCACCGCGCCAACCTTTGTTAAGGCCTGTTATGGCCTGTTACTGCTTGTTACAGCCTGTCCGGCCCTTTCTCCTCAACCGTCGTTCCCCTCACCACCCAAATACTCACCTCAAACAGCAACCACATGGGGAAGGCAACGAGCAGCAGTGTGAAAGCGTCTGCCGTGGGCGTGATGATGGCGGCAAGCATGAGCAGACCTACGATGACATGGCGGCGGTATTTGCGCATCAGTTGGGCATGGATGAGTCCAAAGCGCCCCAGAATACTGCAAATGACGGGAATCTCAAACATGATTCCCATGGAGAGGCTCAGCATTAGGAGCGTTTCAAGGTAGGAGGAGAGTGTTACGGTATTCGCCACCATGCTGCTTACTTGATATGTGCCCAAGAAGCGGAAGGTTAAGGGGAAGATTAAGAAGTAGGTGAGCAATAACCCTAACACAAACATGACATAGCCACTCACAACAAGGCGAATGCCCATGCGGCGCTCATGACTGTAAAGTGCAGGGGAAATAAAGTGAAACAGCAGATAGATGATGTAGGGCGAGGCACCCAACAATCCCACGGCAAATGCAGTCTTGAGGTGGAGCATAAACTGTTGGGCGAGTCCTGTGTTGATGAGTTGCACGTCTAAAGGTGCTAAGGGCGCAGCTGTTCCCGAAGTGACGTATGCCGCCACTTGTTCCAACAAGCGGTAAGTCACGAAGTCGTCGGCACAAGGAGCAAGCAACAGGTCGAACAATTCGGTCTTAAAGCAGAAGGCCGCAATGGCACAAACCACTACGGCAATCGCTATCTTGATGATGCTTCCTCGCAAGGCATCAAGGTGTTCCCAAAAAGTTTGAGGAGCAGCACTCACAACGCGAGGTTACTTTTTCGCTTCGTCGTCTTCTGCCTCCTTGCCATTCATGGCGTCCTTAAAACTACGGACACCCTTACCAAGTCCCTTCATGAGCTCAGGGATTTTCTTGCCACCGAAGAAGAGCAACACCACAAGGGCTATAATGACGATTTCTTGAAAACCAATTCCAAACATGAGTATAAGGTTTTGAGGTTATAAGGTTTTGAGGGGATTAAGAGCCTAACAGGCATAACTGGCTATAACAAGCCTTAACAAGGCTGGCGCAGTGGAGAGAGGCAAGTACCTAACAAGCCTTAACAAGGCAACCGCAGTAAGAATCTCAATTGAAAAATTGCACCGCAAGGTTGTTGAGGCCTGTTATAGCCTGTTACTGCCTGTTAGGCCCTAAAAAGTTGTCTCTGTCTGTTAATCTCTAAAGTTGTCCCTGCCTGTTAAACTTGCCACCACAACTTGTAAAGCCACTCCAGGCAAGCAAAGCCACAAGGTAGTAGCGCTTGAAAGCAGTGCCCATTCCGCGACAGCACCGAGGAGTTGTGCGCCAATGATGAACAATACTGCCACCAACAAAGGCTTACGCACCTTGCTCGTCATCGCCCAACTCACGCCGAGTGCCAAAACAACCGATTTGAGAAGTACTACGGGAAGCATTGCTACGGAAGGCATGCCAAACCAGAGTGTGTTAAGAAGCGGACTCACCAATGCCGTGAGCAACGCTACACGCCACCCCCATCGGCAGGCGGCAATGAGCGTGAAGAGGTAAATGGGTTGAAACAGCAATCCACCCTGGGGCACAAGGTGGCACAACTGTGGAAGTGCGATATTACCCGCCGTGAAGAGGGTTGCGAAAAGGTAGGTGCGCCAGTTGTCAAGCGTCAATGCTGTGGCGCGGGAAGTATATTCCATAATTATTGTTTTAATAAATCAAAGTAATGAGACGAGAGGTCATTGTTACCATTTGTTACTGCCTGTTAAGGCCTATTACAGCCTGTTAGGCCTGTTAAATTGCCCTGAACTCCAGCCACAAAATTTCCTATAGCCTCCACCATATCCTCCAGCTTTTCCAAGGGTAAACACCGCTCTTCTACAGGGCAGATGCCCGTACCTGCACGGTTAATGATATTGTCGGTCAAGGTTGCGTACTCCACATTCATGTGGAAAGACTGAAGCAAAGCCAGAGCCGGTCGACTGATCACATCTGCATAGACGTGCTGAACGCCCCCTTTAATCATTAGCGCCGCCGCACCCTTACCAATCACCTTGTCGGCAATGTAGCTACCTTTCAGAAAGTCAGCATCCGTAGTCAGCAACTCATATAAATCCGCTACTCCGCGTTGCGTAAAGGTGCGCACCTCCTCCCCCTTGCGGATGACGCAAGAGAAATTGCCAGAGTGGAGTAGGGGAATGGGGGAATGCATAGGGAGTGAGTAGTTAGGAGTGAGTAGTGAGCAGTAATGGCTGGCGTCGTAGTAAAATCAATTGACCACAATCCCGCATGGCTGTTAAGGCCTGTTCCGGCTTGTTATTGCCTGTTAGGCCTGAAAACCTGTTAGCCTTGAAAGTTTGTTTTGCCAGAATCCTCTAATTACAGCGTCTCCTGCTTCAACTTCTCCACAAACTCATCAATGCGCTGGAGCTGTCGGGGAATCTTGATGTTCTGCGGACAGTGCTTGTTACATTTACCACAGCCGATGCAGTGGTCGGCTTGGCGCAATTTCTCTATCGCACGGTCGTAACCCACTAAGAAGGCATGGCGCGCTTCCTTGTAATTGGGGTCTTGACGACTCTCTGCCACATTGCCCTCGTTCACGCACTTGTTGTAGTACATGAAAATCGAGGGTATGTCAATGCCGTAGGGGCAAGGCATACAGTAGGCGCAGTAGTTACACGGAATGGTGGGGTACTGCTCCATGAGTTTGGCGGCGTGGAACAGGATTTCGTTTTCCTCTTCCGTGAGCGGCACGAGTGGGGCGTACGAACGGATGTTGTCTTCCAAGTGTTCTTTGTAGGTCATCCCGCTCAAGACGGTCATCACACCCTTTGGCGTACCCGCAAAGCGGAACGCCCATGAAGCCACGCTGCGCTCAGGGGCTTTTTCTTTCAAGAGGGCAACCACGTGGTCGGGCACCTTTGAGAGGCGTCCACCGAGCAGGGGTTCCATAATCTGCACGGGGATGCCGCGCTTTTCAAGTTCCTCATAGAGGTACTTCGCTCCGATACCGCTACCCTTGGCGATGTGCCAGTCCACGTAGTTCATCTGTATGAGCACAAAGTCCCAATGGTACTGCTCGTGAAGGGCGAGCATCTCGTCAAACACTTCCTTCGAACCGTGGAACGACCACCCCAAGCGGCGGATGCGTCCCGCCTTGCGTTCTTCAACAAGGAAGTCCAGCATGCCGTTGTCCACATAGCGACGGCGGAAGGCATCCATGCCGCCACCACCGATAGAGTGGAGCAGGTAGTAGTCGATATAGTCCACCTGGAGGTCCTTAAACGATTGACGATACATTGCCAAGGAATTTTCACGCGAGTAGTCTGAGAAATTTGACAACTTCGTAGAGATGTAGAACGACTCACGCGGGTGGCGCCTCACGGCATTCCCCGTAGCCTTTTCCGACCAACCCTGCACATACACGGGCGACGTGTCAAAGTAATTCACCCCGTGCGCAATGGCATAGTCCACGAGTTCATTCACTGCGTCCTGGTCAATCATATTTCCCTCACCATTAGGATTGGGAATAGTCGGCCAGCGCATACATCCGTACCCGAGGAGCGAGGGGCGGTCGTCGTCCAAACCAGGGAACGTTCTACACGTCATTTGGTCCGTAGGCACAGGACCCAATTCTTTACTCGTGAGTTCAGCACCCTTCTTAGGCGCACAACTATACAATCCGGCAGTCGTTGCCGAAGTGATACCTACTATTTTGAGAAATTCACGTCTGTCCATTTTTAGAAAGGAGAAATGAGAAAGGAAAAAGGAGAAAGTGCTTGCGCGGTGAAAAATCAATTGGGCATTATCCCGCAGGTTGTTAAGGCCTGTTCCTGCCTGTTCCTGCCTGTTATTGCCTGTTAGCCCTGAAAAAATCACATCACCTTCTGCGTATCCAGCCCCTCTACCACAATAGCACTAAAAGGTCGTGCGGGACAAAGATTTTCGCAGGCACCACAGCCGATGCAGCGTTCTGTATTGATGGCGGGAATCTTTACACTTTTGTCGTCGCCTTCCACCGAGGGAATCATCTGAATCGCTCCCGTGGGGCAGTGGCGCGCACAGTTGCCACAACTTACGCCTTCCGTTAGGGGCAAGCAATTTTTCTTAATCCACACGGCGCGACCAATTTGTCGAGACGACTTTTCCTCGCGTGTCAATGCCGTGAGTGCGCCTGTGGGACACACATTCGAGCAACTCGTACACTCGGGACGGCAATAACCACGCTCATAACTCACCTCGGGTTGCATCAAGCGCTCCAAAGCTGTTGAGGGGCGCAACACCTGATTAGGACACGCCGACACGCAGAGCTGACACGCCGTACACACCTTTGTGAAGTGGCGCACGTTCATCGCTCCTGGGGGTAGGATAGGGGTTTCACGCTGGGGTGCAACCTTATCTTCAATTACGGCAAGTCCGCCGTCCACCTTCTTCTTCTGTGCTTGCACCGCTGTAGCTGCTGTAGCAATTACGGCACCCGTCAGGAAGGCACGGCGAGATTCTGAAGCCGGAGCCTCTTTCGTTGGAGCAGCTGCCGCCTTGCAAGACGCCTCAGGTGCCTTCATCGCATAACTGATTGCCCCACGCTTACACTTGCTGATGCAGTCCATACACATCACGCAGCGCGAGTAGTCAATCTCATGTTCCTTACTGTTGATGCACGCGCCCTTGCAATTCTTTTCACACAGGCGGCAACCGTTACACTTCGACGTGTCAATCACGGGGCGCAACATGTGCTTTTGGTTCACCTTACTGAGCAGTCCCAACAGAGTACCCACGGGGCAAATCGTGTTGCAATACGTGCGACCGCCCTTCCAAGCAAAAAGGGCGATGATGATGAGCGTAGCCACCGCAATACCTAACGACAAGGCACTGCGCATCCACACTTCTGTTTCATAAAAAGCATAACTCTCCGAGCGTTCCGCAAAATAAGCCAGCGCATTGTTGCCCCATTGCCACACGGGTGCCAATAGGTTGGTGGCGATACGCCCAAAGGCACTATAGGGTTCAATCAGTGAAGCCACAAACTGCACTCCCGGAAGGCTCACGAGCAGGGCAACGATAAAGGCAGCCATAATCCCCAAGCGCGTCTTCCAGCGACTGGGCGCAAAGGCATAGCGATTCTTCTTCGCCATCTTTCCCCACCACGCCACAAGGTCTTGTAAAATGCCCAACGGACAAATCACGGAGCAGTACACGCGCCCCATCAGCAGTGTCAGCACCACCAACACCGCCAGAATAAGCAATGACCCCGACAAGACGGCAGGCACCAACTGCACCTTTGCCATCCAACCCAGATACGCATGCGCTGTCCCTGTAAAGTCAAGGAACAACAACGTGATGAGCAGCAAGGAAATCCCTGCAAGCACGATTCTAATTTTACGCAACATAGAAAATATAAGTTGTGTGTGATAAGACAATGAAACTTCAAGTCGCAAAGTTAATTTTCTTTTTGAAAACTTTATCAGTTAAGAATAAAAAATGTACTAACTATTTCTATTTCCAAGAAAATCTATACTTTTGTAGGCGGCTGACTTAACAGGCAGTGACAGGCTCTAACAACTTTTCAGGCTTAACAGGTTATACAGGCAGTAACAGGCCTCAACAACTTTTCAGGCCTAACAGGCTATAACAAGCAATAACAGGCCTCAACAACCATGCGGGATGAGTCCCCAATCAAATTACTACCGCGCCAGCCCCCTGTTAAGGCTCGTCATGGCCCGTTCCGGCCTGTTCGGCCTGATACTCTTCCCAGCCCCTCCCTCAATCGCCGCGCCAGCCCCCTTTAACCTTTAACCTTTAACCCTTCAAAAAATATGTCAACGCTTAAAATGAATCCCAACACCGTAGTTGCTTACTTGGGCAAACCCTGTAAGGAATTTACGAAGGCCGACATCGTGCGCTTCATCGAAGAAAACGGCATTCGCATGGTCAACTTCATGTATCCCGCAGCCGATGGTCGCCTTAAGACGCTCAACTTTGTAATTAACAGTGCCGAATACCTCGATGCCATCCTCACCTGTGGCGAACGCGTAGACGGCAGTAGCCTCTTCCCCTTCATCGAAGCAGGAAGCAGCGATCTCTATGTGCTTCCCCGCTTCTGCACTGCCTTTGTGGATCCCTTCGCTGAACTCCCCACGCTCGCCATGCTCTGCTCGTTCTTCAACAAAGACGGTGAGCCCCTCGAAAGTTCGCCCGAACACACCCTCCGCAAGGCATGCAAGGCTTTCAATGACGTAACGGGCATGGAATTTCAGGCAATGGGCGAATTGGAATACTATGTCATTGCCCCCGATGATGAAATGTTCCCCGCTACTGACCAAAAGGGCTACCACGAGTCTGCACCCTATGCGAAGTTCAACGAATTCCGTACCCAGTGTATGGCATACATCGCTCAGGCAGGCGGACAGATTAAGTACGGCCACTCAGAAGTGGGCAACTTCACCATCGACGGCATGATTTATGAGCAAAACGAAATTGAGTTCCTCCCCGTCAATGCCAACGATGCGGCAGACCAGCTCATGATTGCCAAGTGGATGATTCGCAACCTCGCCTATAAGTACGGCTACGACATTACCTTTGCGCCCAAGATTACTGCCGGCAAGGCGGGTTCGGGACTTCACGTTCACATGCGTATCGTGAAGGACGGACAGAATCAGATGCTCGACGGCGGTGTGCTCTCAGCAACGGCACGCAAAGCCATTGCCGGCATGATGGAACTCGCAGCCGCGATTACAGCCTTCGGAAACACGAATCCCACTTCTTACTTCCGCCTCGTGCCCCATCAGGAAGCACCCACAAACGTATGCTGGGGCGACCGCAACCGCTCCGTGCTCGTGCGCGTTCCCCTCGGTTGGGCAGCAAAGAGCGATATGTGCCGCATAGCGAACCCCCTCGAACCCGTCAGCAACTACGACACGACGCAGAAGCAGACCGTAGAAATGCGCTCTCCCGACGGTTCGGCAGACATCTACCAGCTTATCGCTGGACTCGCCGTAGCCTGCCGCCACGGTTTTGAACTTGACAATGCCCTTGAATTGGCAGAACGCACGTATGTGAATGTCAATATCCACCGCAAGGAAAACGAAGACAAGCTCAAGAACCTCGCCCAGCTCCCCGACAGTTGCGAAGCCTCTGCCGACTGCCTCGAAGCAGCACGTGCCGTATTCGAAAAGCACAACGTCTTCAGCCCCGCCATGATCGACGGCATCATTGCCCGCCTCCGCAGCTATGCTGACCGCACCCTCCGTGCTGACATTGGCGACAACCAAGAAGAAATGCTCAAACTCGTCCACAAGTACTTCCACTGTGGATAACCACAAATCTATACTTTAGGGTTATTATTATTTTATTGGTGTCCGGTAAATTTTATCTCTTTATTTTAGAGAACACGAATTGCACGAATAACACGAACCAAAGGTCGCGCAAGTCAATCCTTGCGGGGTGTCACCTTGCTTATCGCACACGAATTGCACGAATACCATCCGGATGGCATTCGTGTTATTCGCCTCTGATTAAGAAATATTCATCCCGCATGGGTTCGTGTTATTCGTGCAATTCGTGTTCTCTTAAACATAGAAATTCTCGTTTTCTTTCGGTTGCACATCTATAGGGGACTTGTATGAGTACAACGATCCATCAAACAAAGAGTTATCTGTATTTACCGGACACCAACATTATTATTTTGGAAATGATATAGCAGTTGCCCCAATATAATAATCATCATACCCCCTCCTACGGAGGTACTCCCTCTATCTTAAGGCTAATCTTTGTACACATCTCAACTCAGGCGGCCTAAAGGACCAACCTGCCACCAGCCCAGGGCAGAGCGACGAAGGAGTGGCACCCTGGGTACATAGACCGCATGGCTTTCGCCCTGAATGGGCAAAAGCAAAAAGCATTGGAATTAAAGATGTTATTTTTTGTATGCGGCTTTTGCCCATTCAGGGCGTACCATTCGGGGCGTATACCAACCCAGGGTGCCGCTCCTTCGTCGCTCTGCCCTGGGCTGTTAGCTTTTGCCTCTTCGAGGCTACCTTTTACCTCTGAAATAAAATGTGTACAAAGATTAGATCTAAGGGGAGAGCGCCATGCAGAGTACTCCTACACTATTCATATCAAGTGAAAGCAGATTGTTTACACCAATTGAGTAGTTTTAACGAGAGTCTCAAACCATACTCTCCCCTTAAGATAGGGGGAGTACCGCCTTTGGCGGGGAGGGGGTATGATATGTGGCTTAGGGTCAACTTTTATTTTATTACTATTATTTAAGCCACTAATGGCACGAATACCCACTAATGCCCTGCGACTACTTTAACAGCGCCAGGCTCATTAGTGTCATTCGTGCCATTAGTGGCTTAAAATATTTACTGCGCCAGCCCTCTTCCTCCCACGCACCTGCCCCTCCCTATTAAGACCTGTTATGCCCTGTTCCTGCCTGTTAGGCTTTCCCTCCCTCTAAACAAACTCCCAACTAAATCAAACAATCTCCCGCATAATTTCAATTAACTCCATATTACTTTCCCCTAAAACCCAAGTCATCCCCATCCCCCCAAAATTTCTTTAGACAAAAGCACATAAGAACATATTTTCTTGCCTCACGCAGAATTTTATATCTCACGCAGACGACGCAGAAATCGCAGAAACTCTCTCTCGCTCATTTTTTCTTGTCTCACACAGAATCCACGGAACTCACAGACTTTTACTCGCTCCGCTCGTTTTCCCCCTCCGCAGTTTTAGATAGAAGAACAAAAGAACATAAGGCTTCGCGCCCTCTGCGCCTTTGCGTGAGAATAAATCTGTCCTTATGTTTTTCTGTCAAAATAAATTCTGTGTATTCCGTGCATTCCGTGTGACCCCCAAAAACGCACCGTCTGTGTGACAAAAATATGTTCTTATGTTCTTTTGTCAAAAATAAATTCTGTGTATTCCGTGCATTCTGTCTAAACAAAAAAAACTCTGCGTGTGTCCGCGTAGTCTGCGTGAACCCTATTTGTCCACTCAATATATATATAATAAGCGTCAGCAAGTAAAAATAGGGCTGCCAACTAAAAAAGGCAAACTAAAATATTGTACGTTCCAAGATTATTCGTAAATTTGCCACGTGATATACTATGTTGACTACGAATCCCCGTACGACAAGAAACGGAAAGTTTGTCACATAGACTGTGCAGAACCATGAGTAACGCTAACGCACCACTCACGAATCCCTCTGCCCTTTCACCGTTAAACGTTCACCGTTAAAGACCCCGCACGATTCGTTCACCGTTAAACGTTCACCTTTAACCGTTGAACATCCGTTCTCCTTTAACCGTTAATCGTTCAAAACCCCGCAAGGCTCGTTCACCGTTGAACCACCGTAAGTTTATGGATATTGATAGTAGAACATCGGGAAATACAGAACTTGCCAATGCCGTTCAAGTCATAAAGAATGCGATTCTGCAAAGCCAGCAACGCGCCTTGGTAGCTATAAATCAAGAGCAGTTAGCGCTTTACTATGGCATAGGACGGTATATCTCCGAGAATACGCGCAATGGTAGTTGGGGTAATGGAGTTGTTGAAGCGATAAGTGAGCAGTTGCGTAAAGAACTGCCTGGATTAAGAGGTTTCTCAGTTCAAAATTTACGCAAGATGCGCCTCTTTTATGAAGAGTGGAAGCAACTTTTAGCCAATTCGCTCGTTGCAACGAGCGAAATTTCAAATGAGCAACCTAATTCGCTCGTTGCAACGATCGAATTACCCATAGTTCATTTAAGATAGAGGCAGACTTTCCAATTTCGGCATTTTTGAACATAGGATTTACCCACCACTATGCGATTATAAGTAAGGTTAAAGACATAGAGGAGCGCAAGTTCTACATTCAACTTGCAGCCGAAACAAAGGCGAGTGTTGAGAATTTAGAGAAAATCATTAAAAGCGACCTCTACCACCACCAGGGAAATTTACCCAATAACTTTAGGAATACAATTCCTGACCAGTTGCAGGCGTTCCGCGCTATAGCAATGTTTAAGGATGAATACCTGCTTGACTTTATCAACACCGAAGAGCTGTTCGTTAGAGATAAAGACCGGGATGAGCGACTGATTGAGCAGAGCATTGTGCAGAATGTGAAGAATTTTATCATGACCTTTGGTAAGGACTTCGCGTTTGTAGGCAATCAATACCGCCTTGAGAAGTTTGGGGTTGAGGAATATCCCGACCTTCTGTTCTTTAATAGAGAACTCGCAGCGTTGGTTTGTGTAGAACTTAAAGATGGTCCTTTCAAACCTGCCTACCTTGGTCAGTTGGCTGCTTACCTCCGCATTTTAGATGATGAAGTACGCAAACCCAATGAAAACCCCTCTATCGGGATCATCCTCTGCAGAAGTGCCAACAAAAAATTCGTTGAGTACGTCATCCAAGATTACGACCGCCCCATGGGCGTAGCTACCTATAAAACAGCAGCAGATATGGATGAGCGCCTCAAGCGCCTCCTCCCCTCCGTCGAAGACTTAGAGAAGTTGCTTTAACTCCTTTCACCGTTCACCTTTAACCGTTGAACTCCCGTTCACCTTTAACCGTTATAGAAAACAATAATTTTAACTTTAATTTATAAATCTATGAGAAAAATTTCTACTCTCTTAATGCTGTTCTGCGCATTTGTATGTACAGCATGGGCGGCTCCTACAGATTTCCCTGTGATGTCTGAAGGAGAGAACATCAAGTGGTACACTCTTAGTAACACGCGCTCTACTTCTGGTAAGTATCTTTATTGGACTGCTTCAGGAGTTAAGGACTCAAATGAAAGAACTGCGGCTTCTTTCTTCTATTTCACAGGTTCTGCTGACTCATGTTATATTCATAACTATGCTACAGATCTTTTGTTCTCTGGTGCTGGTGCATGGACAGATGCAGGCGTAGCATGTAGCCTTTCTGTAAGCCCATTGGGAACAGGTTTCATGATTGGTTTCAATGGAACTTTCCTTAATGAACAAAATTATGCTAATGGTTTCACAACATGGGGTGATGTTAATGACGCTGGATCAATCTTCGTAGTTGAAGAAATTACAGACTTCTCTGCTGTAATTGACGTTCCTGCTGCAAAGGAAGCTGCAATCGCAGAACTCACAAACCTCGCATCTGTTTCTACAATCTATCCTGCTGCAACTACAGCAATCGCTGCTGTAAACGCTGTTTCAGAAGAAGATAAGAGCCTCGCAGGTCTTAACGCTGCGGTAGAAGCAGTGAATAAGGTCGTGGTAGATTACAAGGCAGAGGCTTACAACGCTCTCAGTGGTAAGTACTTCTCAATTCAAACACGTACCGCTGAGCGTTCTAAAGGATTTATGGAAATGGCAACTACAAAGGTTGTGGGTACTGCAGCTTTGGCAAGTCCCGCAGGCATTTGGCAGTTTGTTAGCAATAACGATGGAACGCTTAAAGTATTCAACCCCTATATTGGTAAGTACCTTTGCGAACCTCAGGGCAATAGTGCTGAAGTTGCAGTAACAACTGATGCAAATAATGCAGGTAACTATACTTTGAATGTAAATCCTAACGCAGAAGTTTCTGAAGCTAAGGTTAAGTTTACATCAAATGGAAAGTCAGTTCACATGGCAGGTGGTGGTACACTCGTTCGTTGGGATAATGGTGGCGCTTCCGAATGGGCTGTAATTGAAGTTGCTGATTTTTCAGCAATCATTGACGCTTACAAGACTGCAACTATTTCAACTTTGGATCAATGGGCAACCCTCTCAGTAGTATTTGACGCAGCGCTTATTGCTACATCAAAGACAAATATCACAGCTGTCAATACTAATACTTGGGAAACTTTTGCTGCTATTGATGCAGAGTTGACAAAGGTAACAGATGCAGTTGCTGCTAAGATGTTTACATTCCAAACTCTTGCAACTGACAATGGTCGTAATGGTGTTTGGATTTCTGCAAATCCTGCAACTGGAAAAACTATTGGTGCGGACAATCAAGACTACAACGCTGTTTGGAGTTTGCGTCACGCAGGTGGGGTGTCTTTCTACTTGTTCAATGAATTGAATCAAGTTTATATGGGCAATCCCGATAGTAGCGGTGCTTTGACTGAAGCTCCCTCTGCATCTTATACATTTGAAATGATTACAGATAAGGGGGATAATGTTGTAGAGTTAAAGTGTGGAGGTCAAACATTGCACGCTTCAAATCACGGTGACAACAAGTTGCTTAACTGGGATGGCAATGAAGATGCTTCACGTTGGTATATCAATACAATTGATGTTACTGCTGATATTCAGAATCTTCTCAATAGCTTGACTCCTGCTGATTATGCGGATGTTCCTGCTCTTGGTCAATATACAACTGCTGGTTACAATGCTCTTGTTGAAGCTGCAGAAACAGTTACGACTGTCGATGAAGTGAAAGCTGCTATCGCTGCATTTAACAAAACAAAGAATATTCCTGTTTACTTTATTACAAGTGCGTGGGACGGTTATTCTGCAGGAAAGGCTATCCTTTATGATGGTACTGCTTGGAAATTTGCTACTGCTGATAAGTTCAACCGTCAAATGTGGATGACTATTCCAGAGTATACAAATGAAGATGTTCCTACGGTAGATGCTTACGATGCAGAGGGTGTACACTACGCAATTTGCGATTACCTCACTAATACAGTTATGCGCGATAAGAATGTGCAGATTGTAAATGTTGAAGGTTGGGAAGGTGCAATGAATTTACAGTATAGTGCAAACAATGCACAACATGCTGACCAATATGGAGTACTTGTTGAATGGCGTCCTGCAAAGGTTGTAGAAGGTGCTGTTGACTGTGGTGCTTCCGCTTGGCATGTTGAGTACATTGGTACATCTTACGAACTTGATAAGTTGACAGACGAACTTTTCGCTGGTGTTAATGCTCTTGCTTCACGTGTTGACGATGAAGTAGAATTCGGAACAGAAGTAGGCTACTATAGTGAAGAAGCTTACACTGCTGCTAAGGCTGCTGCTGAAGCTATCGTAGCGAAGTCTCTTGTAGAACTTACTGCCATTTCTGTTGCTGACGTTCAGGCTGCTGAAGCGAACCTCAATAAGACTCTCATAACTCCTGATCCCAATAAGTATTATATGTTGGAATCTGCGTCTACAAAAGATTATTGTGCTGGTCAGAGAGTTTATGTAGCTAAGGATGGTTACATGGGCTTCAACAATGAAAATCTTATGGCTAATGTATTCCAGTTCGTTCCTGCTGCAGATGGTAAGTTCTACCTCTCGCACGTTGAAACTGGTTCTGCATTGTCTACAGCTAAGGCTGCTGGTTGGGGTGCTCAGGCTGCACATACAGCTCTTTATGATGTAGAACCTGTAGCGGTGTCAATCTCTAACATGGGTAGCAAGAATATCGTGAAGCTTGTTCCCGATGGTGGTCCTATGATTCATGCTCAGAAAGATGGTAGCCAAGTAGTAGGTTGGGATGATGATTCTTATGAAGGTGCTTCTGCTTGGTACATCAAGGAAGTAGACATCAATAATTACGCACACGAACTTACTGTTACTGATGCAGAATGGGCAACTCTCGTTCTCGGTTTCAATACTGTAATTCCTGAAGACGTAACTGCATACATCGTTTCTGCTGTTGGTGCTGAGTCTGCTACATTGACACCAGTTGAGGGTGTACTTCCCGCAAATACTCCTGTATTGCTTAATGCTCCCGCTGAGATTTATTCATTTACAGTTTCTACAGAAACACCTGAAGAAATTTCTAACAATATCTTGGATGGTTGCACAATTGACCGACATGTATATGAAGATATCTATGTCCTCGGTAATGGTACTGACGGTGTAGGTTTCTACAAGGCTAAGTACAATGTCAATACTGACTCTTCTAACGATATTGTTGAAGGCGAAGGTGAAGATGCTGTAACTACTCCTACTTATGAGGCTATTCTCAGCAATGCATTCAAGGCATTCCTTCCCGCTAATGGTGTTGCAGCTCAGGCTCTCCGCTTCAACTTCGGTGGCACAACAGCTATTGAATCTGTAGTAAACGGTATCAACGCTAATGCTGCTATCTACGACCTCAGCGGTCGCCGCGTAGAAAAGGCTACTAAGGGCATCTATATCGTAAACGGTAAGAAGATGATCGTTAAGTAAGCGCAAGTTTAATTTGAATTTAATAATCAGACGAATATGAAAAAGACATATATCAAGCCTGCAACAAGCACAAAGGACTTGCAGCTCGAAGGCCTTATCGCTGCCTCACTCAAGCTCAACAATGATCCTGATGCCATGGTAGATACTTCTGCTGAAGGCGGTCAGCTCAGCAGCCGCTACGAAAGCCCCTGGAGCTCTTCTAACTGGACAAAGTAATACACTACTTTAATACATGAAAATCGGGACGAGGTAACTCGTCCCGATTTTTTTTATGCCACACGGTTCTTTTGACAGAAGAACATAAGAACATATTTTCTTGTCTCACGCAGACAATTTTGTTTCACACAGAATGCACAGCAAACGTAGAGACGTCATACCATGGCGTCTCCACCACCTCACGCAGATGTGTTTTAGGCAGAAGAACATAAGGACATATTTTTGGCTCACGCAGACTATTTTATTTCTCACGCAGACTACGCAGAAATCGCAGTTTTTTTTGACATAAGAACATAAGGACATATTTTCTTGTCTCACGTCGACAATTTTGTTTCACACAGAATGCACGGAATACACAGAATTTTACTCGCTCCGCTCGCTCCCAAACTTGGTATTTATTAGAACACGAATTTCACGAATGACACGAATTAAAGTACGTCTATATCAACCTACACATACTGCATTTTTTGCTTATCGCATACGAATTTTCACGAATATTACCATGCGGAAAGAAAAACCGGATGGCATTCGTGTTATTTGTATGCGATGAGCAAAGACATATCCCGCATGGTGATTCGTGAAATTCGTGAAATTCGTGTTCTCTAAAATAAAACGCCCCGAATGGCGCCAACATAGTGAGGGAGACGCCATAATATGACGTCTCTACGTTTGCTGTGTGTGCCATTAGGTTTTAGACAGAAGAACATATTTCCTCACGCAGACTACGCAGAAATCGCAGAAACTCTCTCGCTCATTTTTATTATTTCACACGGAATGCACAGAACACACAGAATTTTACTCGCCCTGCTCGCTCCCACCTCCGCATGGTGCGAGGCGTAGCGACTCGCCTTTCTGTGTATTCTGTGATTTCCGTGTGAAACAATAAAGTCTGCGTGTCTCAGCACCGTCTGCGTGAGCAAAATATGTCCTTCTGTTCTTCTGTCTTAAAAATTCTGTGTGTTCCGTGAGTTCTGTGTGAGTCAACAAAAGTCTGCGTGTCTCTGCGTCGTCTGCGTGAAAATAATATGTTCTTATGTTCTTCTGTCAAAAAAACTGTGAGTGTAAGACAAAAAAAGGAGGGGCGCCCTGCGCTCCTCCTTATATTATTTATTATGTGTACCTATTTAGCATGCTTTTCCTTGTGCTTCAAGAGTTGACGTGCGAGTGATTCGCAGCAGAGGTCTACACCTTCTTCAAACGTGTCGCACACCTTTTCCGCACGGAGTTCTGCACCTGCCACATGTACGTTAATACCTACTTCCTTGTTCATCGCCGTTTCGGGCTCCACAACTTTGAGGATAACATCTACGCGGACAATATCGTTAGCTTTTTCCAACTTAGAGACCTTCTTGTCAATGTACTCCTGCAACTTTTCTGTTGCGGTGAAGTGGATGGATTGAATCTTGATTTCCATAGTAATCCTCCTTTATTATTTAGGTTAGTAATTAAGCCCTTGGGTGGGCTTTGTCGTATGCTTTTTTAAGTTCAGCAAAGGTCGTATGCGTGTATACTTCCGTAGTCGATACGCTTTCATGTCCCAGCAGTTCCTTTACGGCTTCAAGGTCTGCTCCATTGTTGAGCATCACGGTGGCATAAGTGTGGCGCAACACGTGGGGGGAGCGCTTCTGCTGGTTGGTGACACACGAAAGGTATTTCTTTACGATGCCTCGCACCTCTTGCGCCGTCATGGGCATTCCATCGGGACGCAGGAAAAGTGTGCCAAAATCTTGACTCACCTCCGTACTGCGTAGGGTGAAGAACGCTGCAAAGGCTGTTGCCAACTCTTCCCCAAAAGGAACGATGCGCTCCTTATTGCGCTTCCCAAGCACCTTGAGTTCCTTAGCACTGAGGTCTACGCTACTTACTTTCAGTCCCAACAATTCCGACAAGCGGATGCCCGTGCTGTAGAAGGTCAGCAAAATCAGGCGGTCGCGCTCCGCTTCATAGCCTTCACCAAATTCTACTTCGTCAAAGAGTCGGTTCATCTCCTGCTCACGGACGAAGGTTGGCAGTCGTTTTTCAGCTTTAGGGTTCTTCAGGGTTGCCGTGGGATCAATCGTTACGCGCTCCATCCGTAGGAGGTAGCGGTAAAAGCTCCTTACCGAACTCATCTTGCGATTTACTGTTCGTGCCGACACACCTTTCTCCATATCTGCCATCATCCAGCGGCGCAAGATGTCTTTGTCTAATCCCTCCCAGGTAATCTGGGTTTCCAAACGTTGGCAGAAGCGCCACAAGTCCGTTAGGGATGCGCGGTAGGTCAGTACCGTCGCTTCGGAATAGCCTTTCTCCGCCTGGAGGTAGTTCAAAAATAACTCGATTGTCTGCATCGCGCGCCAATAGGTTTCGGTATGGGCAAAGTTAAGTAACATTTCGGAAACAAACAAATTTTGGAATATGTTTTTAGGTATAGGGGCACACAGTAGACACGCAGAATTTTTATGTCTCACAGAA
>JAZORE010000030.1:0-66316 GCA_045656425.1 Alloprevotella sp.
TACAAACAGCACTGCCACATAACTATACACCTCTGTAATCACGCCATACCCCCCCGACGCAGCAGTTATCTGATGCGTATAGAGTGGCACGAGCAGGTAATTTAAGAAGCGCCCGATAATACTGGAGAGGCCATAAATGGCGGTGTCTTTGAAGAGGGAAATGAGCATGAGGGAAAGGAGAAAGGAGAAACCATCCGGAGTGTATCTAGAATATCTAGAACATCTATAATATCTAGACCATCTACACTACCCAAAGAACAAATAACATACCCCTATCGCAGCAATGACGCCACAGAGGTCGGCAAGCAACCCACAGGTTACGGCATGACGCGTGTAGCGGATGCCGACACTACCGAAATAGACGGCGAGGATATAGAAGGTGGTATCTGTACTACCCTGGAATATGCAAGAGAGGCGTCCTACGAAGGAGTCTGCACCATAAGTTGTCATGGCATCGACCATCATACCGCGTGCCCCACTACCGCTCAAGGGTTTCATAATTGCCGTAGGCAAAGCACCTACCCAATCGGCATTCAAGCCGCAGGCATTCACGAGCCATTCTACGCCTCCGATCAACCAATCCATAGCGCCTGAAGCACGGAATACGCCGATAGCCACTAAGATAGCCACTAAGAAGGGGATAATGCGCACTGCCGTAGAAAAACCATCTTTTGCACCTTCTACAAAGGCATCGTAGACGTTGACCTTTCGGCGCATAGCAGCCAAAATAAACACCACGATAATCCCCAACAATAGAACATTAGCGGTAGTGGTTCCCACAAGGTTCATCATCGTAGAGTCCATTTGACTAAAGCCCCACATCAGTGCTGCCACACCCACAGACATGCCTCCTAAGGTAAAAAACAGTGTACGGTCCAGCAGATTGATGCGCTGATACAAACTGGTGACTATAATCCCTGCGAGCGTGGAAACAAATGTTGCCAACAGGATGGGCACGAAAATATCCGTAGGATTCGCTGCCCCCATTTGCGCACGATACACCATGATGCTCACGGGGATAATGGTCAGTCCAGAGGTATTGATGACGAGGAACATAATCATGCTGTTCGTAGCGGTGTCCTTCTTCTCATTCAAGTCCTGCAAGCGCTCCATGGCTTTCAATCCCAAGGGCGTTGCCGCATTGTCAAGTCCCAACATATTTGCCGAGATATTCATAAAGATGTTCCCCACCACAGGATGCCCCTTAGGCACTTCCGGAAACAACTTACAGAAAACAGGACTCAACCATCTTGCCAACACATCTACTACTCCACCCTTCTCGCCAATCTTCATCACACCGAGCCACAGGGAAAGCACACCCGTCAACCCCAAAGAGATTTCAAATGCCGTCTTTGAGGTTTCAAACGTAGAATTGATGATAGCAGGAAACACCTCAGTGTCACCCATGAATACTAACTTCACCACGGCAATGGCGAAGGCTATGAGAAAGAAAGCTATCCAGATGTAGTTGAGAACCATGAGGGAAAGGAGAAAGGAGAAAGGAGAAAGGAGAAAGGAGAAAGGAGAAACCATCCGGGGTATATCTAGAACATCTAGACCATCTAGAATATCTAGAAAACCTAAAAAGTCTCTATCAAAAAAGGAGGTTTTAAGCCTACAAGGCCACTTAAACCTTATAACCTTAAAACCTCCCTCCAAAGGAAAACAAGAGGATAAGACCTTAAAACCTAAAGACCTTAAAACCTCAAAACCTTACGCATCAATTTCCGCATACGCCGCATTGGCTTCGATGAAGTCGCGACGGGGACCTACGTCTTCACCCATGAGCATAGAGAAGATGTAGTCAGCTTCAGCAGCATTTTCGATTGTTACACGCTTGAGCATACGGCGCTCAGGGTCCATTGTTGTTTCCCAAAGTTGCTCGGGATTCATTTCACCAAGACCTTTGTAGCGCTGGAGGGTGATTGAATTTTCGTTGCCATCACCATACTCGCGGATAAATTCATCGCGCTCTTCGTCGGTATAGCAATACTTGTCGATCTTACCCTTCTTACAACGGTAGAGCGGGGGCATTGCCAAATACAAGTGACCCGCGTGAATGAGCTGCGGGAAATAACGGTAGAAGAGCGTCATTACAAGTGTTTCAATGTGGTGACCGTCCACATCGGCATCCGCCATGATAATCACCTTATGGTAACGCAACTTCTCAATGTTTGCCACCTTTGAGTCTTCACCGTCTACACCAAAGCGAATGCCGAGTGCCGTAATGATATTGTTCACTTCATCACTCTCAAACGCCTTGTGCCACATAGACTTTTCTACATTCAAAATCTTACCACGGAGGGGAAGAATTGCCTGAGTTGCACGGCTACGACCTGACTTTGCCGAACCACCTGCAGAGTCCCCTTCGACGAGGAAGAGTTCACACTGCTCGGGTTTGCGAGAAGAACAGTCTGCCAACTTACCGGGCAAACCACCGCCACCAAGGGGGCTCTTGCGCTGCACGCTTTCACGTGCCTTACGAGCTGCCACGCGCGCTGTTGCTGCAAGGATTACCTTGTCAACAATCATCTTCGCTTCCTTGGGATGCTCTTCAAGATAGATGGTCAACGCTTCGCCGACCGCCTGATTCACCGCACCCGCAGCTTCAGAGTTACCAAGTTTCGTCTTTGTCTGACCTTCAAACTGGGGTTCAGCCACCTTCACGCTGATGATTGCCGTAAGCCCTTCGCGGAAGTCTTCACCCGAGATTTCAATCTTCGCCTTCTCAATCTGCTTCTGAGCAGTCTCTTCAGCGTACTTCTTCAAGACGCGTGTCAAGGCAGTGCGGAAACCTGTGAGGTGTGTACCACCTTCAATGGTGTTGATATTGTTGACGTATGAATGGATGTTCTCAGAATACGAAGTGTTGTACATAATCGCCACCTCGATAGGCATGCCATTCTTTTCAGTGTTCAAATAAATCACATCGTCTATCAAGCGTGTACGACCGGAGTCGATATGGCGCACAAATTCGCGCAAACCGAGTTCTGAGTAGAAGGTCTCAGTGCGTGTATTGCCTTCTTCATCAGGGCGCAAGTCGGTCAACTTAATACGGATACCAGCATTGAGGTAGGCAAGTTCACGCATGCGGTTAGCCAAAATCTCGTACTTGTACACCGTAGTGCTGAAAATTTCGGGGTCGGGCCAGAACTGCTGACGCGTACCGCGCAAGTCGGTCACACCCACCACAGCAACGGGATAAACGGGCTTACCCTTGGCATATTCCTGCTGGTGAATTTTACCATCGCGGAACACCTGTGAGAGCATGCGTGTAGAAAGCGCATTCACACAACTCACACCTACACCGTGAAGACCACCAGATACTTTATAAGAACCCTTATCAAATTTACCACCAGCGTGGAGCACCGTCATTACAACTTCAAGAGCCGAGCGACCTTCTTTCGGGTGCATATCTACGGGAATACCGCGACCGTCGTCCTGTACAACGATAGAATTATCCTCGCAGATAGTAACCTCAATATTTTTACAATATCCTGCAAGCGCTTCGTCGATAGAGTTGTCTACAGTTTCATAAACAAGGTGGTGCAACCCCTTCTCGCTGATGTCACCAATGTACATCGCAGGGCGCTTACGCACCGCCTCTAAACCTTCAAGAACCTGAATGTTACTCGCCGAATACTCAGCGCCTTTCTTTTCAATTTCTTCCATTATAGAATGTCGTTATTACCAGTCTTATATTCTTTGCAAATTTACAAAAAAAGTTTCAATTAGCGGTCACGGAATTGGGGAAAAGAACTACTAAAATAGAGGGGATTTTAAGGGATTTTGGCGTCAACTTTTTTACACAAGAACCACTCCATCTGAATGGCAAAAGAGTTTAAGACATAAGAACATAAGAACATAATATTAGGTGATAATATACCCTTATATTGCTGTCCGGTAAACGCCTCTAACTCAATGAATATAAAGATGTTTGAAAGGTATAAGCCCCACAGCTTGGATGATTCCCCTGAAAGGGGATAAAGCCATTAGCCCAGGGCAACGCCCTGGGTGTTGTTGCAGGCGAGACTTACGCCCTGAAAGGGCAAAAGCAATTATAAGAGTTTGAACTGCAATGCTTTTGCCCCTTCAGGGCGCAAGCCCAAACATCCATAGACCCAGGGCGTTGCCCTGGGCTAGGTGCTTATTGGCCTTTCAGGCCGTTACTTCTCAAAAACTTTACCGGATACCAATAATACCTTTATATTCTTGCGTCAAAAACTTATGCTCTTATGTCCTTATGTCAAAAACCTATGCTCTTATATTCTTCTGTCAAATACCAAAAAGAGAGCAACCCTTGCGGATTGCTCTCCTGTTCTGTTGTCCCATAAGGACTCGAACCTTAAATTACAGAACCAAAACCTGACGTGTTGCCAATTACACCATGGGACAAACTTCAAGTGCTTTCTTTCGAAAGACGGTGCAAAATTACAAAGTTATTTTGATATGAGCAAGATAGAGGGGCAGTTTTTTTGATGGGGTGATGGGGAAGGTGGGAGAAATCTGAAGGCGGGAAATGACCGGACGGCGCTCTCCCCCTGTTTATAGGGGGAGGGGACCGCCTTGGCGGTGAGGGGGTGCAAAAAAACATTGAGGAGTGAGGAGAGTTCCATGCGGCGCGTAATCTGCACCCCCTCACCAGCAGAGCTGGTCCCCTCCCCCTATAAACAGGGGGAGAGCGCCATCCGGATTATTTACGCCATCCGGCACTTTGTGCTGGTTATAATTCTCACTTGAGCTCCCTCACCGCCAACTCCTATAAATAAATTCGCCACCTTGTTTTAATTTCTTCA
This sequence comes from Alloprevotella sp., assembly GCA_045656425.1. Classification (GTDB taxonomy): domain Bacteria; phylum Bacteroidota; class Bacteroidia; order Bacteroidales; family Bacteroidaceae; genus Alloprevotella. The sequence continues at coordinate 4,797 of JAZORE010000030.1, forward strand.
CTACATCAGTAATTTCAGCAACTACGCGCTGAAGTTCTTGCAAAACTTCGCGGTTCTCAAAGCGGAGGAGGCGAATGCCGAATTCATGGAATAAGACTTGGGAACGGGTGACGTCATATTCATCACCCTCAATAGAATAATGCGGAGCGCCATCCAATTCGATGGCGAGTTTTAATTCCGAAGAGTAGAAATCCAATATATAATTACCTGCTCCAAATTGACGACGGAATTTCACACCTTCAATCTGATTATCTTTAAGCATGCGCTACAAAACCGCCTCGGCAACCGTACCCTGCTTCCGCAAGTGCTGACGGAAGTTCTTTTGATGAGTGGGGTTTGATTTGAATGGTGGTTTGGGCATGAGGGAAAGTATTAAGTTAAGGGGGTATAGAGGCAAAGGTACGAGATTATTATTAAATATAATTCTACTTATAAGATAAATTCACTTGGTTAATCTCTCCACACTGTTTTGCACCCCCTCACCGCGGAGCGGTCCCCACCCCCTTCGGTTCCCCCGTTATCGGGGGACGGAAATCCCTATAAACAGGGGGAGAGCGCCGTCCGGTACTTTTCTACCTTGCGAGATGCCTACTCATTTATTATATATATGCACACAATATATATACAAAAAAGGGCAGCCCTTGCGGACTGCCCTTATGTTTATAAGGAGTATGTTAATTACTTAACAACCTTCTTACCGTTGATTACGTAGATACCTGCGGGGAGGTTCTTCGCTGAGTTGAGGCGTACACCAGAGATAGTGTAAACACCAGCCTTAGCAGCGGGAGCAACTTCTACGCCTTCGATAGCTGTGAGACCATCCTTAGCAACGAGAGATACGATCTTCACGTATTCTTCGCCTTCGGGAGCAGCTTCGAGAGTAGGCATGTTAGTTGTGTTGATGTAACCAGCGAGAGGAGCGATAGTAACCAATACTTCTTCACCGTTTTCTTCAGTAGTTTCAGTAGCAACTACGCGGTTAGCGAGGTTGAGGATACCGAAGTTGTTACCTACCTTTTCAGAGAAGATAGTAGCCTGGAGACCGTTTACTTCCTTAGCTTCGTAAGTGTAGTTGAAGCTGTCGAAACCAGTAACATCATCTTCAAGTTCTACAGTGAGGAATTCAGTTTCAGCATCAGTCTGAACGAGGTAAGCCTTACCACCTTCGATCTTAGCACCATCTTCCTGGATGTTCTTGAAGTAGATAGCCATTTCGTTAGTTTCAGGATCTGTGTAGAAACCTTCAACTTCGCAAACCTTTGCAGACTGACCGAACATTACAGCATCGTAAGGCAATGTGAAGAACTGAGTCTTGTTCTTGCCGAGTACGAATGTGTTAGCACCGTAACCGAAGTCAGCGAGGTCAACTTCTTCGAACTTCAATGTAGAGTTGTCACCACCGTTAGCACCGTACCAAGATACGAGGTAACCGTTCTTCATGCTTGTATCAGAGTTGATGTTAGCATAGAGAGGACGACCCTTAGTAGCAGCAGTAGTATCGTTACCGAGGATGATATTGAAGAGACCACCGTTCTTCAAGCCGTCAGCCTGAACTTCGAACCAAGCCTTTTCAGGAGTCATCTGAGTGTAGTTGAAGTTAGAGAGAACGGGCTGGAGGTAGAGACCGTTACCGAGTGAGCGGATAGCTACCTTATTGTTTTCACCTACTTCGAAGTACCATACAGAAGCAACAGAGTTGATGTAGTTTTCGTCGTCAACGAGACCTTCGTCTACGTTACCAGTCTGCTTAGCAAATTCAGCACGGAGACCCTTAACTTCCTTAGTGTCAGCAGCAACACGTGAAGAGTGCATGAGCGCTTCTTCGTAGCTACCGCCAGCCATCTTCACCTGGTAGAAACCAGAAGCGAACATGTTGAGAGACTTCAAGAGTTCAGCCTGAGCAGCGTTGAGCTTAGCAACACCGTTGTTGATAACTTCAAGAGTCATCACGTCAGCTACAGTAGCTTCAACTTCTTCGATAACACCATTGAATGCATCGAGAGCAGCCTGAGGATAGAAACCTACTTCACCTGCTTCAGTTTCTACGGGGAGACCTTCAGCAAGAACCTTAGCAGCAGCTACAGCGTCAGTGAGGCGCTTGGGTTCGGGGAAGTTAGCGAGGAACTCATCATAAGCAGCCTGGAGAGCAGCAATCTGAGCTTCAGTACCCTTACCAGTTTCGAGTTCAGCCTTAGCCTTAGCCATTTCAGCTTCGAAAGCTGCGAGGATGTCAGCGGGAACTACAGTGTTCAAAGACAATGCTTCGCTGTAAGTAGCACCGAAGAGAGCCATTTCAGAAGCAGAGAAATAAACATTCTGCTGTACGCCAGAAGAAGTAGTAGAGAGCGTCTTATAGTTCTGGAGGCGGAGGTAACGATACTTAGCACCGAGACCAGCAGCACCAATACCTACGTAGTTTTCACCGTTGTCAGCAGACCAAGACTGCAATACGGGGTTACCTTCTTCGTCAACAGAAATCTGACCATCTTCGCCACGAGCGTAGAGGTTGATGTCGTAAGTCATTGCGAGGTTAGCAACACGTACCCAATCTTCTTCTTCAGAGTTACGAGCGTAAACGATAGCTTCACCGATACCGAAGCTTGCGTTGTGTTCTGAAGTACCAGTACGACGCATCATCTTCAAAGCGATAGCATCGAGTTCGTTACCTTCACCGAGGTCAATTTCGAAGTAGTGAGGATAAGTAGAACCATCCCAAACTGTGTGAGTGAATGTATCCCACTTGTCGTCAAGAAGACCAACTACAGAACCGAAACCGTCAGAAGTGTGAACAGCATTGTCACCATTCTTTGTAACGATCTTCATGTTAGAGATCACGTTACCTTCTTCGTCAACAGCAGGATTACCTTCTTCGTCCTTTTCGTAAGTAAGAAGACCGTGGTTAGAGAACACGTCGTCGCGTGTGCAAGCTTCAGCGGGAACATAAGCCTTACCGAGCTGGTAGCTTGAGTTAGCTTCGTCGAGGAGAGCCTGGAGGCGAGAGTTGATATCAAACTGCTTAACTTCTTCAGCGATAGCGTCAACCAATTCGTCAGCTACGTTGTAGAGATAGAAGAAGTTACCTTCGTCGGTTTCGGGATGACCACCATTCATCCAGTTACCGATTACACCACCGTTACCAGAGAAGATGTTCCAAGCACAAGTCATTTCACCCTTATCGTTGAGGTTGTAAAGCATTACAGTACCGGGATAATTGGGGTGATAAGCTACTGTGTAGTCAACAGCCTTAGCAAATTCGCCAGTCTTGATACCAGTGTTATCGTTGTGAGCAGAAGTAGTTACATAACGTGAAGTACCGTAGTTCTTAACGATGTATGTATTTTCCTTTTCAGCAACGGGAGTAAAGTACCAAATATACTTAGAAGATTCGAGAGTTACTGTAGTTTCACCAGTTTCTTCGTCTGTGGGAACCTGATAGTCACGGAGACCACGCATTACGCCATTGTCGTCGTAAGCAGCCCAAAGCTGACGCTTAGAAACCATGTAGTAGTAACCTTCAGCCATTTCGTTGATCTTAAGAGCTTCCTGAGCAGCCTTAGATTCAGCGAGAATTTCTTCAGCGTCACCGTCACCGTCAATCAACCAGTTGTTGTACTTTTCGTAAGCAGCGAGAAGAGCAGCAACTGATTCTTCCTGATACTGACCAACACGGTTACCAACTGCAGATTCGAGCGCTTCGGGGCCTTCGGGATAGTTAGTATCCCAGAATTCCTGGAGGAGGTCATCAGCAGACTTTTCTTCATAAGTGAAGAGGTACCAGTCGTTGTTACCCCAAGGAGCGAACATAGTGTAGTTGCTCTGAACTTCGAAGTAAACAGGGTCGTTACCTTCACCATCAGTGAGCTTGTCGCGCATGATAACGAATGCACCTTCGTAAGGATACTTGTTACCAGTGCTTTCTTCTGTATCTTCACCAGTACCCTGACCAGTGTAAGTACGCCAGTTTTCTTCCCAACCTTCGTCTTCCTTAGTAAGCTTGTAACGAGTTGCAGCAGGAAGGATTGTCCACTTAGCAGCAGAAGCGAGGTCTGCAGTTGTAGTGTAGTAAGGGAACTTGTAGTTCAACATGTCTGAAGAGTCCATACCGTCAGTGATAACCTGATCTTCGATGTACTCACCAGTTGCCTGGAACTTGATTGCATAGAGGTCGAAACCAGACTCAGTCTGTTCACCTGTAGCTTCAAAGATGATAAGCGAGTTATCATCAGCAGCAGTAGTGAGGTTCTTTTCACCGTCAGTAGTCAAGAACTGATTACCATCGGGATCACCTGCAAGAAGGAACGCTTCGTCACCGGGAATTTCGGTAAGCATGTCGACCGTCTTGTACTGCTTCTGTGCGATTGCTGTAGAAGCGAAAAGCACAGCCAAAGAAAGTAAAAACTTCTTCATTTGCGTTTTGTTTAAAGTGATTAAAATAAAAAAGATAGATAGTTTCGTGGGGCAAATGTACGACAAAATTTTCAATGGAACACAAGAATTTCTTATTTTTTTAGTTTTTGCCAATGAGATTTAACAAAACGAGTTATTAGGAGACGGGTTGGCGTTGAGGCAGGGTGGAGAAAGGAATCGTAAATTGCAATTTTCGAGATACATTATTTAGAACACGAATTTCACGCCGCAGGTGTTTTTAGACAGAAGAACATAAGGACAGTTTTTTCTCACGCAAAGGCGCGAAGGTCGCAAAGCGTAAGTCAATTACCATGCGGGGCATTTTTTATATTACGAACCGAATCGCCTCGAAGAGGCAAAAGCTAATAGCCCAGGGCAGAGCGACGAAGGAGCGCCACCCTGGGGTGGTATGCGTTCCGAATGGTGCGCTCTGAAAGAGCAAAAGCCACATACAAAAAAATAGGTAATAATATCGCAGAAGACCCATGTAAGGGTGTTTACACTGAAGGCGCATCCGCTCAGTAACCGTTTGTTTTTTGATATAAGAACAAAAGAACATGTATTTCCTTGCGGAGCATCTTTTTGAGAGAACACGAATCTCACGAATAACACGAACCGAAGGTCGCGCAAGTCAATCCTTGCGGGGGATTACCTTGCTTATCGCATTCGAATTGCACGAATACCATCCGGAGCAAGCGTCACTTTGTGTACAAGAAAATCCGGATGGTAATTCGTGTTATTCGAATGCGATAAGCAAATCTCTATCCGTATGGTGATTGACTTGCGCAACCTGCGGTTCGTGAAATTCGTGAAATTCGTGTTCCAAAATAATACGTCCTGTAAAGCACGCTTGGGTCAACAACTATATCATTGCAAAAAATAACATCTTTAATTCCAATGCTTTTTGCTTTTGCCCATTCAGGGCGAAAGCCATGCGGTCTATTTACCCAGGGTGCCGCTCCTTCGTCGCTCTGCCCTGGGCTGGTGGCTTTTGCCTCTCCGAGGCGATCAAATAAAGGAAATGATATAGCAGTTGACCCAATATAAGAAGAATCATACCCCCTCCCCTCCTGCGGAGGCAATGCACCCTCGGAGTTGGGTAAAACAAATAAGGAGTTAATTTGAATTAACTCGAAGTTAGTTTAATTTAATATGGAGTTAGTTTACAGAAAAAAGGACGCTTCTTTTATAGAGGCGTCCTTTTCTATAAATATAGGGGATAATATATGCACATTACTGCTGCTTCAACAGTTCACACCCCCTTTGCAACACCTTATCGTGGGTGAGCTTATAAGGTATCGTCTTATGCAACCCCAGATATGCTGCGGTAATCATATCCTTGAGCACGTTGCTTACTTCTGTGCGGTGACGGTCGAGGTGTTCGTCAAGATTAGGCGTAAGCATTTTGCGAAGCGCTTCGATTTCCGCCGTGGCATTGCTGTTATCCTCCTTCACCTGTGTTTCAAGCGCCTCAAGCATACGCAAGGACCGCGACTTGTAGTTGAAGGATGATGCGCGAATGGAATCCTTGTAGGCTGAGAGGTCCGCCTCGGTCAATTCAAAGGTTGCAAAATCAGGCTGCGGATGCGTATTGCGGTAGGTAACCACAAAGTCGTGGGTAGCATCGGAAGCGAGCAATTCATAAACGAAGTCGGCAATCGTGTCCTCTCGCACTTCATAGTCGGGCATCACACCTCCGCCATCTTTTACCGGACGTCCCTTAGCAGTATAGAAGGTCTTTGCGAGGCTATCGGGCAAGTGCTTGGGATGACCATCGGCATTACGATTCTTAAAATCATAAGCCTGAATGCAGCGCCCACTGGGAATGTAATACTTGCTTGCGGTGTATTTCAATATACCGTCATAGGGCAAATCCATCATCTGTTGCACCAGCCCTTTTCCGTAGGTACGTTCACCGACAATGATGGCACGGTCGTAATCCTGTAGGGCGCCAGCCGTAATTTCAGACGACGAAGCACTGCTATAATCTACCAAGACAGCAACGGGAATTTCAGTATCGAGCGGTTCATCGTTTGTGGAAAAAGTTTCATCAAATTCTGGCACTTTCCCTTTCGTGCTTACCACCTTCGTACCGTTGGGCATGAAGAATCCCACAAGTTTCACCGCCTCGGAGAGCAACCCACCGGGATTTCCGCGCAGGTCGAGCATCAGTCGCTTCATACCCTGTTGTTTCAGGGCAACAAAGGCACGACGCACATCGCGAGTCGTATGTTCCATAAAGGAATTTACGACGATCAGCCCCACCTCATCATCCAGCAGTCCAAAGTAGTCCACGCTGGAGGTTTCAATAACCCTACGCGTCAGGAGAAGTTCTACTTTGTCCGCCACTCCAGGGCGCTTCACCCCGAGTTTGAAGGTTGTTCCGGCATCGCCACGCAGTTTGGAAGTGACGCGTGAAGAATAATCACGAGGCGTCTCCCCTTCGTTACGTTTCATATCAACCCCGTCAATTTCAAGAATAATATCCCCCGTACGCACCCCTGCTTCAGCAGCGGGCATACCCTCATAGGGGTAAGAAAAGACACAGCGGTTGTGGTCAGCACGGAAACTGATGGGCGAACCGATGCCGGCATAGGTTCCTGTAGTTGTTTCCAGGAATTCCTTGCTGTCTTCTTCAGGGATGTACTGCGTATAAGGGTCGAGGTTGTAAAGGATGTAATTGATGCCGTCGTCAATCACCTTCTTAGCGTCGAGCGTATCTACATAATACACGTCAAGAGTAGACAATACACGGTTAAGAATGCGGAGCTGACGCGCAAACTGCTGATTCTGCTCTGTCTGTGTGTGTTGTGCCTTCACAAAAAGAGGGAGCACTAAGAGGAGGGAAAAGAGAAGGGATCTCATAATATATATTATATGTGTAGTTTTTTAGGAAAAAGGGAAAACGATTCAAGGGAGAGGGAGGGCAAATTGTTTAGATGCTTCACGCCTAACGGTTCGCCACCCACAATTACCAGCTTTACCGCCTCAAAAATCGCCTTTTGAAAAAAATATTCAAAATTTTCTTGCAAAGATATTGCTTATTTCGAAAATAAGCAGTAATTTTGCAACGCAATTAACGGGAAGCCTATAAAATCTGCTTCAGTAGCTCAGTTGGTTAGAGCACCTGACTGTTAATCAGGGGGTCGTTGGTTCAAGCCCATCCTGAAGCGCTCGTTTCCTTAATTGCACACTGCTTCAGTAGCTCAGTTGGTTAGAGCACCTGACTGTTAATCAGGGGGTCGTTGGTTCAAGCCCATCCTGAAGCGCACAAAGCGTCATCCGCACAGGGTGACGCTTTTTTTGTTGCGCGCAGAGGAGAGAGATTACGGCGAATGCTTGCGGGGAACACCTATTAGGGAGGACGCACGACGTGCGCCCATACCGAACAAGGGGCAGGGTGGACAAGGGAAATACAGCTTGGGAATCGACTTGCCAGTACTTGCCGTACTATTAACACCAAGCATTCACACGCTATGACTGCAAAAAAAAGAAAAGCCACAGGTTGCATAGCAACTTGCGACTTTCTGTGCTCGAAGCGGGACTCGAACCCGCACAGGCGTTTCTGCCCAAGGGATTTTAAGTCCCTCGTGTCTACCATTCCACCATTCGAGCTCCCGTAGAATGGAAAAAGCAGAGCTAAACCGCGGTTTGCTCTGCTTTTGGGTGAGCGGAAAACGAGACTCGAACTCGCGACCCCAACCTTGGCAAGGTTGTGCTCTACCAACTGAGCTATTTCCGCAATGTGGAAATCTTCCTTTCAGTAAGTTTTCCTTGTGCTGAGTGAAGAGGAGGAGACTCGAACTCCCACGTCACAATTGACACTACCCCCTCAAAGTAGCGCGTCTACCAATTCCGCCACCTCTCCGTCTTAGCGAGTGCAAAGGTACGCATTTCTTCCAAACTGACAAGGGGTTTGCCAAAAAAAATGCAAAATTTTATTATTTTTCTTATTTTACACCCCCTCAAGTAAGCAAAAATAGAGAAATCCCCCTACTCTGCCACAGAATTTATAATAATTACAGCCAACACGAAAGCGGTAATGCCTACGTACAACCAATCGCGCTGTTTCACGAAATCGAAGAGCGACAGCACCACACGCATGATGGGTGTGAGCAGCAGGGCGATAACGCCGAGTTGGATGACGCTCTCGGAATTTCCCGTCCATACCCCTTGGAGGATTCCTGTGAAGGTGGTGGTGGCTGGGTTTTGCGTGTCGGCATACGAGAACGACTGATATTTTTCTGTGTCAAGAAGTTCGGTGCCGTGCTGTATGAAATAAAAGATGCCGCCTATAAGTGCCAAAATGCTGGCAATAGTTACGCCGAGGCGGAGGGTGCGACTGATGAGGATTTGCATATTCTTTAGTAATGTTATTGCAGTTGACCCAATATAAGAAGAATCATCATACCCCCTCCCCTCCTGCGGGGGTACTCCCCCTATCTTAAGGGGAGAGCACCATGCGGAGTACTCCTACACTATTTATACCAAGTGAAAGCAAGATGGTTTACATCTGTTGAGTCGTTTAAACGGAAGTATCAAACTCTTCTCTCCCCTTAAGATAGGGGGAGTACCGCGTAGCGGGGAGGGGGTATGATACTCTTTACGAGTCAACTCCTATATCACTGCCTATTTTCTTTAGTAAACGAGTGGACGAGGTACAAGTAAACGAGCTTTTTGCTTGCGACTAAAACTGGCCGTTGATGCCTTGCCAAATCATATTCACCGCCACCATCAATACGGCGACGCTGAAGATTTTGCGAAGGAGGCGGACATCGAGACGCTTTAAGAGGCGTGCGCCAGTCAAGGCACCGAGGAGAACGCCAATCATCACGGGGCATGCAATGCCCGGGTCTATGTTTCCGCGCTGCAGATACACTACGGCAGAAGCACATGCCGTTACGCCCATCATAAAGTTAGAGGTGGTGGTACTTACCTTGAAGGGGACTTTCATGAGGTTGTCCATGGCAATTACCTTCAACACACCGCTACCGATGCCGAGAATTCCCGAGAGCGCTCCGGCTATGGTCATTACGCCGAAACCACCGCCCACGTTGCGCAGTTCGTAATAGCGCTTCGTGCCGTCCTTCTGTGGTGCTGTACCAAAGAGTTTCAGGCGACGTGCGGCTTCAGAACCCTTCACGCCCTCATGGTCTTGCTTCTTCACCATCTGCATAATGCCTGTAAGCATCAGCGTACACCCAAAGATTACGGCTATCACATTATTATTAAGGTAATACGCTACGAAAGCTCCGATGACGGCGCCAATTACCGTGGCGATTTCGAGGAACATCCCCAAGCGGATGTTCGTAATGCCTTCTTTCACATAAGCACTACCCGACCCCGAACTGGTGGCGATGGAAGCCACAAGTGCTGCCCCCACGGCGTAGTGAAAGTCTATGCCGAGCACAAGAGTGAGCAAGGGAATGATGACTACCCCACCGCCGAGTCCAGTGAGCGAACCCAGCAGGCCTGCGGCGTAGGCACCTATAAGAATGATAAGAGTAAAAGTAAGAACTGTCATTATCTTTAAGTCAATCCAAATTTTGGGTCATCGAAAAGCGTTTGTTGCCCTTCGCCCAACTGGTTAAAGGTCTTACGGTGAATGGGGGTAAGTCCGTGGAGGCGGATACCCTCGCGGTGTTGCTTCGTGGGGTAACCCGCATTCTTATCCCAACCGTAGTGGGGGTAAAGCGCGTGTTGCTCCGCCATATAGTCGTCACGGTAAGTCTTTGCCAAAATACTCGCAGCTGCAATGGAGAGGTACTTGCCATCCCCTTTGACAATCGTGGTATGGGGCAAGTCCTGATACTTCTTAAAACGGTTGCCGTCGACAATCACAAACTCGGGACGCACCTTCAGCGCATCAAGGGCGCGGTGCATCGCCAGGATGGAGGCGTTGAGAATGTTGATTTGGTCAATCTCTTCAGCGGTAACAATGCCCACTGCCCAAGCGAGGGCATCCCGCTCTATCTGTTCACGCAAGGCATAACGCTTCTTTGCTGAAAGTTGCTTGGAGTCGTTCAGCAAATCGTTCTGATAATCAGGAGGTAAAATGACTGCAGCGGCATACACACTACCCGCCAAGCAGCCACGCCCGGCTTCGTCACAACCTGCTTCGATGAGGTTTGAGGTGTTGTATAGAGGGGAAAGCATGGGGAAAAGAAGAAATCAGAAAGGAGAACTGGCCCTTCTAAGTCCTCCCCTAAGGTAGGACTTCCCATCTGGACGGATAGGGTCACCCTTTAGGGGGTGGTCAGAGGGGGCTAATAACTTATGGTAATTATATAGCAGTTGACCCAATATAAGAAGAATCATCATACCCCCTCCCCTCCTGCGGAGGTACTCCCCCTATCTTAAGGGGAGAGCACCATGCGGAGTATTCCGACACTATTTATACCAAGTGAAAGCGAGATTGTTTACATCCGTTGAGTCGTTTTAACGAAAATATCAAACTCTTCTCTCCCCTTAAGATAGGGGGAGTACCGCGTAGCGGGGAGGGGGTATGATCGCCTTTACGGGACAACTACTATATTATTGTCTAACTTAAAACATCTTACGCACCCGATCCAACGCCTTGACGAAGGCATCAATTTCTTCCTTTGAGGTATAAAGCGCGAAGGAGGCGCGCGCCATGCTTTCTACGCCGTAGCGCTGCATGAGGGGTTGGGCGCAGTGGTGGCCCGTGCGGATGGCGACACCAAGGCGATCAAGGAGTGTTCCGAGGTCAAGGGGGTGAATATTGCCGATGTTGAACGCCACAACGGCGTCTTTCTCAGGCGCAGTTCCGAAAAAGCGGAGGTCGGGGATGGCACTCATCTGCTCCATGGCGTAACGTGTGATTTCGCGTTCGTGAGCAGAAATTTTGTCCATACCAATGGTACTTACGTAATTCAGTGCCGTTGCCAAGGCATGCGTACCTACGTAATCAGGAGTACCCGCTTCAAACTTGAAGGGCAAGCGCTCATAAGTCGTTTTCTCAAACGTCACGCGAGCAATCATTTCTCCACCACCGTGATAAGGGGGCATTTCGTTGAGCAACGCTTCCTTACCATAGAGCACACCTATACCCGTAGGTCCATAAATCTTATGACCACTGAACACAAAGAAGTCACAATCGATATCCTGCACATCCACGGCAAAATGCGGGGTGCTCTGTGCACCATCAACGAGTATCTTTGCCCCATGTTCGTGGGCAATACGCGCAAGTTCTTTAACGGGGTTGACCGTACCGAGCACGTTGCTTACGTGCGCCACACTTACCAATTTTGTGCGCTCAGTGAACAGGTTTTTATAAGCGTCGAAATCTAAGCACCCTTCTTCTGTGATAGGAATTACCTTGAGAACAATCCCCTTGCGGTCGCGCAACAACTGCCAGGGCACAATATTGGAATGGTGCTCCATCGTGCTGACAATCACTTCGTCGCCCTCACACAGAAACGCTTCACCAAAACTATGCGCCACGAGATTGATGCTCTCCGTGGTGCCACGCGTGAAAATAATTTCTGATATAGATTTCGCATTTATAAATTGGCGCACCACCTCGCGGGCTGCCTCGTGGCGGTCCGTAGCCTTTTGCGAGAGATAATGCACACCTCGGTGAACATTCGCATTCACACAACTGTACATCTCAGAAATCGCATCAATGACGCACTGTGGTTTCTGCGTGGTGGCGGCATTATCAAGATATACCAGTGGGCGGTTGTAGATGAGTTGGGAGAGTATGGGAAAATCTTCTCTATTCATGAGTCGTAATCGTTACTTACACATTTTGCAGCCTTCACACTTTTGAAGCGCTCCGCGGAAACGAAGTTCTACAAGGTGAGCGAGGCGGTCGCGCAAGTGTTCGGGTTCGATGCGTTGGAGGACTTCATTTACGAAAGCATGCTGCAGGAGTAAGCGCGCCTCACTCTCGGGAATACCACGCTGACGCATGTAAAAAAGCGCGTTTTCATCGAGTTTTCCGATAGTAGACCCGTGATTACACTTCACGTCGTCGGCATAGATTTCAAGCATGGGTTGCGAGAACGCACGCGCCTCGGGAGAAGCACAGAGGTTGGCATTCGTTTGTTGCGAAGTAGTTTTCTGTGCATCCTGACGAACGAGCACCTTACCCGCAAATGCACCTACACTTTCACCGTCGAGCACGTACTTGAAGAGCATATCACTGTGGCAGTTGGGGGCAATGTGTTCCACAAGCAAGTGGTTGTCCACACGTTCTTTACCGCCCGTAATCACAGCACCTGCCGTTTGGCTTTCAGCACCATCCCCCAGCAAGCGCGCATGAACACGATTGCAGGTGCGCCCCGTGTGGAGCGTCACACCGTTCATCGTCACGCGGCTGTTTGCCTCCTGGTTGATATAGTAATGCGCAAACTTATCGTGGTTGTCGCCATTCTCCTCAATAGTACAAATGTCAATCTTCGCATCTTTGGCGGCAAAGACCTCTGTCACCATAGTAGTGAGGTAAGCCGTCGTACCCGCTGTATGGTCACAAAGAATAACTTGCGCCTCAGCGCCTTCCTCAGCAACAATCAAGAGGCGGCGGTTGGAGAGCATGGGTTGCTTGGCATCACACACATTGACAATCTGAATGGGATGCTTCAGGGAGGTGTGGGCAGGGAGGTAAATCAAGAGTCCATCCTGAGCGAGCATCGTATTGAGCGCAGCAAGACCATCTTCATTATCTGCCGCGCGATTGTAAAAATCCGCGATGAAATCGCCACTTTCTACAAATCGCTGAATACGCACTCCGTCGGAGAGGTGCGTATTTTCGGGCAAGGAGATGGGCGTATCGTTCACCACAAAAAGGAGGGTGGTGCTCAAGTTGGGGACATTACACTTGTAGGTGGCGTAAGCATCCACGTTTGGAGCAAGGCGCTGCAAGTTTACTCCATAATCAGGAGCAAAAGCCGCCTGCACGTCGGTATAGCGGTACTCCTCCGTGCGCTTGGTGGGGAGTCCCTTTTCTTCAAGCGTTACTGCCGCACCTTCGCGTGTAGCATTCATCACCGCACAACTGCCCTTGTCGAGCAAGGCGCGGTGATCCTTGAAAAGTTGTATGTATTGTTTGGAATTTGGCATGGAATAAGAAAGTTTTTTAGGTTGCAGTGGAGGGGTTAAAAGCTGTTACTCAGCATTTGCCACCTCTTCCTTAATCCAATCGAAGCCACGCTCTTCGATTTCATAACCTAAAGCAGCTGTGCCTTCCTTCACAATGCGACCGTTTACAAGGACGTGTACGAAGTCAGGTTTGAGATAGTCAAGCATACGTTGGTAGTGGGTAATCACCATGGCACTGGTCTTCTCCGTGCGAAGCATATTGAAACCTTCTGCCACAATACGCAACGCATCCACGTCAAGACCAGAGTCAGTTTCGTCAAGAATAGAGAAACAAGGTTCAAGTACAGCCATTTGGAAGATTTCATTGCGTTTGCGCTCACCTCCTGAAAAGCCTTCGTTCACGCCACGACTCATAAAATGGGCATCCAATCCCACAAGTTTGCGCTTTTCTTTCAAGAGTTTCAAAAAGTCGCCCGCAGGAATGGCTGGTTGTCCGAAATACGTGCGCTTAGCATTGATAGCAGCACGCATAAAGTTGGTCATGGATACACCTGGGATTTCCGTGGGTGCTTGAAAAGACATAAATATACCTTCGTGCGCGCGATCTTCGGGAGAAAGCGCCAAGAGGTCCTTGCCGTTAAAAGTAATTGAACCTTCAGTAACGGTATATTTAGGGTTCCCCACAAGCACATTGCTCAACGTACTCTTTCCCGAACCATTGGGACCCATCAAGACGTGTACTTCACCATCACCAATGGTGAGATTCACTCCCTTGAGAATTTCCTTGCCTTCTACAGAGGCGTGTAAGTTTCTTATTTCAAGCATAATGATTTGATATTTCTAATTATAACGGGCAAAATTACTTATTTATTTTTACACGCGAAAGAGAGGAGTGGGGAAATGAGAAATGAGAAAGGAAAAAGGAGAAATCTGCGAGTAAACGAGAGCAGCGCCAAGTTTACTTGAGCGTTGCCGAGCGTAAGCAGATTCAAGACCGCAAAGCGGGATTAAAGGAAAAAGGAAAAAGGGAAAAGGAGAAATCAGCGTGGCATGTTTAGGTAATGATTCTTCACCTAAAATTTTATGCCCCGCATGGTCTTTCTCCTTTCTCCTTTCTTCTTTCACCTTAAAAAAATGCTATATATAATGTGTAGTATAATATTTTTTCCTACTTTTGCGCCAAAATAAACTTGACTATGCAAAAGAATCTTGTAATTGTTGAGTCTCCCGCCAAAGCAAAGACTATCGAAAAGTTCTTGGGGGACGACTACAAAGTGTTGTCCAGTTTTGGACACATTCGCGACTTGAAAAAGAAAGATTTCGGTGTGGACCTCAACACGTTCCAACCCGAATATGAAATATCATCCGACAAGCAACATGTTGTAAGCGATCTTCGTGCAGCAGCAAAGAAAGCCGAAAATGTGTGGCTCGCATCCGATGAAGACCGCGAGGGAGAAGCCATTTCATGGCACCTTGCGGAAGTTCTTAAGATTGATCCTGCAAAGGCAAAGCGTATCGTATTTCACGAAATTACGAAGCCCGCAATCCTCGAGGCAATTAAGAATCCTCGTAGCATCGACCTCAACCTTGTTGATGCACAGCAGGCACGCCGAGTGTTGGACCGTTTGGTTGGTTTCAAGCTCTCACCCGTGCTTTGGCGCAAGGTGCGCCCTAATCTTTCTGCCGGTCGTGTGCAGAGCGTAGCGGTGCGACTCATCGTTGAGCGTGAGCGCGAAATTGGTGCTTTTGTTGCAGAATCAGGTTATAAGATTACAGCTGCTTTCTCTGTACCCCAGGAAGATGGTACGAAAGCAACTATCAAGGCAGAACTTTCACAGCGCTTTAATACTCCCGAAGAGGCTGAGGCATTTTTGAAATCTTGCACTGAGTCGTCTTTCCGCGTGGCGCAAATCACCAAGCGCCCCACCAAACGTATGCCCGCACCCCCATTCACCACTTCCACACTCCAGCAGGAAGCAGCTCGCAAGTTGGGTTATCCCGTAGCACTCACCATGCGCATTGCACAGTCGCTCTATGAAAGCGGACATATCACTTACATGCGTACGGACTCTATGAACCTCTCGCAACTCTGTTTGAACTCTTCAAAGAAGGTTATCGTAGAGCAGATGGGCAGTGAGTACCACAAGCGTCGCACGTATCAGACTAAGACGAAGGGGGCACAGGAAGCACACGAAGCGATTCGCCCCACTTATATGGAGAACGACTCCGTTACAGGGTCTGTTCAAGAAAAACGCCTTTACAACCTTATTTGGAAGCGCACTATCGCCTGCCAGATGGCGGATGCGCAGTTGGAGAAGACCACAATTACCATTGACATGCTTGATACAGAGGGAAAGGTTTCTCCGCTCAACTTTGTAGCTCAAGGTGAGGTCGTTATCTTCGATGGTTTCCTTCAGGTATATCGCGAAAGCAGTGATGTAGAAAACGAACAAGACAACGATGAAGGAACTTTGCTCCCTGCATTGAGCGAAGGAGATACGTTGGAACAACAAGAAGTTGTAGCAACTCAACGCTTTACGCAGGCTCCTCCCAGATATACAGAAGCATCACTCGTTCATAAGTTGGAAGAGCTCGGCATTGGTCGCCCCTCAACGTATGCCCCCACAATTTCGACGATTCAGCAACGTGAATATGTCGTAAAGGGAGAAGGTGAAGGCACGAAGCGTGATTACACCGTCATGACTCTTAAAAAGGGTAAGATTAAGAGCATCCAGAAGAGTGAATCGGTAGGTTCGATGAAGGGAAAGTTGGTGCCTACTGACACGGGTAGTATCGTCAACGACTTCTTGCTCGTAAACTTCCCCGACATCATGAACTACAACTTCACAGCGCACGTAGAACAAGATTTTGACGCCGTTGCTGAAGGTAAAAAGAATTGGCAGGAGTTGATTAAAACGTTCTATGATGATTTTGATCCACAAGTAGAACGCGTCATCCAGGAACGCACCGAGAAAAAGGTGGGCGAGCGCGACCTTGGCATCGACCCCGTGAGCGGTAAGCGCGTGATGGTTAAGATTGGTCGTTTCGGACCAATGGTTCAAGTGGGCGAAGCTGGTGGTGACGAAAAGCCCATGTTTGCCTCTATCGGCAAGTCCATGAGCATGAGCACAATCACCTTAGAGGAAGCCCTTGAACTCTTTAAGTTGCCCCGCACGTTAGGTAGCTTTGAAGACCATATCATCGTGGTGAATACTGGACGATTCGGTCCCTACATTCAACACAACAGAAAGTTTGTTTCTCTCCCTAAAAGCGAAGACCCCTTGAATGTCACATTGGAACGTGCTATTGAATTGATTCAAGAGAAGCGTGATGCCGAGGTGAAGGCCGTGGTGAAGAAGTTTGACGAAGACCCCGAAATGGAAATCAAGAACGGACGCTTCGGACCCTATGTTGCTTACAAGGGTGTAAACTACAAACTCTCAAAGGCACAGGCAGCTAAAGCCGCAGATATGACCTACGAAGAATGTTTGAAGCACGTAGAAACTGAGGGCGAGAAGAAGAAAAAGAAGAAGTAACCCCCTCGAAACAACTATGAAGGCAATCGTTATTGTTGGATATATGTGCGTGGGAAAGACCACTGTGGGACGCTCGCTTGCTAAGCAATTAGGATGCAGTTTCTATGACCTTGACTGGTACATCGAAGAGCGCTTCCGCAAAAAGGTGCCACAGATTTTTGCAGAACAAGGTGAAGAAAAATTCCGCGACTTGGAACGTCGCATGCTCCATGAGGTGGCGGAGTTTGAGAATGTGGTAGTTTCCTGCGGTGGAGGTACCCCTTGTTTCTTCGACAACATGACCTATTTGAACGAGACGGCTACAACCGTTTACATGAAAGCATCGGTTGAGACGGTCTTGGAACACCTGCGAATCAGCAAAGGCGAGCGCCCCTTGCTCACGGGTAAGAGTGAGGAAGAGTTGCGCACCTTTGTAACCGAACAATTGGCAGCGCGCGAACCTTACTATGCGCAAGCACAATATACCGTAAATATTGATGTGCTTCATGACGCACAGCGCGTGAATGATGTAGCATCAACCATCAAGAATTTAATTATGGGTTGAGGTTTGAGGTTATAAGGTTTTGAGGTTATAAGAACCTTAGAGACCCTAAAGACTTTAGACACTTTTAAGACCCTCACCCCACATATTTCCACTCCACCCCTCTAAAATCTCAATCATTATGCGTAAATGGCGAATTGAAGATTCTGAAGAGCTCTACAACATCAAAGGATGGGGCGTAAACTATTTTGGCATCAACGATAAGGGAAACGTGTACGTTGCGCCCCGTAAGGATGGTGTACAGATAGATCTTAAGGAAGTGATTGACGAACTGGCAACGCGCCACATTCAGGCGCCCGTTCTCCTTCGCTTCCCTGACATTCTTGATAACCGTATCGAGAAGACCAATGAATGCTTTGTAAAGGCAGGTAAAGAATATAATTTCCAGGGCGACCACTTTATCATCTTCCCTATTAAGGTGAATCAGATGCGCCCTGTCGTTGAGGAAATCATTTCTCACGGTAAGAAATACAACCTCGGACTTGAAGCGGGTTCGAAACCTGAACTCCATGCCGTATTGGCAACAAATATGGATTCTGACTCGCTCATTATCTGTAACGGTCACAAGGACCAGAACTTTATCGAGATGGCGCTGCTCGCACAGAAGATGGGCAAGCGTGTGTTCCTCGTTATTGAAAAACTCCCTGAACTCAAGATTATCGCTGAAACCGCAGAGAAGTTGGGCGTGCGTCCCAACCTCGGTGTGCGTATCAAGTTGGCTTCCAACGGTTCGGGTAAGTGGCAGGAAAGTGGTGGCGATGCCTCAAAATTCGGTCTCAACTCTTCCGAACTCCTCCAAGCCCTTGAAATGCTCGACAAGATGGGCATGCGCGAATGCCTTCAGTTGATGCACTTCCACATTGGTTCGCAGATTACGAAGATTCGCCGTATCTCTACCGCCCTTCGCGAAGCGGCACAATTCTATGTGCAACTCAACGCTATGGGGTTCAACGTGAAGTTTGTAGACTGCGGTGGTGGTCTTGGTGTGGACTACGACGGTACGCGTTCCAGCAACTCTGAAAGTTCGGTAAACTATAGCATTCAGGAGTATGTCAACGACTGCGTTTACACGTTCGTGGAAGCTGCAAATAAAAACAACATTCCCCACCCCAATATCATTACGGAAGGTGGACGTTCGTTGACTGCACACCACTCTGTGCTCATCATTGATACGCTTGAAAGTGTGAGTGTTCCGCAGATGCCCGAGGACTTCCAGCCTGGCGAAAACGACCATAAGTTGGTGCACGACCTCACTGAAATCTGGGACAAACTTTCTTCACGCTCTATGCTTGAAGACTGGCACGATGCTGAAGACATCCGCGAAGAAGCACTCGACCTCTTCCGCCACGGCATCATCGACCTCAAAACGCGTGCACAGATTGAGAGTCTCTATTGGGCGATTTCTCGTGAAGTAGCGGAATTGGTGCACCATCAGAAGCACGCTCCCGAAGAATTGCGCAAGTTGGATAAGGAGATGTCCGACAAGTACTTCTGCAACTTCTCGCTCTTCCAATCTATGCCCGACTCTTGGGGGATTGACCAACTCTTCCCCATCATGCCGATTGCGCGTCTGAATGAGCGCCCCACGCGCAGTGCTACCATTCAGGATATTACCTGTGACTCAGACGGTAAAATCTGTGCGTATGTGAATCACAACCAGCAGACGAATTACATTCCTCTTCACGCGATGAAGAATGGCGAGCACTACTACATTGGTGTGTTCCTCGTGGGTGCGTATCAGGAAATTTTGGGTAACATGCACAACCTCTTTGGCGATACTAACGCTGTCCACCTTTCGGTTGATAAAGATGGTTATGTTATTGAGCGCACGATTGACGGGGAAACCGTTGCCGACGTTTTGGAATACGTACAGTATGACCCCAAGAAGTTGGTGCGTCGCCTTGAAATCTGGGTGAGCAAGGCCATTAAGGAAGGTAAAATCACCGAGGCGGAAGGTAAGGAATTTATTTCCAATTACCGTGCCGGACTTTACGGATACACGTATCTTGAATAAGCATGAAGGAGAAATTAACTATCATAAAAGTGGGTGGCAAGATTGTCGAAAATAGCGACAGTCTTGCTTCACTGCTTAAAGACTTTTCTGCCATTGAGGGGTATAAACTCTTGGTGCATGGTGGTGGCAGAACAGCCACAGACATTGCCTCACGTTTGGGTATTGAGACTACGATGGTCAACGGCCGTCGCGTTACCGACCAGGCGATGCTTGAGGTCGTAACGATGGTGTACGGAGGATTGGTAAACAAGCGTATTGTTGCTGGTCTTCAAGCACATGGTGTGAATGCCCTTGGACTTACGGGTGCCGACATGAATGTGATTCGCTCGCAAAAGCGCCCTGTAAAGGATGTTGATTACGGCTTCGTGGGTGACGTTAAAGAGGCTGACGGTGCGCGTTTGGCTTCGCTGATTCGTTCGGGAGTAACACCCGTCATGGCACCCCTTACGCACGACGGCGAAGGTAACTTACTCAACACGAATGCCGATACGATTGCTGGTGAAACGGCAAAGGCCTGTGCACAACACTTTGACACCACCCTCGTCTATTGCTTTGAGTTCCCTGGAGTGATGCGCAATCCCGAGGATGAGACTTCTGTGATTTCCACTATCAATGCCGAATCGTTCCAAGCACTCGTTGCCGACGGCACCATCTCTGGTGGGATGATTCCCAAGATTGAAAATGCCCTTCAAGCGGTAAACGCTGGGGTCAAAGAGGTGGTTATTACAAAGGCTGACGCTATTGGAAAGAACGGTGGCACAACCATTAAATAAACAACTCCTCATCACCTCAAGACCTCAAAACCTTCCCCCTCATAACCTCCTATGATGAACAACTATGAAATAATGGCGCCCGTCGGTTCGCGCGAATCCCTTCACGCGGCTCTCAAAGCTGGTGCCGACTCTATATACTTCGGCATTGAGAGTCTGAACATGCGTGCGCACTCTGCCACAAAGTTCACCATTGCCGACTTGCGCGAAATTGCGGAACTCTGCAACGAGCGCGGGGTGAAGTCTTACCTCACCGTAAATACCATTATCTACGGCGAAGACCTCCCCATGATGCGCAAAATTTGTGATGCCGCAAAAGAAGCGGGTATCTCTGCCGTCATTGCAAGTGATGTAGCCGTGCTTACCTATTGTCATGAAATTGGCCAGGAGATTCACCTTTCTACGCAACTCAACATCTCGAACATTGAAGCCTTGAAGTTCTATGCCCGCTACGCAGACGTGGTCGTTTTGGCGAGAGAACTGAACATGGATCAGGTTCGTGAAATCTATGATGAGATAGAGCGTCAGGACATTCGCGGACCTCGTGGCGAGCGCATCCGAATTGAAATGTTCTGCCACGGAGCTTTGTGCATGGCGGTGAGTGGCAAGTGCTACCTTTCGCTCGACAATCTCGGACGTTCGGCAAATCGTGGCGAGTGCATGCAGGTATGTCGCCGTGGTTACATCGTTACCGACCGCGAAACGGGTGTTGAACTCGCCGTGGATAATAAGTACATCATGAGCCCGAAGGACTTGAAGACCGTAGGCTTTATTGATAAGATGATGCACGCAGGTGTGCGCGTCTTCAAGATTGAAGGTCGTGCGCGTAGTGCAGAATATGTTTACAAGGTGGTGAAGTGTTACAAAGAAGCCATTCAGGCGGTGCTCGATGGCACTTACACCGAAGAGCGCATTGCGGAATGGGATGCCGAACTCACGACTGTCTTCAACCGTGGTTTTTGGGATGGTTATTATCAGGGACAACGCCTTGGCGAATGGAGTAAGAAGTACGGTTCTAACGCAACGGAGAAGAAGACGTATATTGGTAAGAACATCAAATACTTCTCAAAACTCGGCGTAGCGGAATTTTTGATTGAGGCGGGTGAACTGAATGTGGGCGATAAGTTGCTCATTACGGGTCCCACCACTGGCATTATCTTCGTCACGGCAGAAGAAATCCACACCAATGGACCTGTTCAGAGCGCAAAGAAGGGCGAGTACATCGCCATCAAGGTTCCTGAAAAGGTACGTCCATCCGATAAACTTTATAAGATTGTTCCGAATGATTAGTTGGGAAGTTATGAGGTTTTAAGGTCGCTTCGCTTTAAGGTTCTAAGGCTATGCAGATTGGAATTTTCCCTTACAACCTTACAACTACAGAATCGCAGACTGGACAGTCCCTCAAAACCTTATAACCTCATAACCTTATAACCTTAATTCCTCATGCAACACCTGCTTTTCGACTTTGGCGGCGTACTTGTTGACCTCGACAAGCAACGCTGTATCAAGGCTTTTGCCGAACTCGGTTTTGACATCGTGCCCTACCTCGGCACCTACCAACAGGGCGGTTTCTTCTCCGACTTTGAACGTGGAACGATTACCACAGAGGAGTTCTGTGATATCATTCGTGAGAAGAGCAATAACTCTGCCTTGACCAATGAACAAATCGTTGGCGCATGGGAACGCTACTTGTTGGATGTACCCGTAGAGCGCCTTGAAATGTTGCTCCGCTTGAAGGAGAAATACACCCTTCATGTGCTTTCAAACACGAATCCCGTGCACTGGAGCATGGCGGAGAACGGATATTTCCGCTACAAGGGATTACAGGTTAAGGACTTCTTTGACAAAGTGTTCCTCAGCTGCGAACTCGGCGTAGAGAAGCCTCATCCCGAAATCTTTGAAAAGGTCGTTGCAGGCATTGGTTGCCCTGCTGACGACATTCTCTTCTTTGATGATTCAGAAGTAAATTGCGAAGCAGCCCGCAAGTGCGGACTTCAAGCCGTGCTCGCTCCAGCGAACAGTGCTTGGTTACCTACGGCAGAAGCGCTATTGACAGAATAATCACTTGAAACTTAATATTTTGACTCTAAGTCTTGAGTTTCCTTCAAAAATGTTTCGTACTATGAAAACAAACTCGGACTTAAATCAAAAAAATCGGCACTTAAACGCTACAAACTCGGAGATTGTTTTTACAATTTCCGATATTCCATTTTGAGTTGCTTAGTTACCCTACAAAATCTCATAGTTGAACGTAAGATGATTGCAACCATCGGTTTTTTTGACGGTGTTCACCAGGGCCACCACTACTTGCTGCGCAACCTCGTTGAAGTTGCGCAAGCGAAAGGTTGTTCCTCTATGGTGATTACCTTTACGGAACATCCGCGCCGTGTGTTGCAGAAAGACTATATACCACAGTTGCTCACCAGCAATGCAGAGAAGGAGATTTACATCAAACAAGCAGGGGTGGATGAAGTTGTTTTCCTCGATTTCACCGCTGAATTTGCCCAACTTTCGGCACAGCAGTTCATGAAGGACTACCTCAAGGAGCGCTTTGGCGTAACAGGTCTTCTCATTGGGTATGACCATCATTTTGGAAACAACCAACAGGAGGGTTTTCCCGAATATCAGCGCTACGGAGCAGAGATTGGCATAGAAGTAATCCTTTGCGAAGGTTTCAAGGTGGAAGAACATCGCGTGAGCAGCACCGTTGTGCGCAATCTGCTCTATGCTGGGAATGTGGCAGCGGCAGAAAAATGCTTGGGCAGACGCTATACGTTGAAAGGAACCGTGGTGGAAGGGCGCAAGGTCGGTCGTAAATTAGGTTTTCCCACTGCCAATCTGCGCGTGGATACACCCTTTAAGTTGATTCCCGCAGGTGGGGTTTACGCCGTTTGGGCAGAAGTTGAGGGGAAGTGTTACTCCGCCGTCTTGAACATCGGCAATCGCCCCACACTCGACAACGGACAAGACATGTCCATAGAGGTGCACCTCTTTGACTTTGATGCTCAAATCTACGGTGCTTCCGTGACTTTACATTTCGTAGCACACTTGCGCGAGGAACAATGTTTCGCCACACTTGATGACCTGAAAGCACAAATCAAAGCCGACTGCGAAATGGCACGTATCATCCTTTTTGACAACGAAAATACATCGCAACATTAGTACAACATTTTAATGACCATATTTTTCCTCATACTCTCCTACTTTATAGCGCAAACCTTTGCGGGGGCGCTCTACTACTTGTGTGTGCCCTATGGCGCAGACTTTGCTGAGTATGGATACCTATTGTTGGGGACGTATGTACTGCTGTTTTTCTTATTGCCCTTCTTCAAATTGGTGCGCAAAAACAGCCTACCGAGTTGGAAGACACAACGCTTCAGAGGGATGATTCCCGCAGCTATTTGCATGCTGCTGATGGCACTTGGGGTGGAACTCCTGCTCAAACCATTTTCCTTTAGTGACGAAGGGAGGATGCAGATGTTCGAAGCGATGAAGTCAAACGTGCTTTGCATCTTGTTGCTTACCGTAGTTGGACCACTTATCGAAGAACTCATTTTCCGTGAAGGCATCCTGCGCACGCTTATTCACCGCTATCATGTCCGTCCACTTTGGGCAGTGCTGATTAGCGCACTCACTTTTGGAATTATCCACTTCAACCTGGCGCAATGTGTGCCCGCTATTTTCTTGGGCATCCTGCTTGGTGTACTCTATCTCTTGACCGACGACATCCGCTTGTGCTTTGTGGCGCACGTAGTAAATAATAGTCTTGCGCTCCTCTATCTTCAGGTACCCGAAACGGGAAATTGGCAAGACCAACTACCCTTGCCCATGCTTTTAGGACTGGGAGCCTTGCTCTGCGCCCTGAGTTTCTACCTTCTGAACTTACTATTGATTCCACATGAAAATAAGAAACATAGATTTAGGAGATAAACCCTTGCTCTTGGCTCCGATGGAGGATGTGACGGATATAGGCTTCCGCCTGCTCTGTCGCAAATTGGGTGCCTCCATGGTGTACTCCGAATTCGTTGCCGCCGATGCACTTGTACGCATGGTGAATAAGAGTTTGCAGAAACTCACCGTGTGCGACGAAGAGCGCCCTGTGGTCATTCAGATATATGGAAAGGACCCCATAGCCTGCCGTGACGCCGCACAAATCGTGGTGGAAACCGCACGCCCCGACATTCTCGACATCAACTTCGGTTGCCCCGTAAAGAAGGTGGCGGGAAAAGGCGCAGGAGCTGGTATGTTGCAAAATGTACCGCTCATGTTGGAGGTAACACGTGCCGTAGTAGATGCCGTAGATGTCCCTGTAACGGTCAAGACACGCCTTGGGTGGAACGAAGAAAGTAAGATTATCGTTCCCCTTGCCGAACAGCTCCAAGATTGTGGGATTGAAGCACTCACCATTCACGGACGTACACGCGCTCAAATGTACACGGGTGAAGCTGACTGGACACTGATTCGCGAGGTAAAGCAAAACCCACGTATGCACATCCCTGTCATTGGCAACGGAGACTTAGTTACTGGCGCTGATGCCGTCCGCGCTTTTGCGGAATTTGGAGTCGATGCCGCCATGGTAGGACGTGCCACCTTTGGACGCCCCTGGGTTTTTAAGGAAATGCACGATGCGCTCCACCCCGATGCTCACGACGTAGACAATGTCATTGATAGCGCCTACCCCGTGATGTCCGCCGACTGGAAATTGGACGTTTTGAAAGAACAAGTGCTGACCAGCGTCGCACGCATTGATGAGTATCGCGGCATTCTCCACGTACGCCGCCACTTGGCTGCCTCTCCACTCTTCAAGGGTATTCCTAATTTCAAACAAATGCGTATTGCGATGCTGCGTGCGGAAACTACAGAAGAACTTTTCTTAATAATGGAACAGACGCGCCCACTCTTAAATGAGGTTGAGGCGCTCAATGATACTAACGACTTAACGATTTAATTTTACAATGAATATCGCACTGATTGGTTACGGCAAAATGGGCCGTATGATTGAAGAAATAGCCCTTTCAAGGGGACACCAGATTGTTTGCAAGATAGATGTAGACAATCAAGCGGACTTTGATTCCGACGCTTTCCGCAGCGCTGATGTGGCGATTGAATTTACAAACCCCAGTTCGGCATTTGGCAACATCTGCCGTGCTTTCGAGCAGGGCGTAAAGGTAGTCAGCGGTTCTACCGGTTGGCGCGAACAACACGATGCTGAAGTGCGTGAACTCTGTGAGAAACAGGGCAAGACGCTTTTCTGGGCTTCGAACTTCAGCCTCGGAGTTGCGATTTTCTGCGCCGTAAACAAGTACTTGGCAAAGATTATGAACCGCTTCCCCGAGTACAGTGTAGAGATGGAAGAAACCCACCACATCCACAAACTCGATGCGCCTTCGGGCACAGCGGTAACCCTTGCTGAACAAGTAATTGATGCGCTCGACCGCAAGCAGGAATGGGTGCTCGGCGAGGTACACAATGCTGATGGCACTGTAAGTGGCACGAAAGATGCGGCAGATAGTGCGCTTCGTATTGACGCCATTCGCCGCGACGAGGTTCCAGGAATCCACACCATCACTTACGACTCTCCTGCCGACCAAATTACGATTACGCACGACGCTCACAACCGTCGTGGTTTCGCACTCGGTGCGGTGCTTGCAGCTGAATTTACAAAGAATCACGAAGGGTTGCTCACCACAGACGACCTCTTTGATTTCTAACCCCTACGGATTATGGAAAACAAACAACAAGTTCCTGAATTTTTGTTCCTTAGAGCAACGCGAACCGATTGCATTAAGGGTACAATCTATATCTTGCTCTACTTTGCCTTCCTCTTTTGGGTCGGTTCTTGGTGGGGACTGCTCGTGACGCCCCTCATCTTCGACCTTTACTTTACAAAGTACATCAACTGGGGATGGTGGAAGGAATTGGAAAATCCCCTTTACCGCTTCATCATGAGTTGGGTAGACGCTCTTGTCTTTGCGGGCATTGTTATGTACTTCCTCAACAACTTCTTCTTCCAGAATTTTGTGATTCCCACATCTTCGTTGGAAAAGACCATGCTTGTGGGCGACTACCTCTGTGTGAGTAAGTTGAGCTACGGACCTGCTGTTCCGCGCACGCCCTTGACGATGCCCTTGACACAAAATACGATGCCCGCCTTCCTTGGAGGTGGAAAGAGTTACTCCGACTTTCCGCAGTGGGAGTACCGCCGCTTGAAGGGATTCGGAGAGGTGGAACTCAACGACATTGTAGTGTTCAACTTCCCCGCAGGTGATACCGTGTGCATCAAAGCTACGAATCCCGACTTCCGCACGGCGTGTTACGGCATCGGTCAGCAGATTCTTCAGGAAAGTAATGCCGACATCGAACCCACTGAAAGCATGACCTATGAGCAGCAGCAACTCATCTACAACCGCCGCTACACTTACGGTCGCCAATATATGTTGAGCCACCCCGAAATCTTCGGTGAAATGGTGGTGCGTCCCACCGACCGTCGCGACAACTATGTGAAGCGTTGCGTAGGTTTGCCCGGACAGACCCTGCGCATTGTTGACGGCATCATTCACCTTGACGGGAAACCTCAGCCTCAACCCGAGCATGCCCAGTTTAATTACGACGTGACCTTCCGCCGCGAGATGAATGACGAACACATGAAGGATTTGGGTATTTCCTTTGAAGATGTGCAGTCGTTTATGGCTGGTCATGGTATGCCCCTCACACAAAAGGCAAAGGCTGAACTCGAACGCCTCGGTTTCATCGACAAAAATGCGCCCCTTTCAGAGTCGGCAAACAGCGGACTCTACCCCATCAATATGCCCAAGGATTGGACGGCTGCCAACTACGGCGGTCCCAACGGCATTTGGATTCCTAAGAAGGGTGTAAAGCGCACCCTCACCCTTGCCGAACTCCCCATTTATGCCCCCTGCATCACCACGCATGAGGGGAATACACTTGAAGTGAAGGACGGACAGATTTTCATCAACGGAACAGCCACCACGGAATACACCTTCCAGCAAGATTATTACTGGATGATGGGTGACAACCGCGATTGCTCCGCTGACTCTCGCTTCTGGGGCTTCGTGCCTGAAGACCATATCGTAGGTAAACCCCTCTTCATCTGGCTTTCACTCGACCCCGACCGCGGCATCTTCAACGGAGGCATCCGTTGGAAGCGCTTGTTTAGAACTGAGTTTTAAGAAGAGCAGAGAGAAGAGTAAAGATAAAAGTGTAAAGAGTAAAGATGCCTTGCGGAGTGAATTTTCAGGGAAAACACCTCCTCAAGAAACTTAACCTCCTCCCCATGAAACTACGCAAATTTCGCCTCTACATACTCCCTCTACTAATCGCCATGCTGGTATTGGTAGTTGTGCGTTATTTCTTCCTCACGCAGTACGTGGCGGAAGGAAGTATCGTAGAATGGGGCGTGCAAGCAGGCGACCGTATCTTGGTAAACCGCATGGCATACTCAGGAACGAACCGACCGCAGGCGGGCGACCGTGTGGCATTCCGCCATCAGCAGCAACCTGAAGCGCCTGTGTGCCTCGCCACCTGCACCGCACTGCCTGGCGATACCGTTTGGATTGATACCGAACGCCAACGCGTGTCGTCCCGTAAGCGTTCACATGCAGACAAACCGCTCGTAGTTCCCGCGGCAGGACAAGAGATTCACATCACTCCCCACAACGCACGCCAACTGTGGCACCTCCTACGCAAGGAAGGCGCCTTCGTAACCCTGCGCCACAACAATGAAATTCTTATTGACGGAAGGTTGGTAAAGACCGTAGCATTCCTCAATGATTACTACTGGCTTGAAACGCAACACATGCCCTACGGACTTGTGCCTTACCGCGCCCTCGTAGGAAAACCCTTCTGCGTCAGTTACGGCATGAAGGACGGTGTCATCCGTCTTGACAGATTGTTCCTACGCTTGAATTAACGTGCTCCAATGGTTTCTATTCCTCTACTTACCTCGGCATACCTTGCCCCCATACGCTATTACGCACGTCTGTATGCAGCACAACTGGTGTTGCTTGAGACGCACGACCATTACGTGAAGCAGACCTACCGCAACCGTTGCCTCATCGCAGGTCCCAACGGCGTGCAGGCGCTCACCGTGCCCATCGAAAAGCCTGCTTTTGGCAAAGCAGCGATGCGCGACATCCGTATTTCGGACCACGGAAACTGGCGCCACCTTCACTGGAACGCCCTCCAAAGTAGTTATGAGCGCAGTCCTTTCTTCGATTACTATGCCGATGATTTGCGCCCCTTCTACGAGAAGCGCATAGACTTTTTATTGGATTTCAATGAGGGATTGCAACATACGGTACTCGGACTATTGGACCTCACACCCACCATTACGCAAACGGATAGTTATTGTACAACACTCCAAGAAGGGATAACCGACCTGCGCGAGGCCATCACGCCCAAACTTTCGTGGGAAACGGACACGGATTTCTGCGCTGTACCCTACTACCAAGTGTTTGCACAAAAACACGGTTTCATCGCTGATTTGAGTATCGTTGACCTTCTCTTTAATATGGGTCCCGAGGCACGCTTAGTGCTGAAGAAATCTTTGCGATAATGCGATATATCCATTCACAAAAAATATCTGAGAGACCTTTCGATCTCTCAGATATTTTTGTTTTATACCTATCAGTGCATTTGCGAAAGGCGTCTACTTTCTATCGCGCCACACTTTATATCCTAAACCTAATGACGCCAGTAAGAGGAGAACTCCGACACCATATCTCACCCACACATTAGGTATCACGCAAACGCCTATCGTGGATGCCAAAAGCAAGAACTGCATGAGGGTACGGCACAACGTGGCACGCTCCATACGGTACTTGTAACGGTAGGAATAGAAGATGCTGATGGCTAAAAGGTCGTAGAGGTTGGCTATGGTAAGTCCAACCCCCGCACCGAGGAGGCCGCCATAATGAAAACCGCCAACTACAGCCACCATAAATACAATATTATACAACACCTCCATCACCAAATAAATCTTTGAATCTCCCTTAGCTATAGAAAGGTATGCTGGTGGGGTGTAAACAGCCTTAAAAAACATATAACAGAGCGCAGCAAGCACCATGGGGGCTACACAAAGGAACTCCTCGGTGTACAAAAGGCGAATGATGTAGGGTAACCCTAAAGCGAAGGAAATCAAGAAAGGAGTCATGAGCATCACCAACGCATCCGTCTGGCGGTTGATGATAGTATTCATCTCTTGATGATGCTCCACAACTGCCGTCAGGCGAGGGTAATAATCGGCATCAACGGCTACAAAGATAATGCGCGCATAACTTACGATCAGTGTGAAACCTACACCGTAAAACCCTACAAACGCTTCACTGGACTGCCAATTTATAAACGAACGCACCGCCAATTCTGCCGCCGAAGCCACGACTCCCGCCAACACAAAGGACACTCCAAGACGCAAAAGGGGAAGTCCTTCTTTGAGGAACGACTCATGACGGAAATTGAGCGCATAAGGGTAATGGCGCGTCGTTGCCCAAAGGTAAATACAGAGTAATGAGAAGGCTGAAAGTGTCAGTACAGGGATAATTGCCACACTACCGAAAAGCACATAAAGGGGGACGGTCAGGCAAAGCGTCACCACTGCGCCAACTGCTGTACAAAGCGCCAACTTTTTCAACTGATGGGTCGCCTTCAACAAGGTCATTTCTCCCGAAAAAAGGGTAGCGCAAAACACCAAAGGTGCCAACGCACAACATTCAATCCATCTCCCTTGATCCTTCAGCAACAATAGGGCTAAGAGGGGGGAAAGAAGTAACATCACTCCACCACCAAGCACCGCTGTCACCAACACCCACGAGCGCAAGGCGGCGATACTGTTACGTAACGCCACACCTGCAGGTTCCTCCTCATATAATTGAGCAATACGGCGCACCCCACTCATTCCCAACCCCAACTGCGTTAGGTGTCCCACCATTTCCGCGCTTCTTGCGTACAAATCTGCCAAACCAATTCCTGCACTACCAATGAAAATTGCCGTAAATTTATTGCGCACCACAGAAAGGAGCAGGTGAAGCACCTGCACCCCGCCCAGCAAACTCGTGCTGCGAAGAATATGTCGGAGAGAGTAATTGATGTTGGAGTAAGAAGTTAGTTGTTAGTAGTGAGGAATACCTTGCGGAGTGGAATACAGTTGAGGTTGAAGGTTTAAGGAGGAGGAAAGTTAGGAGTAAGGCAAAAGTAATACCTTGCGTCCATTCACCCCGCAAGGTATTACTAACTACTCACTTCTCACTCCTCACTATATTTACACCATCGGCAGCGAATGCCCCTTAGTCTTACGATACAAGTCAAGGGCATAGACGTCGGTCATGCCTGAAATGTAGTCGAGCACTGCCATGAGGCGGTCGTAAAGGCGCGGGGCACGCACTTGGTATTGTGTAGAAATTTGGCGTAGGAGGAGTTGACTGTAAGCCTTCTCTGGAGAAACAACGGCATCGGTAAGCAAGTCCAGCAAGGTATAGATGATGTGATACCCCGAAAGGTCTATGTCGGTTACCGCCTTTGAATTGTAGATTTTGCGGTGGGCAACGTGTTCACACTCCTTGTAGGCTTGATGCAAATGCTCAGGAAGGTGGTCTATCAGCGACCCTGTGAAAGTGCCCTCAAGAATAGCAGCCTCGTTCTCCACAAAAATATTCACACACGCCTGTTCCAACGCATTGATGACGCAGGAACGCAGGTAAATAATCTGATCGTCGACATCGGTATCCGAAACGTAAGAGGCGAGGATGTGTTCACGCTCGTCTGCCTCAAAGAAACCGAGGAACAAGTCCAACGTCTCCTGGTCGCTGAGGAGTTTTAACTTATGGGCATCCTCAATGTCCATAATTTCATAGCAGATGTCATCGGCAGCCTCAACGAGGAACACGAGGGGATGGCGCGCATAGCGCTTTTCTCCCGCCACTTCTTCCAGCACGGGGATTCCCAACTCACGGGCAATCGTTTCATACGTTTCCAACTCGGCATTGAAGAAACCAAACTTCGACTTCTTCGTTCCCATCATGGAAGAATGCGGATATTTCACCACACTCGCCAACGTAGAATAGGTCATCACGAAACCGCCCTTTCTGCGCCCCCCAAATTGGTGGGTCAGCAAGCGAAGGGTATTGGCATTCCCATCAAAATGTATGAAGTCCAACCATTGGGCGTGCGTCAGGCGGTCGCCATCAGGCGCCACATAGTTGTTGAAGCGCTTACCATTTCCTTCGGCAAAGAAACTACGGATGGCACGCTCCCCTGAATGTCCAAAGGGAGGGTTCCCCATGTCGTGAGCAAGGCATGCCGCTGAGACGATTCCCCCGATAGATGCCAAAGGCACCTCACGCAACTCGGGATGGCGCGCTAAAAGCTCTGCCGCAACGTCAGTCCCCAACGACCTGCCCACACTTGCCACTTCAAGGCTGTGGGTAAGGCGGTTGTGCACGAAGATGCTACCCGGAAGGGGGAACACCTGCGTCTTATTCTGCATCCTACGAAAGGCGGGCGAGAATATCAAGCGGTCGTAATCCCTAAGGAATTCTGAGCGTCGCTCTGAAAGCGCTTTGTGGCTGTCTTCTTTACCAAAGCGCTTGTGAGAAAGTAGTGTTTGCCAGTTCATACACGCAAAAGTAGTTAAAAGCAAAGAGTTACCCTCTACTTTCTGAAATAAAAAAACGGGGATAGACTTATTTTTCTTATTTTTGCGGTGAAATATAAGGATAATCCCTGAAAATATTTTGAACCTATGAATATCAGAATCATCAACCGCTCTCATCACCCCCTTCCTGCTTATGCCACTGCGCTGAGTGCTGGCATGGATCTCCGTGCCAATCTTGACACGCCCATCACCTTGCGCCCCTTGGAACGTTGCTTGGTGCCCACAGGGCTTTTCATTGCCCTCCCCCAGGGTTATGAAGCACAGGTGCGCCCCCGTTCGGGGCTTGCACTCAAGAAGGGCATTACCGTACTCAACACTCCCGGCACCATTGACGCTGATTACCGCGGTGAAATCGGGGTTATTCTCGTGAACCTCTCCAACGAGGACTTCGTCATCAACGATGGTGAACGCATTGCCCAAATGGTGGTAGCACGCCACGAAACGGTGGAATGGGAAGCGGTGGAAACACTTGACGAAACCGAACGCGGAGCGGGCGGATTCGGACACACGGGAAAGGCATAACTTCATGTCAAAAACTAAAGCCCAGTTTTTTTCAACTAACTCCCAATAAAATCAAATTATCTCCCGAATGTTTTTTCGCAAGTCCCATCTTATATTTCCTCTCTGCCTTCTCTTGATTTTGTTCATGAGTTGTGGCACGAGCAAAAAGGCAACTCATGCTGATACTGAGTTGCCCTTTGGGACGATGTTCTTATCCAACAACGGCAACGCAAAGAAAAAGAGCAAGAAGAAGGCAGTTCCCCCACAACGCAAGCAACTTACATCGGCAGTACGTCACATGTTTAACGTGCTGTTCCACGAAGCGCTGCTTTGCAGTGAGAATAATGAAATTGATGCCCACCGCGTATTGCTGGAACGCGCTTTGGAAATTGACTCTACGGCTTCAGAAGTGCTGTGTCGCTTAGCTCGTGTGAAATACGCTTATGCCAAACGTGAAGACTCCCTCTTACGCAAGGAAGCCTTGCATCACATTGAGCGCGCAGCCCATTATGCTCCTGAAGATTTAGACATTCTGGAAGATTATGCCATAATGCTCCACCACGAAGGGTATGCAGAAAAGGCGCTAAGGTGTTACGAACGCATGGCAAGCCTGAACCCTACCACTTCCGTGCTGCTCAGTTTAGCACAATCCTATACCGAGCAACAGCATTACGCAGAGGCGCTGAACGTTTACAATTATATGGAGCGCCAAAGTGGGCGCAACAAAGCGATTATTCGTGGCAAGTTGATGGTCTACACGCACACGAACGACTCTGTTCGCCTCATTTCCTTCGTTGACTCGCTCATTGCCGACAATCCCAACGTGTATGAGTACCAACTCTTGAAGGGGAACTTCTACGAGCAGTTGTTTAACCGCCCCGACACTGCGCGTGCCATCTATCAGGACGTGTTGCGCCAGTCTCCCCACAATTCGGAAGCGCAATATGCCCTTTTAGATCACTATGCGCAGCAGGAAGACGACGAGAATTTCTTCCGTCAACTTCAAGTCTTTGTCAAAAACAAACATGTTGAAGAGAAGGTTCGCGCAGAAGTGTTGAAGTTGTACACGTCCCATTGTGTTCAGAAGCAAGAGGCGAGTTTGCCCAAATTACGTGCGTTCCTCGACACTCTGGAGCATCCAGAAAATGCCACGGGAGAGATTCTGGTAGTTCACACTGCCTTGCTGTGGCAAATGAATGCCGCTCCCGACAGTTTGATGAACCTCATCAACCGCACCCTGCGCTTTCAACCTGAAAATACGTCCATCCGACTTCATGGAGTAAGCCTTTGTTTTAACAACGATCAGGACGATGAAGTCATCCGCCTCTGCGACGAAGGGCAATTCTACGACCCTCAGGAAATCAGATTCTACTACTTCTCGGCTGCATACAAACTTCAGCAGGGCAAAGTGGATGAAACATTAGAAATGCTGGAACGTGGAGAGTCTTACTTCATGGAAAGTGAGGATAAGGAGTTGGCAAGTGAAATTTATGGCATGATGGGTGACCTCTATCACGAACGTGCAGACTTGGAACGCGCCTTTGCTGCCTACGACAATGCTCTTACCTGCAACCCCGACAATGCTTCTGCGCTCAACAACTACGCTTATTTCCTCTCCCTTGATGAGCGCGACCTTCAAAAGGCGATGACCATGGCACACCGTGCCTGCGAACTAACGCCCGACGAAGCGACTTACTTGGACACCTATGCTTGGGTGCTCTATCAATTAGGACAATATACGCAAGCCAAGATTTACATCGACCAAGCCTTAGCTGCCGTGCCAGAGGGTGAAGAGTCCGACACCTACTACAAGCATGCGGGCGACATCTACTGGAAATTGGGCGACCGCAAGAGTGCCCGTAAGTTCTGGAAGCGCGCGGAGGAGATTCAGAAGCAGCAAAAATACCAGGAATAACGCAATTTCAAATTTCCCTTCTGAGTGCCCCAAAACAAATCGGCGCTTAAATCAAACAAATCGGCGCTTAATTTGATTTAACTCCATATTAGTTTTCACAATCTCGCATATACCGTTTACGACCTCCCTGGCGATACTTCTGCAAGCGCTGATTGGAACCACAAACCTACGAATATGACACACTGTAAATACCTCATCCCCCTCCTTTTCCTTGGGATGCTCCTCCTCACGGGCTGTAAGTCCTCGTCAATGCTGACCAGCAAGGAATCTCCCCTTAGTTCGGCAGCTTACGTACAGGCACTTGCCACTAAAAACGTGCCCTCACAGGTGATTTCCGCAAAGACGGATGTAGAACTCACCTTAGACGGCAAGCAAGTGTCGGTCAACGGCAGTTTGAAGATGAAGCGTGACGAGCTCATCCAACTGTCATTTACCTTCCTTGGTTTTGAGGTGGGCAGAGTGGAATTTACTCCCACAGAAGTGCTACTCGTTGACCGCGCCAACAAACGCTATGTGCGTGGCAACTACAATGATGTGAGCGTACTCAAAGAGGCGAATCTCAACTTTACCACCTTGCAAGCCCTTTTCTGGAATGAGCTTTTCATTCCAGGCACTACTGATGTGGCAGCACATTATGGTGATTTCAAGGTCAAGCGCGAAGGTGGCGAAACCGTATTCACACTTAGCGAAACGCCTGTTGTGAATTATGAATTCCGCACCGAAACGGCTCTGCGCCAACTCACGCGCACCAGTGTCCAACCTAAAAACAGCAAGGATTACGTTTATTGCTCGTACGATAATTTTACGACCCTCGACAACGTATCCTTCCCACAGTTAATCAGCTTTGGAATCAGCGGACGCGACAACTTAGGCATGACACTCGCCCTTTCACGCATTGACACCCAAGCTGCTGCCCCCACTCCCACTACGCTTTCGTCGCGCTACAACGCTGTGGCGGCAAAAGACATTCTTAATCTCATCTCCAAACTCTTAGGCAACTAATCCGCCCGCAATTCACACTCTGGAATGAAGCATATCCTGATTCTCCTCGCCTTCTGCAGTTCGCTCGTCCTTTCGGCACAAGTCACTACGGCAGAGATTGAAAATCTAAAGAAGGAAGAGCAGTCCCTAAAGTCGCAAATTGCCAACAACGAGAAGCTCCTCAAGGTGGCAAAGAATGACGTGAAGTCGCAACTCAACAACTTAATGCTCATCAACGCACAGCTTGGTGAGCAGCAGCGCTATGTGCAAGGCATTGAGCGCGACGTGAAGCGCCTGAAGCGTGACATTCGCCTTTTGGAACAAGAATTGGCACGCTTGATGGCTGACCTTGCCCAATGTAAGTCACAGTATCAGCGCGCCATCCTTTACATGCACCGCAATCGCATTACGCAGGAGAAGTGGCTCTTTGTCTTCTCAGCCGAAGACTACCGCACGATGTACCGACGCCTGCGCTATGTGACGGAGTTCTCAAAGTACCAGCGTGCGCAGGGACTTATCATCCAGGAAAAGGAAGAGAAGGTGCGCAAGCAGCAGGAAGAACTCAACTCCAAGAAGCAAAAGCAAGAACAACTCCTGGCGGAAGGTCGCTCCCAGCAAAAGAAAATGGAGGAGAACAAAAAGGACCGTCAGGCAGTGGTGAACAAGCTCAAGAAGCGCCAGAAACAACTCTCCTCAACGCTTGATCAGCAGCGCAAAAAGGCGAACGACCTGAACAAGCGCATTGACCAACTCATCCAAAAGGAAATTGAGGAGGCTGAACGTCGTCGCAAGGAAGCCGAACGCTTGGCAAAACAAAAGGGAGCGGCTCAACAAAAGAAGGCAGACAAGCTCAAGAAGGACGTGGCAGCAGATAAGAAGTTGTCGTCCAACTTCGAGGCCAACAAGGGTAAGTTCTCAGCCCCCATTACGGGAAGTTATATGATTTCCAACCGCTACGGGAAGTACAATGTTGAAGGTCTGAAAAACGTAAGCCTCGATAATAAGGGCATCAACCTCACGGGACAGCGCGGTGCCAAAGCCCGCAGCATCTTTGAAGGTGAAGTGACTGCCTTGTTCAACCTCGGTGGTATGTACAACGTGATTGTTTCACACGGCAAGTACCTCACGGTCTACTGCAACCTCTCGCAAGTAAGCATCAAGCAGGGTCAGAAGGTCAAGACCAATCAGATTTTGGGCACTATCGCCACCGATGACTCTGGCAACGCGACCCTTCAGTTCCAGGTGCGCAAGGGCAAGACCACTCTCAACCCTGAACAGTGGATTTCCCGATAAAATCGGAGGTTTTCTGGAGTTTCGGTGTTCAAAAGCAGTCCTAAAATGCTGCACATCGGATATACAAAAAACAAACTCCCAATTATTTTCAACTATCTCCCAGTTATTTCAAATTAACTCCCGTCTAATTTTTAATATCTCCTCATGCCTCGCCTACCCTTCCTTTCCTTTCTTCTCCTCACCCTACTCCTTGCTGCCTGCTCCCCAGGTGGCGATGGGCACTTGTGGCAGCTGAAGCGCGATTCGCTGCGCTATGCCTCATTACTTGAGATTGAGCGTGCCGATAGTTTTGTGCTGGTAACGGTTAAAGACGCATGGACGACTGAACAGGATTTACACCGCTACATCTTGGTAGATCGAGAGGCGCAAATGCCCAAGGCAGTTCCCGAAGGCACGGTATTGCGCACCCCACTGCGCTATGTGGTGATGCACAACGCCGTTCACGCCGCTCTGACCGCTGAATTAGGGAAGGCAGGTGCCATTGCAGGACTCTGTGACGTAGATTATGTGCAAACACCTGCGTTGCAAAACTTGTTGGAACAGGGATTCATTGCCGATGCTGGCTCAAGCGTGCAATCCGACGTAGAGCGCTACATTTCGCTCCGCACGGAAGCCGTTTTTACTTCGCCCTTGGAACACGCAAATTACGGAGTGTTGGAAAAAGTAGGGATTCCCATTGTGGAATGTGCCGACTACATGGAACCAACCGCCTTAGGGCGTGCCGAATGGATGCGTCTCTTCGGACTTCTCTTCGATTGCGAGGAGCAGGCAAATGAGTTGTTCTCACAAGTTGAGAAACACTACCTTGCCTTGTGCGATTCAGTGAAGAATGTATCCCAACGTCCACGTGTCATGACCGACATGATGAACGGTTCCACCTGGTACATGCCTGGTGGGGGCAGTTATTTGGGAAATCTCCTGAAAGATGCCGGTGCCGACTACGTGTTGGCTCACGACAAGCGCAGCGGAAGCGTTCCGCTTAGCTTTGAATCGGTCTTTGCCATGGCGGCAGAAGCAGACTTGTGGCTTATCAAGCAAGCCAGAAACCATCGCCCCACGTATGCTGAGCTTAAAAACGAGCACGCTACCTATGCTTCGTTCCGTCCCTGGAAGGAACGCACGATTTACTTTTGCAACACACTCAGTACAGACATCTATGAGCGCGTCCCCTTCCACCCCGATGTGCTCCTCAAGGAATTGATCCACCTGTTCCACCACGAAAGCATCAACACTCCCCACGAAGCGGTTTATTACTTGCCGTTAGAGTGAGGATTGCGCTTAACACTTTGAAAGGCCAAATAGGTAATAACAGGCAATAACAAGCCGTAACACCTCGCAGGCAATAACATCCCGCACGGTTCTTTCTCCTTTCTCTTTTTCCTTTCTCCTTTCTAATGTCCCATGCTTCTTCTCTTTCTCCTCCTCGTCCTTGTCGCCGCCAACCTCCTGTTTGGCAGCGTCAATCTCCCTGCGTCTGAGGTTGTTGCGGCATTGATGGGAAACGAAGCGCCTGAAGCGGTGCGCATCATCGTTTGCGAATCGCGCCTTCCCGAATTAGTGGTGGGTATCCTCGCTGGAGGCAGTTTGGCGATGGCAGGATTGGTAATGCAAACGGTATTTTCCAACCCTCTTGCCGACCCATCCCTTTTGGGGGTCAATGCTGGGGCAAGTTTGGGCGTAGCGGTAGCCATTCTCTTTTGTGGCGGGGCATTGACAGCGGGAACCCTGACGCTTTCGGGCTACCTGCTGATACTACTCTGCGCCTTTATTGGTGCCACACTGGTGATCGTGGTGCTTACCCTCTGCTCTGCCCTGATGCGCAGCCGCCTACACTTGTTGGTTACGGGAGTAATGTTTAGTTTCGTTCTATCTTCGCTCATCTCCATCCTCAATTTCTTTGCTGGTGCCGAGGGTATCCGCTCTTATGTCGTTTGGGGGATGGGCACTTTCTCTGCCGTGGGGACGGATCGCCTACCACTTTTCTCCATCACCATTTTGTGCGGAATCATCGCACTTTTCCTATTGCTCAAGCCCCTCAACGCCCTACTTTTGGGCGAAGCCTACGCTGCCAATCTCGGCATACGCGTCACGCTTTCGCGTACCCTCCTTTTGGGAGTCGTAGGACTGCTTACGGCAATCGTCACCGCCTTTTGCGGTCCCATTAGTTTTATCGGACTTGCCGTCCCCCACGCTGTAAGATGGCTCCACCGCTCGTCGGACCACCGCAAACTCATGCCATCCTGCTTCCTGGGTGGTGCTATCGTGGCATTACTCTGCAACCTCTTGGCACACGTCACCACCTCCGCCGGCATCCTCCCCATCAACACCCTAACTCCCCTGATAGGTGTCCCCATCGTATTGCTCCTCCTGTGGAAAGGTGCAGCGTCTCGGGAAGACGTGTAACAACGCTCCGCAATTTATACCTTCAAACGGTTAATGACAGCATTTGGATTTCAGCAAGTTACCTCAACAACAGATGTAGCAAAAATTGTCTGGGAGTTATTTTGAATCATCTCCCAGATAATTTTTTTTATCTCCCAATTCGTTTCCACAAATTCCGTACTAAGATTCAGCGACCCCATTACGCCTTTTTCAAAGTCCCGGAAAAAGCCGACGGCATAAAATGAATTTGAAAATAGCAGGCATTGCTGAATAAATTGGCAAATCATAAGTCTACCCCACACAAAATATGTATCTTTGCAGATTGATATACAGTTTATAGCAACGCTTATCCTTTGCAGAAAAACTAAAATCGTTATATATGAAACAGTACAATCTCGTCAACAACGTGATGGGCTGGTTGGTATTCGCCGTTGCAGCATTTACCTACTGCATGACGGTGGAACCCACTGCCAGTTTCTGGGACTGCCCTGAGTTTATCACCACGGCTTACAAGATGGAAGTGGGTCACCCTCCCGGTGCGCCTTTCTTCATGCTGACCGGTAACTTCTTCAGTCAGTTTGCCAGCGACCCCTCACAGGTGGCGCTCTGCGTAAACATCATGTCGGCAGTGCTTTCCGCCTTCTGTATCCTCTTCCTCTTCTGGAGCATTACGCACCTTACGCGCAAGTTGATTTGTAAGGACGGTATTGTGGAAACTGGCACGCAACTCGCTACAATTATGGGCGCTGGTGTGTGTGGTGCCTTGGCCTATACGTGGAGTGATACCTTCTGGTTCTCAGCAGTTGAGGGTGAAGTATATGCTTACTCTTCATTCCTTACGGCTATCGTATTCTGGTTGATTCTCAAGTGGGAAGACCATGCCGACGAACCCGGTAGCGACCGCTGGTTGGTGCTGATTTTCTACCTCACAGGGCTTTCTATCGGTGTGCACTTGCTCAACCTCCTCTGTCTCCCTGCCATTGTACTCGTTTACTTCTATAAGAAGAAGCCCATGGCAAATGGGGTGCAGTCGCTCATTGCGTTGGGCATCAGTTTTGTGCTCGTGGCCCTCGTGCTTTACGGCCTTGTGCCCGGTATCGTAAAGGTAGGCGGTTGGTTTGAACTCTTGTGCGTCAACAAGTTGGATATGAGCTTTAATAGTGGACTCGTCATCTACATTCTCCTGCTCATTGCAGTAATTTCTGCAGCTATATACAGCACCACACAGAAAGACCGTCTGATTATCAACATCCTCTATCTCGCTACTGTCGCATTGCTCGGTATTCCCTTCATTGGTAAGGGAGGATGGTCTATATTACTGGGCATCATCTTGCTCATTGTACTCGGTATTTTGCTTTGCATAAAGACTTCTGACGGCAATTATTTGATGCGCAAGCGCCTCTTGAACACTTCGTTGCTCTGCATGTTGATGATGATGGTGGGCTACTCTTCGTATGCCGTAATCGTGATTCGCTCTACGCAGAACACGCCCATGGACCAGTCATCTCCCGAAGATGTATTCACGTTGGGTAGCTACTTGAACCGTGAGCAATATGGTTCTCACCCCATCTTCTTCGGCGCTCCCTATACGGTGAACCCCGTAGACATTGCGAAAAAAGACCACATCCAGCGCCACGAGAAGGTGAACGCTAATGAGCCTGACCGCTACGACGAAATTGAGGTGACAGACTCATACGTTTACGCCTCTGACACGAAGATGTTCTTCCCCCGTATGCACTCTCCCGCTTATGCCGATAGTTATGAAAGTTGGTGCGGAGATGTGGAGAAGGAATATAAAACTACAACATACGAAGGCTACACGATTCCTTATGTAATGCCTTCGCAGAAAGACAACTGGAAGTTCTTCTTGAGATATCAGGTAAACTTCATGTACTGGCGCTACTTCATGTGGAACTTTGCGGGACGTCAAAACGACGTGCAGAGTAATGGCGACTTGGACAAGGGTAACTGGATTACGGGTATCTCATTCATCGACAACTTGATGTATGGCGATCAGGATTTGCTCCCCGACTATTTGAAAAACAACAAGGGTCGCAACGTCTTCTACTGCCTCCCCCTCATCCTTGGCTTGCTCGGTATGTTCTGGCAGGCATTTAAGGGCGAGCAGGGCATTCGCCAGTTCTGGGTAGTCTTCTTCCTGTTCTTCATGACGGGACTTGCGATTGTGCTTTACCTGAACCAAACTCCTGGACAACCTCGTGAGCGCGACTATGCCTATGCAGGTTCGTTCTATGCCTTTGCCATGTGGATTGGCCTCGGCGTTGCTGCCATTGCCGACGCACTCCGCCGTTTCACTTCGCCCAAGGTTGCAGCCTACCTCGCTTGTGTGGTGGGCGTACTCGTACCCCTTCAGATGGTGAGCCAAACTTGGGACGACCACGACCGTTCTGACCGTTACGCCTGCCGTGACTTTGGTATGAACTACCTCAACACGCTTCCCGAAAAGGGCAATCCCATCATCTTTACGAATGGTGACAACGACACCTTCCCCCTCTGGTACGCTCAAGATACAGAAGGCCTCCGCACCGACGCCCGCGTTTGTAACCTTTCGTACCTCCAGACAGACTGGTACACTGACCAGATGCGCCGTCAGGCATGGGATTCTCCCGGTCTCCCCATTACTTGGAACCGCTACGAATATGTGGACAACATGGGGCACGATTGGTTTAAGGTGAACCCAGCACGTAAGGCGGAACTCGACAACTTGAAGCAGATTCGCCCAGACGTGAATCCCTATGAGTTAAACTACCTTATCGACAACTATGTGCGTACGCAGGGTGAGTTGCCTACCGACTCTTTCGTGGTGAAGGTGAACAAGGAAAACTGCCTTGCACAGGGCATGAAGGTACCTGCGGGTTACGAGGACTTCCCCGAATACATGCAGGTAAGCATCAAGGGCAAGGGTTCG
This sequence comes from Alloprevotella sp., assembly GCA_045656425.1. Classification (GTDB taxonomy): domain Bacteria; phylum Bacteroidota; class Bacteroidia; order Bacteroidales; family Bacteroidaceae; genus Alloprevotella. Next base: position 46,797 of record JAZORE010000030.1, read on the forward strand.
CTTACGAAGAGCGAAATGATGGTCTATGAAATGCTTGCTCGCAACGATTGGAAGCGCCCCATGTATATGTCTGTGACGTTGGGCCAAAGTAATTATGCGCGCCTCGAAAATTATTGCATCCTCGAGGGACTTGCTTACCGCCTTACGCCGTTTAACTTCGGCAGAATGGGAACTATTGACGCCGATGTGATGTACGACAACATGACCAAGCGCTTTGCTTACGGCAACGTCAATAAGGAGGGCATTTACCTTGATGAAACCGTGATGCGCATGTGTTATACGCACCGCCGTATGCTCCTTATGCTTGCCGACCAGTTGCTCCGTGAGGGCAAGACGGACAAGGCGAGAGAGGTGCTCGAACTTGCCAAGGAAAAGTTCCCAGCTTCTACCGTTCCCTACGAACAGGATGACTACGATGTGCCCTCTATTTGGATGAAGGTGGGCAACCCCGAAGAAGCCAATGCCGTAGCTCACGAAGTAGCAGGCATTGCGATGAGCAACCTCCGCTGGCTTTCTTCACTGGGTACTGGAAGACTTGAACACTACCACAATTCGTGTCTCAAGGCTACCAACGCCTTCTATATGGCAATGAGTATACTCCATACCAATCAGGATATCAGTCCTGAAGAAATTGAATTCCTGAATCAAGTAGAACAACTTGAGGCCTTCAAGATTGGCAATTATTACTTTAGTCAGGAATAAACCTATTTTTAGGGGGATAGCAGCTGTAGTTCCCAATCAACTATAGTCACTATCCCCTCTAAAACTACCAACACCCCACACTCTCACCCGTGTTTATCGAACAACCCGCCCGCTTCATGCGTTGGCTGTATCCGCGTGCCCTTTGGCGCATGGATAAAAATGAGAAAGCCGTCTATCTTACTTTTGACGACGGTCCCATACCCGAGGTAACGCCTTGGGTGCTTGACGTGCTCGATAAATATGGCGTGAAAGCCACCTTCTTTATGGTGGGTGAGAATGCGCGAAAGTATCCCGAGATTTTTGAAATGGTCAAGGCGCGTGGCCACCGCATTGGAAATCACACGTACAACCATTGGGGTGGCGTGCGCCACAGTTCCGAGCGCTTTATTGCCAATGTGGACAAGGCGAACTTGATTCTCCAGACCGACCTCTTCCGACCTCCCCACGGCTGGATGCTTCACAATCATTACATGCTCGTGAAGCGCCGTGGTTATCGTGTTGTGATGTGGGACTTGGTAACGCGCGATTACTCCACTCACTTAAATGGTCGCGACGTCCTTCTCAACGTGCGTCGCTATGCCCGACCGGGGTCAATCATCACCTTTCACGACTCCGTGAAGAGCCATGATAAGATTCTCTATGCCCTTCCCCGTGCCATCGAGTGGCTACAGTCGCAGGGCTATGCCTTTAAGGTTTTTGATTAAAACGGTCTCCAATTTTCATACCTCCGAAACAATGAAAAATAAGTCCGAGATAATTCAAACTATCTCGGACTTATTTTCATTTAACTCCCAATTAGTTTTTACCCCTTCCCTACCTCAATGCTATCTTACGAATATTTGTCTAAAATAGTCCAAGCTCACGGCTTCTCTGCCATGGGTTGTGCCCCTGCCGAAGCGGTGGAGGAATGGCGTGTGGCACAATGGCGCGATTATTTGCACAGCGGTCGCCACGCAGATATGCTTTATTTGGAGCAACACTTGGAGAAGCGCCTGAACCCGCAACTCTTGGTGGAGGGAGCGCAGAGTGTGGTGTGTGTAGCGCTCAACTATTTTACGGAGGAGGCATTTTCAGGCGACACCTACAGCCTTGCACGTTATGCTCGAGGCAAGGATTACCACGATGTTGTGAAGGAACGATTGCAAAAAATACTCCATTCCATCGCAGAAACCACGGGTAATCCGCAACCCGGACGTGCCTTTTGCGATACGGCACCCGTGGATGAGCACTACTGGGCGTGGCGCACGGGACTCGGATGGCTCGGGCGCAATACGCAACTGATTATTCCGCAGGCGGGCAGTTATTTCTTTATCGGCACACTCGTTCTTACCGAACCCATAGATCGCTACGACAGTCCCCAACCGAATCGTTGCGGCACCTGCACCCGTTGCCTTGAAGCCTGCCCCACAGGAGCACTTACCGAGAAGGGGATTGACGCACGTCGCTGCCTGTCGTACCTAACCATTGAGCACCGCGGAGCGCTTCCCAATTTCGCACAAGAAGCCTTGAGTAACTCCTCGACAACGCCCCACTGCTTTTACGGATGTGACCGCTGTCAGGATGTATGTCCGCACAATCGCTTTGCAATGCCCACCTCGTGCGAAGCCTTCCGCCCCTCGCCCGCCCTACTCCACCAAACGGCTGACGATTGGCGCCACCTCACAGTAGAAACCTACCGCATGCTGTTCAAAGGCAGCGCAGTAAAGCGCGCAAAGTTTGAAGGACTACAGCGCAATATCGCAGCACTCAACGAAGAAAACGAAGGAGATGCCCTCACATGAGAGCATCTCCTTTTTAGTTCTGCATATACCCAACGAATATCACCAACGCAACAGATTATTTCACTTGTAATTTCCGCCCTGCCGTATTTCCTGCAAATTCAGGGGCATAGGTGCAGGTGATGGTGGCGATACCTTGTTCGTAAGTGCCGGGGCGGTCGGTGAAGAGTTCTTCAACAAAGACATAGGCCCCCTTGGGGAGTTTCTCTACGTACATCACTGCCGCCTGATCGGTCACTACGCGATACGCTCCCATCGTTCCGCGCCAACGGTAGCCACTCAAGCGGTCGGCAGGTTCGGCACAGGCGGGACGAGGCACCGAGAGGCGCACATAGTCGTAGTCGCGGTCGGCTTCAACCTTGATAACCTGACGCAACGGCAGGGTGCGGTCAATCGTTTCCTCCGCTTTCACCTCACTCCAAACACCCTCGCGCTTCACCTCAAGGCGGAGCGACAGGCGGAGTCCGCTGTCATACGCTTCCACCGCTTGTAAGGGCAAGGTATAAGTCGCACGGGCAGCCCCGAAGGTGAGGTCGATGTGTTGAGGAGCGACGGTGGCACGGGGCACCTGCAATTCCAGAGATTCCTGACGGGCAGTAGCCTTCGTTTCACGCACTTCGGGATTCATAACTACGCGTAAGGTGCGGTAGATTCCCGTGAAGGTAGTATCCGTAGGCATCAGCGACTGCTCCTTCGGGGGAAGGATGCCCACGGTGTCTTGACCGCCTAAACAAAGTGCGAAAACGGCATCCGCCGTAGCGCGAGAGGTCTCCCAATCTTGCGTGCGCTTCGACTGAAGCAACCACTGCTGCATCTTGCGCACCACTGCCGAATCGCCCACAGCATTGAACGCCTCAATGGCTGCCGTCTGCGTGGGAATACGGTAGGAATGGGAGGTGATTTGTGCCTTGGGCGCATCAAAATATGCCCCCATTTCGGGAGTCTCTACGAGATACTGACGCAGACTTTGGAGCAGCGCTTCAGCACGTTCCTTCCGTCCGCTCTGCTGCAGCACTCTGCTCATCACGGCTTTGCCATAAAGCGAATAAGAAGCATTTAACTGCTCCGCCTTCTCGAGGAAATACGTGCAGGCAGCCGTTGTATCCGCCTTCAGATAGTTGCACGCATCCAAGTAGCGCAAGGGAAGTTCACCCAAGGGGAGTTCCACCTTATGCTCACGCTCATAGTTCACCATATCCTGATGATACTGGCGCATACAGCGGTGCATAAAGTTCAGCGCCTCGGTTTCGACTTCACTCAAGGGGTGAGCACCCGTGAGGTAATCCAAACGAGCGATGAGCAGTAGCACTTCATTCGTAATAAACGTGCTTTCGCGCATCCCCTCAAACCATGCCCAGCCACCGCTCGCCTTCTGCTGGCTGCGCAAGTAGGCTGCTGCCTCTGTTTGAAGGGACTTCGTGCGCTCAAGGTCAACATCGGGCAATGCATTTCCGCGCTCTGCGAGATGCAAAAGCAGGGTAAGGGCATAATAACGACGCGCCCAATCGTCGATGCTGTAAACGGGACGGAGCGACAGGGAAGCCAACGCACGGGCAGCCTCGGTAAGTGCACTGGGCGTGACACTCAACGTAAGTTTCGGCGCACGAGCCTCTGCGAGGTCGGTCCAAAGGGTGTCCAAGGCGAAGGTCGTCGTACCCGATGCAGATAGGGTGAACGGCAGGTTGCGCACCACCTCCACTCGGTCGGACACCACGGGAATGCGGTGCACTTCTCCATCCGAGAAATCAGTCCCTTCAACCATCACACGGCAAGCGATGGATTCGGGTACCGAAAGTCCCTTGGCGGCAAGCGTCGGTGCGTCTAATTGGGGGAGTTCAGCCATCAACGCTGCGGAGGTTTGTCCTGCAGCAATGACAAAGGGATGCTGCGACTGCGAGAGTTCTTCTCCCGTCACTTCATTCAAGAAGGTCACCGTCACGTTTCCACTCACTCCCTCCGCCTTCGTGGTGCGCACCACCACGGGAATCGTAAGGCAATCCCCTTCACGCACAAAACGGGGCGCATTCATTGCAACAGTCACGCTCTTTTCCACCACCACATCGGTTTCCAAGAGAGCATGGCGCAACAGCGTATCGTGGGCAAAGGCTGTAAAGCGCCAGGTCGTGAGTTGTTCGGGGAGCGTAAAGCGAATCACCACTGCACCATCGGCGTCGGTCGTCAGCGAGGGGTACATAAATGCCAATTCATCGAAGTTTTCACGCAGAACAAGCGGTTTTTGTGGCGCTGCTCCCGAAGTTGCGACCTCAATAGCCGATTCTTCCATTACGGCATCCTGCGTTACGCTATTTTTAACACCCTTCAAGCGCATGGATGTGCTCACGGAAGCACTACAAAGGAGCATCTTTTGCGGATAGTATCCACCGATAAGTTGTTGCCACGAAGAGGGCGCGAAAGGATGTTCTTCCAAACGCTGAAGTTCCTTTTCTGCATACACAGATTTAGGAGTTTGTTTGTAGAAATTCCCATACACATACGTAAAGGGCAACGGACGCAGGAAATTAGTGCGCCACGCATTGTCGGCAAAGGCATCCAGCGTAGCATCATAGAGGCGTGCCATCAGCGAAGCCTCAACGGGGCGTCCGTCGGGAGCGGTGACGCGCAATTCCCACTGCTCTTGCTGTCCGGGTTCGAGGCGGTTGCGGAAGGACTTCCAATGCAATTGTAACTGGCGTTCAGGAGTTGGACGCTTTATGCGTGTCGACAAACTGTATTCTCGACCTTCTACGCATGCGGCAACATGTAGGGTTGCCCCCACACCATATTCTGGAATGTAGGTCAGAGGTAGGGTACAAAGCTCACGAGAGAGGCGCAGGCACTGGGTAGAAAGGAGGCGCCCCTCGCTGCTCACAACATCCTGAATGACATATACGCTATCCAGCGTAGTTCCTACCACCACGCAAGCCTCACTTTCCTGCGAGGAAGGGATTTCGTGAAGCAAGAAAGCAGGACCGCCTTGAGGCAGTTGGGCGGAACGGCGACTAAACAAGAAGAATTTTTGGCGCACCTCCGCCCCTGAAGCCGTTCGAGCAAGGAGGGTGTAAAAATTATCTGGGAGTTGTTTTAATTTAATCGGGAGATAGTTTGAATGATCTCCGAGATAGTTTTCCGCATTAGGGAGTAGTTCTTTATTAGGTGCCAGCGTACCTTCTGCGACAGGGTTTTCCGCTGCATCCAAAAGGGTCCAATTTACCATTTCCTGCAGTGCTTCCCCCATAGCGTTGACCACATGGAAGCGGAGTGAGGGGAGCGATTCCTTACAAAGGACTTCAGGAAGATTCGCCGAGAGGTGGGTGCGGTAGGGATGGACAGGCACAAACATCGTTTCCGTCTGCGTCTCTCCCTGTTCCCCTACCACGGCGACCGCTACCTCGTAGTTTTGCGACGCTGCATGCTGGAAAGCAGGTACTCCCTCCTGCTTGCGCAACACCAGGGGAAGGTTGAAGTTTCCCGAGGCATCCGTGCGCAAGGTGCCCTCTATCGGTGTGTCATTCCCCATACGGAAATAACTACGTGGGGTGATAGTGTAGCGCACCAAGACATCCGCCATCGGTTGGAGCGTCATGGTGCTGACCGCTCCCTTCAAATGAAGCGTATCGCCAAAGGTATAGGCTTGCGTAAGGGGGGAGAAGTTTATCTGAAACGTTTGGCGCTTGTAAGCCTCCACCTGTACCATCGTATTACCATTACACTCCAAGGGCAATGCTTGAACCGAATCTTTCTGCCAATGCACTTTGAAGGTAAAGTGGCCAGCGTCCTCATTCTTAGGAAGTTGGAAGCGACCGTTGAAGTTTCCGAAGGCATCCGTCAGGCAGGTGGCGTTTTCCACCTCCTTACGCTCCTTATCAAGCAGCGCCACCACTAATTTTTCCCCCTTGCGGGTGCGCAACGAGTCCTCATATTGCTCATAAAGCACCCCACTCCAGTGCACCTCCTGACCTTGGCGGTAGACGGTTCGGTCGGTAAACAGGTGAGCACGCACTTGACGCGCTGCCTCGCGGTGTTGGGGCGACAACCAGAGGTAAAAATCACGACTACAGGTGTCGGCGTTGGTCACCACACGCAACGATTCAACCGCACGTCGCGCCTTGCCTCCCTCGGCAGGGGACGTCATAAGAGATTCGCGCTGTAACCATACGGCACCTGCCGAAGACTGCCATTTCATCGGGGATTCTTCTCCATTGAAACAACCTTGAAGGGTGAAGTCAGGGAGTGGTTCTCCCGTACGAGCATTCAGCGCCATCACACGACACGATTCGCTGCTGACGTGAAGGATATAGGGAGTAATCTGGGAGCAAGAGAGCAGGCAACTTTCGGTAATGTGATCGCCCCAAAGGGAAAACCCGCGTTTACCCGTAACCTCCAACTTGTAGACTCCCGACTGGGGAAGCGTAAAGCGCAGGGTGTCCGTTTGACGGCGCCATTTCTCAGTGGAGGGATAGGAAAGCGCACCCGTACATATCGGTTCCTTTACAATAACCTCACCACGGCTGTTGGCGCGGTACACCTTGTAATCCACTTTGCGGAAATTATTTGCCGTAACCGCATAAATCAAGGGTTGAAGTGGCGTACACACCTGCGTCAGTGCCTGTGCCTGAAGCGTGGGAAGTTCTAATTCCGCAAGGATATTCTTTAGGGCGCGCTGCGTTGGAGCATCGCTGTATTTTTTCAGTCCTTCAACCACCATCTTCACGAGTCGCTCACGCGCTTCGTTGTCGTTAAGGTTGGATTGATTGCGTTGCTGGCGCACGTGTGCCACATACGCTATCGCCACCTCGGGATGATGGGCATAGCGTTCCAACACCTGTTGCGGTTCATCGTGGCGCAATGCCATACGCACGACTGCGGTATACAAGTTTTGGGAAGCATAAAACTGCTCTGCCGCCTTTGCCATTTCTTGCTTCTCGGAACGGGTAAGGACAGCACCATCGAGTTGTTCAAACAGGAATATGTGGAGCACATCATCGGCGAATTCATCGGCGTTTTTACCCTTCTCAACCAAGGGATAGAGGGTAGCAGATTTCGTAGCGTGAAGCACCTCCATCTGGTTCAACAACGTCTTCAGTTGCTGCTTATAATCAACAGCAGCAAGGAGCGAGGCAGAAGTATTCACACACATTTTCTTGGCAAACAGGGTTTGCCAGAGTATGCGATGCGAACCATCGGGCAAGGATGGGATGGAAAGTTCCAGTTGTTGCTTGACGGCAGTTGCACTATCGGCAGCAATCTCCCCCTGCAAGTCCCAAAGCATAAACATCGCCACCATCTCCTGATGAAGATTCCCATCAGCTTGTGCACGTTGCTGAATGCCTTTCACGTGCGCAATAGCATCTTGCGGCAGGTCGGCACGACACGCTTCCCCCACCGCCTCCCACGCTTTCTTGTACGACTGCGCAGGTGCCACCTGGGTTATAGCAAAGCATAACAGCAAAATCAGAATACGAATACTGCTCATAGCGAATACTTATTTGACCTTACAAAGATAAGTGTTTTTGAGCGCAGAAAATCTATCCGACTTTCTAAAAATTAACTCCGAGTTCGTTGAAACTCATCGGCACTTAATTTGAAATAACTCCCAATTCGTTTCGCGTCTCTCCTACCTAAAGATTTTTTAGTCGCACCAACGTAGAAAAATAGTCCGCCTACAGCAAACAATTAGGGTGTGAACCACATGGTCCACACCCTAATTTATTTATAATTTGCTGTTGCAAAATCTGCATTACGCTACCTTTTCGAGGCGCTTCATCATGACGAACATGAAGAGGGCTGAGAGGAGGCAGAGTACTACGAAGATGCCCCAAACATAAATCAAGGGAAGATCTCCCCATAAGTTAGAACCAATTGTTGTCAGGTAGTTACCAATTGCTGTGGCTACAAACCATCCGCCCATCATAAGACCTTTAAGTTTGGGAGGAGCTACCTTTGACACGAATGAGATACCCATGGGTGAAAGGAAGAGTTCAGCAAATGTAAGTACGAGGTAAGTGTTAATAAGGAGGCTGGGAGAAACGAATGTTGCAGCTTCACCTGCTACCTTCTGTTCGTTGGGAGAAAGGAGAGACATTGAGCCGTATGCCATTACGACAAAACCAACAGCAGCAATGAGCATACCATAAGCAATCTTGCGGGGAGCAGAAGGTTCCTTGCCCTTTGATGCCAAGTAAGAGAACACAGCCATGCTCACGGGAGTAAGCGCTACTACATAGAAGGGATTGAATGTTTGGAAGTACTTAGCGTCAACAGTAACTACATCTGCTGAAGTGGCATAGTACTGATAACCAAAGAATGCCAATGCAGCTACAGCAACAACGGCAGAAATAACCTTTGCCTTTGAAGTTTTGCTTTGGAATACAGCAAAGCCTGCATATACAGCAATAATAACAGCCACAAGGTTCCACACATTAAAGAGCGTACCGAGGAAACCTGTTGTTGACTTCTCTGTAAATTGGTCCGCAAAGTTAGTCAGTGTTAAACCATTCTGGTGGAATGCCATCCAGAAGAAGATTACCACTGCGAATACGAGACAGAGAGCTACTACGCGTGCCTTTGTTTCGGCGGGAGTGAGTTCTTCCACAGGTGCTGCAGCAGAATTGTTGTCAGCTTTCTTGGGAGTGTTGCCTTCAACATGCTTGAATGTAGAACGGAAGGCGAAGTAGATAGCCATAGAAATGATGAGCGACACACAAGCTACGCCGAACGCGAGGTGGTAAGAGTCAGCCTTTGACCAACCGAGGTCGTTCATACCGTAGTCCATAATCTTGATGGCAGCAGTAGGCGCAAAGAGCGCACCAATGTTGATTGCCATGTAGAAAAGTGAGAACGCTGCGTCGCGCTTGTTGGCATACTTGGGATCATCATAGAGGTTACCTACCATAACCTGGAGGTTACCCTTAAACAAGCCTGTACCCAAAGAGATAAATCCGAGGGCTGCAATAACAATCCAACGAGCAAAGTCCCCACTACCGAAAGGAACAGAAAGAAGCAAATAACCAAGGAACATTATTATGATACCAATGGTCACCATCTTACCATACCCCTTTAAGTCTGCAAGAATACCGCCAAAAAGGGGTAACAAATAAACACAGAACAAGAAACCACCATAATATTGTCCTGCTGCAGTTTCAGTCAAACCGAAATTCTCCTGCATAAAAAGCACGAATGCAGCCAACATAGTGTAGTAACCGAAACGCTCACCGGTGTTGGCAAGGGCAAGGGCGAAAAGGCCCTTAGGTTGTCCTTCAAACATAATTTTTTAAGAGTTAAAGTGTTATTAAATTAAGAAAATATTTTTCAGAGGTTATGAGGTTGAGAGGTCATGAGGTTATAAGGTGAGAGCATTACTGCTTGTACCGCTCCAACGCCTGTTTCAGAAACTGGGCAGTGTAACCTACGCCCTTCTTCACGACTTCTTCGGGGGTGCCACAGGCAATGAGTTGACCGCCTCCGCGACCGCCTTCGGGTCCCATGTCTATGATGTAGTCGGCTGCGCGAATCACGTCGAGGTTATGCTCAATGACGATGACCGTATTGCCTTTTTCTACGAGGCGATTGAGCACGCCGAGCAACACGCGGATATCTTCGAAGTGGAGTCCCGTAGTGGGTTCGTCGAGAATGTATATCGTTTGCCCCGTGTCGCGCTTGGAGAGTTCCGTAGCGAGTTTCACGCGCTGACTTTCCCCACCCGAGAGTGTGGTTGAGGCTTGTCCGAGTTTGATATACCCAAGTCCGACGTCCTGCAAGGTTTTTATTTTGTGCAGAATGTGGGGTACGTTTTCAAAGAACTCAACCGCTTGGTTGATGGTCATATCCAAGACATCGCTGATGCTCTTACCCTTGAAGCGCACTTCGAGTGTTTCGCGATTGTAGCGCTTACCGTGACATTCTTCACAGGGTACGTAAACATCGGGCAAGAAATTCATTTCAATGGTCTTGAAACCGTTGCCCTTACACGTTTCACAGCGCCCACCCTTTACGTTGAAGGAGAAGCGCCCAGGCTTGTAGGCGCGCATTTTTGCCTCGGGGAGTTCCACGAACAAGGTGCGGATATCAGAGAATACTCCTGTGTAAGTGGCAGGATTTGAACGCGGGGTGCGACCAATAGGACTTTGGTCCACAGCAACCACCTTGTCAATCAGTTCTAACCCTTCGATGCTGTCGTACGCCAAAGGTTCGCGCAAGGAGCGGTAGAAATGTTGCGAGAGTATGGGTTGAAGCGTATCGTTAATGAGCGTGGATTTTCCAGAACCCGAAACACCCGTCACGCAAAGTAATGTGCCCAATGGGAAGTCGGCATCAACACCCTTTAGGTTATTTCCTCGACATCCCTTAAGGCGCAAGAATTTTCCATTTCCAGGTCTGCGCACTTTGGGAACGGGAATTGCTAATTCTCCATTCAGATAGCCTGCCGTCAAGGTGTGCGTTTGGAGCATTTCTTCGGGAGTTCCTTGGAAAACAACTTCTCCTCCCAAACGTCCAGCCTTAGGCCCCATGTCGATAACGTAATCTGAGGCGCGCATCATGTCTTCGTCGTGTTCGACAACGACTACTGTGTTGCCCGTATCCCTAAGGCTTTTCAACGAAGTGATAAGGCGCACGTTGTCTCGCTGATGCAATCCGATAGAAGGCTCATCAAGGATGTAGAGCACGTTTACGAGTTGCGACCCAATCTGAGTGGCGAGTCGGATACGCTGACTTTCGCCGCCTGATAAGGTCATTGTGGAGCGCGATAAGGATAAGTAGTTCAAGCCTACGTCAAGTAGGAACTTCAATCGCGTACGCAATTCCTTCAAGATCTCAGTGGCAATCGCCTTGCTCTTGGTGTCGAGTTGATCTTCTACACCTTCCAAGAATTCATAGAGTTCCTGAATGTCCATAGAAGCGAGTTCGTAGATATTCTTCCCCGCAAAGCGGTAAGAAAGAGCTTCAGCGTTGAGGCGTGCGCCGTGACATTGCGGACACTCTGCCGTAGTCGAGAACTGGTCTGCCCACTTCTGCGCCGCCGCCGTCATTTCGCTGTCCGCCATCTGTTGGATGTACTTCACGAGTCCGTTAAACTCCACATAGTAATCATCACTTGTCTTCGCAATACTTGCAGGGATGCGAAGCCTATCCGGACTGCCGTTCAAGATTTCGTCTATCGCCTCCTCGGGCAACTCCTCAACGGGAGTCGTTAAGGTGGCGCCATGCTTAATCAGCACTGCTTCCACCTCCCAAAAGATAAGCGCATTACGATATTTGCCCAAGGGCGCAAGGGCTCCCTCACGGATGGATTGAGAAGGGTTGGGGCACACCTTTTCAAAGTCAATAACGTTGACATAACCGAGGCCGTTACACTTCGGGCAAGCACCGCTCGTAGAATTAAACGAGAAGTTGTGCGGCGCTGGTTCACGATATGCCAAACCTGTCGTGGGGCACATCAGTTGTTTGCTCAAGTAGCGCGCCTTTCCCGCCTCGTCGCTCATGTCGAGCACCATCATGAGGCCGTCTCCCTGCTCGAGGGTGTGATGCACACTTTTCTTCAAGCGCTCCTCATCCTTGTCGCGCACAAGTAGGCGATCGACCACAACCTCTACGTCATGATTCTTATAGCGGTCGAGTTTCATGCCCTGAACTACCTCACGCAGTTCGCCATCTACGCGAACATGAAGAAAACCTTTCTTGCGGATGCTTTCAAACAACTCCTTGTAATGCCCCTTACGGTTGCGCACAAGGGGCGCAAGCAGATAGATTTTGCGCTCAGCATATTCCTCAAGGATGAGTCGGAGAATGCGCTCCTCGGTGTACTTCACCATGCGCTCACCCGTCAAATACGAATACGCCTCTCCCGCACGGGCAAAGAGCAGACGGAGGAAATCGTAAATCTCCGTCACCGTGCCCACCGTCGAACGCGGATTCTTGTTCGTCGTCTTCTGCTCAATGCTAATCACTGGACTTAAGCCCGTAATCTTATCCACATCGGGGCGCTCCAGATTGTCCAGGAAGTTGCGCGCATAGGCAGAAAACGTCTCAATATAGCGACGCTGACCCTCCGCATAGAGGGTGTCGAAAGCCAACGAACTCTTGCCGCTACCACTTAAGCCCGTGATAACGGTAAGACTATTGCGCGGAATTTCAACGTCCACATTTTTCAAATTGTGAACCCGCGCGCCATAGATATTTATCTTATCCTTCATCTATGCGTTGACATTTCGACTTGCAAAGGTAGCATTTTTTATTTAAATATTGAGGAGGATGAAAGAGAAAGGAGAAATGGGAAGGGATATTTGCCTTGCAAAAGACTTTGCAACACACATTTCGCCCCTCTCGTTTCTCCTTTCCAAACACCTATTTGCCTCTAAACAAATAACTAAAGCTGAGCAGCGCCGAAACTGGTTTGCGCTGACCGTCCACCTTCGTGAAAGCATAGCTGAAGTCCACTCCAGCGGTTACACCATTGCTGAACTGATAACCCGCTCCTACTTGCACACCCGCCTCAAAGCGTTTGCTATCGCCATCCTTAAAGGGGTCGTAGTCGTAATAGTAGCGCTCCGCCCCCTGTCGGTCGGTGTCGCCCTTCACCTTGGTTTTACCCGAAATGCCATAGGCAAGGTAGGGACCCGCTGAGAATACGACGTACTGGCGCTCCTTCGTGCGTAGGTAATAATTGAACAAAAGGGGCATCTCTACGTGATACGTCACCGTCTCCGTATTCTTCACGCCCGTCAAAGGGTTACCCGTCTCAGGGGCCTTCATAATGTTGCCCTCATTATCCTTTTTATACACGGTTTCATCGGGGTTTTCCCATCCCTTTATGGCAAAAATAAGTGCGGGCGAGAAAGTCCAATGCTGGTCAAACTCTAATTCGTAACCAGCTCCCAAGCGCCACGCAGGAACTACGCTTGAACTGCGGTCTAACTTTGAGAGACCGCCACCTACCTTAAGTTGCAGGTGTTGTGCATGACTTGAAACTGCAAAACACAGGAGGATAAGAAAAATTATTCTTCTCATAATCAAAACTATAAGCAATATTAAAATACGATTTCGCCCTTTCCCCACTTACGCAAGTAATCATTGGTGAGCGTAAAGTGGTGGTTGCCGAAAAATCCGCGGTAGGCGGAGAGGGGCGAGGGGTGTGCGGATTGGAGCACGAGATGGCGCGAACGGTCGATGAAAGCGCCTTTTTTCTGAGCGAAACTTCCCCAGAGGATGAACACAAGGTGATCCTTTTCTTCGGCAAGATGGCGGATGACGGCGTCGGTAAATTGCTCCCAACCCTTACCTTGGTGTGACCCTGCCTGATGGGCACGCACGGTCAAGGTAGCGTTGAGCAAAAGCACCCCTTGCTCTGCCCAGCGCACAAGACTTCCCGATGCGGGAACGGGAGTGCCTAAGTCGGCCTGCACCTCCTGAAAAATATTGCGCAACGAGGGCGGATGCGGCACACCTTCTGCCACGGAGAAGCAAAGCCCTTCCGCCTGATCGGGTTCGTGATACGGGTCTTGACCAATGATTACCACCTTCACATCGTCAAAGGGGCACAGGTCAAAGGCCTTGAAAATGCTTTTACCCGGGGGGTAGCACGTGCCGGCAGCGTATTCCGCACGTACAAACTCCACAAGGTTGGAGAAATATGGGGCTTCAAACTCGTCGCGTAGGCGAGCCGCCCATGAGGGTTCGATATTCACTTGCATGTTGCAAAGGTACGAAAATCAGCGTGAAGTTGACGTGGTACCCTATCTTAAATTATGTTTATCAACTCCGACCGTTTTCACCTCGCCACCCTAATTTTTCTGTATCCACCTCTATTCATGCCTCACGACGCAACATAAATTCGCATTGCGCCAACGACACCGTTCCCAGCATCGGATTTCTGAAAAACAAACTCCAAGTTAAATCGAACTAATGAGCGCTTATTTTGATTTAACTTGGAATTTGTTTTTGCCCGATCCGAAGTGGTCTTCTGCAACTGCGTTGCGCCCCTTATTTTCACGGTTCCCTGAATGATTTTCTCCCCCACTTCCAAATTCTAAATGAATTGCTATCCATATATGCAAGATATTGCTTACATTTGCAAGGTAAGGACTCATATTAAAACCTCAATATTATGAAAAAACAGCGTTTACTCGTTGCTGCCCTCGCCTTTTGTGGCATGACTTCGGCATGGGCACAGCATGTCGTTTGGTTTGACGAACCCACTTCGCTCAAGGGTAAAGAAATTTGGTATTCTGCCAACCCCGACAAGTACAAGAACGGCGAAAAGCCCATTGCTGCGGGCGATGGCAACTGGAATCCCGACCGCGAATGGGAATACCGCTCTCTGCCCATCGGTAATGGTTCGATTGGTGCCAACATCTTGGGCTCGGTAGCTACGGAGCGCATCACGCTCAACGAAAAGACGCTGTGGCGCGGCGGTCCTGGTACTGCTAAGGGTGCTGCGCACTACTGGAATGTGAATAAGCAGTCGGCACATTTGCTCGACACCATCCGTCAGGCCTTTCTTGACGGCGACCAGCAAAAGGCTGCGCGCCTCACGGCGTATAACTTCAACTCGCCCGTGCCCTATGAGGCGTGGCGCGAACCCGAATTCCGCTTCGGTTCGTTCACTACGATGGGCGAACTCCTCATCGAAACGGGCACAGGTGCCGATGCTACGAAAGTGCAAAACTACCGTCGCGAACTCAACATCGACCGCGCGGTGGCGACCGTGACGTACGACTACGAGGGCGTAAGTTACAAGCGAGAAAGTTTCGTGTCGTTCCCCGAAAATGTGTTGGCGGTGCGCTTCTCTGCTGACCAAGCGGGTAAGCAAAACCTCTTGTTGAGCTATACCTTCAACCCCTGTTCGGAAGGTGAGATTACACCCGATGGCGAAGGCGGACTCCTCTTCAATGGTCGCTTGGACAACAACGGCATGCAGTATGCCGTGCGCATCAAGGCGATTGCCGAAGGCGGTACAGTGGCTTATGAGGGCGGCAAACTAAAGGTCATCGGTGCGGATGCCGTGCTCTTCCTCCTCACCGCCGATACCGACTACAAGATTAACTTCAAGCCCGACTATAATGACCCCAAGGCGTACGTAGGTGTCGACCCCTTGAAAACTACTGCCAAGTGGATGAAGAAGGCTGCGAAGATGGATTATGCCAAACTCCTTGCGCACCACGTAAAGGACTACACAGCGCTTTACGACCGCGTAAGTTTCTCGCTCAAGGGTGAAACGTCTGACCTTCCCACAAACAAACGCCTCGCGGCATACCGTCAGGGGGCAAAGGATGCGGGATTGGAAGAACTCTACTACCACTTCGGGCGCTACCTCCTCATTGCTTCTTCTCGCCCCGGCAATCTTCCCGCAAACCTTCAGGGTATGTGGCACAACAATGTGGACGGTCCTTGGCGCGTAGACTACCATAACAACATCAACCTCCAGATGAACTACTGGCCCGCGCTCACGACGAACCTCGCTGAGTGTGCCGAACCGCTCACCGACTTCATCCGCACGCTCGAAGAACCGGGTAAGATTACGGCAAAGGCATACTGGGGCGCTCGCGGTTGGGCGGCTGGTATTTCAGGCAATATCTTTGGTTTCACAGCGCCACTCGAAAGCACGGACATGAGTTGGAACTACAACCCCGTGGCAGCCGCGTGGTTGGCTACCCACCTTTGGGAATACTACGACTTTACTCGCGACATCGACTTCCTCCGCAAGACGGCTTATCCCCTCATCAAGGGTTGCGCCCTCTTTGCTGAAGACTACCTTTGGTTGAAGCCAGACGGCACTATGACGGCTGCGCCTTCTACATCGCCCGAACACGGTCCGATTGACGAAGGTACAACCTTCACCCACGCGGTGATTCGCGAAAACCTCATTCAGGCGATTGCCGCAGCCAAGATTTTGGGTGTGGATGAGGGAGAAGTGGCTACTTGGGAGGGCATGCTCGAGGCTTTAGTGCCCTACAAGATTGGCCGCTACGGACAGATTTTGGAATGGAGCACAGATATTGACGACCCCAACGACCAGCACCGCCACGTGAACCACCTCTTTGGACTCCACCCCGGTTCTACGATTTCGCCCATCACGACTCCCGAACTCGCTACAGCATCTAAGGTGGTGCTCAACCACCGTGGCGACGGCGCAACGGGTTGGTCTATGGGTTGGAAGCTCAACCAGTGGGCACGCCTCCACGATGGCAACCGCTCTTACACACTCTTTGGCAACTTGCTCAAGAACGGTACGGCGGACAACCTTTGGGACGTGCATCCCCCCTTCCAGATTGACGGTAACTTCGGCGGTACGGCGGGCGTAACCGAAATGCTTTTGCAGAGCCACGCAGGTTGCATCCACCTCCTCCCCTCGCTTCCCGACGCTTGGGCAGAAGGCAACATCAAGGGACTCCGTGCACGCGGCGCCTTCTATGTAGATATTGACTGGAAGGCAGGCACACTCGCTGAAGCTCGCATCACGGCTACACAGGACGCAACTTGCAGCGTGCGCTACGGAGAACTCACCGCTGCCATCCCCCTTAAGAAGGGCGAAACCTGCTTCGTGACCCTCGATGGCGACCATTTGAAGTTGCGCAAGAAGTAAACTGAAAGCTAACTCCGAATTACTGAAAACTAACTCCGAGTTAATTCAAACTAATCGGCATTTAATTTGAACTAACTCGGAGTTAGTTTTCAGTAATTCCACATTCATCTCCTCAAAGCCCCTAACGCTATAGTTATAAGGCGATTTTAATGAGAGCAAAATGAACATGTATAAAGAATCCTCAATAAAGAAACAGCAACTATGGGCTTTTGCCATTTTTGCAATACCTTTTATCATCAGTTTCTGCTATAGAATCACCTCCTTAACGGGAGTCGTACTACCCGATTGGACCAATAACGATGGGCAGTCGGCATTCGGATTTGTTGTAGGAATGCTGAGTGCAACAACAACCCTTACCGCCTATCTGAACTTGAGCAAAATTGCGACGAATCGCACGACAAGCATTCTCATGAGGTATGTCGGTTTTGCGTTATTTACCTTAGGCATCATCAAAGCCATCTTCTATTTCACGTTTACTGGAGAAGGATGGTCAACCATTGCTGCACAGGTTGTACGAAGCGCATTAAATTGGATTCCAACGTTTACGGTTTTCTATATGCTCGGAACGCTGGAACGCAATAACCCAAATTGTCCACGTACCCAGCGCAGTGCATTCCTATTATTCTGGTTGGGTATGATGATGCCCATGATTGTGGCGCCAACGCTACTTGTAGCTCTTGTTGAATACGCAGAAGTGGTATATCCCCTCGTCCTCGGTATAGAAGACGCCATATTGCTCTTAGGTTACTATTTCCTTATGACCTCCGAAGCCTTCATGGGGCGAAAAGACAACAGTCTGCCTACAAAGGGTGCCTACAAAATTTGGAACAAGTATTACAAATATTTCCTGTGGTACGTCCTCATTATGATTATTGCAATCATCCTCCTCACAAGTTTCACAGAAATTATCTGAACATAGCCTATACACAAAGCGAGCAAGCATCCCCGTTGAGATACTTGCTCGCTCTGTTTTTGGAGATAAGGAGGCGCTTGAGAGTAAATTCATTTCAAGTCGCAGCGCCTTGTGAGCATCAGGAAAATCATGGTGTAAAAAAAGCAGGAAATCAGATAACACTTTTTCACATCGAACTCTTTTTAACTAAAAATATTCACTACTTTTGCGCCATACCACGAATAGAAGGCAAACATTTCACTCATCAGTACAAACGTGGAGTTTTACTGCATCTAAACAGGCATAGCACTCCGCATTTGCGCTTAAATTTCAAACACAAAAGCTTTATGGACAACTATGTATCACAGTTCAACACAGCATTTCAAGAACTAACCTTTTGGCAACGCGTGAAGGCCGTCTTTCTTTTGGCTTGGCAGTATAAGGGAACATTTGCAAAATACATGATTCCCCTGTTTGTTATCTCACTCCCAGTTATGCTGATTGGCATCGGTGGTCAGATTATTCAATACGGTGGAGCATTAGTTATGTGTTCCTTATTGTTTCTTTATAAACAGGAGGGACACTTAAATAATGTGACTTGGAATAAATTCAAAGACGTATTAGGCAATGTATTTATTGCTGGTGCTATATACGGAATCATCATTGGATTTAGTATCTGGGCACCATTTCTTGTCATAACGATAGTATTAGTTTTTGTAAACCCCATCATTTGCGGTATTTTCGTAATATTAGGGTTCATCCCATTACTTATTACCAGTAACTTTGGATGGTTCAGGACCTTCTTGTATGACCAAAAAGCAGAAATAAATCTACGCCCCTTCAAATATGCTTGGGACATGATGAAGGGCAATTGGTTGAACACACTTGCGTATTTCTTCGTGACAAGCCTTTGGATCGGTGTCGTTGGCTTAGGCTTGCTCATCGTCGTAGCGTTAATCTTCATCGGCATCTGGGGAGAAGTACCCGATGATTTCACGTTCACCCAAAATATTTGTGTAGTGCTTATGAGTGCTACGATAGTATTTCTTGCATTCATCTATTCACATATTGCCCTCTACCTTCAGTTTGAATACCTGCACCACAAATATGAAAATCAGCAGCTGAAGGAAAATCCTAAAGACGATTATCAGGGCGACCCCTTGTATCGCTTAATGAACGATGAGGATTAAGTTGGGGGTAGCACCCAGCATTACAAAAAGAATCGGGAATAAGATTATTGGACTCAAGAAATAGTTGTTTTTTGAGTCCAATGTAATAAGCATACCGCGGATTCCACCACACCATTCGCTAACCTTGGGCAGACAACTTTGGAGATTGCTACGCCAAGTGCCCTTTCATAAAAATCGACAACACTTCTATTTTTCAATACAATGAATACACCAGACAATCTCACGGTTAGACGTCAAGCACTATGGGCGTTCGGCATTTTTGCCCTGCCTTCAGTTCTCACCTTCTGCATTCAAATCCTGGGGATATGCGACATCCGATTGAGTGATGCCATGAGTAGCGACGCCATACAGACATTTAATACTGTTAGGTCATTGTTGAA
>JAZORE010000031.1:0-128006 GCA_045656425.1 Alloprevotella sp.
CATCCGTGCAAAGAATACTGAAGCAATGGATATGAACCTGGTAATCGAGAATGCGTTAGTGGAATCTACAGTAGGAAGAACTGTTTCCTGTCAATCGGTAAGATCAATATTTGAACTTAGAGGCATATACGAACAAATGAGTCAATCAGACTTTGAGGAGATGTATGGCACTCACTATGCAATATCTACCGAAGGTGGCTGGTGGCAAACCGAAGGACTTAACCCATTCCGTGCATACCTCACCATCATACCACGCTCAGGAACACCAGTATATGCTCCTCACATTCGCCGCATCGACATACGCGTGTTGGGCGACGGTGGTACAACGGGTATCGAGGAACTCTGTGGACAAAACGGAGCTGTGAACTCTGAAATCTACGACCTTAGCGGACGCCGTGTGATGCTGCCTCAGAAGGGTGGGGTGTATATCGTAGGCGGTAAGAAAATTGTGTATTAACCAATCCCTAATTGAAAGACTATGAAACGAGAATATATCAAACCCCTAACCCGAACTATGGGACTTCACTTAGAGTCCATGCTCGCCGCGAGTACCGACCGCATTCCTGTAGGGGGAAATGAAGTTAAACCTTCTGCCACGAATAAATACAATAGCCCTTGGGATAGTCAGCATTGGGGCGAGTCATCGGGCGGTGAATAGTTTCACCGCTAATCCTCCCACTCCAGCTGAATAGACAAAAGCAATAAAGAGAGCTGCCACAGATTGTGTGCAGCTCTCTTGTGTATATAGGGAAGGGGGAAGGGGATGCCTCTCTGAATGGAGAACCCTATACAGAAATATTGTTGTCCGGTAAATATAGATAACTCTTTGTTTGATGGACAGTTGTATTCATACAAGCCCCCTCATAGATATTCAACTGAAATAAACGAGAATTTCTATGTTTAAGAGAACACGAATTTCACGAATAACACGAACCGCAGGTCGCGCAAGTCAATCTCCATGCGGGATGAATATTTCTTAATCAGAGGCGAATAACACGAATGCCATCCGGATGGTATTCGTGCAATTTGTATGCGATAAGCAAAGGTAACACCCCGCAAGGATTGACTTGCGCGACCTTCGGTTCGTGTTATTCGTGCAATTCGTGTTCTCTAAAATAAAGAGACAAATTTTACCGGACAGCAATATAAAACAAAAAAAGGTGTCGCGTCAAGTATGGCGCGGCACCTTAATTTTATGAGTTTAAGAAGAAGGGTGGGGGAAATGTTAGTTCATTTCATTCTCTTCCTTCATGTCAATTTCTTGTTTATCCTTATCGTAGAACTTGTATTCGAGGAAGGAGAGTTGTTGGTTGGGAATGAGGTGCACTCCGAAGCCGTATTTCAACTTCCAAAGTAATTTACGAGAAAGGAATCCTTTGTTGATGTATGCTTCTACAAATGGATGAATGTGGAGGTAGAACTTCTTTATTTTTAAGCGGTTGACCATCATGTCGATTTTGTTTTCAATCATATCGACAAAAAGGAGACTTGCTTTGATTTTACCTGTTCCACCACACGTAGGACACTCTTCTTCAACATTGATATTCATGGCGGGGCGTACGCGTTGTCGGGTGATTTGCATGAGCCCGAACTTTGAGAGCGGCAGGATGTTATGCTTTGCTCTGTCGTGTTGCATGTTTTCGCACATGCGCTCGTAGAGTTTTTGGCGATTTTCTGCCAATGCCATGTCAATGAAGTCCACCACAATAATACCGCCCATATCGCGCAAACGTAATTGGCGTGCCAATTCGTCGGCGGCTCCAAGGTTGACATCTAAGGCGTTCGCTTCTTGTCCGTCGGGGGACTTTGAGCGGTTGCCACTATTGATATCTACAACATGTAGGGCTTCGGTTTGCTCAATAATCATGTAGGCGCCGTGCTTGTAGGTGACGGTTCTGCCCAGAGATGATTTGATTTGTTTGGTGACTGAATAATTGTCAAAGATGGGTACCTGACCTGTGTACTTCTTCACGATGCCAGCACTTTCGGGAGAAATGAGTGTCACGTAATCTTTAACCTCGTTATAGACGTGCTCATCGTTGATGATGATGTTTTCGTAGGAGGGGTTAAAGAGGTCGCGAATCATTCCGACGGTGCGACTTGTTTCTTCAAATACGCATGCGGGGCATTGCTGTGCTTGACGTGCGCGCGCTACGGTATCTTCCCAGCGCTTCAGCAATACTTTTAATTCTTGTTCGAGTTCGTCAACGCGTTTACCTTCAGCAACGGTGCGGATGATGACACTAAAATTCTTGGGTTTGATGGAGTGCATCAATTGTTTGAGGCGTGCGCGTTCACTATCGTTCTTGATTTTTGTAGAGACATTGATTTTGTCGGCAAAGGGAATGAGCACCAAGTAGCGTCCAGCAAAAGAGATTTCGCACGTGAGGCGAGGTCCTTTTGTGTTAATGGGTTCTTTGACCACTTGCACCAAGATTTCTTGTCCCTGCTTGAGGTGGTCTTGGATTTGACCTTCCTTTTCAAGAAGAGGACCTGCTTGGATGCGTGAGATTTGAGGGTTGTGCTTCCCAGCGCGAAGGATGTCTGTAAATTTTTCAAGCGCTCGGTAGTGTGTTCCAAGGTCGAGGTAATGGAGAAAGGCATCTTTCTCGTGTCCCACATTCACGAAGCATGCATTGAGTCCTGGCATGATTTTACGAACTTTCGCCAGGTAGATGTTACCAACGGCAAAATTCTCTTCGCGACCCTCTTGTTGGAATTCCACGAGTTTTTGATCTTCAAGAAGGGCGATGGAAATTTCTTTCGGTTGGACATCCACAATAACTTCGCTTTTCATTGTGTGTCGTTAGGGGTTATAGATTGGTGGCTTGAGAGGGGAGGAGAGGGATATATTTTATAGAGGCTATAGAGGTTATAGATACTATATAATCTATAGAAACTATAAATGTCACAGCGGTATCCCCTTTGTGACGTCCCAATCATTTAATACAAGTAAGAACAAACCTGAACACCTGTAGAGATTATCAAGTTTGTTCTTAAATCCTTAGACAAGCAAATGTTTACTTGCTCTTATGTCTGTTCTTGCGTAATCTTTTTTTACGCTTGTGAGTAGACATTTTGTGTCTTTTTTTCTTCTTTCCGTTAGGCATAGTAGTAGTAGTTAAAATGAGTGAATATATTCCTTATTACTTAATATCCTCCATGAAAGTCTTCGCGGGCTTGAATGCGGGGATGTTGTGCTCGGGGATGATGATAGTCGTATTCTTAGAGATGTTACGAGCTGTCTTCTGAGCGCGCTTCTTCAAAATGAAGCTACCGAAACCGCGGAGATAAACGTTTTCTCCTTCTGCGAGCGAGCCCTTTACGCTTGCCATGAAAGCTTCCACTGTAGTGAGGATTGTAGCTTTGTCGATACCAGTCTTCTGCTGGATATCGCTTACGATGTCTGCCTTAGTCATCTTTAGGTTCTTCTTTTATAGTTTGTTATAAGTCTAGATGCTTGTTTTGTTTAAGCGAGTGCAAAATTATACTTTTTACTTGATAAGAAGAAATCTTTTGCAGATTATTTTTTTAGTTTTCAACGAACTACGCTATTTGGACCTCAAAAAAGTGCTTTTTATTGCGCTACAGGTATCTTATTGATGCGATTGATGTGGCGTCCGCCTTCAAATTCTGTGTTCAAGAATTCGTCCATAATTTCCGTTGCGGTGTCCGTATCGATGTAGCGACCGGGCATTACGAGTACGTTTGCATCGTTGTGGAGGCGTGTCATGTGGGCGATTTCGGGAATCCAAACAAGAGCCGCACGAACGTGAGCGTGCTTGTTGAGCGTCATAGAGATACCTTCACCGCTACCACAGATGGCAATACCCTTGCTTACTTCACCGTCCTTCATGCCATTGGCAAGGGCGTGAGCAAAGTCGGGATAGTCGCAAGATGCTTCGCTATCCGTGCCGTAATCCTTGTAAGCAATGCCCTTAGCGTCAAGATATTGCTTTACGTATTGCTTGAGTTCGAAACCCGCGTGGTCACTTGCAAGTCCAATAATTGTAGTCATATTCTCTAAGGTTTTGAGGTTCGGAGGTTCTGAGGTTCGAGATTCTGAGGTTCAGAGGTTTTGAAGTTCTGAGGTTCAGAAGTCCGAGGATTATTCTGCTAAGAATTTCTTAATTTCTTCGCGCATGTTTGCGGGTGTGAAACCTAACTTTTCGTCGAGCACCTTGAAGGGAGCTGAGAAACCGAAGCTTTCAAGACCGTAAACCTTACCCTGTGCGCCCACAAGACCTTGGAATGTCACGGGGAGACCAGCGGTGAGGGCGAAAATCTTCTTGTCTGAAGGGAGAATCTGTTCTTGATATTCCTTGCTTTGACGGCGGAAGAGTCCTTCACTGGGGCAACTTACAACGCGAGCGGTGATACCGTCTTCCTTCAAGAGGTAAGATGCTTCTGCCAAAGTAGAAACTTCAGAACCGCTACCTACGAGGATTACGTCGGGATTTTCAGCTTCAACTACATTGTAAGCACCGAAGCGTACTTGAGTGTAATCAGTAGTTGCGGGAAGGTCGTTGACATTCTGACGGCTGAAAATGAGCGCAGTAGGAGTGCTCATGTTTTCCATCGCAATGCGCCAGCATTCAGTTGTAGCGTGACCATCGCAAGGACGGAATACGCGTACTGAATCCAAACCACTATGGTTGCGGAGCTTTTCCATGAGGCGGATTTGTGCTTCCTGTTCAACGGGTTCGTGAGTAGGACCGTCTTCACCTACGCGGAAGGCGTCGTGGCTCCATACGAACTTCACGGGGAGTTCCATGAGGGCAGCCATACGAATTGCGGGTTTCATGTAGTCAGAGAATACGAAGAACGTACCCATTGCCGTGATGATACCGCCGTGGAGGGTCATACCGATACATACGCAAGCCATTGTCAATTCAGACACACCTGCTTGGAAGAAACCACCTGCGAAGTTGTCGCGTGTGATAACCGTTGTATGCTTCAAGAAACCGTCAGTCTTATCAGAGTTGCAGAGGTCAGCACTTGACACGATCATGTTCTTCACATGCTTTGAGAGCATGCTCAAGCAAGTGGCAGAAGCATTACGTGTGGGCGCATTCTTTGCCTGCTCGATTTCGCCCCAGGGGAGTTCGGGGAGTTTGCCTGCAAACCAATCCTTGAGTTCTGCCGCCTTTTCAGCATTTGCAGAAGCCCATGCTTGCTCTTCAGCACGACGCGCAGCAACGATTTGCTTCAACTCTTCCTTGCGTGCGGCATAGAGTGCTGCTGATTCTTCCCAAATGTGGAAGGGATCAGCGGGATCCGCGCCGAGGTTCTTAACTGTATTTACATATGCGTCGCCACCGAGGGGAGCACCGTGAGTAGCGCAATTGCATTCATATGAACTATTGTCTGCCTTGCGAGCACCCTTACCCATTACGCAATGACCGATAATGAGGGTGGGGCGCTTTTCTTCTTCGTTAGCGGCCTTGAGCGCAGCACGAATTTGGTCGGCATCATTACCGTCAATTTCGAGTACGTTCCAACCCCAAGCCTTGTACTTCGCACCTGTGTCTTCCGTGATTACGTCAGCGGTGGGTGTAGAAAGCTGGATGTCGTTAGCGTCGAAGAACATGATGAGGTTGTCCAAACCTAAGTGACCAGCCACACGACCTGCGCCCTGGCTCACTTCTTCCTGAACGCCACCGTCAGAGATGTAAGCGTAAATCTTTTCCTTCTTAAATCCGGGGTTGCCCGTGCGTGCATAAAGCGCCTTAGCGGCAATAGCAGCACCTACGGCATACGTATGACCTTGACCCAAGGGACCGCTGGTGTTTTCAATACCTCTGCTGAAGTTCTTTTCAGGGTGACCAGGAGTGGGAGAACCCCATTGACGGAAGCTCTTCAATTCATCGATTGAGAAGTTGCCAATCATCGCCAACTGTGCGTAGAGCATGGGCGACATGTGACCGGGGTCGAGGAAGAAGCGGTCGCGACATTCCCAAGTGGGGCACTCGGGGTCGAATGTGAGAAACTCAGAGTAAAGAACATTGATGAAATCGGCTCCACCCATAGCACCACCGGGGTGACCAGACTTTGCCTTTTCTACCATTGATACCGCCAACACTCTGATATTGTCGGCTACGCGGTTCATGAGTTCTTTTGAATGTTCCATTTTGTAACGTTGGAAATTTTGATAAATGCCCAAGGGCTGTTAGTTCATATTTTCGGCAAAAATACGCTTTTATTTTAAGATGGCAAAGATAAAATCTGTAAGAAGTTAACCATCGTTAAAAAATATATGCCTTGTAACGCGCTAAAATCTACGATTGAGATGTGTAGTGCTAAAAATGAAGGTTTGCTTCCATCCAAGTGCAACTGATGAATTCGCCACTTTCTCTGTGTTATTGAGTAAAAAGTTTCCAATTTCGCGCACTTGTAAGTAACGTTTCTGCGGTTCATTATGACCTTAAGACACTTATTCGATGGTGTCCTGGTTATTATCTGTGGATTCTTGTTGCAATGTGTCGGTGATAAAGTCCTCCAGTGATAACTCGGTGGTCATTCCAATCTTTTGGCGGAAGCGGTGGCGAAGCATGAGTACGCTTCGTGGGGCTATCGCCAGGAGTTCAGAAATTTGCTTGTTGTCTTGTTTGAGAACGATAAGCATGGAGAGAAGTTCTTCACGGCGCGTGATGGAGGGAACTCTTTCGCGGAGGCGGGGGAGAAAGAGAGGATGAAGAATTTCGAAGCATTGGCGGAACTTGGATTCACCATCCGTTTGAAGTACGGTAGGGGTGAGGGTTTTAAGTTCTTGACGTTTGTCTTTGTCGTCAAGGAGGTCCTTGATTTCTTGCGCTCTGATTTCCTTCTCAGCGTTCGATTGCTTGAGTTGCTCTACCAGCGAAGATAATTTTTCATCCGCTTGCTTCATTTGTATGACATGCTGTTTGCGTTGTTTTATGAAGAGCACCGCTATAACCGCAATGATGATTATAGTAACGGCAAGGCAGCATAGGAATAGAAGCAGTTGGTTTGTTTGTTGGAGCTGGACGAGTTTTAACTCTTGTTGTTCTTGCTCAACTTGTAAATTAACGATGCTCCTAATGATGTTGAGGTTCAGCTTCTTTTCCTTAAATGCGTGGCGCTCCTGAAGCATCAGTTGTGTGTATTGCTCAACCTTCTTATAATTCTTATTTTTAATGTAATGGTTAAGAATCGGTTGGTAGTCGATACGGATATAGGTGGTTGCATCGCCTGGAGTGAGCAATACGAACAAACTATCCAACATGGGTTCGGCTAACCTCAAATCCCCGTTCTTCAAATAAGTCTGTGCTAATTGGTGGTAAGCCTTTGCACGAGTCAAGGTGGTGCCCTGACGGACAACTTCCTGTAATTCTTGGATACCTGTTGAGAGATTTTCGCCCCCGAGTTCGGTTAGGTGCGTGCCATGCAATAAATTGACATCTACCATGCCGCTATTGTAGGGTAGGGATTGGCAAAGTTGTCGTGCTCGTTCGGTATATACCGATACAGAATCTATTTCTCCCAATTGAAGCATCACCCTCCCCTTATTAATATATGTTTGTGTTGATACCATGGGGTTTTTCGTGGTCATGGTATTCTCTACACATAGCGCTTCAGAAGCATACGAGTTGGCATATTCAGGGACATTCCAATACAAGAAAAGGTCAATCAATGCGTGAAGACTATTGAGCTCTCCCAGTTTGTCTCCCTTGCCTTCGGCTTCCTCTTTGCTTTGTTGAAAGAGGGTTAAGGCTTTGTTGAGATGTCCGTTTCGCTTGTAGAGCGCTCCCAACATGGCGGTCACCCATTGTTTTCCCGAAGTGTTTTTACACAAATCTGCTTGGCGTAAAGCCTCTTCGCACCAGTTGATAACTTCATTCTGATAGTTCGGATTGCTATAAAACACCGCCGCCGCATACGCATAATCGCGGAAATAGCGCTCGGGAGTTGCTTGGTTAAGGGGGAGGGTTAGGGCTTTAAGCATGGTCTCTTCCGCCTCCTTCATGTTTTCTGTGCGCGACAAAGCGTACCCCAACACGGAGTAGTAATCTCTCAAGCATTGGTGTTGTAAAACCGGTGATGTCTTAAACACTTCCTGCAGGGCAATGACACAAGCTTCAGGATCACCCTTGCTTTGGTAGGTGTTCATCAGTTGCATCAAGGCCTCGGTGTGAAGCGTTTGTTGTTGCTCGTCAAAATCCTTCTCATCTACGGGTTGCGTCAAGAAGTTTTGAAAGGTAGATATGGCATCGTCAAACTTGCCTTCGCGTTGTAAAGTTCTTGCTTGTTGGTAAAGACTTTCATTCGCGAAACAAGCACAGCATGTCCATGTCGCCAAGAGGCATAAAACGATTCTTTTGCTCCAAAAATGGGTGCTCATTTTTTTTGTGGTT
Organism: Alloprevotella sp.; assembly: GCA_045656425.1. Classification (GTDB taxonomy): domain Bacteria; phylum Bacteroidota; class Bacteroidia; order Bacteroidales; family Bacteroidaceae; genus Alloprevotella. The sequence goes on from JAZORE010000031.1 coordinate 8,376, forward strand.
GTTTTGTGATATTGTGCAAAACTTATAAATCAAGACATTTGATAGGGACAAAATCTTGTAAACACACTGCTGATATTTGTTAATCTTTCGTGTTACATACTGCAAATTTATGTAAATTCTATGTGGTTAGTCATGTTTTGTCTGTTTACATTTATGTTTACATTTCCTACTTTTGGGTATAAATATCTGCAATATAGGTTAAAATGTAGGATTTTGATATTTTAAGGGGTAAAAATCTCAGAGTAAATTTGTAAAAAATATGAAAAGGATGGGTGAGATGTTGTAACAATCTACTCAAGAAGCGTAGTCGATGCTGTGAACGTATTGACGAGGAAAAGTTGTATAAACAGTCTTTATTATTCGTTAAATCGAGATACATCAATCCACTTAATCAAAGTAATAATTTATGAAGAATTTAAAAACGTTCGTGATGGCGATGATGGCCATTCTTATGAGTGTCAGTTTCGTTGCATGTGATTCTGATGATGACAACACTGCTACCCCCGTAAGTTTGAAGGGTAGATGGTATAGCAAAACAGAATCGCTCAGAGACCTTTTGATTATTAACGAAGACAATAGTGTTGTAGCTTATAGAGTTTACAACTATGAATCTCATGAAGATATTCATGGCGTTCTTACGGTAAATGGTACTAACTTGAGCATCTCTTTTGAAGACGGCAATCGTGTGTCTGGTACTTTCGCGATTACAGAAAACACGCTGAGCATCAATACTTCTAATGGCGTCTATACCTACTCAAGATTGGCTGATGAAACCAATTTGGTGGGTAATTGGAATTATTCTAACATTACGTTTAGCGCAAAACCCGTGAAGGATGAAATTGTGATTCCTGGTGGCACTATCAACGGACAAGTTGTGTCTCCCACAATCATGCAGACATCACAACTCAGTGGTGAATTTATTAAATATGCCGCACAACGTTATTTCCGTAATGTTGAATTTAAGAATGATGGTACATTTACCTACGATGTGTTGACGAACGGTGAAGATTATCCCATGACAAAGAATTATGCTATTGATGGGTTGTATTTGACCGTTAGTGGCGAAACAGCTGAGCATGAGATTGAATCAACATTTAAGGTGTTGCAGAGTAAAGACAAGAACACCGTTTACTTCGTGTTCGACAAAGAAGACGTAGCAAATATGTTCATCGGTTATGCCCTCATGTTGTTTGAAGGCGGTGTTGCTCCCGAAGTAACAGACGAAGCATTGAAAGATTATAAAAAAGCATTTACAGAAGCCTTTGATTATTATAGCGTAGAGTTCATCATCACTCGTGCGGAGTAAGTTCAAAGTTACTCGCCAGTCACTCACTATCTTATGATAACAAGGGGAAAATCCCCCATGCTTATATCAACACTATTATTAACAACTTAAACTCATTAAATTATGAAGCGTACCTTCAAAGCTGCAGCTGCAGTACTTGCTTGCGCAATGGTAACAAGTTGTGCAACGGTGGTAACACCCGTTACAGTTACAACTAACCCCTTCGGCACAAAGTGTGGTGTTGCTGAAAGCACTATCTACTTGGGCACTTGGAGTTCTAAGGGCGAAGAAAACGGTATCGACAAGGCTGCTAAGCAAGCTGGTATCACAAAGATCTCTCACGTAGATTCTTACACAAAGAGCTACTTCTGGGGTATCGTAGTGAAGCAGACAACCAAGGTTTACGGTGAATAATCGTTAAACGCAAGTTCTGCTTTAATACTTAAGAACAAAGGGGGGTGATTTTGCCCCTCTGTTCTTTTGTCAATTTTTAGACGGAAGAAAAAGAGTATAAAAGTTTGTTAATGAAAAAGATCGTATTGTTTTTGATGACTGTGTGTTGATGAGTTGATGCAGGGATATATTTATGGATTTCAGTCATTTTGAGGTCCAAAAACCGTAAATTCCTTGGCGCAATGAGCCGATTAACGTATTTTTTCATGCTTAAAGTGATATAATATTTTAAGAATCACCAAACACAACACAAAATAAAGAATGTCTAAGAAAAAAAAGAAGAGTTTTGAGGAACTCAAACCCGTGAATGCTCCCTATGAAAAGTGCTTGAATTGCGGTGCAGAGTTGAAGGGTAAATATTGCTATGCCTGCGGTCAGGAGGCTATAGGAAAGGTGCCCAGCATCTGGAAGTTTATCATGGTGTATATCAACCATACGTTCGTGTGGGACCCCCGTTTCTTCCGCACACTCAAACTCTTGGTGCTGAAGCCCGGGCAGTTGACAAACGACTATTTTGAGGGAAAGCACCACTCGCAGGAGCACCCCATCAAGCTCAACATGTTCCTGCTTTTCGTGTTTATCACGATGTTCGTGTTCTTCTCAAGTCCTGATAAATTGAGTCATTCGGCGGAGGACCTTGCAAAGCACGAATTAGCGGCGCCAAGTTTCTTGATGGGCGCTTATGTTGAAGATGAGGCGAATGTGGAGAAAATAAAGACAAGTCCTCGAGATACCATTGTGTTGCACGCTCCTTTGGCGCTTGCCAAGGAACATGCTCTTGTGCTTACAAACCTCGAGACGATGAAGGATACGAAGGGCGAGGGTACTGACCAGTGGAAGGCTGTGGTGCCCCGTGTGCTGATTGATGACAGCATTCTTGTGAGCGATGCCGATAGTAGTTATCATTTTAATGCAGATGAGGTTACGAAGGTTGAAGGGGTTGCCCTGTTGACTTCCGTGTGGGAGCAGTTGGTGAAGATGTGCACGAAGTATTTCCCCATGATGGTGTTGTTTACAGCGCCCTTCATTGCCCTTTCTTTGCGCCTTGTGCAACGCAAGGACAGACGCCCCAACATTCACCACTTCGTCTATGCCCTTCACTACACGGCAATTCTCGAACTGCTCTTTATCATCATTTACCTCCTTTACCTCACGGTTACTCCTCCCGCAGATTTGCTCCTCTGGGGCTTGCACTTGGGTTCTTGCGCTTACCTTACGCTGACTTTCCGCCGTGTTTATGGCGTGACGTCGTGGTGGAAGGCGGTAGTGAAGTCCATCTTCTTGAACCTCAACTACTTCTTCATCCTCTTCTCGATTTTTATGGTGATGTGCATCGTGGCACTCATTATTGTGGTTGCCCAGCAGGTGTGATGTCTTAAATAAACTTTCAGACAGATTATGAAACGATTTTTTCTATTGATTTTAGGCGGTTTGCTCTGCTGGAATATTGCTCAAGCACAGCGTCGTGTGGTTGATGTGATGGACGATACGCCCGTTTCGTCAGCAACGATATTTGATGCCCAAGGCAACGTGGCAGGTTTTACGACAAGCGAGGGCGACTTCTCTAATATTCCTGACTCGGAATACCCCATTACGATACGTTGTATCGGTTATGAAAACATCATCCTGGAGCACCCCGTTGACACCGTGTTGCAGATGATTCCCGCAATTTACGAACTCGATGAGGCGGTCATTTCGGCTTCGCGTGATGTGATGAAGCAGACGTTTTACGTGCGCGAATACTTCACTATAAGTTCCGAGACTGACACCATCACTCACTTCCTGGAACACATGTGCGACCGCTACGTGCCCGCTTCGAAGAAGGTGAAGTTCAAAAAGAACGACCTGCGCTTCCGTAACACGCGCTGTTATAAACTCTATCAAATAGATGATAAAGACAGCGTGGCGGTGAGCAATAAACCTGGTTCTAAGACGTTCTTGGACTTAATCGAAACCGAAGAGGTGGACGCCAGCGAGTCGTTTAAGGGACAAATGGGCGTAAACAGAGTGTATGAGGAGAAGGGTAAATCTGGCATCTTGCATAGCCGAAAGCAGAACGAGCGCATCTTTACAGAGTATAAAGACGGTTTGGCGAACAAGAAGGATCATACCGCACATTTGCCTTTCTTGTTGAACATGATGGGTTTGTCAATGGATGCGCACCAAGCTTACATGACGCATGTTTATAAGGCCAACGATGCCTCAGTTTACCAACCCAAGGATTTGATTCAGGCAGGGGTGGTTGTTGAAGTTCTCGGCAAGGGGAAACTTCTTCGTCAGATGGTGAATTCCGACGTTCCCGTGAAGATCAATTTCTCGATAGAATACTACGTCGTTTCGCGAGAATATATCTCGAAGGATCAGGCAAAAGAAGAGTACAAGGCAAAAAATCTTAAAGTTCCTTTCGAAATTCCCGCCACCGTGCCCCAATTGAGCGAGGCAACACGCAAAATTATTAAGCGTGCGGAGCAGAAGTAAACCTCTTTTTCTGGCGTTTGCAAAAAGTATATCGATATACTTAAGAATGGTCATTATTCAGTTGAATAGTGGCCGTTTTTTTGTAATATAGCCCACTTAACCCATCAGGAATCTATTTGTGTATTGCCCATTAACGCTCTCCCCAACGTCAGTGTGGCATCCCCCGCAAGGTGCTTCTCCTTTCTCCTTCCTTTCCTAATGCAAAGATACAACACGCGCGAGGCGAGTTGGCATTTATTGTCATTTAGCATCGCAAGAATAAGTAAAAATATGCACTTAATGAGTAGATATTCAGTGTGTTACAAGCGAAGAAAAATTTTTCAAAATTGGACACTTACCTTCGTTTAGATAGAGAGTAATGCGCTTGTGAACTTTGTTTTCAACCTCACCCTTTACACCTTTACAGTTTTACAGTTTTACAGTTTTACAGTTTTACAGAAATTATTTTTTTGATTAAGTAGATGCTGGAAAATAGTAAAGAAAATAAGTTATTATATATTATAATATATAATAAAATTTTTTTTGTTGTTTATACGGAGGCGGAGAGAGTAAAAAAAACAACTGTAAAACTGTAAAACTGTAAAGGTCCTCGGAGTGCTCGGAGTTCTCAGAGTCCTCAGAATTCTCAGAGTTCTCGGAGGTTCTTAGATACCTCGGAGTTCTGCGTGTTCAGTTGCTGTCAAATTTAGAATTTTTTTTTAGCGCTTCTAACTGGTTGAATGTCTATTTGTTAGAAGCGTATTTTTGCTCGTTTTCGCGATGCTAAATGACAATAAATGACAAGCGGGGTGGGGCGTGTTGTAACTTTGTACTTGTAATTGAGAGTACAGAGTACAACTTTTTTAGAGTACAGAGTACAGAGAACAGAGTACAACTACCATGCGGTTTTTCACCATTCGCTCATTTTCGTCGTCTGGAAAATTCCTCACTCCTCTCTCCTCACTTTCAAAATAACTCCCACATATTTCTCCCTAACTCCCATATACTTTTCCCCACTTCCTCTTTTCTCCAAAATAAGTCCCTAACCCCTATGAAACATCAAAATGTGAAAAAATCTAACCTTAAGGCTTCAGCATGTCTGTTTTTTCTGCTAACTTTGCACGGATAAAGTTTAACTCGTTGAAACAATAAACTAAAAACAGATATGATTAAAATTACTTTTCCTGACGGTAGCGTTCGTGAATACGAGAGCGGCGTTACTGGTTTGCAGATTGCGGAAAGTATTTCAAGTCGTCTTGCACAGGATGTGTTGGCATGCGGCGTGAATGGCGAAACGGTGGAATTGAACCGCCCCATTCTCGAAGATGCTACCATCAACCTCTACAAGTGGGAAGATGCTGAAGCGAAGCACGCCTTTTGGCACACTTCTGCGCACTTGATGGCTGAAGCAATCGGTGAAATTTGGCCCGGCACTCAGTTTGGTATCGGTCCTGCTATTGAAAACGGTTTCTACTACGACGTGATGCCCCCTCAGGGCGTGAGCATCCGCGAAGAAGACTTTGCAAAGATTGAAAAGAAGATGCAGGAACTCGTGCAGAAGAAGGACGCACTTGTTCGTGAAGATATCTCAAAGGCCGACGCCATTCAGTTCTTTGCCGACCGTGGTCAGACCTATAAGAACGAGTTGATTGAAGAACTCGAAGACGGTAAGATTACGACCTACACACAGGGTGCTTACACCGACCTTTGCCGTGGTCCTCACTTGATGACTACAGCTCCCATCAAGGCATTTAAGGTGATGAGCGTAAGTTCTGCCTACTGGCGTGGCGACGAAAAGCGCCCCCAGATGACACGCGTTTACGGCGTTTCTTTCCCCAAGAAGAAGATGCTCGACGAATACCTCCAGCTCCTTGAAGAAGCCAAGCGTCGCGACCACCGCAAGATTGGTAAGGAAATGGAACTCTTCATGTTCTCCGACCTCGTAGGTAAGGGACTTCCCATGTGGATGCCCAAGGGCACAGCCCTCCGCCTCCGCCTCGAAGACTTCTTGAAGAAGATTCAGAAGAAGTTCGGCTATCAGCAGGTGATGACGCCCCACATCGGTTCAAAGAGCCTCTACGTCACTTCAGGTCACTATGCCAAGTATGGTAAGGACTCGTTCCAACCCATCCACACTCCCGAAGAAGGCGAAGAGTACATCTTGAAGCCCATGAACTGCCCCCACCACTGCGCTATCTACGCATGGAAGCCCCGTTCATACAAGGAATTGCCCATCCGTATGGCAGAGTTCGGCACCGTTTACCGCTACGAACAGAGCGGTGAGCTTCACGGTTTGACTCGTGTGCGTGGCTTTACTCAAGACGACGCCCACATCTTCTGTCGCCCCGACCAGGTGAAGGACGAATTCCTCCGCGTGATGGACATCATCATGATCATCTTCAAGGCATTGAAGTTTGACAAGTTTGAAGCGCAGATTTCACTCCGCGATAAGGTAAACCGCGAAAAGTATATCGGTTCGGAAGAAAACTGGGAACGCGCAGAATCAGCCATCATCGAGGCATGTCAGGAAAAGGGACTCCCCGCCGTTGTTGAATACGGCGAAGCAGCCTTCTACGGTCCTAAGCTCGACTTCATGGTGAAGGACGCACTCGGCCGTCGTTGGCAGTTGGGTACCATCCAGGTGGACTACAACTTGCCCGAACGCTTCGAACTCGAATACACGGGTGCTGACAACCTCAAGCACCGTCCCGTGATGATTCACCGTGCACCCTTCGGTTCGATGGAGCGCTTCACCGCCGTGCTCATTGAGCACACCGCAGGTCACTTCCCCTTGTGGTTGACCCCCGACCAGGTAGCCATCCTCCCCATCTCTGAAAAGTATAACGACTATGCAGAGCAGGTGCGCTTGGCGCTCGAAGCACAGGACGTTCGCGCCATCGTTGACGACCGCAACGAAAAGATTGGCCGCAAGATTCGCGACAACGAAATGAAGCACATCCCCTACCTCCTCGTAGTAGGTGAGAAGGAAGCCGCAGAAGGTCTCGTAGCCGTGCGTAAGCAGGGCGAAGGCGACCAGGGTAGCATGAGCATCGCAGACTTTGCGAAGAAGGTGAACGATGAAGTAGCAGAAATGCTCGCATTCTAATCACCTGCGTACACATATGTAATAATGAGTGTTGAGAATTAGGCGACCTGCTTAGTTCTCAACGCTTGTAAATAAAAGGGGTAGGGCAGAAATGTAGAAAATGTGAGCAGGCAAGTGAAAAATGTAGGTAAAAAGTTTTGCCGACACACAAGGTTTTCGTAATTTTGCACCCGATTACTGCCAACGTGCAGAAGTAATAACCTGAAACATCAATCAATAAGCTAAGATTTTTATTCTGAATGAAGAATGACAAAATGAAAGCGCAGCATCGCATCAACGGACAAATCCGTGCGCGCGAAGTGCGTATTGTAGGCGACGATATTGAGTCAGCAGTAGTGCCGACACGTGATGCGCTTCGCCTTGCTGAACAAAAGGGACTTGACCTCGTTGAAATCTCTCCCAACGCAGAGCCTCCAGTTTGTCGATTGATTGATTATTCAAAGTTCCTCTATCAGCAAAAGAAGAAGCAGAAGGAACTCAAGGCAAAGCAGGTGAAGGTAGAAATCAAGGAAATTCGCTTCGGACCTCAAACCGACGAACACGACTACAACTTCAAGCTCAAGCATGCCAAGGAATTCCTCATGGAAGGCGATAAGGTGAAGGCTCACGTATTCTTCCGCGGTCGCTCTATCCTCTTTAAGGAACAAGGTGAAGTGCTCCTCCTCCGTTTTGCAAACGACCTCGAAGAAGTGGGTAAGGTAGAAAGCATGCCCAAACTCGAAGGTAAGCGCATGATTATCTACATCGCTCCCAAGAGTGTGAAGAAGGCAAACAAGCCCGTTGAACACGAAGAGGTAGAAGCTGAAAACGTGCAGAAGGCAGAAAAGAAAGCGCCCCAGCAAAAGGCAAAGAAGGAATTCACGCTCAGCGTAGAAGGTGAAGACTTCTAAACCATAGCAAGGAAGCATCTCATCCCTCACCAAGCAAAAAGAAAGAAGAAATGTAGCGCGTTAAGTTTGGTATCTCACTTAACCGCACACTATAGTAATCATTAAATATTTAAAAGAAAATGCCAAAAGTAAAGACTAATTCTGGTGCTAAGAAGCGTTTCGCGCTCACTGGAACGGGTAAGATTAAGAGACATCATGCCTTCCACAGTCACATCTTGACTAAGAAGACAAAGAAGCAGAAGCGTAACCTCGTACACGACGCTATCGTTGACACAACAAACGTTAAGCAGGTTCGCGAACTCCTTTGCATGCGCTAATCCTCAAACAATTAGCACCCTTTTAATCTAAACAAACTAATTTCTAACCGAATGATTAGCAACGCAAGTCCGTTTAGTCGCAAAGCGATGTAGATTCGGCGCTAACATTCAAAAAGTACATTAACTATGCCAAGATCAGTAAATCACGTAGCTTCACGTGCTAAGAGAAAAAGAATTCTTAAGTTGACTCGCGGTTACTTCGGCGCTCGCAAGAACGTTTGGACAGTAGCAAAGAACACATGGGAAAAGGGTCTTACCTACGCTTTCCGTGACCGTCGTAACAAGAAGCGCAACTTCCGCGCTCTCTGGATTCAGCGTATCAACGCAGCAGCTCGTCTTGAAGGTATGTCATACTCTCAGCTCATGGGCGCGCTCCACAAGGCTGGTATCGAAATCAACCGTAAGGTCCTCGCTGACCTCGCAGTAAACAACCCCGCTGCGTTCAAGGCTATCGTTGCTAAGGTAAAGTAATTCCAAGCAACATTAGTGATGCCCTCTCAATCCCTTGAGAAAGTTTATCACATCAATATAAGCGACACATAAGATGAATAACCATTTCACTTATGTGTCGCTTTTTCGTTTGTGTAATTATTATAGTCCTCCTGTAAACCTCAAAAGCGCGGTTCCCTATTGGTAGATATTCGTGAGATGATGCCCAGGCAATGGTTGCTTGCCAATGGCGGTAAATACCATACGAAGCATTCCTGAGCTATTGTGGCTTGTTTCTAATGTGTAACCCTGCTACTACGTGCGTTTAAGGGCATACATTCAAGGTAATCATTATTAAATAGCCATTAAACAAAACCATGGGGGAGGGGAGTATAAATAAAAAAAGAGGATGTGAAATTCACATCCTCTTTTTCAAGTGGGCAGGGACGGATTCGAACCGCCGAAGCCGTGAAGCAACAGATTTACAGTCTGCCCGTTTTAACCACTTACCTACCTACCCAATGCATCGTTGAGAAGTTATGTATTGTTCTTCCCTTGATTGCGATGCAAAGTTAGTTATTAGTTTTGTAATTGCCAAGAGAAATCAGCCATTTTTATTGCTGATAGGGCAAATTCTTTTCCTTTATTGCCTATTTTGCCAACTGTACGTTCTAAAGCTTGCTCTTCGTTGTTTACAGTGAGCACTCCGTGTATGATTGGGGTGTCTGCGGTGGCATTGATGTGGGCGATTCCTTGAGTTGTTCCTTGGCAAATATAGTCAAAGTGGGGAGTGTCGCCTTTGATTACGCAACCGATAGCAATTACGGCATCAAGATAACCGCGTTTGGCGAGTTGAGAGCAAGCGTAGATAAGTTCAAAACTACCAGGTACGCGCTCAATGGTTATGCTACTCTCTGCAACGCCATACTGCTTGAGGGTTTGTATGGCACCTTCAAGGAGCGTGTCTGTAATATGGTTGTTCCACTCTGTAACGACAATGCCAAATCGATATTGTGATGCATCGGGTACTTCTGCGTTAGCATTGTCTATATAAGAAAATGTAGACATAATATTAAATTGATTAGATTATCGTTATTGATAACGGAAATTGAGAATTGAGAACACAACAATTGGGGTGTAACTCAATTCTCAATTTATCATATAGCATTAAGATGATTAGTTTTTCGCGCGTTCGATGAACTTGTCAATTTCAGCAGGTGCATATTCGTTATTAACAATTGCAGCCGCAGGGTAGTCCTTCTTGATGCGTTCGTAAATTTGAAGTGCTTCATCCTTCTTGTTCTGGCTTTCGAGGAGCTTGCCTGCTTCCAAGAGGCACATAGGACTAAGAGCAGCATTGTCTGCTTGTTCTGCAGCTTCTATGAATGTTTCTACGGCCTTGTCTGTCTCGTTTGTTGCTGCATAACACTGAGCAAGTGCAAAGAGTGCCATTGCAGATACTGATTGGTCGTCGCCAGGTGTGTAGTCTTCAAGATAGGGGATTGCTTCTTGATACTTGTTCTGCTGAGCATAGCAAATACCTGCATAAAGGTTTGCGATATTTGCACCATCTGTACCACTGTATTCTTTCGCAATTTTAATATATCCAGGGAAAGTGCCTTCTCCATTGAGAGCTGTTTCAAAGTCACTATTCTGAACATATTGCATACCATCCGTGCAAAGTGTTTGTGCCTTTTCTTCACGAGGTTGTTGGTATCCGTAAGTGTATCCGAGGAAAACACCTACCACTACAACAACAGCTGTGAAAACAGTGATAATTTTCTTTTTGTTTGTTTCTACCCATGCACCTGTAGTAGCAATAACTTCTGCTGCTTGGTTTTCTTGAAGATTCTGTTTGTTAGACATAATTGTATTGTTATTATTTTTGAGTTTCGAAACGCAAAAATAGTTATTTTCATTTGATTAGTAAAATATTCTTGGCGATTTTTAGCGCAACAGCCAATTTTGTTGCGAATTATTTACTGTTTACTATATACTAACTATCTTTGTAGTCAATTATTATAAGTTATGAAGTTAGAAAAATTAGCGATTCTGAATTATAAAAATATTGTTGAAGCCACCTTATCATTTTCCCCTAATGTAAATTGCTTTGTGGGAAAGAATGGGATGGGAAAGACGAATGTTTTGGATGCGATTTATTATTTGTCGTTTTGTAAAAGTCGTTCCTCATCAGTAGATGCCGTTGCCGTGCGCCATGGTGAGGAGTTCTTCATGTTGCAGGGTAATTATCAACGTGAAGATGGGGGAGAAGAGCAGGTACATTTGGCATTTAAGCGCGGACAACGCAAACATTTGAAGCGTAATGACAAGGAATATAAGCGACTTTCTGAGCATCTTGGGATTATTCCTTTGGTAATGATTTCTCCTTCTGACTCAATGCTCATTGATGCGGGGAGCGAAGAGCGTCGCAGATTCATAGATGTTGTAGTATCTCAATATGATAGCCAGTATGTGGAGGCTCTGCTGAGATATGATAAGACGTTAAAGCAGCGTAATGTTTTGCTGAAACAGGAGTCGGAACCCGATTGGGCGGTTATGGAAGTGTTGGAAGAAATGATGTCGATGGATGCCGCGTATATCTATCAAGCAAGAAAGGCTTTTGTTGAAGAGTTTACGCCTATTTTTCAGCAACTGTATGCTACGCTTTGTAATACTACAACTGAGCATGTGTCTATAAACTATACGTCCCATATATCTCGTGGAGAACTAAAGGGGCAACTGAGCTCTTTTCGTGATAAAGAACGTATCGTTGGGTATACCTTGCATGGTTGTCATCGCGACGATTTGGAGCTACTTCTTAACGATTATCCTATTCGACAAGAAGGATCTCAGGGGCAGACGAAAACTTACTTTATAGCCATGAAGCTTGCCCAGTTCTTGTATCTGAAAGAGCGAGGAAACCAACGCACTCCGCTCTTGTTGTTGGATGATATTTTCGATAAACTGGATGCCGGTAGAGTAGCACGCATAGTTGATTATGTTTCAGGCAACTCTTTTGGACAAATATTTATTACTGATACGAATAGAGAACACTTGGATAGCATATTGGCTACTACAACTAAAGAGTACAAGTTGTTCTACGTTGCAGATGGTAATATAACTGACACTTCAACTTATGGAACGTAGGAAAACAGAGAAGGTAACTGATGTGCTTTATCAGTTTTTGCGCCTTAACGATTTGGAAGGACCATTGAATGAATATAGACTTCTGCAGGCATGGGGGGGAGTTATGGGGGAATATGTTGAGCGGTGTACCATTCAGAAGTATCTTCGTAATCAGACGTTGTATGTGCATATTTCTTCAGCCGCGCTTAGAGCTGATTTGATGATGAGAAGAAGCGAAATTGTGAAAGCGCTGAATGACCATGTAGGAGCTATCGTGATTTATGATTTGATACTTCGTTAAGATGTGGAAGTCTTGAAGAAGAACTTCAATCAATAAAATTGTCTTCTGCTTTGTTTTTATAAAACTATTCCCCCCAAATAAATGAGAGAAGGGATGGTACATAAATATTGAACGATGTAAGTGGATTACTTTGCTTTGATAAATTTTGGATACATTTCGTGTAAAAACAAACTCGGAGTTAGTTTCAATTAAATAGGGAATAATCGAAACAAACTCCGAGTTTGTTTTAAGAATAAAGGGTTGGAAATTTATATATAGTACTCTTCTCTTATAAAATTCTTAATATGGCACATTTTCATTGGGATTGTTCTTAACATTTTACCTTAAATGAACGTATCTCATGTTGTAAACGTTCAAAGAAGTGTGCTGCATGTCCACCATCCATCTGAACGTGATGGAATTGAAAGGATATTGGGAGTTTGTTTTTGAACCAATGTTCTCGAATCTTCCCCCACATAAGCATGGGATTAGAGAATTTATCTGTGTACTGATTTACGATGCTATCGAGTTCTGTATGAATTACGGCTGAAGTGCCAATAATCATGTGGTCTTCTAAGTAGAAGCTCTTGCATTCTTGGGCGGTCTTCGTCGTTTGGCTGACGTAGTGCTCGTAGAATTTTTCAAAATCATTAGAGTAAGGAATGTCGCATGAGTTTATACCATTCTGACTATTGCGAACGATAATGTTTATAGCTAATTCATCGTATTGAAATAATTTTCCGTGCTCGGGAAGTAGATAAAATTCTTCTATTCCTGATGCAGCTTTTCCTATGCACCAACATAGTAATGCGTTTATTTTGTACCCTGATTTCTTACTTATTTTTGTGAGATTGGTGACGTCAAAAGTCTTGGTTATGGTGACCATAGGCATAGGAGAAGTCATCCATAGTTCAAAGGCGTCCTTGCGTGGAGAGTTTGTAGGAGAAATTTCGATTTTCATTTTATACTTAGTCCTTTGTCTGTGATTAAATATTCTTTCAATGAATTAGAGATCCATTATACTTTGATTTACAAGAAGAGGGAATGCTGATGGGCATTCCCTCTTCTCGCATACATTTTATGTAGTTTGTGGATTATCCAGCACATTCTTCCTTTTCTACCAACTGGGGAAGAAGGATTTCCGAACCAATGTGTACGTTGTTGGGGTCGGAGAATTGGTTGTAGCGGATGATGTATTTTACGTAGTCTTTATGACCATACACCTTGCGAGCGAGTTTGAATAATGTGTCACCAGGTCGCATGGTATGTTTTTTATAGGTGCCAATAATGAGAAAACTGCCCACTTCTACCTGAGGTTGTCCTTCGGCAAGTTTTTCTGCGTCACTTTTCTTAATGCCTCGGATTACTGAGAGTGTGTCAGAGCCAGCGGGGAGAATGCTTGTGGGGATTTCCGTGGCTATGGTGTCAAGTGAAAGTGAGTCGGTAGACATTAGGGGTATTATAGAATCTTGTAGTGTAGTTTCCTCTGTTGAGACTTCTTCGTGAGTATGAGAGCTGAGGGGGATAATTCTATGATAACCTGCAATGTAACTTATGATGATTGTGAGTACCCAAATTAAGGATAGGAGTATCCAGCGGGACTTATGGGTGGTGTGAGGTGTGTTCATTTCTTCTTCAGTAGATGGGATGGTTGTGGAATTCGTAGCAGCTGTTGGTGTGTCATCAGAGACTTCATGCTGTTCTGTTTCTTCTGAAACGGTGGACAAAGGTTCTTCTGTAGTTTTTGTCTCAGACGCTTCTTCAATGACCACTTCTTGTGCTTGAATTATCGTTTCTTCTGAAGTTGGTTGGGACGTTTCATTACTTGTGGTAGTCGTTTTGTGCGCTTCCTCCGTATGTTGAGTAGCAATAGGTTGTGTTTCTTCGACTATAGATGCTTCTCCCTCTTCATTCTCCGTTTCGCCTTGATCTTCCGTCTCTTCTTCTGTAAGGGGAATTGTCGTTATAGCAACGTCTTCTGTGCTCAGCGTGGGGGCGGAGGGAGTATCGATAATAGGGGTGTTGTCCTTTTCAATATCTGAGGAGGGAGTGTTTTCAAGGAAGGTTGGTGTTTCTACCTCTGTATGTTCCTCTGCAGTATCAATCAGAATTTCAAATTCTTCTTGCGTAGTAGAGTCGGGGATGAGGGTGGTTTCAAAATGACTGAAGGGGCGGTTGACAAGTTCCTTCAGATTATTGTCTGGGATAAAGGACACCTTCGTATGACCACTGATTTGAAAGCGTTCACCTGTGTTAATGTTTACGCTTTCTCGTTCGCTCACGCTAACAAGCTTAAATGTTCCAAATCCTTTAATCTTCACAAAGCTATCGTTGCGGAGCCCTTCTTCAATTACTTCAAAGAACGCACGAACAAAGGCCTCACTTTTCTTCTTAGTGATGCCTTGTTGGTGTGCGATGACTTCTATGAAATCGGAGGGAAGTAACTTCCTGCTCATGATTATTGGATTTTGTCTTTGAGCACGTTGCTCGATTTGAAAGAAATGGCAAGTTTGGGAGGTACCAGTTGACGCTGTTTGGTGGTTGGATTAACCATAATGCGTTCTAACTTCTTTTTTACTTCAAAGCTCCCAAAACCTTGAATGCTGAATGTGTCACCTTCATTAAGGTTGTCCGCGATAGCAAGTGCCAATGCGCCTGCCATTGTTTGAGCTTCCTTGGGAGTCATTTCAGTACGGGATGCCACTTCTGCGAAAAAATCTTTACTATTCATGGATGTAATACCTACGGTGAATATTCTAAAGATAAAAGTCCCAACTCATTGAAACTTTTGGAGTGTAGAGATTTTACAGAGAAAGACTTAAATCTAAAGGTTATTGGTCAGCACTTAGGGTGCCATAGAGGTCGTATTCTTCAGCGGCTGTAATCGTGACGTTGTAGAAATTACCGAATTGTAATTCACCTTCATTTTGATGAATCAGCACTTCACAATCCACCTCTGGAGAGTCATGTTCGGTGCGTCCGATGTAGTAATCGCCTTCCTTTCTGTCGATGACAACTTTATAAGAGTTGCCTACTTTTTCCGCACAGAGTTCAGCAGAAATGCTTTCTTGAAGTAGCATGAGGCGGTCAAGACGCTCTTGTTTCACCTCTTCGGGAACATCGTCTTCGTAGTTGTTAGCGGCGAATGTGCCCTCTTCTTCGCAATAGGCAAAGGCTCCCATACGGTCAAAGCGCGCTTGGCGCGTGAATTCCATGAGTTCGTTGAAATCTTTTTCTGTCTCTCCAGGGAATCCCACCATAAGTGTGGTGCGGATGCAGATGCCTGGCACTTCTTGGCGAAGGGCTGTGAGGAGATCAAGTGTTTCTTGCTTCGTCGTATTACGGTGCATACGGGTAAGCATGTTGTCGGAGATGTGCTGCAGAGCTATATCAATGTATTTGCATACATTCGCATTTTCGCGCATCACGCGGAGTAAATCCATAGGGAAGTGGGTGGGGTAGCCGTAATGCAGGCGAATCCATTCCACTCCAGGGATTTTTGCCATTCGCTCAATGAGTTCGGGAAGCATCTGCTTCTTGTAAAGATCTACACCATAGAAGGTCAGTTCCTGAGCAATGATGTTAAACTCTTTAACACCTTCGCTCACCAGGTGTGTTACCTCATCCAAAATTTCCTCCATCGGACGGCTGACGTGTGCACCCGTAATGATGGGGATGGCGCAGTAGGCGCATTTGCGGTTGCAACCTTCGCTAATCTTTATGTAGGCATGATGGGGTGGGGTGGTGAGTACGCGGTGATTGCGGAGGTCAGGATTGTAGGTTTCTCCCAAATCATGGAGTAACTCTGTCCAGTTGAATTTTCCGTAGAATTTATCTACCTGCGGAATTTCTTGCCCCAGTTCTTCTAAGTAGCGTTCACTTAAACAACCCATTACATAGACACGATTGAGCTCGCCTTCTTCCTTCAAATTGCAGAGTTCCAAAATCATGTTGATGGACTCTTCCTTTGCATCGCCAATAAATCCACAAGTGTTGACTACGGCAATATCTCCGTGTATGACATCAGGATTATGGTATAAGGTGTACCCAATGACTTCAAATTGTTTCATAAGGTGCTCGGAATCTACAAGATTCTTTGAGCAACCCATTGTGATAATATCTATGGTGGGCATTTGTAATTGCTAACTGAATTTTATATTAAAGAGTGGTACCCTCAAAGAGTGACTCTACAAACTCTGTTCTGTTGAAGGGTTGAAGATCGGTCATCTTTTCTCCGAGTCCAATGTATTTTACGGGAACCTTGAGTTGGTGTGAGATACCGATGACTACGCCTCCCTTTGCAGTGCCATCAAGTTTGGTGATGGCGAGTGAGGTGATATCTGTTGCTTTGGTGAATTGCTTGGCCTGTTCGTAGGCGTTCTGACCTGTAGAACCATCCAATACCAAGAGAACTTCGTCTGGCGCGTAATCAACGACCTTTTTTATGACGTTCTTAATCTTGGTAAGTTCGTTCATAAGACCTACCTTATTGTGTAGACGACCAGCGGTATCAATAATTACCACATCTGCATCGTTTGCTACGGCAGACTTGATGGTGTCAAAGGCAACACTTGCAGGGTCGCTACCCATTTGTTGTTTAATGACGGGTACTCCAACACGTTCACCCCAAATGACTAACTGCTCTACGGCAGCTGCGCGGAAGGTGTCTGCCGCTCCAAGATATACCTTTTTGCCGGCTTGTTTGAACTGGTAGGCGAGTTTGCCGATTGTGGTGGTTTTCCCCACACCATTCACGCCAACCACCATGATGACATAGGGTTTGTGGTCTGTGGGGAGGTCAAAGTCGGTGCCGTCTTCGTTTCCGCTTTTTACAAGTAATTCAGCAATTTCCTCTTTAAGGATATTATGTAATTCTTTAGTGCTTACATATTTGTCCCTTGCAACGCGTTCTTCAATTCGCTTGATAATTTCCAAAGTGGTTTCTACGCCAACATCTGAAGTGGCGAGCACTTCTTCGAGGTTATCAAGCACCTCATCATCAACGGTAGATTTTCCTGCTATAGCATGGGTGAGTTTTTCAAAGACACTTTTCTTGGTCTTTTCCAACCCTGCATCGAGAACTTCTTTCTTCTCCTTTTTACTGAAAAAATCGAATAATCCCATAATTGAGTTTTAGTTATTTTGTAGTGCAAAATTATGAAAAAGTTTTGACACTAAAGTTGTTACAAACACAAAAAACTCCCCACAGAGTGAGGAGTTTATATGATTTGTTTTGAAACAAATACTGAATGATGATTAGTCCTTGAAGAAGTCCTTAACAGCTTCGTTGGGAACCATCTGTTCATCAAAGATGTAAGCGCCAGTCTTAGGGCTCTTTACCATCTTGATAACCTTTGTGTAAGAACGGCCGTCATTCTGGCCAGTCTTAAGAGTTGCGACTACTTTCTTTGCCATGGCTTATTTCTTACTTGATTTCTTTGTGAATTGTCATACGCTTGAGGATGGGGTTGTACTTCTTCAACTCCATACGCTCGGGAGTGTTCTTACGGTTCTTCGTAGTGATATAACGAGAAGTTCCAGGAAGACCACTTTCTTTGTGTTCAGTGCATTCGAGAATCACCTGAACGCGGTTACCTTTTGCTTTCTTTGCCATAGTTATTAATCTTAGCCGATTACTTTAATTTCTTTCCAGTCGCAATATCCCTTGGCAACTGCGCTCTTGAGTGCAGCGTCAAGACCAACCTTATTGATAAGACGGAGACCTGCTGCAGCGATCTTAAGTGAGATCCAGCAGTCCTGTTCTACATAGTAGAATTTCTTAGTGAACAAGTTAACGTCAAAAGTGCGCTTTGTGCGACGCTTTGAGTGGCTAACGTTGTTGCCAATCATGGCTTTCTTTCCTGTAATTTGACAAATTTTAGACATTGCTATCTATTCTCTTTTAGGTTTCTTTTATGGTATTCTCTCAATACGGAGTGCAAAATTAGGGATTAATTTCCTAATTCGCAAATGTTTTGCGCTATTTTTTTTGTATAGTCCTTGATTTTTGAGAAATCAATTCGCTGAACTTGAAAAAATAGACTATTCTGTTTCAATTTCTTCTTCCTTTGGGCAATTTTCTTTGAGGTATTCAAGGAGCATGTGCACAGCTACGGAAGTTGCCGATGCTAAGTTTTTGTCTCTGCCGTTATCTTCCTCAATTTTCTTGGTGACAAGGTTTTCTTTATTACCAACCGCAATCCAAATAGTGCCAACGAGAACACCACTTCGTCCGCCGTCAGGACCGCCAGGACCTGCAAAACCGCTGATGGCTACAGCGAAATCGGTGTTGAAGAGTTCGTTAGCGCCAATAACCATTTGGCGAACAACTTCTTCAGAAACTGGAGTTTCTTTTTCGATAACCTCGGCATCTACCTTCAGTAGGTTGATCTTGAGTTCGTCAGCATAACAAATAAGTCCGCCCTTAAAATAGCTTGAACTACCAGGAACTGCTGTTATGGCAGAAGCAATACGTCCTGCGGTGCAACTCTCTGCGGTAGAGAGCGTCTTTCCGCATGACCACATGATATGATTTATTTCTTTTGATGTAAGTTTGAGGTCGAGTTCCATATCTAATTTTGTGTGGTTTGGTTCTACAGATTATACTGTTACTCGTGCGTAAGCGGGTTTTTCTATGGGGCAGAAATCACCGTCAAGATACTTGTAATATCCGTTTATTGCAATCATCCCTGCGTTGTCGGTGGTGTAGCTGAACTTCGGAATATAGATGTTCCAAGTCTTATTTTGTCCACGCACCTTAAATGCTTCGCGAAGTCCTGTATTGGCAGATACACCGCCCGAAAGAGCAACGTGGTTGATGCCTGTTTCCTTAACAGCTTGTTGTAATTTCTTAATTAGAATATCAACAATCGTTTTCTCTAATGATGCCGCAAGGTCATTGAGGTTATGCTCAATAAAATTGGGGTCTTCTTTTATTTTATCGCGAAGGAAGTAGAGGAAACTTGTTTTCAATCCGCTAAAGCTATAGTCTAATCCGGGTATGTTGGGCTTGCTAAATTGAAAAGCCTTAGGATTGCCTTGTCGTGCCAATCTATCAATAATCGGACCGCCAGGATATCCCAACCCCATGACTTTAGAACATTTGTCTATGGCTTCACCCGCCGCATCGTCAATCGTTTGTCCAAGGATTTCCATCTTGTTGTATGCCGAAACCTTGACAATCTGACTATTCCCTCCGCTCACAAGTAGACAAAGGAAAGGATAGGGTGGAGGATTATGCGCTTCGCCTTCTTCTTTTATAAAGTGTGCAAGGATGTGTCCGTGAAGGTGGTTGGCTTCAATAAGGGGAATGCCTAAACTGAGTGCTAATCCCTTTGCAAAACTTACGCCCACAAGCAAAGACCCCATGAGTCCTGGACCTAAAGTTACGGCAATAGCAGATAATTCTTCTTTTTTGACACCAGCTTTCTTTAGTGCTTGGTCAACAACAGGCACAATATTTACTTGGTGTGCTCTCGATGCTAATTCAGGCACAACACCTCCGTATGCTTCGTGAATGGCTTGACTGGCTGTGACATTGCTCAGAAGCACTCCATCTTTGATGACAGCTGCTGAAGTGTCGTCGCAAGACGATTCAATACCGAGTATAATAATGCTCATGATGCAAATCGTAATTTAGTGAGTAAGGATTTCAAGACCTTCTTCCGTAACAAGGAAGGTGTGTTCCCATTGTGCAGAAGGTTTCTCGTCTTCAGTAACGACAGTCCAACCGTCTTCTTCATCCACAAAGACTTCGTAGGTACCCATATTAATCATGGGTTCAATGGTGAAGACCATACCAGGGACAAGAAGCATGCCCTTGGAGCGTGTGTTGTAATGATCTACCTCGGGTTCTTCGTGAAAGGCAAGACCAGTGCCGTGACCTGCTAAATCACGAACAACGGAATAACCGTTCTTACGTGCATGTTTTTCAATTGCCTTACCGATTTCGCCAACAAATCCCCAAGGTTTAGCGGCCTCCATGCCTATCTGAAGACATTCTTTTGCTACGCGTACCAATTTTTCACATTCAGGAGAGGTTCTTCCGATGATAAACATTCTGCTGGCGTCAGCATAATACCCATTGTAAATTGTTGTAATGTCTACATTTACAATGTCTCCCTCAAAGAATTCTTCATCTTCAGAAGGGATGCCGTGGCACACCACCTCGTTGATGCTGATGCAACAACTCTTCGGGAAACCTTCGTAACCCAAACAAGCGGGAATAGCTCCTTTGCTGATGATGAAATCATGTATCATTTTGTCCAGCTCAGCAGTGGTCATCCCTTCCTTAATTTCGCGCTCTGCGAGGTCTAAGGCAGCGGTGTTAATGATTCCAGCTTGGCGGATACCCTCAATTTGTTCGGGAGTCTTGATAAGGTCTCTTGTCGGTACAAGTATCCCTTTATCTTGTAATTCTAATATGCGAGTATCAAGTGATGTTAATGGTTGTCCAGCGGGTACAATCCATCTCTTCTTTTGCTTCTTTGCCATGTGTGTCTAATTTCTCGCAAAGGTACAATTTTATATTGTATTGTGAGAATGGCACGGGCAAAAATGCGATTTTAGAAATCTAAAATACGGACTTTAAGCGTAAGTGTATTTGATTTTTTGCACTTCCCCTTTGACATCAACAAATCTCTTCAGTCCCTCATAGGCGTAGTTAAGGGCATCGGTTAAACGCTCTTCGTTGCCATCATAGCCATTGATGAGCAGGAGAATGCGCTTTGTGTCTGCTGAGATCATGGTGCGCACGCTATCGCTTGTCGGTGTGGCAAATCCCCCCTCCTCATCGCGATAGACGGGAAGGTTTTCAATATTCAAAACACCACGTCCAATACCTTCGTAAGGTTCTCCCGAGGTGCCAATCCCCAACGTGATGTTTTCTCCCAGAATCTTTTCAGCGTCAAGCATGGCTGTTGAATATCCGCAATAGAGTGAGACAAGATTTCCAAAATCTACAAGTTGGTCAATGCTGTATAAATCCTTGCCTTGTAAGATTCTGCGCGCCAATTGTTCGCAAGCGGGGCGATAACGACTGGGATCTTTGCCTGCTCTACGATATGCCTCGCGTGTGGCTGCAATACCACTTTGTTCCTTAATGGTGTCGGTCGTATAGTTGTTGCGAAGCACATTTGCAATGCGCTCTATTTCAGTCCAAAGTTCGGGAGTAGTTGCTGAATTTTTAACCTCCGCAAGGATGGCGCCACCAATGAATTTGGGGCATACATTATGGAAGGTATTTGAAATGGTAATCTGCATCGGAATATTAGCGCTGATTATAGGTTGACAATTTATTGCAGAGCATTCTTGAAAGATTCAATCATCCCGAGTTTTTCTTCTTCGGAAGCACCAGGAAAACAGGTGTTAATATGCGCCTCAAAGGCATTTATCGCCAAAGTGCGCATCGTCATTCTTCCTGCCCTGACTCCACTTTGATAATTGTTTGAAGCGAGGGGAGAACGGTTGAAATTGCCATCTGCCATATTGATTGGGTGTTAAAGTTGAGGTAAAGTCCTGCAAAACATGATTTTGCAGGACTATAAACTTGTGAGAATTTGTTGAAAATCGGGGACTATTTATCTACCCCTCGAATTGAGCAAAACTAAGTCCGAGTTAATAAAAACTAAGTCCGACTTATTTCAAATTAAGTCCCAATAAATTTCAACTGTTAGTGAGTTCGTATTGGGTACCTTTGAATGGTATGTTTCAGTGTTAGAACCAGGCATTTTCATTACCCTCTGCTAACAGCCTTCACGCCCTTGACCGTGCGGAGTTTCTTGATGAGTTGGGTGAGCACCCCGCTATCTTTCACCATTACGGTCAAGATGCCGGAGAAGAGACCGTCGTCGGTTGAGTCAATGCTGATTGAGCGTAGCATAATCTGTTGCTCTTTAGAGATGATGCTCGTGATGTTGTTGACAATGCCTAAGTCATCATGACCAACTACATGAAGTGTGATGGGATAGGTGCTTCCACCTTTTCCCGCCCATTGTGCACGCACAATACGGTAGGGGAAACGCTCCTTCAATGCTTCGGCATTTGGGCAGTTGTGGCGATGGATTTTAATACCTCCGCCACTGTTTACAAATCCAAAGACTTCGTCGCCATAAACGGGCGAACAGCATCGAGCCATCTGGAAATCAATACCCTTGAGGTTCTTGTCAATGATGAGTACATCGGTGTCGGTTTCCGTGCGCTTGGTTTCAATATCTTGTATCAGGTTGAACTCATCAGCGCGGCGCAAAGGCGTGGTGCGTTCTAACTGCCCAGCTTCTCTTTTGGTGATTTCCACATAGCGCTCAAGCACTTCATTGACATCGCTACGGCCGTCGGTGAGTGACTTGTAGAAGTCGCTGGCTTCCTTAAACCCAAGTTTCTTGATAAGTATATTGATGACACTTTCGTCCCAATCTAATTTCTTGTTTTTAAGTTTGCGCTCCAGAAGTTCTCGCGCCATGATGGCTTCTTTTGCTTGCAAATCCCTTACGCTTGCCTTGATTTTTGCTCGCGCATGGGCGGTGGCTGCAAAATTCAACCACTCAAGTTTAGGCATTTGTGAGTTTTGGGTGAGCACTTCCACCGTTGTGCCACTTTCCAACTGATGGCGGATGGGCACTGCTTTGCCATTGATACGTCCCCCCACACAATGGTCGCCCACTCGGGAGTGGATGTGGTAGGCAAAGTCAATGAGTGTTGCTCCTGCGCCTAATTTATAAAGGTCACCCTTGGGAGAGAACACGTAAACGTCTTGTTTGCCATTTACGGCAAGATTCTCAGTAAGGAGTTGGTCATTGCCCGTTTCAAGTGCCGTGCGGATATTTGCCAACCACGATTCCATACCATTTCCCGAGGCTTTCACCCCCTTATAGCGCCAATGCGCTGCGAGGCCATGTTCGGCAATTTCGTCCATACGCTCGGTGCGGATTTGCACTTCTACCCATTTGTCCTGAGGACCTCTAACGGTGATGTGCAGACTTTCATAACCGTTACTTTTGGGGACAGTCAACCAGTCGCGCAAGCGCTTTAGGCTACTTTCATACTTGGCGGTGACAAGGGAGAACACTTTCCAACATTGCTCCTTTTCTTTCTCAAAAGGAGCATCGAGAATGATGCGTATGGCAAAGAGGTCGTACACGCCGTGGAAACCACATTGTTGTTTCTTCATCTTTTGCCAGATAGAGTGGATGGACTTTGTGCGCCCCTTAATGTGGTAGTTCAGTCCTTCTTCGTCAAGGAGTTGTCGGATAGGATTGATGAATTCTTCAATATAGGCATCACGACTTTCCTTTGTAGCGTTCAAGCAGTCTTTAATGTGATAGTAAGCCTCACGCTCCATGTATTTTAAGGAGAGGTCTTCCAACTCGCGCTTTAATTGGTAAAGTCCTAACTTATGTGCCAATGGCGCAAAGAGGTAAGCCGCTTCGCGTGAGAGCGCAAGTTGTGCGTCGAGGTTTTCTGCATCTTTAGCATGACGCATGAGTACTACACTTTCGGCAATGAGAATCAACACGATTCGCATATCTCCAGCTTGGTGCACGAAAAGATTGCGAAAATTTTCTTCCTTAAACATGTCGCTTCGGAGGAGTAGGGTGCTGATGTTGTTGAAGCGGTCAAGCATCGCCCTAATTTCTGCTCCAAAGGTTGTGCTTGCCATTTCTAGCTGACTGTTTGTGTCTAAGATGCAATGTAGCAGGTAGGCTTTAAGTTCAAGTCCCTTTAACCCAATGGATTCGTGCGCTAATTGAATAGCATGAAGCGCCATTTCAATACGGTTGTGTTGAAAGGCATTATGCAGGGGCGCACCTTCCTCAATGCACCTGCTGATAAAGCTGCGCAATGTGGCATAGTCCTCTTTAGTGGGACGCAGTAGGGGAGATTGGCAGATGAATTTTAGTAGTGTATACATGAGGGGAATAAAGGGATAATAATGTTTTGTAATCTTGAAGTCATTTCTTCCTTCAAGTATTTAGGTTATAAATGTTTTTAGAAACCTAATATTTCTAATCGTCGGAACCAATAATGTCCGCTTTCACTTTGTCAATGAGTTGTCGGGCGAGGCTTACTTTTCCTGGTATAGCAGGGAGATTTCGGAGGTTATACCAACCGCCTTTATTGAGTTCAGAGCGTTGAATGAGTAGGTCTCCGCTTTCGTATTCTGCCGTGTAACCAATCATCAAACCAGAGGGGTATGGCCATGCTTGACTTCCGGCATATTGTATGTTTTTAATAGTGATGCCCGTTTCTTCAAGAGTCTCTCGTTGGACGGCTTCTTCAAGGGTTTCGCCTGTTTCAACAAACCCAGCAACAAGCCCCATGTAGTCGCCTCTGAAATTTTTGCTTTGCACGAGCAGGATTTCTTCGCCTCTCGTAATTGCTACGATGATGGCGGTTGCTAATGCGGGCCACACTTCCTTGCCACAATTGATGCAACGCTTTGAAATGTTGGTGTGAAATTGCATCGGACTTCCGCAAACTCCGCAATATTTTGAATTGTCGTTCCAGTAAAGGAGTTCGCGTGCTTTACCCGCAAGCGCATAACGCTCACCATCGAGCACCTCAAATGTTTCGCGAAGTCCCATCATTTTATACCCATCTTTACATACTGGATATTCTAATTTTACGGCAACGCAATCTATTCCCGATGGTGTTGAAAATTTGATTTGCTTATGCCAAGGGTGCAGTTCAATCACGTTTGAGAGATCGTGTGGAATTGCATTGTCAGTAGTCAATAATAAATCTCCTTGGCAGAGGGCGAAATAGAGCATAATTAAATAATAAATGAGAAAGGAGAATTATACAATGTTGCTTCACGCCCATCATACGTTCTCCTTTCTCCTTTTTTTATTTAGGGATAATCTTGATTAGAGACCCAAGTCCTTCTTGATTTCTTCCACCTTGCCCAATGCCTTTTCTACCAAAGCAGGATATTCGCATGCGCAAGACATGGTGTCCTTGATTTCGCAATAGAATTTAATCTTGGGTTCAGTACCAGAGGGACGTACACTGATCTTTGTGCCATCCTCGCAGAAGAACTGCAATACGTTGCTTGTTGCGGGGAAGTCCAACTTCGTTTCGTTGCCCAAATTATCCTTTGCAATGAGACTTTGATAGTCCTTCGTCAATACAACGGGACTTCCAGCGATTGTCTTCGGAGCCTTGTCACCACGGAAATCAGCCATCATTTGCTTGATTTCGTCAGCACCGGACTTACCAGGCTTCGTCACGTTAATCGTATGTTCGAAACTGAAACCGTATTCCTTATAGATGTCCATCAATAAGTCATAGAGCGTCTTGCCTTGGTCCTTCGCCCAAGCAGCAATTTCACAAATCAAGCAGATGCTGGCGGGAGCGTCCTTGTCACGCACCTTGTCGTAAGGCAAGAAACCGAAACTTTCTTCACCACCACCGATATACTTCTGCTTGCCTTCTGAAATAGCAATTTCGCGTGCAATCCACTTAAAGCCCGTGTAGCAGTCGCGAAGTTCTACATTGTTCTTCTTCGCCATTTCAGCAATAGCTTCAGTGGTAACAATGGTCTTCACGAGGAAGTCGCTATCCTTCAACTGGCCGAGCGCAATCTTATTTTTGATGATGTAGTAAACAAACATCATCGCAGTCTGATTACCATTGATGATCTGCCATTCGCCTTGAGGATTGCGGCATACGATAGCCAAGCGGTCAGCATCGGGGTCGGTAGCCACAACAAGGTCAGCGTTCAACTTCGTACCGAGGTTCATACCGAGCGTCATAGCTTCCGCATTTTCGGGGTTGGGGCTGACAACGGTGGGGAAGTCACCGTCAACAATCATTTGTTCGGGCACTACGTTGATATTCTGGAATCCCCATGAGCGCAAGCAAAGGGGTACGATGACGCGACCTGTTCCGTGCATAGCGCTATAAACGATGTTCAAATCCTTTTGGCGCAAGATAACGTCTTGGTCAATCATGGCTTCCTTCACGGCAGTCATGTAGTCGAAGTCCATTTCGCCACCGATAATCTGAATCAAATCCCAGTTAGCTTCGAACTTCACATCCTCAATCTTAACCTTATTTACTTCGTCAATGATACCCTTATCGTGAGGCGCCAAAACCTGAGCACCGTCTGCCCAATAAGCCTTGTAACCGTTATATTCCTTGGGGTTGTGAGAAGCTGTTACGTTCACACCAGCTACAGCACCCAACTGGCGGATAGCAAAGCTGATTTCGGGAGTGGGGCGGAGGCTTTCAAACAAGTAAGCCTTAATGCCGTTAGCGCTGAAGATAGCAGCAACACTTTCAGCAAACATGCGTCCGTTGTTACGGCAGTCGTGACCAACAACTACGCTCTTGCCACCTTCGGGGAATGCCTTGTTAATGTAGTTTGCAAAACCCTGAGTAGCCATACCAACGATGTACTTATTCATGCGGTTGGTACCCACGCCCATTGTGCCGCGCAAACCACCCGTACCAAATTCAAGGTTCTGGTAGAAAGCATCAATAAGTGGAGTCTTGTCTTCACTATCAAGCATCGCTTGAACTGCTTTACGAGTTTCCTCGTCAAACTGAGGAGATGTAGCCCATACCTGAGCAACTTGCTCACAGTACTGAATGAGTTCCTTGTTTTCCATATCTTGAAAAGTATTAAATTATGTTTGTAGTTGGATTTTTAATATATTTCCTTCAATGGGGAGAAAATATATGATACTTTGCAAATGTACATAAAAATCTTGAATCAAAATATCATAATGAAAAAAAACAACCTGTAGGTAATGACTTGAGTGTCGAAGTTAAGTATTTCTATACTTTAATCTTTATCTACAATAGGGTTAGATATTATTTATGTATGAGGGTTGATTGAAACTAAGTCTAATACGGCAAAAAATAAGTCGGACTTATTTTGATTTAAGTCCGACTTATTTTAAATTAACTCCCAATTAATTTGGGGGGTGTGGCAGATGGGATAGATTTTAAGCTTTAGAGAATCAAAAAATGATTGTTATACCTAATATCTAACCATTATTTAGTAGCTTCTTGCCACCACTACGCGTGCTACGGCAGGTTTACCACTTACCATGTCTACACCGAGATCAGATTGGTCATATCCGTAGGGCACACAACGGATTGTAGCCTGTGTGTCTGCCTTAATCTGTGCTTCTGTTTCTTCTGTTCCATCCCAAGGACAGAGGTAGAAACCACCATTCTTGACCTTGCTCTTAAACTCTTCGTAGTCGTTACAAACGTGTACGTTCTCATCAAGGCGCTTCTTTGCCTTATCGTAGATATTCTGCTGCATTTCTGCGAGGAGTTGCTTGATGTATTCTTCAATGCCTTCGAAGGGAAGCGTTTGCTTTTCAAGCGTGTCACGGCGCATGAGTTCTATTGTGCCGTTTTGAAGGTCACGTCCACCCATTACGATACGTACAGGTACACCCTTGAGTTCGTAATCAGCAAACTTAAATCCAGGACGCTTGTTGTCGGCATTATCATACTTTACACGGATACCCATGCTCTGGAGACGCTGTGCAAGACCGCCAAGTTTTTCGTCGAAAGCAGGAAGTTCGTCTCCCTTGTAGATGGGCACGAGTACTACCTGAATGGGGGCGAGGGCAGGGGGAAGAACAAGACCATTATCATCAGAGTGAGTCATGATGAGCGCACCCATAAGGCGCGTACTAACGCCCCAACTTGTTGCCCAAGCATATTCAAGTTGGTTTTCCTTATTCACAAACTGTACGTTGAAAGCACGTCCGAAGTTCTGACCGAGGAAGTGTGACGTACCGCTTTGAAGCGCCTTACCATCTTGCATCATGGCTTCGATAGTATACGTATCAAGCGCACCTGCGAAACGTTCTGTTGCACTCTTCACACCACGAATTACGGGTACAGCCATAACATCGCGAGCGAAGTCAGCATAAACATCAAGCATTTGCTTTGCGCGTGCTTCGGCTTCTTCCTTAGTTGCGTGAGCAGTGTGACCTTCCTGCCAAAGGAATTCACTGGTGCGGAGGAAGAGACGTGTACGCATTTCCCAACGCATTACATTACACCATTGGTTGCAGCAAAGGGGGAGGTCACGCCAAGAGTGAATCCAGTTGGGGAAAGTATTCCAAATTGTAGTTTCAGAAGTGGGGCGGATGATGAGTTCTTCTTCCAACTTAGCTGCAGGGTCAACTACTACACCGTCACCATCGGGATTTGCCTTGAGGCGATAATGTGTCACAACGGCACACTCCTTTGCGAAACCTTCTACATGTTCAGCCTCCTTTGAAAGGTATGACTTAGGGATGAGCATGGGGAAGTAAACGTTCTGCACGCCAGTGGCCTTAAAACGGTCGTCAAGTGCACGCTGAATGTTTTCCCAAATAGCATAACCATAGGGCTTGATAACCATGCAGCCGCGTACATCTGCTTGTTCAGCAAGGTCGGCTTTTACAACGAGTTCGTTATACCACTTTGAGTAGTCTTCACTACGCTTAGTGAGGAAAGAAAGTTCTTTTGCCATATATTTTGTTTTGAATTATTTTATTGAGTGAGATTAGAATGTAGCAAGGTTAGAATGTAGCGAGAACTTGAGGTTCTTGCTCTCATTGCACCTAAAACCTTCGCTTAAAAGTTGCGGTTATAATATGACTTGCAAAATTAAACATTTTTATACTAACTATAGCATGATGGGGGTAAATAAAGTTTTATTTCCAAAAAAATTTTGAAGAATGTTGGGATAATATTATTTTTGCAAGAAGAATTGGTAATCAATCTATCCACTAAATTATATTAAGAAATGAAAACTACAAAGATTAGTGTTCTTGCGCTCTGCGCTTTGCTCCTTCTTCCTGGTTGTGCTTCAATGTCAAACACAGCTAAGGGTGGTTTAATCGGTGGCGGTAGCGGTGCCGCTGCTGGTGCACTCATTGGTGCGCTTATTGGTAATGGAAAGGGTGCTGCTATTGGTGCCGGTATTGGTGCAGCTGTTGGTACAGGTGCTGGTGTCTTGATTGGCAACAAGATGGACAAGGCAAAGAGAGCCGCAGAAGCCATTCAGGGTGCTGAAGCTGAACTTATGAAGGATGCAGAAGGTTTGTCATATGTAAAGGTAACTTTTGATTCTGGTATTCTTTTCTCATCAGGTAATGCTTCATTGACAGTAGCTGCTAAAAATTCTCTTGGTTCGTTCAAGGCTAATGTATTGACCTCTGATATGGACCTTGCAATTGTTGGTTATACTGATAATGATCCTTGGAAGGGTTGCACTGCAGCACAGAGTAAGCAGAAGAACTTGGTACTTTCAGAACAGCGTGCGCAAAGTGTAAGTTCATATTTACTTACTGTTGGTGCACGTTCTTCTCAGATCAAGTATGTTGTTGGTAAGGGTGAAGAAAATCCCGTAGCAAGCAATGCAACAGCTGCTGGTAAGGCTGAAAATCGTCGTGTAGAAGTTTACATTCTTCCCAGCCGTCAGATGATTGAAAGTGCAAATGCTGGTACACTTAAGTAATTTACTTTCATAATTATAAGATTGAGGTCATGCTTTGCTGAAAAGTGTGACCTCAAATTGTCTATTCTTTCATATCTATCACTTTTTCCTTTAAGGCAAAGTTGTGAGTCTTTCAAACCATACCATAAATCACGTTCATAATGGCAGTTCCCTATCTTGACATACAAAATCTTACCAAGCGCATAGGTGATCTTGTATTATTTGAAAATATCTCCTTCTCGTTAGCTGAAGGAGAGCGCGTTGGGATTATTGCTCGTAATGGTGCGGGCAAGAGTACCTTGCTGAATGTGATATCTGGAAAAGAAGATTATGAGTCGGGTGAGATTATTTTCCGAAACAATCTTCGCATTGGATATTTGGAGCAGAATCCGCATTTTAATCCAACAGACACTGTACTGACCGCTGTCTCGCAACTTCAAGATTCTATTCTCGGCGGAGACGAATTCACTGATGAAGATGCCTCTCGCATTTCTGCAAAACAGATACTGACGAAATTACAAATTACGGAGTTTGACAAACCTGTAGGCCTCCTTTCGGGGGGACAACTCAAGCGAGTCGCCTTAGCACGTGTGTTGTTGTCAAATCCCGATTTGCTCATCCTTGATGAACCTACCAATCATTTGGATTTAGAGATGATTGAGTGGTTGGAAGGATACCTGCGTCGCAATGTGCGTTCGCTTTTGATGGTGACACACGATAGATATTTTTTGGATCGTGTGTGTAACGAAATTTTGGAGATTGAGGATAAGACGCTTTATTCCTACCGAGGAAATTACGCTTACTATTTGGAGAAACGTGATGAACGTATTGCGGCAACAAATGCCAATATCCAACGTGCAAACAACCTGTATCGTAGAGAATTGGAATGGATGCGACGCACGCCTTCGGCACGAACGGGTAAGTCGCGTTCACGAAAAGAAGCCTTTTACGAACTTGAGCAACAGGCGCGTCGTCGTCAACAAGAACGCGCGGCACGCTTGGACATCAAGAGCGGTTATATAGGTTCTAAAATCTTTGAGGCGGAATATGTTTCAAAAGCCTATTCTTCGGTGAAGATTTTAGATCATTTCTATTACAACTTCTCTCGTTATGAGAAGATGGGTATTATTGGAAATAACGGTACGGGGAAAACTACATTCCTTAAATTGCTTCTGGGTATGGAGCGCCCCGATGAAGGGCGCTTTGTGGTGGGAGAAACGGTGAGGTTTGGTTATTTCTCACAACAGGGTATGGAGTTTGATAATCAAATGAAGGTAATTGATGCCGTCCGAAAGTATGCCGAAACTGTTGACTTGGGAGGTGGTAAGTCGCTCACAGCGATGCAATTTCTCAATCATTTCTTATTCCCGCCCTCACGTCAACAAGATTATGTCTATAAACTTAGTGGTGGAGAGCGCCGTCGCTTGTATCTCTGCACTGTCTTGATGCAAAATCCTAACTTTCTCATTCTTGACGAACCTACAAACGACTTGGATATTGCAACCTTGAATGTTCTGGAAGATTATTTGGCAGATTTTCGTGGGTGTGTGATTATCGTTTCCCACGACCGTTACTTTATGGATAAAGTAGTCGACCACTTGTTGGTCTTTAAGGGAAATGCCGAAATTGATGACTTCCCAGGCAACTATACGCAATACCGCAATATGCCGAAGGAGGACGCTAATGAAAAAGGGGGCGAACATACGAATCCTCAGGTGACGGCAAACGCAAAAGTTGTGGACCGTAAGCCTAAGTTGTCGTTTAAGGAAAAACAAGAATTGGCGCAACTTGAACAGGAAATTGACGCCCTTGAAACTGAGAAGCGCCAAATTGAGGCTGACCTTTGCAGTGGCACTTTGTCGGTGGATGAACTCACCAGATTAAGCAAGCGACTCCCAGAGTTGAATGACGAAATCGAACTCAAGACGCTTCGATGGATGGAACTTGAGGCGGTTAATGGGTGAGTGACTTTTTAGTAAACGAGTTGGCTAAAAAGTTGCAGAATGATAAATATATTCCTCAGCTTATTACTATGTATATTAGGGGAATATAGGATAACCTATAATTGCTTGGCATTTTTATGAACACATAGAATAAGAACCCTCACGGATCATTCTTCCTTCTTTATTTCAATATGTTACCATTAGCAGAACGCTTGCGTCCACGAACGCTTGAAGATTACATAGGGCAGCAACATTTGGTGGCAGAGGGCGCTGTGTTGCAACGCATGATTACCTCGGGGCGTATCTCCTCATTCATATTGTGGGGACCTCCTGGGGTGGGGAAGACTACGTTGGCAAAGATTGTAGCCTCTACCTTAGAAACCCCATTTTTCACACTTTCCGCGGTAAATTGCGGTGTGAAGGAGGTGCGCGAAGTCATTGAACGTGCAAAGAGTTCACAATTCTTTTCACAACAAAGTCCCATCTTGTTTATTGACGAGATTCATCGATTTTCAAAAGCCCAACAAGACTCGTTGCTTGCGGCAGTAGAAACGGGTACTATCACGCTGATAGGGGCTACTACCGAAAATCCTTCGTTTGAAGTGATTCGTCCCTTGCTTTCTCGTTGCCAAGTATATGTGCTTGAGAGTTTGGGAAAAGAAGATTTGTTGCAACTGCTTCACCATGCCCTTGAGCGCGATTTAGTATTGTCGGAGCGCAATATAACTGTAAAGGAGTATGAAGCGTTGCTCCGATTTAGTGGTGGGGATGCGCGTAAACTATTGAATATTCTTGACCTTGTAACTACTGCAAATCCAGATGACCCACTTGTACTCACCGACGATTTGATATATACGTGCTTACAACAAAATCCATTGGCTTATGACAAGAATGGGGAGCAACATTACGACATCATCTCCGCTTTCATTAAGAGCATCCGAGGTTCCGACCCCGATGCTGCCATTTATTGGTTAGCACGCATGCTTGAGGGTGGGGAAGACCCTAAGTTTATAGCACGCAGATTACTGATATCGGCATCTGAAGACATTGGTTTAGCAAACCCCAATGCGTTGCTTATGGCTAACACCGCCTTTGAGGTTGTGCACAAGATTGGTATGCCAGAAGGGCGCATACCTCTTGCCGAGGCAACAATCTATCTTGCTACTTCTCCTAAGAGTAATTCGGCATATAAGGCTATCAATTCTGCATTGGAGCGCGTGAAGCAAACGGGCAACCTTCCCGTGCCCCTGCATTTGCGAAATGCTCCCACAAAGTTGATGGCAGAATTGGGTTATTCGGGAGGATACCTCTATCCCCACGATTACGCTGGCAATTTTACACCTCAGCAATACATGCCCAACGAACTTGTTGGTGAAAACTTTTGGCAACCTTGTCAAAACCCTACGGAAAATAGATTGGCAGACTACATGAAAAATTGTTGGAAAAAATAATTGTCAAAACATTTTGCAGTAACAAAAATACTTTCTACTTTTGCACCCGTGTTCGGAGCAACCTTGCTCCAACAAGGTCGCCGAAATAGCTCAGTTGGTAGAGCAACGCATTCGTAATGCGTAGGTCGCGGGTTCGAGTCCCGCTTTCGGCTCACAAAGAATGGCGAAGACAATACAAGTCTTCGCTTTTTTATTTTCTGATATCTTATATGTGCTCAAACACTTAAAAATACTTAAAAGATTGTATAGAGTGGACACATGTTTTTGAGGATTATCTGAAAAAAAGTATATTTGCAGAGATGAAAATCGTTGGTTGCAATAGAGGGATAAGCTGACAATTAATTGTAGTATCATTCTTTTCTTACCCGATATTTTTGAAAAGCGATAGATTTACCTTTTGCTGTGATGTAAATTAGTTATATAACATCAGGCAAAACTTATTGGTAGATTGCTTTCAATTAGGATGAAAATGAAGTCGGACTTATTTTGAATTAAGTGCCGATTATTTTGAACTATCTCCTATTTATTTTTTAGGAATAGGGATGTAGTGAATTACTTTCAAATAGAAGCGTGTTGAATGATGATTAGACATGTAATTTACATAATGACGTTACTTCTTGTAACTTCTTGTGCGCGCCATTATAACATTGCTGGCAATGTTGTTGAAGGAGCGTTGCAAGGAGAGACGCTCTATCTGATGACGCATCACGAAGCTCAATTTACAAGGCGTGTTGATTCATGTAAAATTGTGCATGGGCAATTTACGCTTATGGGGTCAGTAGATTCAATTACGTGGGCGAAATTATATTTAGACCAAAATATGGTGATGCCTTTGGTTATTGAAGGAGGTGAGGTTGAGGTGGTTATAGATTGTTTCGGGAACAGAATCAAAGGGAGCCCTTTGAATGAGAAATTGAATCGTTTCTTTGAAGCAATGTCGAAATTACAACGAGAGTGGGATGCCATTTACGATCGTAGAATACAACTATACATGAGCGGTTCACATGTTCCTCACATTTTAGCTGAGTTGGATGCTCGCGAACAACGTTTAGAACGTAAAATGGAGGCGGTTGAAAATGAATTTATACGTGATAATTTCGAGAATGTCTTGGGGCCTGGCATGTTCTTACTGCTGAGCGAACAATATTCCGTTCCTGTCATCACTGAGCAATTTAGGTTGATTTTAGATGATGCTCCAACTGAGTTTCTTAACCATCCTATGATTGTGGATTATTTGCGTAGGGCAAACTACAAGCGCGTGCGCACATCCAGCAATAGTGATGATGATTAAAAAGTTATTTTGGGGTATTTTTTTACAGATTTAATGGAGGGCAATATGCTCTCCATGATTTGTAAAATGCCTATAGTCTATACTTCAATGCTAACTTTTGCGATGAATGTCCCGTATAAGTTGATTTTTGTGTAAATTTGCAGTGGCTCAATTATATTAGCGATTAAGTATAACCATTTATGACTCCCTACTATGGGGAGTTTACATCATAGAATTTATTCTGTATTATCATTTATGTCACTTCGATTCAAAGTTGTAGAAGAAGCTTTTAAGAAGCATCCTCTTGAAGTCCCCAGTCCCGAAAAACGTCCGTCAGAATATTTTGCGAAATACGTCTTTAACCAAAAGAAGATGTGGAAATACCTTCCTGTTGAAATCTATCAGAAGTTGAGAGAGGCAATAGAAAAGGGTACTCCACTTGATATGGCTACGGCGGATGAGATAGCCAAGGGCATGAAGCGTTGGGCGATGGAAATGGGTGCGACACACATTACTCACTGGTTCCAACCCCTTACGGAAGGTACAGCTGAAAAACATGATGCCTTTGTGGAGCATGATGGTAAGGGCGGTATGATTGAAAACTTTTCGGGTAAACTCCTTGTTCAGCAAGAGCCCGATGCTTCATCATTTCCCAACGGTGGTATTCGCTCTACTTTTGAAGCCCGTGGCTATTCAGCCTGGGACCCTGCTTCCCCCGTATTTATTGTGGGCGATACGTTGATGATTCCCACCGTGTTTATCTCCTATACGGGTGAATCTCTTGACTATAAAGCGCCGTTGAAGAAGTCGCTTGCAGCGGTAGATAAGGCTGCAACGGGGGTGGCACAATTCTTTAACCCTGAAGTACAGAGTGTATCTACTAACCTTGGTTGGGAGCAGGAATATTTCCTTGTTGATGAAGGTCTTTATGCCGCACGTCCCGACTTGCTTTTGACGGGACGCACGTTGATGGGACACGAGAGTTCGAAGAATCAGCAGATGGACGACCATTATTTTGGAGCTATCCCTGAGCGTGTGGCAGAGTTTATGAAGGATTTGGAGATTCAAGCGCTTGAACTCGGCATTCCTTGTAAGACGCGTCATAACGAGGCGGCTCCCAATCAGTTTGAGTTAGCACCCATCTATGAGGAGTGTAACCTGGCGATTGACCACAATATGCTCCTGATGTCGCTGATGAGAAAAGTGGCACGTAAACATGGCTTCAGATGTTTGCTACACGAAAAACCCTTTGCGGGCATCAACGGCAGTGGTAAGCATAACAACTGGTCGCTGGTGACGGACAACGGTATGCTCCTTCATGCACCAGGTAAGACCCCCGAAGAAAACTTGCGCTTCATTACGTTTGTCGTAGAGACCCTCGTGGGGGTGTACCGTCATAACGGGGTGTTAAAAGCATCCATCATGAGTGCTACCAATGCTCCGCGTCTTGGAGCTTGTGAAGCACCTCCTGCCATCATTTCCAGTTTCTTGGGAGCTCAAATTTCGGAGATGTTGGACAAGATAGAGCGCTCAACGACCAACGACTTATTCCACCTTGAGGGCAAGCACGGCATGCGTCTTGACGTGCCACAGATTCCTGAATTGTCAGTAGATAACACCGATAGAAACCGCACCTCACCCTTTGCCTTCACGGGGAATCGCTTTGAGTTTCGCGCCACGGGTTCAAGTGCGAACCCCGCCAGTGCGATGATTGCGCTCAACGCCGCTGTGGCAGAAGCGCTGACAAACTTTAAGGAGCGTGTAGACGAGCGGTTGGCAAGGGGCGAGGAGAAATTGAACGCCATCCTTGACGTATTGCGTGAAGATATTAAAACCTGTCGCCCCATTCATTTTGACGGCAACGGATATTCCGACGAATGGCGGGCGGAAGCTAAATTGCGAGGACTTGATTGCGAGGCTTCTACGCCCTTGGTTTACGACCGCTATCTTGATGAAACGGCGGAGGCGATGTTTGAAAAGACCAACATTATGACTAAAGC
Organism: Alloprevotella sp.; assembly: GCA_045656425.1. GTDB lineage: Bacteria > Bacteroidota > Bacteroidia > Bacteroidales > Bacteroidaceae > Alloprevotella. Next base: position 44,835 of record JAZORE010000031.1, read on the forward strand.
CGAACTTGAGGCGCGCAACGAAATCAAGTGGGACACGTATTTCAAGAAGGTGCAAATTGAGTCGCGCGTGTTGGGAGATATTTGTATGAACCACATCATACCGGTGGCTACTAAGTATCAAAGTATGCTGGTCGACAACATCATGAAAATCCAAAGTTGCTTCCCCTCCGAAAAGTCGGCAGAGCTCACCGCCTACAATGTGGGGCTTGTGGAGAAAATCAATGCTCACGCCCACATGATTGTGACGAAGGTCAACGAGATGGTCGAAACCCGTAAGCGCGTCAACCGCATCACTGACATTCGCGAGAAAGCCATTGCCTATCACGACGAGGTAGCTCCCTTTATTGATGGACCCCAAAGCATTCGTCAGCATATCGACGAACTCGAACTCATTGTGGAAGACGATATGTGGACACTTCCCAAGTATCGAGAATTGCTCTTTATCCGCTAATTAGATTAAAAAGGTTAACGGTTAATGGTTAACGGTTAATGGATAACGGTTTAAGGTTAATGGTTAAAGGTTAACGGTTAACGGTTCGTTCCCCGTTCACCTCTCACCTTTCACCTCTCACCTTTCACCTCTCACCTCTCACCTTTCACCTTTCACCTTTCATCGTTCCCCCTATTATTTCACTCATTTATTGCTAATAAAATATGAAATTAAAATCGTTGTTGCTTTCGGCATTCCTCACCTTGTTTGCAGCAAATGCTTCTGCCCAGGTTTCTAATGCGGGCAGTCTTGATTTGAAGGACATCACTGCTGGGGCGTATTATCCCGAGTATGTCTATGGTGTAACCCCCATGGCTGATGGAGAAACCTACACCCAGTTGTCTCCCGACCACAAGCGCATCATTCGTCGCTCCTTCAAGACGGGTAAGGAGGTTGGCGTAGTGTTCAACGTTGATGAAGCACGTGGCGCTCAGAAGTTGAAGAGCATTGATGGCTATGTGATGTCGCCCGACGAATCTACCATCCTTTTGCGCACGCAGACGAAATCCATCTACCGCCATTCCTATACTGCGGTACACTACATCTATAGCGTAGAAAACAAAACCTACGAACCTCTCTCCAAGGGAGGACCTCAGCAAGTCCCCCTGTTTTCGCCCGACGGCAATTTGATTGCCTTTGTCAGAGACAACAACCTGTTTCTCGTGAAACTCCTTTTTGGAAATTCTGAAAGTCAGGTGACGAAGGACGGCAAGTTCAACGAGGTGCTCAACGGCATCCCCGACTGGGTAAACGAAGAGGAATTTTCGACCAACCGCTCGTTCGACTTCTCTGCCGACAGCAAGATGTTGGCATGGGTGCGCTACGACGAAAGCAAGGTGCCCGTATACAGCATGACGATGTACCAAGGCGCTGCGCCCACGCTCACGCAATATGCCGACTATCCAGGAGCCTATGCCTACAAATACCCCATCGCTGGCGCTCAGAACTCTGAAGTAAAGGTGCTGACCTACGACATCCAAAGCCGTCGCACCAACGAAGTGCAACTTCCCATTGCTACCGACGACTACATCCCCCGCATCAAGTTTACCAGCGACCCCGAGAAACTTGCCATCGTGACCCTCAACCGCCACCAGAGCGTGATGAACGTCTACATGGCTAATCCCCGTTCGGCAGTGTGTAAATTAGTGCTCAACGAAACCAACGCCGAGGGCAAGTACATCAAGGAAGATGCCTACAGCGCCCTGCAGTTCTTCGACGGAGGCTTTGCCATGGTTTCCGACCGCACGGGCTTCCGCCACATCTACCTCTACACCCTCGGCGGTCAGCTGATGCGCCAAGTGACGAAGGGTAATTTCGACGTTACCGACTTTTACGGCTACAACCCCGCTACGGGCAAGTGCTACTACGCTTCCTGCGAAGAAAGCCCCCTGCGCCGTGCCGTCTACGCTACCGATAAGAAGGGGAAGACTGTGAAACTCTCGAAGCAGTCGGGCACCAACGCCGCTACCTTCTCGGCAAACTTCAAGTATTTCATGAACGTCTACTCCGCAGCAGGTGTGCCCCCCGTTACGACCCTCTGCGACGAAACGGGAAAGACGCTCCTTACCCTTGTCGACAATGCCGCCCTGCGCCAAAAGGTTGAGGCGCTGAGCTCCAAGGCGGAATTCTTTACCTTCACTACGGGCGAGGGCGTAACCCTCAACGGCTGGATGGTGAAACCCCGCAATTTCAACCCCTCGAAGCGCTATCCCGTCATTATGTACCAATACTCGGGACCCGGTTCTCAGGAAGTCAAAGACGCCTGGGGCATCGGCATGTATGGCGGAGCGCTCTACGAAAGCTATATGGCAGAGCAGGGCTTCATCTTCGTCTGCGTTGACGGTCGTGGCACGGGCGCACGCGGGTCGGAATTTGAAAAATGCACCTACCTCCAGCTCGGACTCCTCGAGTCGCGCGACCAAGTCGAAACCGCCCTTTACCTCGCCACGCTTCCCTACGTCGACGCGCAAAACATCGCCATCTGGGGATGGAGCTTCGGAGGCTTCAATACGCTCATGGCCATGTCGGAAGGGCGCCCCGTCTTTAAGGCAGGCGTAGCCGTAGCCGCACCCTCCAATTGGAAGTATTACGACACCGTCTATACCGAGCGCTACATGCGCACCCCCGCCGAAAACCCACAGGGCTACGCCATCAACCCCATCCAGCGCGCTGCCGACCTCCACGGCAACCTCCTGCTCATCCACGGCACAGCGGACGACAACGTACACTTCCGCAACTTCACCGAAGTATCCGAAGCCTACGTGCAACACGGCAAGCAATTCGACATGCAAGTCTATACCAACCGCAACCACTTCATCAACGGCGGCGGGACGCGCTACCACCTCTTTACGCGCATCTCAAACTTCTTCGTCGAACAGCTGAAAACTAAGGAGTAGGGAGTAAGTAGTAAGTAGTAGGGAGGAGGGAGGAGGAGTGAGGAGTGAGGAGTGAGGAGTGCGAGGCATGATGTCTCTATGTTAAAAAACATTGCTGTCCGGTAAACTTTATCTCTTTATTTTAGAGAACACGAATTGCACGAATACCCCCCGGATAATAAAACGTGTTATTGACTTGCGCGTCCTTCGGTTTGTGTTATAAAATGCCCCGCACGGTGATTCGTGTTATTCGAATGCGATTAGCAAAAAATATCCCGCACGGTGATTCGTGTTATTCGTGAGATTCGTGTTCTCTTAAACATAGAAATTCTCGTTTTTTCGGTTGAATATCTATGAGGGGGCTTGTATGAGTACAACTATCCATCAAACAAAGCGTTCTCTGTATTTACCGGACACCAATGGTAAAAAATAATGTAGCGCAGTCCTCACTACTCACTCCCCTCTGATACCCACTCGCAGGGGCTTTCACCGTTCCCCGTTCACCTTTCCCCTTTCCCCATTCCCCTTTCACCTTTCCCCTTTCCCCTTTCCCCGTTTATAAAACAATGAAATACCTAATCGCCTCCGACATCCACGGCTCGCAAACGTCGCTCCAGCGCCTCCTCAGCTATTTTGAGCGCAGCGGAGCCGACATGCTCTGCCTCCTTGGCGACCTCCTCAACTTCGGGCCCCGCAACGCCATTCCCCCAGGTCACAACCCCGCCGAAGTAGCGCGCCTGCTCAATGCCCACGCCCAGCACATCATCGCCGTGCGCGGAAATTGCGACAGCGAGGTCGACCAAATGTTGCTCAACTTCCCCATCATGGCGGACTATGCCCTGCTCGTCGACGAGGGCAAGCGCCTCCTCCTCACGCATGGGCACATCCATAATCCGCAATCAACAGCCCATCTCGATTATGATGCCCTCTTCTACGGTCACACCCACATCCCCGAACTCTATAAAACCAACCAAGGGCGCATCATTTGCAACACCGGTTCCATCACCTTCCCAAAAGCAGATAACCCACCAACATTTGCTATCTATGAAGGGGGAAAGGTGAAAATTGTCAAGTTGTGAGGACGAGGGGAGGAATATGAAAAAGGCAGAGTTCCAATTCGGAATTCTGCCTTTTCATTTGAATGAAATGGTATTACTTTACGAAATGCTTTTTGCCATTTATGATATAAAAACCTTGTGGTAAATCTTTGACGTCTACATTCATGAGTCGTGTCCCCGATAGTGTATAGATATTCAATGGCTGTGTTGAGGCTGTGGGGATGGTTTCAATAATTGTTAGAGAGTTGCCGTCTAACCTAAAACCTTTTACCGCAGTGGTACTTTCAGAAACTAAGTATGCCTTGCCTTGTAAGTTCCAAACTTTAGAACCATCACCATCTATTCCTTGATAATAGAAGCCTAAACCGTCGTTTTTATCATTGGCTAAAATGTAGAATTTCTCTTGATTTAGTGCTTTAATAGTATCGTTAGTAAATGCTGGGCGAAGGTGGTTTGTATATGTTGTGGGCTTTTCAGCGTCTACGTTAGAACTTTCAAATTCATAAATTCCTTGTGATCCATTGAGTAATACCCCTTCATTTGCGGGAATTATGTCACCCTCCTTATATATATAATGAACGGTAGCTATTGCATCATTGATTTCAACAATTCCAGCTTTGATGCCACTTGGAATAATCATAGGAGATGTTGAGGAGAATGTTGAATATCCTACTGAAGAAATTGAGACATCTTGCGTGATAGTGGGAGGCGTAAGTTTCTTGTAATACACTTTAGCTGATAGCAACAATACCGTCTTAGTAACTTCAAATGTTACGGAACTTTGTTGTTCCACAGCTTTCCATTCGTTGCTGGTAACACCAGGTAAACCATCCAATTTTTCTCCTTTTTTAGGGGTAAAAGAAATTTTGTCTATTCTGTAATTGTTAGGTACACAAAAGGTTATACCTCCTCCTGAATATACCCCTAAATAGATTTCATTGTTGGAGTTTTTGTAGAATCTTGTTTCTGTATTACTACCATGGGTAACAGACATGGTGACGGTACCCATAATAATATCTTTATCAATAATGATTTCTCTGGATGCAGTGTTAGGAAATGTGAAACCTAAGGCTTCTGGATTTGTAAAATCGTAAAGTTCTTCAAGTGGTTTTACCGTAAGCGTATACGAGGTGCTTCCCATGTTGTACTCCTCTGTTGCTTCTGCCGTAGCTGTAATTTTGGTTGTTCCGATGTCTTTAATTGTTACTTTACCTGTCGTAGCATTTACTGAAGCCACGTCAATGTTACTACTGGTGTAGGTGACGTTTGTTTCAGCTCCGCTTAATATCGGTTCTTGAAATGAGTCACCTATATCAACTGTGGCTGAGGAACTGGAGAAATGTAGAGCTTGATAAAGTTTTGAGGGGTCTCCCATAGTATATCTAAAGATACTTACAGGTTGTTGACCTGAAGCATAACAGCTAAACAAATCACTCTCGCTATTATATTGGATAGTATTTTTAGTAGTATTGGGGGCATCGAAAACTATGGTTGCGGTATAGTCTTCGTTAATGGTAATAGTTGCCTTACTATTACTATTGGGTGTAGTCGCAACGTAATAAGTGAGTTCATTATTACTATTTGAAGTCGCTTGTAAATACCCTTTATCACATTTGAAACTATAACCAGAACTGCGATATTCTAAAGTAAACACCTGGGCTATCCCAATTTCTCTGATTACCCCTCCTTGAATGTCTACAGATGTGGAAGGTAGATTTTTTGCGTCTTTGTGTGCGCTGCTTATAGCCTTCTGATATTCGGCATTAACTATTAGGTATTGTTCGCCAGCTTTGAGTTGTTCTGCAGAAGTGACAAGTTCATAAATTTGTGCGAACGCCGTTGAGGGTAAAAGGCTGGAAAGTAGTAGAAGAGACTTGAAGATAGAACTAAAATGTTTCATATTCCGATGTCTTAATCTGTTTTACAAGTTTGTCGTATTGCTCTTCCTCCCTTTTTTTTTATTTCAAGTGTAGTTATTCGGGGGAGGGGTATGCGGGATTTATTCTTTCCGTTTGAGTTTGTCGAGTACAGAGCGGTTGAGGTGTTTGATGTTTTTTTCGCTGGTGCGTGCGAGTTCGGTGTTGAAGTCCTGCAGGTGTTGTGGGAGTTCGCTGAGTTGGTCGGAGAATACTTGTAGTAGGTTGAGGCGTCGGGTGGGTGAGTAGGGGTTTACTACCATCTTGATGCCCTTGGGGTGGATTTCTACGGTGATTTGTTTTCCCGTAGTGAGAGGGTCACCGTCGACGTGTACGGGGTCGTCGCCCGTGCGGGTGATGCTTACGCGCTTTGCCTTAAAGGTCTTTACGCGGCTGTTGGTGGTGAGTGTGCCGTTGAAGAGTTGCAGGGCGAGCTGTGGCGCCTCGATGGGGGTGAAGGGTTCGAGGATGGTGATGTCCATGAGTCCGTCGCTCATGGTTGCGGCGGGTGCGATAAAGGCGTTGTTGCCGTATTGTGAGGCGTTGGCGCAGGCGATGACGAAGGCGCGCTGTACGACCTTTTGGTCGTCGAGGATGAGGGTGTAGGTGTCGGGCGTGTAGGTGAGGGTTTCGCGGAGGGTGTTTTCGATGTAGGAGATGAGTCCGCGCTTGCCGCTATTGGCAAACTTCATGCTGACGAAGGCGTCGAAGCCCATGCCGCAGGTGCAGAAGAAGGGGAGTCCGTTCATCGTGCCGTAGTCGAGGGATTTGACGTTGCCCGCGTTGATCATGCTGATGGCTCCCTCGGGGTCGATGGGGAGTTGGAGGTGGCGTGCGAGTCCGTTGCCACTGCCGCAGGGGATGATGCCGAGCGCCGTGTTGGTGTGGATGAGGGCGCGTGCTACTTCGTTGACCGTGCCGTCGCCGCCTACTGCTACGACAATGTCGACGCCCTGGCTTGCGGCTTCGCGGGCGATGACTTCGGCATGACCGGCATACTCCGTGTAGCGCACGCGGTACGTGTACTTGCTCGTGTCAATACAGCGCCCGATGCTTTGGCGGATGTATATCTTTCGGTCTGTGCCGGACTTGGGATTGATGATGAAGAGTATGGTTTGCATAGGAACGTCGGGGGGATTAAACGGTTAAGGGAACGGAGTGGGGACGCGCGTGTGTGGAGGGCGCAGAGGTGTTTTTTTTAGAGAACACGAATTTCACGAATAACACGAATCCGTGCGGTGTGCTTTTTTTGCTCATCGCTATCGAATCTCACGAATCCGTGCGGTGTGCTTTTTTGCTCATCGCTATCGAATTTCACGAATCCGTGCGGTGTGCTTTTTGCTTATCGCTATCGAATTTCACGAATGTGCGACGGGGGCGTGTTTTTTTTAGAGAACACGAATTTCACGAATCCATGCGGTGTGCTGATTTTTTGCTTATCGCTATCGAATTTCACGAATATGCGACGAGGTGCCTGTGAATCTTCCTGCGTGGGGGGCGCGTGTGTATGATAAGCAAAGGTAATGATTTTTCTATTTTGCCCCGTCTTTTGCAAGGTTATAAAATCAATAATTGCACAAAGTTTGCCTTAATGCGTAGTTTTTTTAGTCGTTGTGGCGGATGTGTAGAATAAAAGTTGTAATTTTGCGGAAAATTTGTCGTGTCGTATCTCTTTATTGGGATGTGATAAACGATACTTTAATGTAGAATTTACGTTATATTTTATATAGATAGACGATTATGGGTTTACTTCAAGAAAGATTAGCGCAATATACGCTTCCTCAAGAATTGATGCAACAGGGTATGTATCCCTACTTCCGCGAAATCGACGGTAAGCAAGGTACTGAGGTAGAAATGGGCGGTCACCGCGTATTGATGTTCGGTTCTAATGCGTATACAGGACTCCCAGGTGATGAACGTATTATCAAAGCAGCCAAGGATGCGCTTGATAAGTATGGTTCAGGTTGCGCCGGTAGTCGCTTCTTGAATGGTACGCTCGACCTCCACGTAGTGCTCGAAAAGGAAATTGCCAAGTTTATGGGTAAGGACGAGGCGCTTTGCTTCTCTACCGGTTTTACGGTAAACTCTGGCGTTATTGCTTGTCTTTGTGGTCGTAACGACTATATCATTTGTGACGACCGCGACCATGCTTCTATCATTGATGGTCGTCGCCTCTCTATGGCAAAGCAGTTGAAGTTTAAGCACAATGATATGGCTGACCTTGAAAAGCAGCTCCAGCGTTGTGAACCCGATGCGGTGAAACTCATTGTGGTGGATGGTGTGTTCTCGATGGAAGGCGACCTCTGTAACTTGCCCGAAATTGTGCGCCTCAAGCATAAGTATAACGCAACTATCATGGTGGACGAAGCTCACGGCGTCGGTGTATTCGGCAGAGACGGGCGTGGCGTTTGTGACCACTTTGGACTTACCGACGAGGTTGATCTCATCATGGGTACGTTCTCAAAGTCGCTCGCAAGTATCGGTGGTTTCATTACGGCTGATAGTACCATTATCAACTGGATTCGTCACACTTGTCGTACTTACATCTTCTCGGCGTCAAACACTCCCGCTGCTACAGCTGCTGCCCTTGAAGCGCTCCGCATTATCCAGGCAGAACCCGAGCGCATCGCAGCACTTTGGGATGTGACTAATTACGCCCTTGTGAAGTTCCGTGAAGCAGGATTTGAGATTGGTGATACTGAAAGTCCCATTATTCCCCTTTATGTGCGCGATACAGAAAAGACATTTGCTGCAACCATGATGGCATTCGAAGAAGGGGTGTTTATCAATCCTGTGATTCCCCCTGCATGTGCCCCTCAGGATACCTTAGTGCGCGTAGCGCTCATGGCTACACATACGAAGGAACAGGTGGATACAGCAGTTGAAAAACTCGCTAAGGTGTTCCGCGAACTCGGAGTGATACAATAAGCAGATGTTTATGGTTAAACACTAATAATGGAAGAGGGGGTGTCAACGCGTTGGCACCTCTCTTCTTTTTTTACGCTTCAACATTGACACCTCTGTTTTGCATTTGCTGCGGTTATCCGTTAGAAAAGAATTTTTCAGTAAAAAAAAGTGTGGGATGCTTGTTGGATAAATAAATTAGTTGTAATTTTGCATCGCAAACGAGAAACAAATACTCCTGCACTCTTAGCTCAGTTGGTAGAGCAACTGACTCTTAATCAGTGGGTCCTGGGTTCGAATCCCTGAGGGTGTACAAACGTTCTCGTTCTGCAATGCACTCTTAGCTCAGTTGGTAGAGCAACTGACTCTTAATCAGTGGGTCCTGGGTTCGAATCCCTGAGGGTGTACAAATCTTTTCTTTCATAACACGCACTCTTAGCTCAGTTGGTAGAGCAACTGACTCTTAATCAGTGGGTCCTGGGTTCGAATCCCTGAGGGTGTACGAGTTATTCGAGATTGACAATCGTAAGGTTGTCAATCTTTTTTTTGTTTCAAGTTAAAATATTCCGTGTTTGGTGCGATAGTTTGTTATAAAAAACTTAATTTTGCTTTCAATAATTAAACTAAGACTTACAAAGTGGTAACAAAAGAAAGCATTCAAGCGCTTATAGATGATGGAATGTTGGATGAAGCGCTGGCTTCCATAAATACTTTACTTCAAGAATCGCCTGCCGATGACGCGCTACATTATCTCAAAGGTAAAGTGCTCATGAGACAAGGTGAATGGAAGAAAGCAACGGATGCCTACCTGCAAGCGCAAGCGCTCAACCCCGACGGACCTGCCCAAGAGCAGTTGTCGATGATTAAGGATATCATGGACTTTTACAACAAGGACATGTATAATCATTAAGGTCTTGCGAACCCTTCGGGTGGCGTTTCTCTCATGATACGTAAGAATCGTAATTAGGATTTCGATAACTAAATTAGAATATAAACGGTACTACCACAGTGTGGTATGAATTATTTACAAGAACCATTATGGCAAAGATTGTAGGAGCCGTGGTAATCAACACCGAGCGATGCAAGGGGTGTAACCTTTGCGTTGTGGCTTGCCCCAAGAAATGTTTGTCGCTCAGCGGCAAGGAAGTGAATCATAAGGGTTATGCATTTTGTGTAGATGTACAACCCGAGGAATGTATAGGATGCAGTTCGTGTGCTATTGTTTGCCCCGATGCTTGCATCACGGTGTATAAAACAAAGATTGACGCATAAATAAATTATGAAGCAAGATAAGGAAGTCCTTTTGATGAAAGGAAATGAGGCTATCGCGCATGCTGCAATTCGTTGTGGATGTGACGGTTATTTTGGATATCCCATTACGCCTCAATCAGAGATTTTGGAAACATTGGCTGCAGAAAAGCCTTGGGAAACTACTGGTATGGTGGTGCTCCAGGCTGAAAGTGAAGTAGCTTCAATTTACATGATTTATGGTGGCGGTGCTTCAGGTAAGCGCGTGATGACTTCTTCATCAAGTCCTGGTGTCGCACTCATGCAAGAAGGTATCACCTATATGGCTGGTGCTGAAGTTCCTGGTGTCATTGTGAATGTACAGCGTGGTGGTCCTGGTTTGGGTACAATCCAACCCTCACAAGGTGACTACAATCAGGCAACTCGTGGTGGCGGTAATGGTGACTACAATGTCATCGTATTGGCGCCCTGCTCTGTACAGGAAATGGCAGACTTCGTAGATGTGGCTTTTGACTTGGCATTTAAGTATCGCACTCCGGTGATGATTCTCTCCGATGGTATTATTGGTCAGATGATGGAAAAGGTGGTGCTTCCTCCCTTCAAGCCCCGCCGTACGGAAGAAGAAATTAAGGCAACTTGTCCTTGGGCTACAACAGGTAAGGGCAAGCGCGAAAAGCACAATATTATTACGTCGGTAGAACTTCAGTCGGAAGTGATGGAGCAGAACAACCTCCGCCTCCAAGCGAAGTATGCTGAAATTAAGGTCAATGAAGTGCGCTATGAAGTAAGCGGAATGGAAGATGCTGACTACATGATTGTTGCCTTTGGTTCGGCTGCACGTATCTCGCAAAAGGCTGTAGAATTGGCGGCTGAAAGAGGTATCAAGGTGGGTGTATTCCGTCCTATTACGCTTTGGCCCTTCCCCGAAAAGGAAATTCGTGAATATTCAAAGAACCTCAAGGGTGTGTTGACTATGGAAATCAATGCTGGACAGATGGTTCACGATGTACGTTTGGCTGTGGGAGAACGTATTCCCGTAGAGCACTTCGGTCGCTTGGGTGGTATTGTTCCCGACCCCGAAGAAGTAGTTGAAGCACTCGTGGCGCTTACAAAGAAAGCTAATGGTTAATCATCCCAACGAACGACATTCCATTTTTGAACGACTAAATCATCCCGAACGTGACGTGCATCAACGCATGAAGGAGCGCAAAATGTTAATACTCCGCAACATTTTGAATGCAATATTTATGCTACTCGCCGCCGCCACGATGATTGGCATTTGGGCTTTTCCTGAATATACCAATCAGTGGTATATCCTCGGACTTATTGCCGTGTGCATCAAAATAGTAGAGGTGATGTTTAGAATGCCTGGAATGAAAAAAAATAAGAAATAAGAAAGATATGCGTAAAGAAGATATTATCAAACCCGAAAATTTGGTGTATGAGAAACCCAAATTGATGAACGATACGGACATGCACTATTGTCCTGGATGTTCACACGGTGTTGTACATAAACTCATTGCTGAAGTCATTCAGGAGATGGGATTGGAAGAAGATGCTATTGGTGTTTGCCCCGTAGGTTGCTCTGTATTTGCTTACAGATACCTTGATATTGACTGGCAAGAAGCGGCTCACGGTCGTGCTCCCGCTCTTGCTACGGCTATTAAGCGTTTGTGGCCCAATAAGTTAGTTTTCTCTTATCAGGGGGATGGTGACATCGGTTGTATCGGAACGGGTGAAGCCATTCATGCCTTGAATCGCGGTGAAAATATTGCTATGATTTTCATTAACAATGCTATTTATGGCATGACAGGCGGTCAGATGGCTCCTACGACATTGATTGGTCAGAAGACGGTGACTTGTCCCTATGGTCGCGACCCTCAGTTGCATGGTTATCCCTTGAAGATTTCCGAAATGGCGGCACTTTTGGAAGGCACTTGCTTCGTATCGCGCAATAGTGTGCAGAATGTAGCTGCTATTCGCAAGACGAAGAAGGCCATCCGTAAGGCTTTTGAAAATTCATTGGCTGGCAAGGGTTCAAGTCTTGTAGAAATCGTTTCTACATGTTCTTCAGGTTGGAAACTGACACCCGTTAAGGCCAACGAATGGATGGAGGAAAACATGTTTAAGTATTATCAATTGGGCGACCTTAAAGATAAAGAATAAGGTGCTCCGAAGTATTCCGAGATATGAAACAAGAAATAATTATTTCCGGTTTTGGCGGTCAGGGTGTTCTCTCTATGGGAAAGATTTTGGCCTATGCCGGATTGATGGAAGATAAAGAAGTAACATGGATGCCCGCCTATGGTCCCGAACAACGTGGAGGTACGGCAAATGTGACGGTGATTGTGAGCGACGAACCCATTTCTTCGCCGATCCTTTCGCAATATGACACGGCCATCCTTTTGAACCAACCCTCGGTAGATAAGTTTGAGGCTAAGGTAAAACCTGGTGGCACGCTTATTTACGATAGTTTCGGCATTCTCAACCCTCCCACACGCACTGATATCAACATCTATAGCATTAGTGCGATGGAGACGGCGGCTGAGATGAAAATCATGAAGTGCTTCAACATGATGATTTTGGGTGGTTACTTGAAGAAGCATCCCATTGTGAACCTCGAAAGTGTGATGAAGGCACTTGCAAAGACACTTCCCGAGCGTCACCACGGCCTTCTCCCTGTCAACGAACAGGCTATCCTGAAGGGTATGGAAATCATCAAGTAAATAAAGAACAAAATTAAGGGGCGGGTAGGGACTTGTCCTATCCGCCTTCTTACTATTTCTTAATCAACGGATTAAATCCTAAAATTTATTACTATGGCAAGTCGTAAAGTTCTTAAGAAGGCCATCAAGGGTGCTTGTGGCGAACTCTTTGCTGATTGTGTAGCGCTCAGCATGTGTAAGGATGCAAATAAGGAAGCGCTCTTTGTGCTCGAACAAAAGTTGGTTGATTTGTGTCAAGACTTCGTGTCACGTCTTTCTCACACAGAAAAGGGCAACGAAAAGAAGTTCTATAAGAAGTTAGTTGCAGAGTTTACGGATTCTATCAACGCCATTGCTGAAGAAATTATCAAGGCATAATCATGTCCAATTTCTATCATCGCTTGTTGTTCAAGCGCATGGGGTGGAGTGAGCAAGTAACCATTCCGCACCGTGATAAATGCATCATCTGCGTAGCGCCCCATACCAGTAATTGGGACTTCATTATTGGCCAATTATACTATCGCTCCCTTGGGCGTACGGCAGGTTTCTTGATGAAGAAAGAGTGGTTCTTCTGGCCCCTTGGCATCTTGTTCAGAAAGATGGGAGGCATCCCCGTCTATCGCTCTAAAAAGACCAGTATGACCGACACTTTAGCTGAGCGCATCAAGGAGATGGAGCGTTTTGAACTGGCGGTAACCCCCGAAGGCACACGATCCAAAGTAACAACTTGGAAACGAGGTTTCTATTTCATTGCTCTCAAGGCCGGCATTCCTATTCAACTTTATGACCTTGATTATAAAAACAAGGTCATCAGGTGTACCAAAGAATTGATGCCCACGGGAGGTGTCGAAGCTGACATGCGAGAGATTATGGAGTATTACAAGAACTCTAACGCCAAGTATCCCGAAAAGTTTGCTATTGAAGAAATTTAATTGTATAATGAAGTTTTTTATACTCCTATTTGGTTTAATAAACTTATTTGCAGTATCGGTTCGTGCATCCTCTTACAAGAATAATAAGAGGGTGCACGACCTTGTATCTACCAAAGAAGAGCAAGAAAAATTGGTTTGCGATTCCTTGCTCGCTTATTTTGAAGCATATCAACGTCCAGATTTTCATGCTAGAAAGCCCTTTGGTATAGACTCTTTAAGGATAAATGATACCTTAAAGGAAGTACGCTTGTATCCGAATGAATGCTTTTATTCACAGTTGTTTAACTACGATTTGTTGAAGGAAATATATAGCGACCTTTCTGCCTTTTTACCTGAAGAATATGCTGATTATAAGATTCAGATGTTCGCCAAGCGTGACCAGCCCTTGGAGGCTTTAGTTCCCAATTTTATGCGTTCAGATAGTTTGGATGAATCGCGACGTTGGAGAATTACGAACGACGTTGAAAAGGCATGGGTAAAACCAAATAATAGGACTTATTCAGTTTCGCGCGGATTGAAAGGTCGTCATTTGATGGTTTGGGCAAGTCATGGGCGCTTCTATAAGAATAAAGTGGCGCGTTGGGAATGGCAACGTCCATACCTATTTTGTACTACAGAAGATTTGCTTACACAATCCATTGTCTATCCCTTCCTTTATCCCATGCTGGAGCGAGCAGGAGCTATAGTAGTTTTTCCGCGTGAGCGTGATACACAAACTGAAATGGTGGTAGTGGATAATGATTCAAAGTCCACGTTCGGAAAGTATTATGAGGTGGAGCGCAATGAGGATAGTTGGACAACGATAACGGAAAAACCAGGTTTTGCTCCTCCCGCTTCGGTATTGACAGATGGGGATCAACCTTTTATGAGAGGTACAGCCCGTGGCATCGCAACTGTGAGAAATAAAGCACAAATGGGAAGTGCTAATTGGGAACCTAAAATTGAAAAGTCGGGAAAATATTCCGTTTATGTGTCCTATGTTTCTTTGCCCAATAGTGTTGAAGATGCTCAATATGTAGTATATCATAAGGGAGGAATTTCAACTTTTACCATTAACCAGAAGATTGGAGGAGGAACGTGGACCTACTTAGGTACGTTTGAGTTTGACCCCCAACCCAACCAAAAGCAAGGAGTTATGCTTACAAACGTAAGTAGTGAAGATGGTGTAGTCACTGCTGATGCCGTGCGTTTCGGTGGAGGGTTGGGAATTTGCGAGCGTGAAGGTAAGATCTCCTCTCTCCCAGCATATTTAGAAGCAGCTCGTTATTATACACAGTGGGCAGGATTGCCTGAAGGTGAGTGCAATACGGAGGGTAGTGAAAATGATTACGTAGACGATTTACGTTGTCGCTCTAATTTCACAAATTATTTGGCTGGCGGTTCCGTTTACCTTCCCCATAAAAAAGGACTTGGTGTGCCTTTGGAACTCGTAACGGCTATTCATACGGATGCGGGTCATAAGGCGGATAATAGCATTTTTGGAACATTATCTATAAGCACCACTTATGACGTAGCTTCTGGTGAAAATTACCCCGAGGGTATTTCTCGCATGGCATCGTTTGATTTAGCACACATGTTGGCAGAGGGAGTGGCGAATGATTTGTCTAACCTTCTTCAAACTAATTGGACACGTCGAGAAACATGGAATCGCAACTATAGCGAAACGCGCTCGCCACAAGTCCCATCTGCTATTCTTGAACTTCTTTCACATCAGAACTTCACTGATATGCGATACGCACATGATCCGTGGGTGAAATTTCATATTGCCAGAAGTATTTACAAATCTTTATTGCGGTATGTGAATTTTCAACATCTAGTGACAGATGTGGTTGTGCAACCTTTACCCGTGAAAGATATTTGGGCAAATTTGGATTCAGAAGCAAATCGCGTGACACTTGGGTGGAATCCCACTGCAGATCCGCTTGAACCTTCAGCAATGCCCTCCCAGTATATTGTGTATACCAAAATTGGAAGTCGTGGTTTTGACAATGGGCAAATTGTTGCAGAACCCTCTTTCACGATGGCGATAACTCCAGGCGTACAATATTGTTTTCGGGTTGCAGCTCTTAATGATGGCGGTGAAAGTTTCCCTTCTGAAGAGATGACCGTATATAAAGCGCCCAACGAGCAGAAACGTGTAATGATTGTCAATGGATTTACCCGTTTGTGTGGTCCCGCAATTGTGCAAAAATCCGATAGTGTTGGGTTTGATTTAAAGCAAAGTATTGGTATCCCTTGGGGAAGTACCTCTAGTATTTCAGGTGCCCAAGTATGTTTTGATCCTCGTTTTGCGGGTAGAGAGGGCGAAGGAGCATTAGGTTTTAGTAGCAACGAATGGGTAGGAAAATCCATCGCCGGTAACACCTTCACCTTCACTTCCGAACACGGACGCGCTATGGCGCGCACACGCGAATATTCCTTTTCTTCAGCATCAGTAGGCGCAGTGGAACAGGGTAGTGTAGTGCTTTCTGATTATGATGTACTCGACTATATAGCAGGACGTCAAGGTGAGGGTGCGGAAAACCTCAAGCCGTATAAAGCCTTTTCCCCTTTGCTTCAAAAGCGTATTCGTCAATATGCGAGTCAAGGAGGGCACTTGCTTGTAACAGGGGCGCACATTGGAAGTGATATGCAAACACATGAAGAGAAAGAATTTCTATCTTCAACCTTGGGAATTATCTATGAGGGCACAGTGCCAGCTGATTCTTGTGCCACTTTGCTCGGTCTCAATATGAGGCTACCTCTGTACAATATCCCGAGTGAGGAACACTATTCTGTTGGTCATCCAGACATTCTGAAACCAGCCAACAAGAGTGGCTTCACAGCTTTCGCCTACACTATGGGTAAATCTGCAGGTGTGGCATACAAGGCTGATACTCATGGAGCCATCACAATTGCTGTACCCTTTGAATGTATTGCTGATGAACAATATCAAGAAATGGCAATCCGTGCTATACTTAATTTCTTGAGTCAGTGATAGGGTTGGTTAGTTGTCGTGAAATTCTTTTGAATCCTCTATCCAAGGTGTGAATTTAGGAGCATTCCCATTGTGGAGTGCTCCTTTATTGATTGCTGCTTGTGAAAAAAATATTATCAGAGTACTTTGATTGCAAAGAAAGGTTTTAGAAATGCGAGGGGAGGGGGGCAAACGCTGTTTATCGGAAAAACATTTATAGTCCTTGACCTTTGCGATTTGAATAGTTTGGCGTAACTTCGCATAACATTATCTTCTTAACTTTAAACTTATCTCTTATGCTTATTCAATTAAACGAAAAGGGTTCGCACTTTCTTGAAATATCCGAACAGCACTTTCAGACGTTGAAGGATTATGCTTTGTTGAAGGACCTTCTTGATAGTACGGGCTATGTGACTGAAGATATTTTGTTACGTCTCAAACTACACACGCGTTCGCTACTTTTGAGTGCTTCGCCAGTACCTCAGGATCTACTGGATCTTTATGCCGAAGTTATTTGTCATGATAAGATGAAGGCTTATGGGTTGAAGCAATTATTAGGGGCGTATGTGAAATTCTATGCAGGTATGTAAATTGTAGATGAGTATCCCGCATAGGAGTGTAACCACTTATGATTTGTGAAAACTCCACATTTTGTGGACTTTATCGTTATTTGGGTTACACTTGAAAAATCAATAGGATGCGCTTGCTGTGTATTTCGTAGAATTTTTATACTCACTACTTATTCTTAAAATTAAGTCATGCAATACAGACTCACCGATTGGTTGCCCACAACGAAGAAGGAGATGGAACTTCGTGGTTGGGATGTGTTAGACATTATTTTGTTTAGCGCTGATGCGTATGTGGATCATCCCTCGTTTGGAGGAGCCGTCATTGGTCGCCTTTTGGAGGCAGAAGGATATCGTGTGGCAATTGTTCCTCAACCAGATTGGCATGGCGATTACCGAGACTTTAAGAAATTAGGGCGTCCACGCTTGTTCTTTGGCATCGCCCCTGGGTGTATGGACTCTATGGTGAATAAGTACACAGCTAATAAGCGTTTGCGTGCGGAGGATGCATATTCTCCTAATGGTCGGCACGATATGCGTCCTGAAATGCCCACCATTGTTTATACTCGAATTTTGAAGGAATTGTATCCTGATGTACCTGTTGTGTTAGGGGGTATTGAGGCGTCTTTAAGACGCCTATCACATTATGACTATTGGCAGGAACGTTTACGTCCTGGAATCTTGAAGGAGAGTGGGGCTGACGTGCTTGTTTATGGCATGGGGGAGTTGCCCATGGCGGAGTTGTGTAGGAATATAGAGGAGTATATTATGAGAGACTCGGTGGAGGATTTCCTTACGGTAGATGCGCTTCATCGTATGCTTGAGGTTCATCCCGTGCCACAAACTGTGGTATATGTAGATCGCCATAAAATTTCGAGAGGAATTAGTGAAGAGGATATTATCTTGCATTCGTATGAAGAAGCTCTAAAGTCCCCTAAAGCACAGGCCTCAAATTTTAAGCATATTGAAGAAGAGAGTAACCGCTTGACGCCACAACGTATCTTGCAACAAACGGGAGATAAGTATATGGTGGTTAATCCTCCCTATCCGCCAATGACCACTGAGCAGATAGACCGTTCGTTTGATTTCCCTTATACGCGTTTGCCACACCCCAAATATAAAGACAAGCGCATCCCAGCATGCGAAATGATAAAATTTTCGGTTAATATCCATCGTGGATGTTTTGGAGGATGCTCGTTTTGCACCATTTCTGCACATCAAGGGAAGTTTATTTCCTCTCGAAGCAAGCAAAGCATTTTAAGGGAGATAGAGGCGATTACACGGATGCCCGACTTTAAGGGACACTTGTCAGACCTTGGAGGACCTTCGGCGAATATGTATGCAATGTGTGGGAAGAATATGGAACTTTGTAGAAGGTGCCGTCGCCCCTCGTGTGTGCATCCTCAGATTTGCAAGAATATGAGCAACGACCATCGTTCCTTGTTGGAAATTTACAAAACGGTGCGCACGATGCCTGGAATAAAACGTGTGACGATTGGGTCGGGGGTCCGCTATGATCTCTTGCTCCATCGCACAGGTGATGAAATTGTTGACCGGGCAACCGATGAATATACGCGTGAACTCATCCTGCACCACGTTAGTGGACGCTTGAAGGTGGCGCCAGAACACACCTCTTCTCAGGTATTACATTTGATGCGTAAACCACCCTTTGAGCAATTTGAGCGCTTCAAGCAGGTGTTTGATCGTATTAACCAATCGGCAGGCTTGCGCCAACAGATTATCCCTTACTTTATCAGTTCGCATCCTGGGTCTACTCCTGAAGATATGGCGGAATTGGCTGTGCTAACTAAGAAGTTAGATTTCCACTTAGAGCAGGTGCAAGACTTTACTCCAACTCCGATGACGGTAAGCACGGAAGCATGGCACACGGGGCTTCATCCATATACCTTGAAACCTGTATTTTCTGCAAAATCTGCAACGGATAAATTGAAGCAGCGCATGTTTTTCTTCTGGTATAAACCTGAAGAACGCCAGAAGATTATTGCAGAATTGCGACGTATCAATCGCTCTGACCTAATAGACAAACTATTTGGAAATACCTATACATCCCGCCCTATAAAAGGTGGCTCACAAACGAATAAAACTTCCACTCGTAAACGATAACTACTATTATGTCTTGTCTTCAAGTATTACTATGTATTATTTTCCCACCATTGGCGGTTCTTGACCGTGGTTGTGGTTCTGTTATAATTGTGACCTTACTTTGGTTGTGTGGTTGGGTGCCCGGAACGCTTGCTGCACTCATCATTTTGAATAAGGAAAGGTGAGAGTTAGGGTGGTGTGTATTTTGCAATATGAAAATAGAAGAGGAGAAGCTGGTCGTAACTCGGATGGTTCACCTTTATTGCCGAAGTAAGGAGGGGAATGAACAACTTTGTGACAATTGTAAAGCTCTATTGGATTATGCATATGCTCGTTTGTCACGGTGTAAGTTTGGTGATCAGAAACCTACCTGCCGTCGTTGCTCCATCCATTGTTACAATCCCGTGATGCGTGAGCGTATGAAAAGTGTTATGAGGTATGCTGGCCCACGAATGATGTTTTATGCACCCAAAACGGCAATCAAGCATCTTTTAAGAGAAGTTGTTGGGAGAAATACAGGTTTTATACGTAGTTAAACAAAGAGTCATCTATTCCACTTTACTCTTTTCATGATTATGTTGGAGAGGTATGTCAGAAAAATATTTTGACATACCTCTCTTTCCTATGTATAGTTAAACTTTATAGAATTAAGTTCATTTAATAGTTTGATTTTTTTGAACTCAAAAGTGCTATTTACCTTTGCGTGTACTTAAGGAAAGCAAAAGATAGTTTATGTCTAACTAAAAATCAAACGTTATGAAAAATTGTTGCACATGGTTGCGTCTATTCCTCGTATCTATCATTCCCACATTCAGTTTGGGAGGTATTGCCAATCCTACATTTACGTCCGAGGTTGATACATCAACTATTCGTAGCTTGGACATTCATAGTTTTATGGGGAAGTGGTATGAGATAGCTCGTTATGAGAATCGTTTTGAAAGGGGGATGTCTCATGTATCTGCTACTTATAGCTTAAATGAAAATGGAAAGATACGTGTTCTGAACGAAGGGGTAAAATCTGGAAAACCACATCGGGTAAAGGGAAAGGCTTTCTTGCCTGATCCATATAATTATCCTGGAAGATTAAGGGTTAGTTTCTTTCTATGGTTTTATTCTGATTACTATATCTTTGAATTGGATAACGAAAATTACATGTATGCAGTCATTGGAAGTAGTGATCGCGACTACCTTTGGATTTTGTATCGTGAACCAGTGATGCCTACTTTGCTTTTACAGGAACTTGTGGAGCGTATTCAGAATCGAGGGTATGACACGTCAAAGTTGTTGTTTGTAAATCACAATTAGATATAACCAAAAATAGAGCACCTCATTATATGTTAGTGAGGTGCTCTATAAGTATTTTTGTGCCAATAGCAATAAGCAGCGTTCCTCCTAAAAGTTCTGCTCGCAGATTAAGGCGTTTTCCCACTTTAGCTCCAAGGATACTTCCCAAAATTGAAAATAGGAAAGAAACTAAACCGATGACTGAAATGGATATGAGTATTGATTGTAAATTTGTAATTCCCAAACATGCAAAAGAGATGCCTATCGCAAGGGCGTCAATGCTGGTGGCAATTGCAAGTGTTAATATAACAATTAGTCGCGTGGGGGAGAATCCTTCTTTTTCTTCTGAGGCTGTAAAATGTTCGTAAATCATTTTGCCACCAATAAAGAGCAGTAGGGTAAAAGCTATCCAGTGATCCCATTGTTCAGTATATTTTGACGCAAACTTTGCAAGCGCCCAACCGATTAGGGGCATGCCCCCTTGGAATAGTCCGAAGAAGAAGGCCATTGTTAAGAAGGTGGACCATTGAATTCGTTTAAGTAGGATACCGCTTGCTATACTTACCGCAAAACAATCCATAGCTAAAGCTATTGCAAGAAGTAATATTTCAAATAATGACATTGGACAATTGGTTAGAATACATGTATTATCGCCTCTATTGGAGGGTATAGACAGTAAAAAGATAGAGAGCAAATCACATATTGATTAGAAACAATACATGTTTTGCCCTCACAATCAGTCGGGGAGACAGGATTCGAACCTGCGACCCCTTGGTCCCAAACCAAGTGCGCTAACCGGACTGCGCTACACCCCGTGCTGAAATTTCGGATGCAAAGTTAATCTATTTTTTTTGATACCCCAAATTTTAGTCAAACTTTATTGACGTTGCTGGAGCTATTTTTGAGATAATAACAGTGGGGGCGAACAAGGATATGAAGATTAGCGTGATAGTTATAATGTTGATGATGAATATGATTCCCCAGTTAAGTTCAACGTGCACTTCAGTCACGTAATAATGTTCAGGATCTAATTGTATGAAGTGAAAATGATGTTGCAAGATAAGGAACGATAGTGCTACAGCGTTTCCCCAAAATACGCCTTTAGCCGTAATAAGCATGGCTAAATGGATGAAGGTCGAACGTAGTTGCCCATCTGTAGCTCCCATAGCTTTCAGCATACCGATTGCAGGTGTCCGTTCGAGCATAATAATCAATAGACCACTGCTTAACGTAAATACAGCTACACCAGCCATAAGGACTAAGATGACCCATAGGTTTGTATTTAGAATGTTCAACCACGAAAAGACGTGCGGATAGTGTTCTGTAACAGTGATGGCGTTGATGCGGTAAAAACCAGCCAAAATCTTTCTGATTTCTGAACGTTTCTCTTCAAGATTGTCAAAGGAAGTAAGTTTAATTTCAAGTTCGCTGTATTGGTTTTTAGACCAACCGTTAAGTTTATTAACTGTATTTCGGTCGGTAAGAATCATCGTTTCGTCAAACTGCTTAAGGTTGGTTTCATAAATACCAACAATATGCATACGTCGCATTTTGATGTTGTCCTCAAAGAAATAAGCATAGATGCGTTGACCTACTGTAAGTTGTAGCGCAACAGCAATTTTTCTGGATACGACGATTTCATTGGTTGCAGAGACAGAAGATAGTAGGGGAAGTCGACCTTCCACGACCGCATCACTAATATAAGTGGTGTCATACTTCTCGTCAATCCCTTTAAGTTGAATAGGTTTGAAGTGTACTCCAGTTTTAAGTACTCCCATTTTTTGTGACACTTTTTGAAGGTGTGTAACATCATTGAGATTACTGATTTTGTCTTCTATGTAAGGGGGGAGTTGTATGGGAAAACCATCGGGAATTTGCAGCGTGCTTGTATTCAGCACTTCTATGTGAGCGGCAAATCCCGTAATCTTTTTGGTGAGTTCACGTTTGAATCCTAAGAGTACGCATATTGACAATAACATGGCGGCAAGTCCGAGGGCTATACCACCTGTTGCCACCAGAATGGCAGGCTTCGTCGCACTGCGTTTCAAAGTGTTATGTCGACTATAAAAGCGTTTGGCTAAGAATAGCATACTGCATGAGGATTTTAATGGTTGTTTGATTATAGGGGAAGGTCTTCTTTTTGTTTCTGTGACAGCCTTGTACTTTTTGTAAAAGACTTTATAAGCGAATTCTTAAAATCATCTTTGAAAACGTAATTATGGGTATAATGAATTTATACGGCACTTATTTCAAACTAACTCGGAGTTATTTCAAACTAATTCGGAGTTATTTCAAATTAACTCGGAGATAATTTTGATAGTTCTACGTGTAAAAAATACGGGGTGGTAGACTATTGGGAATACATATTCAGGAGATAGAAGTTGGTGCTGATTCGTTATCAGAATATGACTCCTATCTCCTGATTTATATGCTACAATGTACGTCCGGGGTATGCTTCTAACGCCTTTTGTAGCACAATGAGCGCCTGATTGAGGTCTTCTTTCTTTAATACGTAGGCAATACGCACTTGATCCTTTCCCGCTCCAGGCGTAGTGTAGAATCCGGCAGCTGGGGCCATCATTACCGTTTGCCCTTCATATTCAAAATCCGTCAAGCACCATTCGCAGAATTTCTCGGCATCATCAACGGGGAGTTTTGCCACAGTGTAGAACGCACCCATGGGGATGGGGGAGTAAACACCCGGAATGCGGTTCAGACCGTCAATCAGGCACTTACGGCGCTCAACGTATTCGTCATAGATTTCACGACTGTATTCGGCAGGTGCATCGAGTGAGGCTTCAGCGATAAGTTGACCGATAAGCGGGGGGCTGAGGCGCGCCTGGCAGAATTTCATTACCGCATTTCTTACCTCCTCGTTTTTCGTTATTAAGGCACCAATACGGATGCCGCATTCGCTATAGCGCTTTGATACCGAGTCAATAAGTACTACGTTCTGTTCAATGCCCTCAAGGTGACATGCTGAAATATATGGCGAACCAGTGTAGATGAATTCGCGGTATACTTCGTCAGAGAATAAGTAGAGGTCGTATTTTTTCACCAGGTCGCGAATCTGGTTCATCTCGCGACGTGTGTAAAGGTATCCCGTGGGGTTGTTAGGGTTACAGATAAGGATGGCACGTGTGTGCTCATTGATAAGCTCTTCAAACTTTTCTACCTTTGGGAGTGAGAACCCCTCTTCAATTGTTGTAGCAATGGTGCGAATCTTTGCTCCAGCAGAAATTGCAAATGCCATGTAGTTGGCATACGCAGGTTCGGGCACAATGATTTCATCACCAGGATTAAGGCACGAGAGGAAGGCAAAAAGCACGGCTTCTGAACCGCCCGATGTGATGATAATGTCATCGGCAGAGAGGTGGATGTCAAACTTTTCGTAATAGTGTGTGAGCTTCTCGCGATAGCGCAAGAAACCCTGACTCGGACTGTATTCTAACAACGTTCGGTCAATATTTTTCAACACGTCAAGTCCCTCTTGCGGAGTGGGCAAGTCGGGCTGACCGATATTGAGATGGTACACCTTCGTGCCACGACGCTTGGCAGCAGAAGCAAGAGGCGCTAACTTTCGGATAGGCGAAGCAGGCATATCTACCGCGCGACCTGAAATCTTTGGCATAATGAAATATTCTTATTATTTTACGTTCCTTATGGAGCGGAACATAATGACTTATTCTAATGGTTAAATGATATTCTTCTTGCAAAAGTAATATTTTATACCATAAATACGGTGCTCAACTTGATAAAATCCGTGTGAAAGGGGAGTGAGATTGCCAATTTTATGTTACTTTTGTGGTTGAATATCCGAATTGTGTCGGTTTTAAGGTTGTGAGGCAATCATTCTCGAAGCTTAGTAACCTTAAAAATCATGTTTCGTTGAAGACTATGAAGAACATCCGTGAAAATATGCGTTACTTGCAGTTGTTGGCAAAGGACTTTCCCAACGTTTCTGCCGTAACAACTGAAATTATTAACCTTGAAGCCATTTTACACCTCCCAAAATCAACGGAGCATTTTATGGCAGACATACATGGGGAGTATGAAGCCTTTCAGCATGTATTGCGTAATGCCTCTGGGGATATTAAGCGTAAGGTGCATGAGATATTTCAGAATCAGCTAAATGAGGAAGAACTGAAAGAACTCTGTTCCTTGATTTATTATCCAGAACAGAAGTTGGAACTTCTACATAGGTCTGGAAGAAATATGCCAGAGTTTTATCAAAGCACGTTGCATCGCTTAATCGCTGTGTGCCGCAATGTTTCTTCTAAATACACGCGTTCTAAGGTGCGTAAAAGTTTGCCACATGAATTTGCGTATATCATCGAAGAATTGCTTCACGAATCGTCTGATCGCCACAATAAGCAGACGTATTATAACATTATCATTCAGACGATTATTGGAACAAAGCGTGCAGATGCTTTCGTGACTCAATTGTGTTATTTAATTCAGCGCTTATCGGTTGACCAGTTGCATATTTTGGGCGATATTTTTGACCGCGGTCCAGGTGCGCACCTTATTATGGACATGCTCTGTGATTACCATAATTTAGATGTAGAGTGGGGGAATCACGATATGCTTTGGATGGGCGCAGCTGCGGGTAACCCAGCGTGTGTTGCTACAGTCATTCGTCTTTCGCTTCGTTACGCTAACACAAAGACGTTAGAGGAGGGATATGGTATCAATATGGTGCCACTCGCCACATTTGCTATGGAAACTTATGCAGATGATTCTTGTGAGTATTTCAAACCCTTTATAGAATTTACAGGAGAAGGTTCACCCCGAGAAAAGACGCAACGCCTCATTGCGCAGATGCACAAGGCCATAGCGGTCATTCAATTCAAACTTGAAGGTCAACTATACAATGCACATCCTGAGTGGAACATGAGTCATCGTAGCTTGCTTGAACAAATTGATTTCAAGCGTGGAGTGATAACATATGAAGGTGTTGAGTATCCGATGAAGGATATGTACTTTCCAACGATATCTCCAGATGACCCTTTACACTTGACTGAAGAAGAGCAGGATATCATCAATAGTCTCGTTAGGTCGTTCCGCATCAGTGAGCGTCTGCAACGCCACATGCAATGCTTACTTACCCATGGTGGAATGTTTACGGTGTGTAATTCTAATCTGCTTTTCCATGCTTCATTACCGTTGAATAATGATGGCACGTTGCGTGAAGTTGAAATAATGGGCATGACTTGTAAGGGTAAGGAGTTGATGCTTCGTATCGAGCAATTGGTGCGTTTAGCGTATGAGGAAGGGGCAGATGAAGACGAAAAACTTTATGCACGCGATTTCTTCTGGTACCTTTGGTGTGGACCTAATAGTCCGCTCTTTGATAAGTCAAAGATGACAACCTTTGAACGCTACTTCATAGATGACAAATCTACACATAGTGAGGAGAAGGGGGCATATTACAAGTTGAGAAATGAGTCAACAATTTGCGACAAAATTCTTGATGAATTTTCTGTTGTGGGTAAGCACCGCCACATCATTAACGGACACGTGCCTGTTAAAGTGGGCAAGGGAGAAAACCCCATAAAAGCAGATGGACGCTTAATGGTAATTGATGGTGGGTTCGCGCGGGCTTATCACTCAACAACAGGTATAGCTGGATATACACTCGTCTACCATAGCCGTGGATTCCAATTAGTGCAGCATGCACCATTTAATTCAACAGAAGAAGCCGTTATCAACGGTACAGATATTCAATCTACAACGTCTATCGTAGAAATATCAGATCGCCGCGTCATGGTGGCAGATACTGATATTGGTAGAACTTTGCGTGAACAAGTGGCTGACCTTGAATACCTTTTAAAAGCCTATCGTAAAGGGGTTATCAAGGAAAATTAGAAATTCTTTAACGCAGTCAAGTAAACAAGTCGGTTAAGTTGCTGTTTGAGGATTATGATTCTTTATCTCATTGCTAACAATAAACCGTTCTCTTCACCTTTGCAAACATGAAATCATTAAAAGAACTATATCGCATAGGTTATGGTCCCTCATCTTCTCATACGATGGGGCCTCGTGCTGCAGCAGAACAATATCTCTTAAAACATCCCGAAGCCAAGCGTTTTCAAGTAACACTTTATGGAAGTTTGGCAGCAACTGGGCGTGGTCACCTTACAGATTGGGCAATTCTTGACGTAATTGGAAAGGATCGTTGTGAGATAAAGTGGTGTGCAGAAATTGTACTTCCTTATCACCCCAATGGTATGCTTTTCCAAGCTATCGATGATGCGGGTAAACCGTATGATCCTTGGACTGTATATAGCGTTGGAGGAGGAGCTTTGGCTGAGGAAGGACATAGTTCTATCCAAACGCCCGATGTGTATGAACTCAACCATTTGAACGATATTATCAAATGGTGTGACGAACGTGGGTATTCCTATTGGCAATTTGTAGAGCATTTTGAGGAATCCGATATTTGGGATTACCTTGAGGAGGTTTGGAAGATAATGCGTCAAGCCGTAGAACGTGGATTGGAAACAGAAGGCGTTCTTCCCGGTGGACTTAACTTGCGCAGAAAGGCTCCACATTACTACATCAAAGCACAAGGGTATAGTGCCAACCTCCAGACAAGAGGTTTAGTTTTTGCTTATGCTCTTGCCGTTACAGAAGAAAATGCGTCGGGCGGACGTATTGTTACAGCTCCCACTTGTGGTTCTTGTGGGGTGGTTCCTGCTGTTTTATACCACATCCAGCAAAGCAGAAATTTCTCAACAAAGCGCATTCTTCATGCTTTAGCTACCGCAGGACTTATCGGTAACATTGCTAAAACCTTAGCTTCAATTTCTGGTGCTGAAGCGGGATGTCAAGCGGAAGTAGGGGTCGCTTGTGCGATGGCAGCAGCTGCCGCAAATTATATCTTTGGAGGAAGTTTGCAAACAACTGAATATGCTGCTGAGATGGGTTTGGAACACCATTTTGGGATGACTTGCGACCCTATTTGTGGACTCGTACAAATCCCATGTATTGAGCGAAATGCCCATGCCGCTGCGCGTGCACTTGATGCTAATATTTATGCTACTTATGCCGAGGGGCAACATCGTATTAGTTATGATAAGGCTGTGCAAGTCATGAAGAAAACTGGTCATGATCTTCCTTCACTCTATCGAGAAACTTCAGAGGGAGGACTTGCAGTTGAGTACCATAGATAGTACAATAATGGGAGTAACTTCTTAAAGTCTTTATTATAATAAGAAGCGTTGGAAAGTGTAATAGCCTTTCCAACGCTTCTTATTTCTTCATTAAATACGTGTTGTATGTCTACTATAAAGACAGAATTCTGTGTGTTTTTGTGTTACCGAACCCAAAGGTTCCATAGCGTCATAATGGCATAGACAATACTTGAACAAATCACGAGGCTTCCTATCCCTCGGTTAAGATAAAGAATCCCACGAACACCAAAGTTGTCTTTCATCTTTGCTATGATATAAGTAAGTGCTAACCACCATAACATGGCACCTGCAATAATTGAGATATAACCAACTATCTGTCCGAAGATATAATCTTCAGGTATAACAAAGGTGAACATATTAAAGAGGGCTATAAATAGGAATACGATAAGCGGATTGCTAATTGTTAATCCAAATCCAGAAATGAAATTGTAGAAAAGTGTACCTTTCCGTTTCATTGTGGTGCGCATTCCTTTGCGGGGATCTTGCAAATAGGTGTGTATTCCGAAAATCAACAGCATGATACTCCCCATAAGTTTTAACCAGAATAATGTCTGTCCTTGTTCAATCAAATCAACAACGAAAGACATCCCCAACCCTGTTATTAGAGCATAGAGAAAATCGCTAAGGGCAGCTCCTGCTCCTGTGACAATTCCATATATACGTCCCTTTTTCATGGTGCGCTGTATACACAAAATTCCAACTGGTCCCATTGGAGCGGATATAATAATGCCTACAATTAGTCCCTTTAAAACTAATTGTAGTGTAGAACTAAATTCAATCCAAATGTTGGGTAATGTTAAATCCGTCATGAATGCAAATTTAGCATTTGTTTATGAATTGCTCAAATCCTTTTATAGAAAAAAGTTCGTTATGGGATATTTATAGAAATATTCTACGATGGATTTTTGTGACGCTCCAATGTACAGAACAGTCAAAAAAAGAGGGGAGACATGCCTCCTCTCTTGAAATACTTATTTTATAATTAACTTATCTGACCCAGCAGCCTTGAAACTCATGTCGAGTCCCTTAACACTATGGGTGAGGGCGCCGAAACTGATGAAGTCAACGCCAGCTTGTGCATAGGGAATCATCGTTTCAAAGGTGATGCCGCCGCTTGATTCTGTTTCTGCACGGCCTGCTACGAGTTCTACGGCCTTCTTCGTGTCTTCGGGCGTAAAGTTGTCAAACATGATGCGGTCGCAACCTTCGGCAAGAGCTTCTTCGAGTTCCTTCCAGTTGCGCACTTCACACTCAATCTTGAGGTCCTTGCCGTGGTCTTTGCAATATTGCTTTGCACGACTGATAGCGTTATGCACACCGCCACAGAAGTCGATGTGGTTGTCCTTAAGGAGGATCATGTCGAAGAGTCCGATGCGGTGGTTCATACCGCCACCAATCTTAACGGCTTCCTTTTCAAGCATACGCATACCGGGAGTGGTCTTACGCGTGTCGAGCACACGTGTTTTTGTGCCAGCATCAATAAGAGCTTGCTGATACTTGTGGGTCATTGTTGCAATGCCCGACATGCGCTGAAGGATGTTGAGCATGAGGCGCTCTGTCTGAAGCAAACTTTGCTCTTTACCCTTAACGCTCATAACGATGTCACCAGGCTTTACGTGTGCACCGTCTTCGATGTACACTTCAATTTCCATGGTGGGGTCAAAGCGGTGGAAGACTTGCTTGGCAATTTCTACACCCGCAAAAATACCCTCTTCCTTGATAAGCAACTTGCTTTCGCCCATGCTATCGGCGGGGATGCAACAAAGGGTGGTGTGGTCACCATCACCGATGTCTTCAGCAAAAGAGAGGTCAATGAGTCGTTCGTTGAGTTCGTCTACAGTGTACATAGTTATGAGTTTTTTGGTTATGAGGTTGTGAGGTTATAAGGACCATCCGGATGGCACTATACTTTGTTAGTTGTGCGCCCACCATCAGTTCCTTTTGCAAATTTAGGGTAATTTAAAGGTATTCACATACAAGTATACATAACTTTCGCAGGATAAAATAACTTTCTTAGAATAAATTGATTAGACGGATTGTATGAACATAGGGTAACAAGATTGCAATCATTACTATTTCAAAGTTATTCAATGTTATGCTACAATGCGTCTTACTCGTACTGCAAAATTATGAAATAAAATGTGGATGGACAATATTATGTCTATTTTATGTTGGGTAAGGATAAAATCAAGTACCTTTGCAATGAAATTTATTATATAACTCTTAAAGAACATGATCGATGAAAATAGATGAAATGTCTGCCATCTATATAATGGCAAAAGCTATATACAATAAAGAAGTGCGTTTAGTTGATGGAAAGGAAAAACTATTTCTCAGTCATGGTATTAACAAAAACTCTTTCGCGGATTTTTATAGAGCATTTCAAAAAATGCTTGATGGTGAATTGCATACAAGAGGGATAAGCACAGATTTGAGAGACTATTATTTATCTCAAATATATAAGGATTATGGTGCGGAAAGATTAAGGACTGCTTTAAAAGCTTATATGGACTTTATTCTCTATTATGAAGAGGGGCATAATAATACGGTAAGGAGAATAGAACGAGATATACACCAAAAGTATTGCAATGTTCTATGTGAAATATACAAGAATAGAACTATCGAAAATGAAATGAATGAATTTTGGGAGGGTGAGTTAGGCGAAGCAACCATAGCCACTCATAAAAGGAATATCCAAGCACGCAATAAATGTATCCAGAGTAAGGGAACAAAATGTTTTATATGTGGTTTTGATTTTGAAAAAACATATGGAGATTTAGGAAAAGGTTTCATACATATACACCATATAACCCCTCTTTCTGGTAGGGATGGACTATATGAAATAGATGTTGAAAATGACTTATTCCCTGTCTGCCCGAACTGCCATGCAATGCTACATAGAAGAAAAGACTCTACATTATCTGTTGATGAACTTAAACGAATAATACAACAGAATAATGATTAGGGGATAAACTTATCGTTATGATGGTGAGTTTAAAACAAAGACTCGTGCTTTTCAGTTTGCACTCAGAGAAAAGAAATTATGATTCCCACGACGAGAAGAATCATCAAGTTATTCTTTCTTGAAATACAGCTAAGCAAGTGCTTATATTTTGTGATACTTACAAGTCATTAAAAGCATTGTATCTTGCTTTTTTGTAAGTGCTGAAGGAATCATTGTGGAGATTTTGTTGCGCAGAGCTTACACTTTTTGACTTTGAACATTATGAAAATTGGAATATTCGGGGGTAGTTTTAACCCCATACATAACGGTCATTTGCGGTTGGCGGCGTGGATTGTAAACGCTGGATATGTGGATCGTGTTTGGTTGATGGTTTCGCCACACAATCCCTTGAAAAGCCAGGCAGGATTGTTGCCTGAAGACGTGCGTTATGAATTAGCTTCGCTTGCTTGCGTAGACGTTAATGGGGTAGAGGCGTGCAACTTTGAGTTTCAGTTAGCTCGCCCGACCTATACCTGGCGTACGATGGAAGCCTTGCGTGAGGCTTTTCCCGAGCACGAATTTTCGCTTATCATTGGGGGCGATAATTGGCTGGTGTTTGAGAAATGGGCGCACTATGACATGCTATTAAAAACGACGGAGATTCTTGTATATCCAAGAGACACGACCACGGAAGATGTCATGCCACATTTGTCGGAGATGGCGAAGTCTGTGAAGGTGATGCAAGGTGCTCCTTTATTCCCCTTTAGTTCTACGGAAGTGCGTGAGCGATTGCGCAATGGCGATTGCGTAGATGATATGATTCCGCAAACGGTACTTGAGCGTTTGAAAGAATTGCATATCAAGTTTTGACCGTTCGTTCATTCCTCCGACAATCTTTATAAATAGCATGTCCGATATCGTTAATAATATCTTGGAGATAGTTTGAATTATCTCCCAGTTATTTTTGTTTATTAGGGAGATAATTTTTGCTCATTCTTACATGCTTTACAATTTTCGGAAAAGTTTGTTTCCTTCAATGGTAAGTCCTGTATAGGGGATATTTTCAACGAACAATTGTCCCGTGCCTAATCCTTGAGCGAAGTCGCCCGTTTGTAGTGAGGCGGTGTATTGCGCAATAGCATTAAGACCAATATTGCTTTCAAGGGCAGAGGTTATCCAATAGCCGATGTTGTGGCGAGTTGCTCGTTCAATCCATTCGTCACATCCTTGCATGCCTCCGTGAAGGGTGGGCTTGAGCACGATGTAAGCGGGATGGATTTCCTGAAGCAACCGTTCTTTTAATTTAGGTGTGTTTACGCCAATGAGTTCTTCATCCAAGGCAATGGGGAGTGGGGCAGACTTGCAAAGTCGTGCCATGCTGTCCCAATCGCCCGAGCGAATAGGTTGCTCAATACTGTGTACCTCTAATTTCACGAGTTGCTCCATCACCTCAAACGCTTCTGCTTCGGTAAAAGCACCGTTGGCATCGACGCGAATTTGTAGATCTTTAGCAGAGGCAACTTGGCGCAATTCCTTCAGGAGTGCTAATTCTTCCTCAATGTGTAACGCGCCAATCTTTATCTTTATACAAGTAAATCCTGCTTGCATCTTGCTCAACATGCGTTGGCGCATCGTGTCTTTATCGCCCATCCACACCAATCCATTGATGGGGATGCCCATTTCTCCACGAGTGAAAGCTGTATCAAAAAGGTTCAACCCGTCGTGGACATGAAGTGAACGCAAAGCGGTTTCAATGCCAAAATGTATGGAAGGGTAGTGGCGCAAACATTCTATATCCTTACTGGCTACAAACTCCCGACAACACTTGTCAATCGTATTCTGAAAATCCCGCCCATATTCGCATGAAAGGTCGTGTAGCGGGGCTATTTCACCCACTCCGATTTCGTATTTCGACATTAATCGAGGATCGGCAATGATAGCACGGCATGTATCCTCGTCAATTGGAGATTCACTGATAAATACGTACCACACTTGTCTATGCGTATATACCCCACGGGATGTTCCGGCGGGAAAACTAAACGTTAATTTGTGGGGTAGTATAAAGTAGTGCATAGCCAATGTATGTCAAAATTGAGTGATGACGGACTAAGGCAATTTGGGGAACTTCGACCAGTCGGGTTTGCGCTTTTCAAGAAAGGCTTGCCCACCTTCATGGGCTTCGTCGAGAAGGTAATAAAGCATGGTGCAATCACCCGCTAATTGCTGAATACCTGCTTGACCGTCTAGTTCGGCATTGAGTCCCGCTTTAATCATGCGGAGGGCGAGGGGAGAGTGTTCCATCATCTGTTCTGCCCACTTAATACATTCGCTTTCGAGTTCTTCAGGGGCAACAACCTTATTCACCATGCCCATTTCGTAGGCCTCTTGTGCGGTGTATTGACGGCACATAAACCATATTTCACGTGCACGCTTTTGTCCGACAATGCGTGCCAGGTACGACGCTCCAAATCCAGCGTCAAAGGAACCTACGCGAGGTCCTGTCTGACCAAACTTCGCCGTTGAGGAAGCGATGGTGAGGTCGCACATCAAGTGAAGCACATGGCCGCCACCAATAGCGAAACCGTTGACCATTGCAATGACGGGTTTGGGAAGTGTACGGATTTGCTTTTGCACATCAAGTACATTCAGGCGAGGCACATCATCCTTACCTACATAACCACCTCGACCCTTATAATTCATGTCGCCACCCGCGCAAAAGGCCATATCGCCAGCCCCCGTAAGGAGTACCACACGGATGTTCGAGTCCTCACGGCAATGGTTGAACGCTTTGCTCATTTCGCTCACGGTGAGAGGTGTAAAGGCATTACGATAACGGGGACGGTTGATGGTGATTTTAGCGATGCCGTTATAGTATTCAAAGATGATTTCTTCGAAGGGGAGAATTTCTTTCCACATAGATGAGAAAATGTTTAAAATTTAATCACAAATATATTCCATTACGAGTGGACGCTTACGTTCTGAATTTAGATGTTCAGAAATAAGGTGAGGAATTTGCTCGGGATAGGTGATGCGCTTATAGTGTGCATCATAGGAAGCACAGATACCTTCGGCAGAGGTGGTATGATGTGCGGAGATGTAATCTTTGAGGGCTGGAGAGTCTTTTAGTGCCCCCAATTTGTAGAAGATTTTCCCCCCGCTATTGTTGAGCAATAAAATGATAAGATTCTCGCGAAGGTGGGTGTTCCAAAGTGCGTTGGCATCGTAGAAAAAACTTAAATCTCCAGTAATGTATCCAACAATCATTTCCGACTTCAGCGATTGCCCAACTGCCGTTGAGAGCGACCCCTCAATGCCGTTCACGCCACGGTTGCAATATACGGGAAAATCTCCGCCTTCTATATGCGCATTTGCCCATCTCACGCTGCTGCTATTTGCCAAATGCAAACTTCCAAGGGGGAGCGATTTTAGAGCGTTGCAATATTCAACTATTACTTTCTCTTCTTTACTTATATCTTTTTTACACAAAGAATTATATGTGTTATTTATACTATTACTCCAAAGCTTATGAAGTTCGCGCTTTGTTAGATATGGTACTAATTTTTGTAAGAAATGTAGCGGTAATGCATGCACGGAAAGAGTCACGCGCCCAAAGGTTTGAGCCACCTCTTTTTCTTTCCCTATTCTGATGATAGGGATATCAGTTTGTTGTCTTAAAAATAATTTCAGTTGCTTGCCGATGAAGGCGCCGCCAATGTGTAGAATAAGGTCGGGAAATATAGGTAAAGAAGCTCCCTCACTCAAACATTTTTCAACCTTGTCGCTCAAAAGTGAGTCCTTGGCATTGCTGATAATTTCAGGGAGAATAGCAATGCGCGTGGATAGCGCTTCAAATAAGTCAGGCTCAAATTCCTCTTGTTGTCCCATGACCAATAGCGGGAATTGAGCTTTGTTGATGAGTTGAGCAATTTCGTTGAGTTGCGCTTCGTCAATACTATTTTCTTCAGAGTCAACTTGCTCAAGGGGGGCATCAATATCGGGCAGAGATGGTTGGGTAAATTGAAAGAGCGGTTCTTCAATCTGTATGTTAATGTGCGTAGGGGCTTGCTTCTGAATCAAGCTTCTGATTTGCTGAATGATTATCTTTAGCGTCGTGTGTTCCTCAATATTTACACATTCGGCATAAGGGAGCAGAGCATTGCGCTGGGGAAGTGTTTGCCCGTCAAGGTGTCCAATCCATTCTTCAGGGCGATCGGCGGAGATAATTAAGAGCGGTATGTGTCGGTAGTAGGCTTCAGCAACCGCAGGAAGTGTATTAAGAAGCGCGGTTCCAGAGGTGACGCAAACAACGGTCGGGCGACGCGTTTCAAGGTAAATACCGATGGCCACAAAACTGGCAGAGCGTTCATCGGTGACCGGGTGAAGCGCGAAACCCGCCTGATGAAAATTATGACACAAGGGCGCATTGCGAGCACCCGGACACACGACAATATCCGTAATGCCCAGGTGAAGTAGTGCCTTTGTTAGGGAGTTAATATGTGGTTTGTCACTATACATTCAGCTGTTTTTTTCTTCCTTGTCACTTCGTTCCACTCCTCTTGTGCCTCACTACCTTTAATAAGTCCCCCTCCAGCGTAATATTCAATGCAGAACGGTTCCTTCCAATGTGCACAACGGAGCGTGACGTAAAGGTGGGTTCCACCTTGTGAGTGATGTAAGGGCCCTGAAAATCCAGCATAATATTTTCGAGGGTAGCTCTCAATGTCCTTTATTGCTTCAAATGCATATTGCTTGGGCAACCCGCATACGGCAGGGGTAGGGTGTAGCACATGAAGAATTTCTCCGATATTCACATTTGTCGTAAAGTGAAAGTTCGTGCGTAAGTGTAATAATTGCGCAGCTTCAATGGTTTGTACTTCCGATAGTTTCAATTCGATGGTGTGTGGAGAAAGCACGGAGGCGATGTAATCAACAACAAATTGTTGCTCCATTTTATTTTTCTCGCTCCATTGACTTTCCCCTTTTGGCATCGTACCGGCGAGGGCTACCGTATGCCATTTCCCGGCTTCATTTTCAAGCAAAACCTCGGGGGTGATGGTCAACCAAGTTCCACTTTCAGCCGTATGCCAAAGTGCGACATAAGATTTAGGAAAAGCCGTTGCCGCCGATAAAAACAACTCACGATGATTCAAAGGAGCTTCCATCCGAGCCTCAAATCTATGAGCGAGTACAATCTTTTGCAAGCTTTCGTTGTTGAGAAGTTCCTCGCATTGCTTAAAGTGTTGCAAGTAAGTGTTATCTATCTTCTCAAAATTCCCTTGTTCAGAAGTAATTGCAACGGTTTCTTTGGGCAGGGGTAAAGATTGTTCGACGCTGGGCGAGATGAGCAGAATGGGATCGGCATCAGTATCAAAAGGGGCAATTAAGAAACCCTTGTAGGATTCATTGATTGCAGACAAACTATGCAGACGGAGAGGGAGGTTGTTACTACCGAGGTAGTGGCATTTCTGTTCACTTGGGAGCTTGTAATATGCAAATGAAGTGTGCTCCATGAGGTGTCCTTATTTTTGAAATTTGTGTGCAATCAGTTTTTCTCTTTCAACACACGCTTTGCTTCCTCCCAAATCTCATCCATCTCTTCCAAGGTCATGTTCTTTAAGTCACGGCCTTGCTTGAGTGTTTTTTCTTCGAGGTAGTTGAAGCGCGAGATAAACTTTTGGTTGGTGCGCTCAAGTGCGTTATCTGGATTGATTTTGTACAGGCGAGCAGCGTTGATAAGACTAAACATAAGATCCCCAAATTCAGCTTCCGCCTTATCGGTATCCATGTTTTCAACCTCTTGCTCAAACTCTGCAATTTCCTCCTTTACCTTTTTCCAAACGTCTGAACGCTCTTGCCAATCAAACCCTACACCGCGCGCCTTATCCTGAATGCGGTAAGTCTTAATCAATGATGGTAGTGAATTGGGCACACCCGAGAGCACCGACTTATTGCCGTCCTTCTCCGTTTGCTTAATCTGTTCCCAAAGCTTGATTACCTCGCCGGCATCCTCTACACCTTTCTGTTCGCCAAACACATGCGGGTGGCGATACACCAACTTGTTCGACAAATTTTCGCAAACATCATGAATATCAAAGTCATTGGTTTCCGAACCAATCTTGGCGTAGAAAATCACATGGAGCAACACGTCGCCCAACTCCTTACAGATTTCTTTCTTATCTCCTTTTAGCAATGCCTCTGCAAGTTCGAAGGTTTCTTCAATCGTATTGGGGCGCAAACTCTCAAATGTTTGCTTTCTGTCCCAAGGGCATTTCACGCGGAGTTCGTCTAATATATCAAGCAGGCGACCAAATGCGGCAACCTTTTCTTCTTTCGTATGCATGGTGAGAAATAGTTTATCATTTAGTAACGCAAATTTATAAATAAATTGTGGAAATCCTCTATCTTTGCAGAAGCAAATCACGGTATGCACGATGGAAAAGTTTGAACTCACCATTTTAGGGTGTGGTAGCGCCACTCCTACTTTGAAGCACTTGCCTACTTCGCAAGTGCTCAATGTGCGTGAAAAACTTTTTATGATAGATTGTGCTGAAGGCACGCAACTTCAATTCCGTCGTGCAGGTTTGCGCTTCAATCATTTGAGCCACATATTTATTTCTCACCTACATGGCGATCACTGCTTGGGACTTCCGGGATTGATATCAACGCTTGCGCTCAAAGGCCGAACGTCAGACATTCACATCTACGCCCCCATTGGTGCAGAAGCCTTATTCCGCCCTTTGTTTGAATTCTTTTGCAACGGCATCCCATTTGAGATTTACATCCATGAGATTGATACGAATGTCGTGACGGAGGTGTATGCTGATAGAAGTCTAAAGGTGACGGCCTTCCCCCTTACGCACCGTATGCCCACCTGCGGTTTCTTGTTCCAGGAGGTTGGAGTGTTACCCCACATTCGTAGGGACATGATTGATTTTCTCGAAATTCCAAATTGCTATATCCAAAACATCAAGCAGGGTGAGGGGTGGACCACTCCCGAAGGTAAATTTTACCCTCACGAAGCGCTGACCACTCCTTCCGAACCACCGCGAAGTTACGCCTATTGCTCCGACACTCGCCCCGTGATGGGAAACGTGCCATTGCTTAAAGGGGTGGATCTACTCTTTCACGAAGCCACATTTGCTGAAGCCGAGGCGGGTAGGGCGAAAGAGACCTTTCACTCCACGGCAAAGCAAGCTGCGAGCATCGCACAGGCCGCTCAAGTGCGCCAGTTACTCATCGGTCACTTCTCGGCTCGCTACACGGATGAGCGCCTCTTGCTGAATGAAGCTAAACAAGTGTTTGAGCCTACCACACTGGCTAAAGAATTGCTGAAAATTGCCATTCCTCCGCGCACTCAATAGGTAAATCGTGGTTAATACGGTAGATTTTTATACTATTTTGTAAAAAAATAGGGCAACCACTTTGCATATTCAAAAAAAAGTTGTAATTTTGCACTGCATTTGAGAAACAAATGCGGAAAGGAAGTTTGGGTGAGTGGCTGAAACCACCAGTTTGCTAAACTGACGTACGGGCAACCGTACCGGGGGTTCGAATCCCCCAGCTTCCGCAAAAATGCAAAGGCAGATAACTCTAAAGGTTATCTGCTTTTTGTATACCCTCAGCATGAGTTATAGCTAACGGGGCCCAATTCGAGCAATCCTTAATAGCGGAATCGCATAGTCTAAGGCAAGGTATTCGTCGCAAGGTGGAATAGGAGCTACCGTATGCTTAACCGCACGTTCGGTGATGTGGGAGGTCGGTAAACGGAAGTAGGAGGTAAACACTGCATGGTGTTTACCTCCTACTTGAATGTGTACATGATTTACTCTTTGCTTTTAGAAGCGTGCAGAGATTTGGAAATCAATAGTATTGAAGTGGTTATCGGCAGGTGAGGGGTTGCGATCAACGGTGTACGTGTAGTTGAGCTGCATCATGAGGTTCTTGCCGAAGTTGTAGTTGGCAGACATACACCAGTCGGTCTTGAGTGTGTTCCATGAGCGTGTGTCATGGCGATAGCAGTCCCACTTACCATAGACCTTGAAATTCTTTGCTACGGGCACACCTACCGTTGCGTACCAACCTTCACTGTGTTTGGGGGCATTGGCATTGTTGATGGCACCTCCGTAGCTGTACATGTATTCCGCACGAACCGTCCATTTGTCTTCATATTTCACACCGAATCCCATGCGCTTGCGGTCAATTTGGTCTTGTGTATTAGCCTCGTTAGTGTATGTACCGTTCCAAAGGAAACCGCCTACTTCGAGCTTCTTCAAGGGGCGAACCCAAAGACCAGCGATGTAGTCTTTCTCCTTATCCTTATCTTTGTGGTTGATACCCTGGCCATTGAATACGCCGAACTGATAGTGGAAGAGGTAGTGTCCCTTTTCGCCACCTACTTTGAAGAGGTCACCCTGAATTTGTGCACCGAGGTCGCGACCACCGCTGCTGTGCTCTCCACAACGGTCGTTCATGAGGAACTTGAGGGTTGCTTGTGAGTAAGCGCCATGACCGATGGCGAGGGGCGACATGGGATTTTCAAAACCGAAACTACGCTTGAATTGCCCCACCTTTACGCGGAAGGCGTCGTATTTTTGCCATTCTACAAAGGCATCAAGAAGGCGCGCACCCTTGTCTACACCGGGAGCACCGCTCACTTCGCCCTGGAAGCGATAGAAGAAGTCTTTATAGACGTAACCCGAACCATAAATACGGAGGTAGCGCATATCAAAACCGCCATTATCGGTGACGTTTGCCTTGTCGGTAATGCTGTACTTACCAGTAATAAATCCCCCAACCGTGATTGTGGGGTCTGCTTTTTTGATAGCTTCAGGCGCCTTCTGTGTAGCGAGACTAAAAGTTGTACCTTCCTTTTCTCCGGGGTGGAGGGTTTCGGCAAATGTTGCCAATGATGTGGTTGCGCAAAGCGCAAGGGTGAGGATTGATTTCATATATTATGAGTTATGAGGTTTTGAGGTCGTTAGGTTTTTAGGTTAAGTTTCTTTATGTTAAGGGGTTAAGAGGTCGGCAACCACAAATGTGCTTCCGCCAATAAAGATAACATCTTCGGGCGAGGCATTATTGCGAGCGGCTTGGTGTGCCTCTTTAACCGAGGCAAAGGTACTACCTTTTAAGTTAAAATTCGTTGCGATTTCCAATAATTTTTCAGCTGGGAGTGCACGATTGACCGATGCTTGCGTAAAATAGTAGTGCGCTTGCTTGGGAAGAAGGGCAACCACGTGGGTGATGTCCTTATCGTTCACCATGCCAAAAATGACGTGCAAGCGTTTTCCCTCGTTGATGAATTTTTGTAGGCGAGGTGCCAAGTATTGCCATCCGCCAATATTGTGTCCCGTGTCGCAAATGGTGAGGGGGGAGGTAGAGAGGGTTTGCCAACGCCCCATAAGGTGGGTGAGGTCGCATACGTGAGCAAGTCCTTCTCGGATGGGCTCTGGTGAGATGCTTAATTGCTTTTGAAGGATGTTGAGCGCCGTGCAAATGGTGCGTAAGTTCTTCTCTTGGCAATCTCCTTTGAGTTGAAAGTCAATACCTTGCACATTCGCAAAATGATCTTCCGCAAAGTAAAGAGGAGCATCTTCTCGCTTCGCCACCTCAATAAATACAGGGTCGCTCTCCGCTCCATGTTCGCCAATGACGGTGGGTGTGGAGTGCTTGATGATTCCCGCCTTCTCCGTGGCAATTTCCTTGAGAGTTGAACCTAAGAATTGCGTGTGGTCAAAACTAATATTGGTAATCACGGAGAGTAGAGGGCGGATGATATTTGTGCAATCTAACCGCCCTCCGAGTCCCACTTCAATCACGGCAATGTCCACACCTTGGTCGGCAAAATACTTGAATGCCAATGCCGTGGTGAGTTCAAAGAAGGAAGGGTAGAGGGGTTCGAAGAAGTGGCGATGGTTTTCTACAAAGTCCACCACATATTCCTCCTCCATCATCTCGCCATTCACGCGGATGCGCTCACGGAAATCAACGAGGTGGGGCGACGTAAAAAGGCCCACTTTATATCCCGCCGATTGGAGTACGGCGGCAAGAGAGTGGGAGGTAGAACCCTTCCCGTTGGTGCCACCTACATGAATCGTCTTAAACTTACGATGGGGATGATCAAAATATTCGTCAAGCGCTTTTGTGGTTGATAAGCCCTCTTTATACGCGCCTGCCCCAATGTTTTGAAACAAAGGGGCAGATGCGTAAAGGTAATTTATGGTTTCTTGGTAAGTCATAAAGAAAAGGAGAAATGAGAAAGGAGAAATGAGAAAGACCGTGCGGAAAATAATGCGCCAGCCATTCCTTTTTTTAGGAGAATGGAGAGAGGATAAAGGAGAATTTCCATGCGCCAGCACTTTCTCCTTTTTCCTTTCTTATTTCTCCTTTAACTAAAATATCCTCTAAAATTCTCGAAAATCTTGCGCTTAGATGAGGGTGACGCCTTGAGGTTGTCGCTATTTTGCATACTTTCAAACGCCTTCTTTTCGTCCTTGCTCAATGTTTCGGGGATATAGACGCTAATGTTTACGATAAGGTCGCCCTTGCCATAACCATACCCCTGAACGGCGGGAAGTCCCTTTCCACGAAGGCGGAGCACGGTGCCGGGTTGTGTACCAGGTTTGATATTGATGTTCGCCTTTCCGTCGATGGTGGGGATTTGTGCCGTGGTGCCGAGTGTGGCTTCCGATACGGTGAGGAGGAGGTTATAGATGAGGTCGTTCTCATCACGGAGAAATTCGGGATGCGCTTGTTCTTCGATAAACACCTGAATGTCACCCGCAACTCCGCTATGACGTCCAGCATTACCCTTGCCACGAGCGGTGACTACCATGCCGTCTTGTACACCAGCGGGGATTTCGATTTCAACGATTTCTTCGCCGGCTACAACACCCTCGCCATGACAATGCTTACACTGGTTCTTGATGATAGTACCCTCGCCATGACAAGAGGGACAAACATCCTGTGTTTGCATCATGCCGAGCATGGTTTGCTTGGTGCGCACTACATAACCAGAACCTTGACACGTAGCGCACGTTTCGGGATGCGCACCTTCGGCACAACCTGAACCTTGGCATGAAGAGCAGGTAACATCTTTCTTTACCTTAAACTTCTTGGTGACACCCGTGTTGATTTCTTCAAGCGAGAGAGAAACCTTCATACGGAGGTCGCTACCCTTGAATTT
The DNA here is from genome assembly GCA_045656425.1 of Alloprevotella sp. Lineage (GTDB taxonomy): Bacteria > Bacteroidota > Bacteroidia > Bacteroidales > Bacteroidaceae > Alloprevotella. Next base: position 86,697 of record JAZORE010000031.1, read on the forward strand.
ACGGGGTTGTTGACGGCGTCCGCCACCAAAACCAAATCCACCCCCGCCAAAGTGTCCACCGAAAATGTCGCCAAATTGTGCAAAGATGTCATTGAGGTCCATGCCTCCAGCGCCAAATCCGCCAAATCCGCCGAATCCACCTGCGCCATTCACACCCTCTGCTCCAAATTGGTCGTAGCGTGCACGCTTGTCGGGGTCGCGCAAGACGTCGTAAGCCTCGGCCGCCTTTTTAAACATCTCCTCCGCTTCCTTATTATCAGGATTGCGGTCGGGATGGTATTTTATGGCAACCTTCTTATATGCCTTTTTGATTTCTTCGGCCGAAGCATTACGCTCCACACCGAGAATTTTGTAATAATCGTTTTCCATAGTGCTTCTATGTTATTGTCCCACGGCAACTTTTGCGTAGCGAATCACCTTTTCATTAAGCATGTAACCCGCCTGTACGCAATCAATCACCTTGCCCTTAAGGTCATCGGTGGGAGCGGGGATAAAGGCGATGGCTTCGTGAAGGTCGGTTGTAAAATCCGCATCCTTGGTGTCAATGCGCTTCAAACCTTGTTCGCTCAAAACCGTGTTCAACTTGTTGATGATGAGTGAAACCCCTTCGCGAAGTGAAGCTACATCGGCCGCATCGTTCATGTGTTGCATAGCACGCTCAAGGTCATCAAGAACGGGGAGGAGAGACGTAATAGTCTTCTCGCCACCATTAAGAATGAGGTCTGCCTTTTCCTTGATGGTGCGCTTGCGGTAATTTTCAAACTCTGCCACCTTGTAGAGCATGGCATTGTTGAGTTTTTCAATCTTTGCCTCAGCTTCCGCCAACTTTTCCTCAACGGTCAATTCGCGAGGTTCTTCCGCTGGAGTTTCTTCGGTCGTAGTCTCGTTGGGAATTTCTATTGTAGGTTCCGCTTGAGTGTTGGTATCAATTGTTTCTTCGTTAAGAAGTTCTTCCTTTTCTGTCATAATTTTAGTTTTTAGTTTTTTTAGTAGACAAGTTAACAAGGTACGAGTAGACGAGAAAGTTACAAAGTTATACGTTTGTATATCCCTCGCATGGTTGTTGCGAAACGTCCCGCATGGGAGTTGTACTCTGTACTCTGTTAGTTGTACTCTAATAAATTATTCCCCGTAAAGGCGCGCCTTGAGTTCCTTCACACGTTCGTCACGGATGTAGTCTTCGTAGTTCATGAGCTTGTCGATTGTGCCGTTGGGCGTAAGTTCGATGACGCGGTTAGCTACGGTGTTGATAAATTCGTGGTCGTGAGAAGCGAAGAGAATGTTACCCTTGTAGAGTTTCAAGTTGTTGTTAAATGCCTGAATACTTTCCATGTCCAAGTGGTTGGTGGGCGTGTCGAGAATCAAGCAGTTCGCATTGCGCAATTGCATGCGGGCAATCATACAACGCATCTTTTCGCCCCCTGAGAGCACATTTACCTTCTTCAAAATGTCTTCGTCCTTGAAGAGCATGCGACCGAGGAATGCTTTGAAGTATACTTCGTTACCTTCGCCATACTGCATCAACCAATCAAGCATGTTCAAGTCAGTGTTGAAGAATGCAGAGTTGTCCAATGGCAAGTAAGCCGTAGTGATTGTAACACCCCAGTTGTATGTACCCTCATCCGCCTTGCGGTTGCCGTTGATGATTTCAAAGAGGGCAGTCATTGCACGGGGATCGTGGCTGAGGAATACCACCTTTTCTTCCTTCTCAACCGTAAAGTTCACGTCGTTGAAGAGCACGGTGCCATCATCAGCCACCGCCTTAAGACCCTTAACTTCAAGAATCTGATTGCCAGGTTCGCGCTCCATCTGGAAGATGATACCAGGGTACTTACGCGTAGAGGGCTTGATTTCTTCCACATTGAGCTTTTCAAGCATCTTCTTACGTGAAGTAGTCTGACGACTCTTCGCCACATTTGCAGAGAAGCGACGGATAAATTCTTCCAATTCCTTCTTCTTTTCTTCCGCCTTCTGCTTCTGGTTTTGTGCCTGACGGAGTGCCAACTGACTTGACTGGTACCAGAACGAATAGTTACCTGAGAAGAGTGTTACCTTGCCGAAGTCGATGTCAACGGTGTGTGTACACACTTGGTCAAGGAAGTGACGGTCGTGGCTCACAACGAGTACGGTGTGTTCAAAGTTGCCCAAGTAATCTTCCAACCATTCTACTGTTTCAAGGTCAAGGTCATTGGTAGGTTCGTCAAGGAGGAGGTTGTCGGGTTCACCAAAGAGCGCCTGCGCCAACATTACACGCACCTTTTCCTTACCCGAAAGGTCGCCCATCAATTTGCCATGAAGTGCTTCCTTGATACCAAGACCCGAGAGGAGGGTTGCTGCATCGTTTTCGGCAGTATAACCGCCCATTGTTGAGAACTTATCTTCCAATTCAGCAGCCAAAATGCCATCCTCATCGGTAAATTCTTCCTTGCAATAGAGGGCATTGCGTTGTTGCATGATGTCCCACATCACGGTGTGACCCATAAGTACGGTGTCAAGAACGGTGTAACTGTCGTACTTAAAGTGGTCCTGAGAAAGTACAGACAGACGCTCGCCAGGGCCCAACTCAATTTTCCCCTTCGTGGGGTCAAGTTCACCTGAAATAGCCTTGAGCAAAGTAGATTTACCCGCCCCATTTGCGCCAATGATGCCGTAAATATTTCCAGATGTGAACTTCATGTTAACGTCCTGATAGAGGACGCGTTTGCCAAATTGAATGGCGAGGTTTGAAACTGTAATCATTTCTCGTTTTTACTAATTTATATATGTGTAACTTATTTTTCAGCGCGCAAAGTTACGAAAAAAAAGCGGAACACGCAGAACCTCCGTCCCCCTTTTCCAAAACTAGTTATCCAAATAGTTGCACATTCTGTGCCATAAAAGGAAAAAGAACGAACTAATTTTAGAGGGATGATCGTAATTGATCAAGTAATAAGTACCGTTCTTACAAATATACTATCGAAACACCTAATTGTTTAGGAGTTCAAGCATCTTATCCTTTTGACTTTGTACATTTAAGATATATGGTAACAACTCATAGTACCATTGTTGATTTATTTATGCTCGTGTTTCAAAATGAATATGCTATTACGGATTTACTTAAAAATAATAGGGAGATATTTAAAATTAACTCGGAGATAGTTTGAATTATCTCCGAGTTAATTTTCAGTCATCCCTTCTTTTTTCCAAACCGTTGCTTATAAGCCCGTTGGTATTTACGCGCATTGTGCTGATGTGCTGAGAGTGTTGCGGCAAAATTGTGTGTGCCTGAAAAATCTTCTTTTGCGCACATGTAGAGGTAGTTATGTGTTGCAGCATTTAGCACCGCGTCGATGGCAGAGATGGGTGGAATGAAGATAGGACCCGGTGGGAGTCCAAGGTAACGATAGGTGTTGTAAGGCGAATCTGGTTCGGTTGGGTTGGTGAGTCGTGTGATGGAGAAATCCTGACGTGCGAAGATGACGGTGGGGCATGCCTGGAGGGGCATCTTGCGCTTGAGACGGTTGCGGTAGAGTCCTGCGATGGTAGCCATCTCGGGCACGTTGTTGGTTTCGCGGCAGACGATGGAGGCAAGTGTGCTCACTTCGTGGGGCGTCATCCCCAGGCGCTCCGCCTGCTGTAGGCGTTCTGCCGTCCAAAATCTTTTGTATTCGCGCTCAAGGCGTTGTACGAGTTGTTCGGGTGTGATGTTCCAATATACCTCATACGTGTTGGGGATGAAGTGGGCGGGGAGCGTTTCGCGCGTGCAGTGCATGAGGGATAGGGTGGTGGTGTCGTTCAGAAAGGAGGCCAACTCTGCCGAATCAACCATCAACTGAGGAGCAAGTCGTGAGACCATGCGCTCTATCGTCCAGGCGGGGCGCACAACTAACTTAATGGGAACTTGTTGTCCGTTGCGCAACATGCGGAATACCTCAATGCTGCTTTGTTGGGCTCTGATTTCGTACTTCCCGCTTCGTGTTTGTGCTTCGGTCATCTCCCACAACCATTCAAAGCCCCACGTCTGCCGGGGTTCAACGACGGAGAGTTTGTGAATTATGGAGTCTTTCGTGTCATCCTTGTCAATATAAATATATTGAGCGGTTGTTCCCTTTCCGAAAGGGGCGAAAAATATGTAGTACACGCTCACGGCGGATAGTGCCAAGGCAATGGTCAAGAAGAGGAGCAGGGAACGAAGGTGTTTCATCTATTGAATTGTCGTAGAGGTTCGTATGGTGTAGTCAATTTTTCGGAATGTTCCGCAAAATTACACATTTCGCCCCTATTTGTGAATTTTTTTAGGTAAATCATGCGTATGAAATGAATTTTATCACTAATTTTGCACACGAAACATGATTTTGTGCCAACTTCGGCACGGATAAACCGAATATTTACACAAATGAATTATGTAGATTTTAACTCGCTCTTTGAGCAGAGTATTAAGAAGAATTGGGACCTCGACGCGTTGACCGACTACGAAGGTAAGACGTTGCAGTATAACGACGTAGCGCGCAAGGTAGAAAAATTGCACATCCTTTTTGAAAATGCCGGTGTAGAAAAGGGCGATAAGATTGCACTTTGCGGTCGTAATAGTGCACACTGGGCAGTGGCATTTATTGCCGTACTCACGTATGGCGCCGTGGCTGTGCCCATCCTTCACGAATTTAAGCCCCAGCAGGTTCACGACATCGTAAACCACTCGGATGCGCGACTCCTCTTCGTAGGCGACGTGGCGTGGGAAGAACTTTCTGCAGACGAGATGCCCAACCTTGAGGGTATCGTTTACATCCCCGACTATTCACTTTGCGTGAGCCGTTCTGAAAAGCTTACCGAAGCGCGTGAAAACCTCAACCGTATCTTTGGTGAAAAGTATCCCAAGTATTTCCGCCCCGAACATGTATCATACCATGTGGCAGAAGCTGAAGAGTTGGCGCTCATCAACTACACTTCGGGAACAACAAGTAACTCTAAGGGTGTGTTGATTCCCTACCGTGCGCTTTGGTCTAATGTTGAGTTTGGACAAGAAAAGTTGGGTCACATCCTCAAGCGTGGTGACAACATTATCTCAATGCTTCCCATGGCGCACATGTATGGTATGGCGTTTGAATTCCTCTTTGAGTTTATCAATGGTTGCCACATCTTCTTCCTCACTCGTATTCCCTCGCCCAAGATTATCTTCAAGGCATTTGGAGAAATCAAGCCTCGCATCGTAATCTCTGTGCCCTTGATTATCGAAAAGATTATCAAGAAGAATGTGTTGCCTAAGCTTTCTACGCCCAGCATGAAGCTCTTGCTTGCGCTCCCCGTTGTGCAGGATAAGATTTTGAGCAAGGTGCGTCAGCAGTTGGTAGATGCTTTCGGTGGCAATATCTATCAGGTGATTGTTGGTGGTGCAGCCTTCAACCGTGAAGTAGAAATGTTCCTTCAGAAGATTGGTTTCCCCATCACTGTAGGATATGGTGCAACGGAATGTGCTCCGATTATCTCTTACGCCGACTGGACAGAACACCGTGCTACATCATGTGGTCTTCCCGCTCCCCGTATGGAAATCCGCATTGATAGTCCTAATCCCCAGGAAGTGGTAGGTGAAATCTTGGCACGTGGTATGAATGTGATGCAGGGTTATTACAAGAACCCCGAAGCAACTGATGCAACTTTGCGTGATGGTTGGTATCACACTGGTGACCTCGGTATTATGGACGCTGATGGATTCCTTTATATCCGTGGTCGTTCAAAGAATATGCTTCTCGGTGCAAGCGGTCAGAACATCTATCCCGAAGAAATCGAAGATAAGCTCAACACGCTTCCCTACATTGCTGAAAGCATCGTGATTCAGAAGGGTGAAAAGCTCTATGCGCTCATCTATCCCGACTTCGACGAAGCTGCAAAGGCAGGACTTGATGATGACGGCATTCGCCAGGCAATGGAGCAAAACCGCAAGGACCTCAATGCGATGGTTGCTTCTTACGAACAGATTTCAGGCGTACGCATCTACAACGAAGAATTTGAAAAGACGCCCAAGCGTTCTATCAAGCGCTTCCTCTATGCAGATGCAGAAGTATAAAACATCTCTACGGTAGTCGTTGACTCATGCCTCGTGCGCCCATCGTGGTTGCTTGCGGCATGAGTCAATGCTTTTTTGAGGGCATACCGTTGCCCTTTTCATAGAATTGTTGTAATTTTGCAAGTGTGCGTTTAGTGGCACAGAGCATGTTCTAACACAAAAATATCTCCCTACATGGAAACTTTTACCGTTCCAACTCCCGAAATACAAGTTCCCGAACCACTCGTGTTGCGTACCGAGGGGCTCGTTAAGCAATACGGTAAGCGCACCGTGGTAAATGGTGTGTCCTTCGAGGTGAAGCAGGGCGAGATTGTTGGACTCTTGGGACCCAATGGGGCAGGGAAGACGACGTCGTTTTACATGACCACTGGACTTGTTGTGCCCAACGGTGGGCGCATCTTTTTGGGCGATGAAGAAATCACGAAGTACCCTGTATTCCGCCGTGCGCAGTCGGGCATTGGTTACCTTGCTCAGGAAGCTTCCGTGTTCCGCAAACTTTCCGTGGAAGACAATATTTCCTCCGTGCTTGAAATGACGGGGAAACCAAAGGAGTATCAGCGCGAGAAGCTTGAAAGCTTGATCAATGAATTCCGCCTTCAGAAGGTGCGCAAGAATCTCGGTGACCAACTTTCGGGGGGTGAACGCCGTCGTTGTGAAATTGCACGTTGCTTGGCGATTGACCCTAAGTTCATCATGCTTGACGAACCCTTTGCAGGGGTTGACCCTATTGCGGTGGAGGATATTCAATACATCGTTTGGAAACTCAAGGACCTCAATATCGGCATCCTCATTACCGACCACAACGTTGAAGAAACGCTTTGTATCACCGACCGTGCCTACCTCCTCTTCGAAGGACGCATCCTCTTCCAGGGCACTCCCGAGGAACTTGCCGAAAACCAAGTGGTGCGTGATAAATACCTCACCAACTCTTTCAAGCTTCGCAAGAAAGACTTCCAACTTTTGGGGCAGCAACGCGAACAGGCGGCGGCAGAACAAGCTGTGAAAATTTAATTGTTACTCCATAAATCTATATACAATAAGGGGCAGAACATCATTGTGTTCTGCCCCTTATTGTATAATATGCCTACTTTACCCAAACCTTTTTGCCGTTCACAATATAAAGGCCAGGAGTTGTAATGTTATTCACCTTACGTCCATACATATCATAGGTCGCATTATTCACATCCGTTTCCGTCTGCACCTTATCTACATATCTTACAACAAATCAACATTTATCAATTAAATTACAATCCACATGCCATTATTATTCTTACCTTCATGCTTCAGTACACCTATTGTTTGTAACGCAGAGAGGTCGCGTTCGATGGTGCGTTGGCTCACCGACAACGTCTCCGACATTTTTTTGCCGGTGATTGTCGGAGACTCTTTGATGAGATTGAGGATTTTCTGCTGACGCTCAGTGAGTTTCGTTTCCGACATGTCTCCGTCAGAGTCTCCGACATTCTGTGTGTCGGCAGTGGCAAAGATGATGGTCTGAAATTGGGTCGGAGTAGATTTGAACACAGGTTTCAGTTCATCTTTAAAACCTTCCAAGGCTTTGGTTTCATTACAAATACGTGTGAGCCCACTCCCACGCTTCTCCATGTAATCAAGTTGAGCCATTACGTTTGCAAGAATGGGATTACGCCTTTCAGAAGACACATCTTTGATGTCTAAGTTCTGTATCAGCATACCATTATACATTCCACCTGGTGATGTTACTATGAGGCGGTCGTTGTAAATGTCGAGATGAACTTCACCGCCCATCACAGTGTAGTCACGGTGGATGAAATGGTTTACCATTGCTTCCAGAATAGCACGTTCAGCATACTCTGGTTTATTCTTGCGCCCATTAGGCAGTTTCTCCCAGCCTTTCTTGGTGTTTGACTTCACGAAGTTCATGGCTTCACGAAGAAGCATGAGTACGTTGCCCGTAAATTCTGCATCGTTAATGGCATCACCTTTTTCTGTTCCGTCCCAACGTGTGCAGTATAGGCGAGATTGCCACAATGGGCAGTCGTCGGCAAACAAAGCACCCGCATTCGTCAGATTCCCTGTTCCAGTTACCAATCCAAACGACAAGGGATATTTCTTATCCCATTCTTGTTTGGTGCGGTCTTTGAACGAGTTCGCCAATATCGTAAAGGAATAATCCTCTGCTTTATAGTCAGTGTGAAGGGAATCAAAAGTTTTGTTGGAACCTTTCAGCACCAAACGGACCATCTGCTCTGCTGTGGCAGGCATGCTCTCATCACCAACTCGGACAAATGCTATACGCTGACCATCCCCAACATAGTAATATGGTGTGTAATGCCCTGCATAGACTTTGAGCTGTAAAATGTGCAAACCATCTACATCATGAGGAACCATTTCTACTTCAGGCAAAGGATCCATATAGTCACGAATTCTGCTGCTAATAGACTCGCATACGCATTGCACATCATCAAGTCCTTTGACGATGCCATCATTGTCAATGCCGAAAAATAGGGAACCACCCATGCCATTGGCGAAGGCACTTACGCTCTTCAACCAACTCTTAGGCTTCTTTTCTTCGAGCATCACCTTGAAATCGTATGCAGTACATTCTGCTATCAAAGTATTTAATTCCATTCTAAATGACTTGCCAATAATATAGGTTCCTATTCATTATTTTCCAAAGGTACAAATTTTTATTGAGAAGAAGGCATGAAATCATTGTTTTGCGCGAAATTAAAACATTTTGTTACACTTTTTCCTAACCGCTGGTGAGCAAGTGTGTCCTCCTACGAGGACATTACGAAAGTGGTTTTTCTGGACACTGATTATATACAATAAGGGGCAGAACATCATTGTGTTCTGCCCCTTATTGTATATAATATGCTTATTTCACCAAAACCTTTTTGCCGTTCACAATATAAAGGCCAGGAGTTGTAATGTTATTTACCTTACGTCCATACATATCATAGGTCGCATTATTCATACCCGTTCCAGTTTGCACCTTATCAACACCTGTAGCACCGCCAAAGTCAAAGCGGAGCGAGAGTTGTGCACCACCTACGGAAGTATCCAATTCTTCGTCACTGAGTCCCAACTTATTGTTGTCTAACAATAAATATGCCTTATTCGCATTGTTGAGGAAACGACCATCGGTAAGTTTTGCAAGATACATGCCTACTTCACCGTCCACCATTGAAAGCACAAATGCCTTGCTGTTTGAGGGCACGTCGATGTACGTATCTTCAGTGGTACCCTTAAGGAGGTTGTTATCAACAACAGGAATACTACTGTTAGAACAAACAAAAGTATAAGAACCTTTTGGAGCCTTAACAATTACTGGAGTATTTGCAGGAAGGATATCCTCCACAAGTTGTAGTTTCAACCAGCAACCATCCACTTCTCTTGCTGTGTATACTTCTACACCACTAGGAATTACTGTTGTATAATTCAAATAAAGCGTTGCATAACCTGCATTAGTGACTGTTAGGTTATGCAAAAGATTTTTCGTTTCTATGATTTTATTAAAATCATCCCAATACGAGGCTTTCTTATAAGCAGACATTGCTTCATAAGGAACATACAACGTTGAAGGATTATAATTGGCCCAAATATAATCTGACCACTTATAGGTAAAAGTATTGGAGTCTATTGTCGGTGGAGTTTTGTTTAAAGATATAACAGTCTCCAAATTAGGACATTTATTGAAAGCTTTATCTTCGATATTACTTACATTTTCTCCAAGACAAACTGTTGACAATTTAGGACAGTCCATAAAAGCCTCTTCATTGATACGCTCCACACCATTACAAACGATGACAGAGGTCAAATCTGAACAACCATAAAAAGCTCCATCCCCAACTTCTTTCACGTTATTGGGAATAGTAACCGAGGTCAAACCTGAATATCTAAAAGCGAACAATCCTATGTATGTTACACTATTGGGAATTGTTATTGAGGTCAAACTTGTACAACTTTCAAAAGCCTCTCTACCGATGCTCCTCACACTGTTGGGGATAACCACGGAAGTCAAACTTGTGCATCCACAAAAGGTCTGAAAATCAATGCTAGTCACACTATTAGGTATAATAACAGAAGTTAAACTTGTACAACTTCTGAAGGTCGTACTAAGACGAGTAATGCCATTACCTATTACGATATTGGTCAAACCAGAACAACCGCTAAAAGCATATTCACCCACACTTGTTACACTATTAGGAATCTCCACGGAAGTCAAACTGGAGCAACCTTCGAATGCAGAACTCCCAATGCTGGTCACACTATTAGGAATCTCTACGGAAGTCAAACTGGAGCAACCAGAGAATGCATAATTCCCTATATTAGTTACATTATCACCAATAATAAATGAAGTCAAACCTGTACAATAATCGAATGCGAAATCCCCTATGCTAGTTACATTATCGCCAATGCTAAATGAAGTCAAACTCGTACAAACATAGAATGCAGAATTCCCTATACTAGTTATATTATCAGCAAGAGTAACTGAGGTTAAATTTGAACAACCTTGGAATGCAGAATTTCCTATCGTTGTCATACTATTACCAATACTAAACGAAATTAAACTTGTACAACCTTGGAATGCATCATTCCCTATACTAGTCACATTTTCACCAATGCTAAACGAAGTTAAACCAGTACAACCTTGGAATGCAGAATTCCCTATACTAGTCACATTTTCACAAATGCTAAACGAAGTCAAACTAGTACAACCTTGGAATGCATAATCTCCTATACTACTTACATTGTTAGCAAGAGTAACTGAGGTTAATTTAGAACAACCTTTGAAAGCATAATTTCCAATAGTAGTCTTACTATTGCCAAAGGAAATTAAGCTCAAATTGTTGCAACCATTAAATACTTTATCTCCAATACTTATTACACTATCTGGTATAGTGATGCTTGTAAGACCTCTGCAATTAGAAAAAGCACCACCTTCTATTGTCCTCACACTATTAGGAATGGAAATAGAAGTTAAACCTGAACAACCACTAAAAGCAGCACCTTTAATAATGGTAATGCTATTGGGGATGTCAACGGAAATCAATCTAGAACTTCCCACAAATGCATTAAATTCAATACTGGTTACATTAAAAACCTCATCATTGTAAGTTACAGTTTCAGGAATACTAATAGAATCTGAATATGACACACCCACCCCCCATGGTTGACAAACTCCGACCGTCTTATCCTTCGATGACGTGATTCTATAATATAAGGAACCACTTGTAAACTCTTGACCGCAAATGGGGGTACAACATAACAACAATGCTATGGATATGAAAATAGTCTTAATTTTTTCCATTGATACAATTTTCTATTAAACTTGATAAATAATTAGGGCATAATAATGTTTGAACATTGCTATCCTCGATTTGGGGTAGATGTGTCACAAAAATAGAAATTAAATCACGGTCATCTCTATCTTCCCATGAGTAGTAATTTAATTCGTGTGATTGAAAACTATAACTAATCAAGAATGTCTTTTCATTCTTACAGGAATAGGCACATGCCAATTCTCCTGTTTTCAACCAACAGAAATAGACTGACGGCTTAGCTTCTACCCACTCACTAAGAGTGAGTTCCTCTTTTGATAGTGTTTTCATAATAAAAAAATGACAAGCCTACAACTTCCCCTGCTTCAGCGATTGATAATTGTTATTATATGGACACAAAAAAGACGTGGGGAAACTCTCGCGCTTATCTCCATCCAAGGCCTTCGCATTGCCCGCACATCAAGATAAGCAACTTAGCCAGCCCACGCCAAAGGTATTATAAACGTTGTATGTTGCCAGCCAATACTGGCTGACAAACATACGGGTATAATACACCCACGTGGACGCCTCGTTGCGAAATCTCCTGATGTGCCAAAGGTTGCGAAGTTTTTGGAAGTTGAAGATAACGTTTGAAACGTCCTTTCTGCTCCCCGTGCCATAAGGTTCACGACCTCAATGCGGAGTGATGGAGCGGAAATCTATGTCTTGACCCGCCCGCCCAAGGGCTGGCAAATCATCTGCAAAGTTACAGAAAATTATTGAAGAGGAAAGGGGGGCGGGAGTTTTTGTACTTGAAGTCAGGACAAAAGGTTGCCAGTGTTTCCCTCGGTTGTAAACAATCTTATCACAAAAAGTAGTCCTTTTGTTGCAAAAAAATACCCACAAAACGAACCTCTTATCTTTCGTTTTGCGGGTAATTTTCTTTGGTGTAATACCAAATTTTCTACAGGATTTTTATGTGTGTTAGCGAGTTGTTTCAAATCTCTCCTTTACACTTATGCTAATCACCACAGCGATGATGAGCAACATGGGGTAGAAGAGGTGGGGGATGATTTCAACGGGGGAAATGCTTGCCAATCCAGCCGCCATGAGCAGTTGAGCACCATAAGGAATAAATCCTTGCACGATGCATGAGCAGGTGTCGAGAATGCTGGCGCTACGTTTGGGGTCTACGCCATAGCGCTCGGCAATGTTTTTTGAGATTTCGCCCACACTCAAGATGGCAATTGTATTATTGGCGGTGCAAAGATTCGTGAGTCCTACCAATGTGGCAATACTAAATTCGGCTCCACGACTATTGCGAACGCGACGGGTTAACCAATGGATGAGGAAGGTAATGCCTCCGTTCTTACGGATTAACTCCAAGAGACCTCCCGCAATCATAGAGATGAGGATGAGTTCGCCCATACCGCTAATTCCACTTGCCATGGCGCCAAACCAACCGCTGGCATCGAATGCGCCAGTTATCATGCCGATAAGTCCTGTGAAGAGGTTGCCGATGAGCAACACGAGAAGCACATCCTTTCCCAAAATGGCAAGAAGGATAACGGCAAGGTAGGGGATGACGTTAATGATTTGTGTGAAGGTAAACTCCGTGGTGTGATTGTTCGGGGTGGCGTTCAATCCCATAATGACGTAAAGCACCGTTGTAATGATTGCGGCGGGCAAAACAATTCGGAAGTTCGTTTTGAATTTATCGCTCATGCGTACGCCTTGTGTGCGCGTTGCTACAACCGTAGTGTCGGAAATAAACGAAAGGTTATCGCCAAATAAGGCTCCACCAACGGCGGCGGCAACAATCAGCGGTGTGCTCATGCCCGTCTCCGTTGCCAGTCCAGCCGTGACGGGGGTGAGAGCAACAATCGTGCCGACCGAAGTTCCGATGCTCATGCTGACGAAGCAGGAGGCAATGAATATCCCCGCAAGTAAGGCCTTCTCGGGTAAGAGTGCCAAGGTTAATTCTACAGAAGCATCGATGGCGCCCATGGCTTTCGCGCTACTCGCAAAGGCACCGGCGAGCACAAAAATCCAAACCATAAACAGCAGATTTTTGGAACCTGCTCCCTTGGAGAAGATGGAGATGCGCTCCTGAAGGGAATGGCCACGCGTAATCAGCAAAGCATAGACGGAGGTGGCGATAAACAGAATGGTGAGGGGCACTTTGTAGAAATCACCAAAGTAAAGTCCTGTACCGAGAAATAAAGTGACCAACACAAGCATCGGGCTGATGCCTAAAAGTCCAATCTTGCGCGGACGTTTTCGATTTGTCATATTAATTATGGCGTAATAGTGGATGGAGAGTTGCTTAAATAGGTAAATTGTAGTAATTTTGTCGGCGGAAAATAGGGAGAAGTGAGGAGTTAGGAGTGAGTAGTGAGTAACACCATGCGGTGCTTGACTTTAAAGACTCTCAAAACCTCATTACTTCAAACTTCTTAACCTCAAACCTTAAACCTCATAACCTTATAACCTCTTAACCTTATAACTTTACCCCTCAAAACCTTTCCCCTCATAATTATGTTTACAGCAAGTAGAAAAGATCTCGCCGAACTCCTCGCCCTTTTTCGCATTGTTGAGGATATGGCGGTGGCAGAAGGAACCGTGGAGGGCACTCCTGGTGAAATGATTCCCGTGGAGGCCGTAATGCGCGAGGAAGATAAAGTAATGCGGTGCTATCGTCGTGAGGCAGACGTTATTCTTATTGAGAATGATGCCGACGACGAAGTCATTCGTGTGGATGTCTCTGAATGGGCACACACGCGCGAAGCACTTTTTGAGGCTCTGCGTCAGAAGGATGATGAAAATATAGTCCTCGTGGACGATCCTGAAGAAGCATTCTTGGATAAGATAAAGATCTTCCAAATTGCGGGTACCGCCGAAGGGCAACAACACCTCTTGTTGGCCACTCCTTCTGGATTAATGCCCAGTGTGGTTTGGTCGCGTGCGGGTGCCTTTCCCACAAAAATCTTAGATGGCGGACGTGCGGCAAATCTCAAACTCGAGCAGACGGGCACTCGTTTTGCAACGCCCATGGCGGCAAAAGTGAACGGATTGGAAACCGACAATAGTGTGCGCGACCGTATGTTGCTCATCGAGGATATGGGAAGTTCGTTGCGCTACGAAGGTGTGGCGGACAAAGTGTTCCGTGCAAACCTCGGCATGTTGGACTTACACCTCGGCAGATTGCTTTCCGAAATGGTGCGCTTATCTTATATGGAGGACATCTTTAAGTTGGATGAATTGACCGAGCGTATGCGAGAGTTGAATCCGCTTAAGGTGAAGACCGAACTCATCGTGAAGCACGGCTATTACGAATATAAGGTGAAGCAGTTGCTCTTGGCGTGTGCGGCAGGAATGCGTCCCGCAAAGATTTATCACGGATCCGAAGATTTGCCTCCCTATTTGGTGGTCGTAAATCCCAATGGCCAACCCATGGCATTCTCATCCGCTCAGCGCATGCTCCTTGCCGACTTCCTCTTCCACACGGCGCGCTTGGAGCGTGGTAGCATGGAGAAGGATAAGTATGGGGTTATGGAGCGCGAGAATAATGTGTACTACTTCAAGTTGAACTTAAAGATTGGTTTAGCAAAGCGCTAAATTCAGGTTTGAGATAGCGTTTTAACCTTATATCTTACTCAGACGAGTTGATGGCAAACACCGTCAACTCGTCTTGTTTTTATCCTCATGCTATTGGAGTAAATTCTTGAAAAATGCCTTGCTCGCGATGGTCCACCGTAACGTGGATGTTGTATTTCTGATGCAGGTGTTCCGCCAAGTGTTGCGCAGAGTACACACTACGATGCTGACCGCCTGTACACCCGAAGGAGAACATCAAATCGGTGAAACCACGCTCCATATAACGCTCCACATGGAAGTCGGCTAACTTATAAACGCTTTCAAGGAACTGAAGAATTTCGCCATCGTCCTCAAGGAACTGAATCACTGGAGCATCAAGGCCCGTGAGTTTCTTATAGGGTTCATACTTGCCCGGATTGTGCGTAGAGCGACAATCAAAAACGTAGCCCCCTCCGTTGCCGCTACAATCGGTTGGGATGCCGCTTTTCTTGTAGGAGAAACTGAACACACGCACGTGCAATCCCTTTCGCTCCTCCTGCTTGCAAGTCGGTTTTGCTTCCTTTCGCAATTCCGCTTCTACCAATTTCTGCAACACGCCTTCCATGTAGGGATAATCCCTTGCCACTCCCGCATGGAGCAATCCCTTGAGATTTTCAAGCGCCGCGGGTGTTGACTGAATGAAATAGGGTTTGCGCTCAAAGCGTCCGAGCATGCCGTAAGCGCCGAGCACTTGTAACGTGCGGAACAAGACGAAGCGCATTAAATCTGCCTTAAACTTTTGGCGGTCAACCTCAATCAATTCCTCAAGTGCGTCAAGATACACCTCCACCATCTCTTGGCGTAAGTCATCAGAATAGCGCGCTGAGGCCTGCCAAAGGAAGGAGGCAATGTCATAATGAAGCGGACCCTTCATACCGCCTTGATAATCGATGAAATAGGGTTCGCCATCCTTGAGCATCACATTGCGCGCCTGGAAATCGCGATAGAGGAAGGTGACATGCTTTGATGCCGTGGCACATGCCACTAAATCTTCGGCAAAGCGCTTGAAGTCGTGCTCCAAAGCCACTTCGTCGTAAGCAACGCTCGTGGTGCGCAAGAAGCAATACTTGAAGTAGTTCAGGTCGAACGTGGCCGCCATCTGGTCAAACTGAACGGGCGGAATGAGTTTGCTGAAGTCTAAACCCTCAGCGCCTTTCACTTGCACCTGTGCCAATGCGCGCAACGTCTTTGCAATCAATTTGCGCTCATCTGAATTATAATTCCCCGAGGTTCGCCCAGCGTTGAGTGCTTGGTAAAGCGAAGTTGTGCCCAGATCAGATTGGAGGTAGCAACACCCCTTTTCGGACACGGCAATAAGTTCGGGAACGTTCAACCCAAGGGCATGAAAATGGCGCGTGAGGTAGATAAAAGCGTCGTTCTCCGTTTGCGACAATCCAATGACCCCAATGCTGGTTGTTCCATCGGGTGCCGTCAAGCGTATGTAAGTTCGGTTGCTCCCCGCCTTGTCTAACGGTGTGGTTGAGGCGGGAGAAAATCCGAAGGTTTCTTCGTAGAGTTGAATCAAGGTGTCCATGCTTTCTTATTCCATCATTTTCTTGACATACATAAGGTGAACCGCCACGAGGCCTGCCGTCTCTGTGCGCAAGCGACTCTTGCCCAAGTGGATGGGGGTGAAACCTGCGGCGATGGCTTGCTGAACTTCAGCAACGGAGAAGTCCCCTTCAGGACCAATCATCACCAATGCATCATCCGTTTCGTTGAGAACATCGCCAAGGAAGGGCTTTTCGTTGGGCGTGTTGGGGATATTGTCGTAGCAATGCGCAATGAATTTTTGCCCCTTAAAGTCCTGCGCAATAAACTTCTTGAAGGGCATCATTTCAACCACTTCAGGCTTTGTAGCCTTATGACTTTGCTTCGTTGCCGACACTACGATTTTCTCCACGCGCTCCGTCTTAATCACCTTGCGCTCAGAGTTATCGCAGAGCACGAAGGAGAGTTGGTTCATTCCAATTTCCGTAGCCTTCTCCGCCAACCATTCCGTGCGGTCCATGTTCTTTGTGGGCGCCACGGCAAGGTGAATATTTCCGTGCCAAAGCAAGGGCGCCGTTTCTTTCGTATTGATGTTGACGCGGCAATGCTTGTTGGACGCCAGCGTGATGGTGCAATCAAAAAAATGTCCTTGCCCATCCGTCGCTACAAGTTCGTCGCCTTCCTTCATGCGGAGCACACGCACGGCATGCTGTGCTTCATCTTGTGGCAACTCATTGGTCTGCTCAATTTCGGGGGCAAAAAATATGTGGACTTCTTTCATAATTCTGGTTCATAGATATTTCAAACAAAAATAGAAAGAAAAGTTCAGTTGTGTGCTACATGGGGGAGAAAAAATGTGTGCATGCTATGAAATTCCAACTTAATAAGGGTTGAATGGAACTCTTTTGGAGAAGATAATAAGGTGGTTTCGAGGTTTTTATAACACTCTGATTGTTACTTTATTAATATGGTTCAAAATAATGTTCTGTATAATTTTCTTAAGTGCGAATATTTTTTTCTTATGTCCCCAACTCAGAGCGCTGTTTGAGTTCTAATTTTTGTGATGCTTAAATGGCAGTCGATTGCGAGATTTTGTGCTTCGGAAAGTCCGATGTGGGTTTGTTGGAAGCCTTCCTATGAAAAAACGGGAGGCGACACTTCCAAATATCTATCTTTTTCGTATATTTGCATTCTCATTATTTTAATAATTGCAACGATGCAGACAGTTAAAATCAAGGATAAAGAATTTGCCGTTTCAATTTCAGAAGCAGAAATTAAGGAACGTGTGTGTGCTATTGCGAAGCGCATCAATAAAGACTTGGAGGGTACAACCCCCATATTTATTTCGGTGTTGAACGGTTCGTTCATCTTTGCTGCCGACTTACTTCGCGAGATTACCATTCCCTGCGAAATTAGTTTTGTGAAAATGGCGTCTTATTCAGGCACCGTTTCTACAGGGCAGGTGAAGGAAATCATGGGCCTCACGAACGACATTGAAGGGCGCACCGTGGTTATCGTTGAAGACATCATTGACTCGGGGCTCACCATGAAGGAGATGATTCAACTTTTGCAGAAGAAGCATCCTGCGGCTATTCATGTGGCATCGTTGCTCACGAAACCCGATAATTTGAAGGTGGAATTGGATGTTAAGTACAACTGCTTTGACATTCCCAACGACTTCATCGTGGGTTACGGATTGGATTACGACGGCGAAGGCCGCAATCTCAAGGATATTTATACAGTAATTTAACGACATTACAACATTCTCAATATGAAAAACATCGTAATCTTTGGCGCTCCCGGTTCTGGTAAGGGTACACAGAGCGAACTTTTGATTCAGAAATACGGTTTTAAGCACATCTCAACGGGTGACGTGCTCCGCGCAGAAATTGCTGCTGGTACTGAACTCGGTAAGACGGCACAGGGATTTATTGACCACGGTCAGTTGATTCCCGACTCGTTGATGATTGAGATTTTGGCGCATAAGTATGACGAACTTTGCCCCTGCGAAGGTCTCATTTTCGACGGTTTCCCCCGCACGGTGCCTCAAGCAGAAGCTTTGAAGGAAATGTTGGCAAAGCGTGGCACGGCCGTAAGTGGCATGTTGGAATTGGCGGTAGATGAAGCAGAACTCATGGAGCGCTTGATCAATCGCGGTAAGACCAGCGGACGCGCCGATGATAATGAAGAAACCATCAAGAAGCGCCTCACGGTTTACAATTCTCAAACCGCTCCGCTCATTGAATGGTATGAAGCAGAAGGTTTGCGCCACTCGGTGAAGGGTAGTGGTTCTTTGGAAGAAATCAATGCGGCACTTTGTGCGGTGATTGATAAGATGTAAGATATAGGTTATTAGGTTATCAGGTCGCTTCGCTTTAAGGTTTTTAGAACTATGCTGTTTGCGCCTCATAACCTCAACTTTACATAAGGTTCACAGGGAAATTATGTCCACATGGTTTCTCATAACCTTATAACCTCAAACCTTACATGAGGTTCAAAGGGATATTATGTCCGCATGGTTTCTTATAACCTTATAACCTCAAACCTTACAACCTTTATAAATAATGGCCGAAAGTAATTTTGTAGATTATGTAAAAATATACTGCCGCTCGGGTAAGGGCGGTAGAGGTTCGATGCACCTTCACAGAGGGAAGTATCAACCGAATGGCGGTCCTGATGGTGGTGACGGCGGACGTGGTGGTCACGTTTATTTGCGCGGTAATCACAACTACTGGACCTTGCTCCACTTGCGCTATGAGCGTCACGTCTTTGCAGGCCATGGTGGCAACGGTTCGAAATGTTGCTCTCACGGTTCGGACGGCGAAGATAAGTATATTGACGTTCCTTGTGGTACGGTGGTTTACGACGCAGAAACAGGCAAATATATTTGCGACGTCACCGAAGACGGACAGGTGGTTATGCTCTTGAAGGGCGGACGTGGCGGTTTGGGAAATTTCCAATTCCGTTCGGCAACCAACCAAACGCCTCGCTATGCGCAACCTGGCGAACCCATGCAGGAAATGATGGTTATCATGGAGCTGAAACTCCTTGCTGACGTCGGTCTTGTGGGGTTCCCCAATGCAGGCAAGTCAACCCTGCTCTCCGCACTCAGTTCTGCAAAACCCAAGATTGCGAACTATCCCTTTACAACCTTGGAACCCAGCTTGGGTATCGTGCCTTATCGCGACGGTAAGTCATTCGTAATGGCAGATATCCCCGGTATTATCGAGGGAGCGGCAGAAGGTCGTGGTTTGGGCTTACGCTTCTTGCGCCATATCGAACGCAACTCGTTGTTACTCTTTATGGTTCCTGGCGATACGGAACACATAGCCAAGGAATACGACATCTTGCTCAACGAACTCAAGAAGTTCAACCCCGGCATGCTTGACAAACGCCGTATTTTGGCGGTCACAAAGAGCGACTTGCTGGATGAAGAACTCATTGAGATGCTTCGTGAAGAATTGCCCCAAGACCTTCCCGTGGTATTCATTTCGGCGGTTACAGGTCAGGGAATTCAGCAATTGAAGGATATTCTTTGGGAAGAACTCAACTCTGAAAGCAATAAACTCCAAGCAATTTCAGAAGGCGGAAGCATTGTGCACCGCGATCGTGAAGTGCAGAACTTCGACCTTGACTTTGCCGATTGGCAATATGAGGACGATGATGACGAAGAAGACGATGACTTCGAAATGTTGGAGGAATATGAAATTGAGGACCTTGAAGACTGATTTTATATAAAGGAGAAATGAAAAAGGAGAAAGGAGAAAGATGCTGGCGCGGTGGTGTTATGCATGGTTTTTTCTCCCTTCTCCTTTATTTATAGTATGAAGTTGTTAGAGTACACATTCCAGGATGTTTGTCCA
The DNA here is from genome assembly GCA_045656425.1 of Alloprevotella sp. GTDB lineage: Bacteria > Bacteroidota > Bacteroidia > Bacteroidales > Bacteroidaceae > Alloprevotella. Next base: position 106,973 of record JAZORE010000031.1, read on the forward strand.
CCTCGCGCATTCAGCACCCCGCGAAAGGGTGGTGTGGGAGAGGGGGCTTACGCCTCATTTAATATCACCCATTATTGTGGTGACTCGGCGGAAAATGTAAGGGCTAATCGCCGTATTTTATGTGCGGAGTTGGGGATTACGGATGAGCGTTTGGTGCTCCCTCGGCAGACACATAGTGATAACATCGCCATTGTGACGTTAGAAACTCCGTCAGAGGCGCTTGAAGGTGTGGATGCCGTAATTACCCATGAGGAAGGGTTATGCATCGGAGTCTCCACGGCAGATTGCATTCCCTTGCTTTACTTTGACGCTCAACATCGCGTCGTTGCGGCAGTTCATGCCGGTTGGCGCGGAACGGTAAGTGGCATTGCGCGAAAGACATTGCAGATGATGCAAGAGGTGTATGGCACGAAGCCTGAAAATCTTCAGGTTGTTGTAGGTCCAGGTATCTCTGCTCGTGCTTTTGAAGTGGGTGAAGAAGTGGTAGGTGCGTTTAGAAATGCAGGTTTTGACATGAAGCCTATTCATCATATAAATCCGCAAACGCAGAAGTCGCACCTTGACCTATGGGAAGCCAATGTAGAGTTGCTTGTGAAAGAGGGGGTACGGCGTGAAAATGTGCATATAAGTGGCATTTGCACCTACACATCTCACGAGACTTACTTCTCCGCACGCCGTTTGGGCATTTATTCTGGGCGAATATTTACAGGAATAATGCTTCCAATATCAGAGAAATCCAATTTTTAGCAGTATCTTTGCAGAGGATAAAATAATTAACCTATTCCATTATGAAAGAATTAGCATTGAAGTACGGTTGCAACCCCAACCAAAAGCCTTCGCGCATTTACATGAAGGAGGGTGAACTCCCCATCGAAGTTCTCAGCGGACGTCCTGGATACATCAATTTCCTCGACGCGCTCAATGGTTGGCAACTTGTTAAGGAACTCAAGGCTGCTACAGGTCTTCCCGCAGCTACAAGTTTTAAGCACGTAAGTCCCGCTGGCGCTGCCGTAGGTGAAGAAATGAGTGATACGCTTAAGAAAATCTATTTCGTAGATGATATTAAGGAACCCCTTACTCCTATTGCTACGGCGTATGCTCGTGCACGTGGTGCTGACCGTATGTCAAGTTATGGTGACTTCATTGCCCTCAGTGACACTTGTGACAAGGCAACAGCATTGCTCATCAAGCGCGAAGTGTCAGACGGTGTAATTGCTCCCGACTTTACAGAAGAAGCCCTCCAAATCTTGAAGGAAAAGCGCAATGGTTCATACAATGTCCTCAAGATTGACCCTAACTATGTGCCCGCTCCTGTTGAAAGCAAGGAAGTGTTCGGTGTGACTTTCGAACAGGGTCGCAATGAAATCGACCTCACTTCTGATGCCCTCTTCGAAAACATTCCTACGGACAATAAGAACTTCCCCGCGGCGGCAAAGCGCGACTTGATGATTGCCCTCATTACGTTGAAATACACGCAATCTAACTCTGTTTGCTACGTGAAGGATGGTCAGGCAATCGGTATTGGTGCTGGTCAGCAGAGCCGTATCCATTGCACACGCCTTGCTGGTAATAAGGCAGACATCTGGTGGTTGCGTCAGCATCCCAAGGTGATGAACCTTCCCTGGGTAGAAAAGATTCGCCGTGCCGACCGTGACAACACGATTGACATCTACATCTCTGACGATTACGAAGATGTACTTGCTGACGGCGTTTGGCAGCAGTTCTTTACCGAAAAGCCCGAAGTGCTTACGCGCGAAGAAAAGAAGGCATGGATTGCACAGAACACCGGCGTGAGTCTTGGTTCAGACGCATTCTTCCCCTTCGGTGATAACATCGAACGTGCGCACAAGAGCGGTGTAGAATACGTAGCACAAGCAGGTGGTTCCGTGCGTGACGACCATGTTATTGAAACTTGCAACAAGTACGGCATCGCTATGGCATTCACAGGCGTGCGCCTTTTCCACCATTAATCCAACGTGTGCTTATGCGTAAAGCAGCAGAAGAAGAAATCACGCAGGCAATGACTGTCGGTATCACCTTTAAGGGTGCAAAGCTGAAGGCTAAACCTACGGAGGAAAAGGTCAAGACGAAAGCAAAGAAAAAGACGTATATCACGGGACTCCACGGTTCGGGTGCGGCAAAGAAAAAGGCGGATATCCGCAAGCGTCGTGCTAACCGACATAAGAATAAGGGGTAGGGTAGGTTATAAGGTTTAAGGTCGCTTCGCTTTAAGGTAGTAAGGTTGCTTCGCTTTAAGGTTGTAAAGACTATGCAGTCCGCATGGATTCTTAAAACCTCAAAACCTTAAAACCTCAAAACCTCAAAATTTAATTCTTGTTAAAACCGACATTTTATTTTGTTCGTGTAAAAAGAAGTCTGTATATTTGCTTCGTAAAACAATAGAAAATAGAGACTGCATCGGTTAGACTGGGATTCTCATCACTTTACTCGAAAACCGGGAAAGCGGAACTGCTCAATGGCGTGCCGATATGCACACTGCTCTGTGTAGGGTCGGATTACAAAGACGGGGAAGCGCTCAAATCTTATTTCACTCGGAGTTTCATCGCATCACCGGTGTAGTCTTTTTTTCAATACTTAAGGGTGTGCTCACATAAGTTGGGCACGCTCTTTTTTTGTGTAATGATGCGTAGCGCAACGGCACGCGGCTTGGAGGATAGTTAGGAGTGAGTAGTTAGTAGAGAGTAGTCCGTGCGGAGTGAAATTAGTTAGGAGAAGGTAGTTAGGAGAGGGTAATTCCGTGCGGGATGAATGGTTATTGGCGAAGAGATTCCCTGAAGGGGATAGATTCATAGTCTAACGGCAAGCGGCCTGGGAGCGACGCCTTGGGTGAGCGATGAGGGGAGGTGCGCCCTGTAAAGGAAAAGTCTTGTAGAAACTAATTGGGAGTTAGTTGAAATTATAAGTGAGTTAATTGAAAATGTTAGTAAGATGTTTGGAGTGAGGAGTGGTTAGGTTAGTTAGTAGTTAGGAGTGAGGAGAGAGTAATCCATGCGGTGCGCGCACTCCGCAAGGCAGTAGTGTCTCAACTATCACCTCTCATCTCTCCTCTCTAACAAGTGCAAAGATACAACACGTAAGGGGAGCGGTGAGAATTAGTGGGAATTAGTGAGAAATAAAATGCAGTTGTTTTATTTTAAGCATAATGCTAACCTCATACAATGGTGATAATGACCTCACCTAATTTATAAAGTCCAATAACGAATAACTATCGGAGTTTCTTTATAATCATTAACGGAGGTATTCCCTCCGTTTTTTTTGTGTTTGAGCATTAAGGCGATTACAGGGTGATTACAAAAATCTGCGCTATGGGTATGGATGAAGTAATTTGTATTCTTATATTATATTATATATAATATAAAGATATTTTTCAACATCTTCAGGGTACCAGCAGGGAGGAGTCGAGAAATTTGTAATCACCCTGTAATCGCTTTTTCGAAGGTTCAATCAATAGAGTTTTCTCCCCTGAAACAGGCGTTTGTTATATAGAAGCAATATTTTAGATTATAACTACAGTTTCATCTGAGACTGTAGTTTTTTATTTGGTGTTTCTTTGAGGCATAAAAACAAAAGAGGTTACACCTTTGGGGTGTAACCAACTTGATGTTTAGTGGCATTTATGGAGTATGTTAGATTAATTGCCAATGTGCTCCGTTTGCATCGGTGGGCATACGCCAATCGCCTCGGGGTGAGAGTGAACAACTGCCCACTTTAGGACCATCGGGCAGACAACTACGCTTAAACTGCTGCATGAAGAAGCGGCGGGTAAAGGTATTGAGCCAGTGGGTGATGGTTGCACTATCGTAAACGCCCTGGAAGGTTTGCTCGGCAATGAAGCGGATTTTTTCAGGGGTAAATCCGTTGCGCAGAGTGTGATAAAGGAAGAAGTCGTGGAGTTCGTATGGACCTACGAGGTCCTCTGTTTTTTGCTTTATACTGCCATCCGCTGCCGCTGGGATGAGTTCGGGAGAGATGGGTGTGTTGACCACATCAAGCAGCGTGTTGCGCACGACTTCATTTTCAGTAGCGAGTGCTTCATGGATGACTAAATGCTTTACAAGCGTCTTTGGAACAGAACCGTTAACGCCATACATGGACATATGGTCGCCGTTGTAGGTTGCCCACCCAAGAGCGAGTTCTGAAAGGTCGCCCGTGCCAATGACCATAGCCCCTTTACTGTTGGCAAAGTCCATAAGGATTTGTGTGCGTTCGCGTGCCTGACTGTTTTCGTAAGTCACGTCGTGCTTCGCAGGGTCATGGTGAATATCAGTAAAGTGTTGCATTACGGCATTGGCAATGGGGATTTCAAGGGTGGTAATCTCCAACTGCTTCATCATCTCTAATGCGTTTTGGTAGGTACGGTCGGTAGTACCAAATCCTGGCATTGTGATGCCGTAGATGTTGCTTCTTGAGATTCCTAAAGCATCAAAAGCGCGTACCGTTACAAGCAGGGCAAGTGTGGAGTCAAGTCCGCCACTGATGCCAATCACTGCTGTGCTGCTATGTGTGTGCTGGAGGCGCTTCATGAGTCCTTCTACCTGAATATTGAAGATCTCCTCGCAACGCTCCTGGCGCTCCTGCTCATTCTCGGGAATAAAGGGTAGGGCGGCGTAGCGTCGTTCCAAGGTCGTGAATGAGGGGGTATTGAAGGGAATTTCTGTATGAAGGGGGCAGATTCCGTTTGCAAGTGTTACGGCTTGCTTAAAGAGGCTGTTCTCCAGGCGTGCATGGCGAAGACGCTCAATGTCGATTTCGCCAGTGATAAGTTGCTCCTTGTGGAGGAAGCGCTTTCCTTCCTTAATCATTTCGCCCTTTTCAGCAATAAAGGCTTTTCCGGAGAGGACAAGGTCTTGTGTGCTTTCTCCATACCCTGCTGATGCACAAATGATTGCACTGATATCGTTCTTGCTTTGGTTGAGCAATGCAGAACGAAGTTTCGCATGGCGTCCAGCGCTCTCGGGGAAGGCGGAGGGTGAGAAAATGACGTCAGCTCCTGCCAAAGATAGGGTGGTTGATGTTGAGAGTGGCGCCAAGACATCGTTGCCAAAAGCAATGCCGAAGGTGAAGTCGGGTGTTGAGAATAACTGGTTGGTGGAGAAGGGGACTTGTGCTTCGCCGATTTGGATGTGCGCTTCAGGTGCCAATGTTGCTCCCGAGGTGAACCATCGCGTTTCGGATGCTTCTGCATGGTTGGCGAGATACGTTTTGGGGACTACGCCCCACACTTTTCCTTTCCCTACTACTATGGCACAATTGTAGAGCTGCTGTTTGTAGAGCAACGGTGCACCCACGATGGCAAAAGTAGTGAGTGTTGATGTGGCTTCTACGATGTTATGTAACGCTTGGTTTACTGCTTCAATAAGGGGACGCTGAAAGAATAGGTCGTTGCATGTTGCTCCCGTTATGCTTAATTCGGGGAAGCATACGACGCCCACACGTTGCTCATCTGCTTTCTGTAGCAGCGAAATGATATGTTGAGCATTTAGCGTGCAATTTGCAACAGTAACTTGGGGTACTGCTGCTGCTAATTTTATAAATCCAAACATGGTAGTGGAAGGTTAAAGGTTAACGGTGAGGGGGTGAAATGTTGCCTTATTTCTTTGCAAGCTTAATCATCAGTTCGTCCATTGACTTACGCTGTTTTTCTTTGGGCTCGTCAGCGGGATAACCAATGGGGATGATGACTACGGGTTCGAGATAATCGGGAATTTCAAACTGATTGAAGAGTTCTTCACGATTGAAGTTGCACACCCAACAAGTACCCAACCCTTGTTCGGCTGCAGCAAGGCAGATGTGCTCGGTTATAATTGCGACGTCAATGTCTCCGTGCGCCTTTAGGTCTTGCTTGCGTACCCATTCCTGCTCTTTGTTTTTGTAGATGATAATGCAGGTGTTTACCGTTTCAAACCACGAGCGGTTGTAACACTGCTTTACTGCATCCATCTCTTTTTTATTCGTAATCAGTTGTAATTTCCAAGGTTGAAAATTTACTGCAGAGGGTGCCAAGCGTGCGCACTGAAGAACGTAATCCAACTTTTCCTGCTCAATGGCAAGTGGGTGATATGAGCGTACGGAATAACGCTTTTGGCAAAGTTCAATAAAGTTCATAATTGAGAAAGGAAAAAGGAGAAAGGAGAAAACCAAGCCCGACCTTCTCGTGCAAGTAATTTCTCATTTCTCCTTTCTTGTTTTTTTATATTTTATTTGTTGATTTCGCCCAACTGCAAGCAGAGTTCGTCAAGCTGCTTCTGATCCACAAATGAGGGGGCATCAAGCATGACGTCGCGACCAGAATTGTTCTTGGGGAACGCGATGCAGTCACGAATGCTATCAAGACCTGCAAAGAGACTCACGAAGCGGTCAAGACCATAAGCCAAACCACCGTGAGGGGGTGCACCATACTTAAAGGCATTCACCAAGAAACCAAACTGCTCTTGTGCGCGTTCAGGAGTGAAACCGAGAATTTCAAAAATCTTTGCTTGAAGCACAGCATCGTGAATACGGATAGAACCGCCACCCACTTCTACACCGTTGCACACCATGTCATAGGCATTCGCACATACTTCTGCGGGTGCAGTGTCAAGTTTTTCAATATCTTCGGGTTTGGGTGCTGTGAAGGGGTGGTGCATAGCCATGAGGCGACCTTCTTCTTCACTCCATTCAAACATGGGGAAGTCAACGACCCAAAGGAGGGCAAACTTATTCTTATCGCGCAAGCCGAGGCGGTCGCCCATGAGGAGGCGGAGTTCGCATAGTTGCTTGCGTGTGCGCATCGCATCGTCACCGCTGAGGATGAGGATGAGGTCGCCGGGTTTTGCGTCCATCTTCACCTTGAGGGATTCAAGCACTTCGGGAGTGTAGAACTTATCTACCGAACTCTTCACGCTACCATCTTCACCCACACGTGCATAAACAAGTCCCTTGGCGCCAATCTGCTGACTCTTGACAAAGTTGGTGAGTTCGTCCAATTGCTTGCGGGTATAAACGGCACAACCAGGTGCGCAGATACCGCCGATGTATTGAGCGTCGTTAAACACGGCAAACTCGCCAGTGCCCTTCATCACGTCCATCAATTCTACAAACTCCATGCCGAAACGCATATCGGGTTTGTCTGAACCGAAACGGCGCATTGCTTCTGCCCAGGGAAGGCGGAGGAAGGGAGTCTCACCTAAATCAACACCACGCACTTCCTTGAAGAGGTACTTCGTGAGGGCTTCAAATGTATTGATAACGTCGTCTTGTTCAACGAACGACATTTCGCAGTCAATCTGTGTGAATTCGGGCTGACGGTCGGCTCGGAGGTCTTCATCGCGGAAGCACTTCACGATTTGGAAGTAGCGGTCAAAACCAGCTACCATCAACAATTGCTTCAACGTTTGCGGACTCTGGGGAAGGGCATAGAATTGACCGGGATTCATGCGTGAAGGCACGATGAAATCGCGTGCACCTTCGGGTGTAGAACCTACGAGCACGGGAGTTTCAACCTCCATAAAACCAAGGCCATCGAGGAAGTTGCGCACAGCGATGCAGAACTTGTGGCGCAATTCAAGATTGCTACGTACGCAATCGCGGCGCAAATCGAGGTAGCGATACTTCATGCGAATGTCGTCGCCGCCGTCGGTGTTGTTTTCAATCGTGAAGGGAGGTGTTGCCGAAGCGTTGAGCACGTTGAGCGTATCAACGATAATTTCAATAGCGCCTGTGGTAATGTTTTCATTTTTTGAGAAGCGCTCATTTACGGCACCCGTTACCTGAATAACATATTCACGTCCCAACTTATTAGCGCGTGCGCAAAGTTCGGCATTTGTTTCTTCGTTAAACACGAGTTGCGTAATGCCATAACGGTCACGGAGGTCGACAAATGTCATACCGCCCATTTTGCGCAATCTTTGCACCCAACCAGAAAGGGTAACCACCTTTCCTGTATCCTGAATGCGGAGTTCACCGCAGTTGTGAGATCTATACATTCGATTAAGATTTATGTGTGTTTATAATTTTCTAATATTTATTTAATTTGTAATCTTCTGCAAATTTACATTATTACGAATAATAAGCAAAGCGAAATTTTGATTTTTACTTTTGTCTGAGTGTCGATGTGCCTTTTTAAGAAGAATAAAAAAAAATCCGCGATATTGGCCCTTGACTACTAACAGTGTACTTGATGGGGTAAATCCTATAAAATTAAGTCTTTCCCATGACTCCTGTTCGGTTATTCTCATTTTTGGCATATTATTTGCATTTTATGTAAAAATGAAATTCATAACTTAAAGAACCGATATTATGAAAAAAGGACAAATTGGAATAACTACGGAGAATATTTTCCCCGTGATTAAGAAATTCTTGTATAGTGATCATGAGATTTTCCTTCGTGAAGTAGTCGCAAATGCCGTTGACGCTACGCAAAAGTTGAAGACTCTTAGCGCGCGTGGAGAGGTGAGTGGTGAACTCGGTGACTTGACTGTGCAAGTTAAGGTTGATGCCGAGGCAAAAACACTTACGATTAGTGACCGTGGTATTGGTATGACGGCCGAGGAGATTGAAAAGTACATCAATCAGATTGCCTTCTCGGGTGCTACAGACTTCCTTGAACGTTACAAGGATGATGCTAATGCTATTATTGGTCATTTCGGTCTCGGTTTCTACTCTACCTTTATGGTGAGCGAACGTGTGGATATCGTTACACGTAGCTATCAGGAAGGTGCTCAAGCGGTGAAGTGGACTTGCGATGGTTCGCCAGAGTTTGAAATTACAGAGGTGGACAAGGCAGAACGCGGCACTGACATCGTGCTTCACATTGCTGAAGATTGCAAGGAATTCCTTGAAGAAGCAACTATCAGCAAACTCCTCACAAAATATTGTCGTTTCTTGGCAGTCCCCGTAGCCTTTGGACACAAGAAGGAATGGAAGGAAGGCAAGCAGGTGGAAACTGACGAACTTAATGTCATCAATGACACTACACCCCTTTGGACTAAGACGCCCTCAACACTGACGGATGAAGACTACAAGAAATTCTATTCTGACCTTTATCCCATGGCTGATGAACCTCTCTTCTGGATTCACCTCAATGTGGATTATCCCTTCAACCTCACAGGTGTACTTTACTTCCCAAAGATTAAGCAAAATATTGATTTACAACGCAAAAAAATTCAACTTTATTGTAATCAAGTTTTCGTGACTGATCAAGTTGAGAATGTTGTTCCCGAATTCTTGACCTTGCTTCATGGGGTGATTGACTCTCCCGATATTCCTTTGAATGTAAGTCGCAGTTATTTGCAGAGCGATGCCAATGTAAAGAAGATTTCTTCGTATATCACCAAGAAGGTGGCAGACCGCTTGGCAAGTCTCTTCAAGAACAACCGTGAGGAATTTGAACAGAAGTGGGCAGACCTTAAACTCTTCATCCATTACGGCATGCTCTCGCAACCTGATTTCTACGAAAAGGCTCATAAGTTTGCACTCTTTGCCGATGTTGACGGTAAGCAATACACTTATGAAGAGTATAAGGAGCTCATTAAGGACAATCAAACCGACAAGGAGGGTAATCTTATTTATCTTTATGCCAGCGACAAGGAGCAGCAGTTCTCACATATTGAAGCGGCAAAGGCAAAGGGTTATAACGTGCTCCTCATGGACGGTCAGCTCGATGCTCCAATGGTTTCAATGCTTGAGCAGAAGTTTGAAAAGGCGCGCCTCGTGCGTGTGGATGGCGATGTGATTAGTCGCTTGATTCAGAAGGAAGACGAGGCCGTAAATGCGCTTACTGAAGCACAAAGCAAGAAGCTTGCCACCGCCTTTGAGGCCATGGTGCCCAAGATGGAAAAGATGGAACTCCGCGTGCAAACCGAAGTCCTCGCCGAAGACGATGCACCCATCGTAGTAACTCAGAGCGAATATATGCGCCGCATGAAGGAGATGGCACAGTTCCAAGGTGGTATGAGTTTCTATGGCGAAATGCCCGATATGTATAACGTGGTGCTCAACTCAAACCACCCCTTGGTGAAGAAGGTAATGACCGAGGTAGAAAGCGCTACATCCGAAAGTCTCAAACCCATAGAAAACGAAATGCGTGGCCTTAACGCACGCCTTCAGGTGTTGGAACAAGAGCAGAAGGATAAGAAGTACGACGAAATCTCTGAGGCTGAGCGCAAAGACCTTCAGGAATGCCGTGACGCTATTGCCGCCGAAGAGGCAAAGCAAAAGGAAGTGCTTGCCGCCTTCGCTAACGGAAATGCCGTTATTCCCCAACTCATCGACTTGGCATTGCTCCAAAGCGGATTGTTGAAGGGTAGCGAACTCAACCGCTTCATCAAGCGCTCTATTGAGTTGATGAAGTAAGATACTTAGGGACTATGAACTTAAAAAAAAACTCTCAGACGCATCTGAGAGTTTTTTTATTATTGTTTGCGAATTTCGTTACGTCGTATTTTACCGCTAATAGTTTTGGGAAGTTCTTCTACAAATTCAATTACTCTTGGATATTTATAGGGAGCGGTAATGCGCTTGACGTGATTTTGTAATTCTTTAATTAGTTCAGGTCCTGCTTTTTCCTTATATTCTTCTGACAATATTATTGTAGCCTTAACGACTTGGCCACGCATTTCATCGGGTACACCTGTTATGGCACACTCTATTACTGCTGGATGTGTCATAAGGGCACTTTCAACTTCAAATGGACCAATGCGGTATCCTGAACTTTTGATAACATCGTCAGCTCGTCCAACAAACCAATAATATCCGTCCTCATCTTTCCAAGCAATGTCTCCAGTATAATAAAGTCCGTCTCTCATAGCTTCATTAGTGCGTTGTTCATCCTTGTAATATCCTTTGAAAAGTCCTACGGGAATCTTTTTATTGATGCGGATAACAATTTGTCCTTGTTCGCCAGCTTCAACAGAGCGTCCTTCATAATCAACAAGGTCTATGTCATATTGAGGAATGGGGAGTCCCATACTTCCAGGTTTAGGTTCCATCCATGGCATATTTCCGAGCAATAATGTTGTTTCGGTTTGGCCAAATCCCTCCATAAGTTTAAGTCCTGTCAGTCGCTTAAATGTATCGTATACCGCAGGGTTGAGTGCTTCCCCTGCTATAGTACAATATTTTAATGAGGATAAATCGTAACGTGTAAGGTCCTCATGGATGAGATAACGGAAAATTGTAGGGGGAGCACAGAGGGAAGTAATACGATGGCGTTGTATCATTTCGAGGAAATCGGCAGGAGTGAACTTTTCGTGGTCGTAAACGAATAGTGTTGCTCCCACTATCCACTGACCATATATTTTCCCCCACGCAGCTTTCCCCCAACCAGTATCCGCAATTGTAAGGTGTAGACTATCTGGTGTGAGATTGTGCCAAAGTAATGCGGTGCTAATATGTCCTAAAGGGTAAGTGAAATTATGTGTTACCATTTTGGGATGCCCAGATGTGCCACTAGTGAAGTAGAGAAGCATGATGTCTTCGTTTTTGTTGGGATGCTCTGGACGTTGGAAAGGTTTGGCATTTTCTATTCCTTGTTGAAAATTCTCAAAACCTTCGGGTGTTTCATTCCCAACACTAACAACAGTTTTAAGAGTAGGGCATTCCTGACGTGCTTCCAAAATATGCCCAATGATTACGGGCTCACCTGCACATACTATCATTTTGATTTCAGCCGCGTTACAACGATAGATTATATCTTTCTTAGTAAGTAAGTGAGTGGCTGGAACAACAGTCGCTCCTAATTTAGTGAGCGCAACGGTGCTAAACCAAAATTCTGCTCTACGTTTCAATACTAACATCACTACATCTCCCTTTTTAATACCAAGAGATTGGAAGTATGCAGCAGTTTTATCTGTGTATTTTTTTATGTCTGCAAAAGTATAGCGACGTACTTCTTCCTGATCGTTAGTCCAAAGCATTGCTAACTTTTCTGGTGCTTCTTCTGCCCATGCATCAACAATGTCATAACCAAAGTTGAAGTTTTCAGGAACTGTTAGTTCAAAATTTTTATTGAAATCTTCTTGTGAAGTGAAGGAAGTTTGCTTTAAGTATTTGTGTACCATAGTTTTTGTGTGTTTTGTCTACCTACTTAGTCGTGGCAAAATTTTTACATAATGATGGCTAACATCTTCATTGGTTTACCATCAAGAGCACGCATTCCATGAGGTAATTGTGCATTGAAGTATATACTATCTCCAACGTTAAGTATGAGAATCTTACCATCAATGGAAATTTCAAGTTTTCCCTCAAGTACAAGATTGAATTCTTGTCCTGCGTGGTTGTTAAGATGGAAAGGTGTATTAGCGGGTTTGGGTTCTATAGTAACAATAAATGGGTCTGCTATTCGGTCACGAAAACCAGCGGCAAGTGCTTGATATTTGTATGCTTTTGTACGTTCGATACTTGTACCTTTTCCTGCTCGTGTGAGAAAATACGAACTCATTTTGGGCTCTTCTCCAAACATAAGCGTGTCAAGAGGCAGATTGTATTGACGGGCAATTTTTTGAAGCATGCCTACAGATATATCTGCACTACCACTTTCAGCCTTTTCGTATTCTTCTTGCGAAATACCACATTCACCAACAAGTTCTTCTATACTAAGGTCTAGTGCATCACGAAGACCATGTAGACGTTCTGATATTTGTATAATCTGTTCTTCCATATTTTAGTGTTTTCAAAATAATAATATTAGTAGTAAGTGTCATTAATTAGTACGTGTTCCAATAGTCTTCGTTATTATTTGACCATTGAGAACTGTCCCAACCACCTCTATGACGTGTTAAAGGTTCTTCAGAGGTTCCTCTTCCGTAGACTTCAATTTGACTTGTTGACAAAATTTCCTCCGTCTTTACTTCAAAAACTTCAATTTGTGGTTTAACGTATGTACTCATGATGTTCTATTTTAGTCAATAATAGATTTCATGACCGCAGGAGTGTGGAGTAATAGATGAAACCTGCTTACATGTTTTTGACTCGTATGGTATCAGTATTATCATACAACCACTGCGAAAGTACTAATTTTATGCTAATTTCCAAAATAATATGCAATAATTCTAAATATACGTAAATTTAAGAAATACTAAAGTCAAGTTATTTTTACACAACCATAATTTAGACTGTAATAATATTAGAATTGTTCACCAATTATCTATCTCCCTTTTAATTCAAATTAAATCCCTTTTAATTACAACTAACTCCCAATTAGTTTCTTATAGGACTGTTGCCCTTTTTTAGGATGCAATTCTCACTTATCTCTTCAGTATTTGTGCTTCAAATATAGTGTTACACATAAATTTGTAGACAACTATCTATTTTGTCTTATTATTAAATGTGCTAAAGAATATTACTGCACTTAAATGAAGAGGTATGTTAAACAACATATAAATGATGTTTTGCACTCTAAAATATTCTTCATAAATTGCGCTCGTTTTTAGGCGTGAGAATAACCATGTCTCTGCTTTGAAAGCAAAAATCCAAGATTTACTAACCTAACAATTGTAAAAAGTAGAATACCATGAAAGTTTACAATTCTCAAGAAATCAAGAACATTGCCCTGCTTGGTAATGATGGATCGGGTAAGACCACTTTGACAGAGTCATTGCTTTATCATAGTGGTCAAATCAGTCGCCGTGGACGTATCACTCAGAAGAATACCGTGAGTGACTATTTCCCCGTTGAGCACGATTACGGATACTCTGTATTCTCTACCGTGTTCCACACAGAATGGAAGGGTAAGAAATTAAATATCATTGACTGCCCTGGTAGTGATGACTTCGTTGGTGCTGCATTGACCGCACTTAACGTGACCGACACGGCAGTGTTGCTTATCAATGGTCAGTTTGGTCCTGAGGTAGGTACTCAAAACCACTTCCGCTATACTGAAAAGCTTCAGAAACCCGTTATTTTCCTTGTGAATCAGCTTGATGATGACAAGTGTGATTACGATCAAATTCTTGAGGATTTACAAAATATTTATGGTTCAAAGGTGGTTCCCGTTCAATATCCCTTGAATCCTGGTGCTAACTTCAATTCATTGATAGATATTATCTTGATGAAGAAGTTGACATGGGCTGCAGAGGGTGGCGAACCCACAATTGAGGATATCCCCGAAAGCGAAAAGGCTAAGGCGGAAGAATTACACAAGGCACTCGTTGAAGCAGCTGCTGAAAACGATGAAGCGTTGATGGAAAAGTTCTTTGAAACTGAATACCTCACCGAAGACGAAATGCGTGAAGGTATCCGCAAGGGTATGGTGACACGCTCTATTTTCCCCGTGTTCTGCGTCTGTGCGGGTAAGGATATGGGCGTAGGTCGCTTGATGGAATTCTTGGGCAACGTTGTGCCTCACGTTGATGAAATGCCCGCCGTGTTCAATACGCGCGGTGAAGAAGTGAAACCCGTGCCCGATGCTCCCACATCCGTTTATTTCTTTAAGACAGGTGTGGAACCCCATATCGGTGAAGTTCAATACTTTAAGGTGATGAGTGGTGTGCTTAAAGAAGGTGATGACTTAACGAATGCTGATCGTGGTTCTAAGGAACGCATGTCACAGCTCTTCGTTTGCTCAGGCGCTAATCGTGAGAAGGTAGAACAACTCTCTGCTGGTGACATCGGTTGCTCAGTTAAGTTGAAGGACGTACGCACAGGCAACACGCTCAACGCTAAGGATTGTGAAAACCGTTTCAACTTCATTAAGTATCCCAATGCGAAGTACACACGTGCTATTCGTGCTATTAACGAGGCTGATACAGAAAAGATGATGAGCGCACTCACACGCATGCGTCAGGAAGACCCCACATGGGAAGTAGAACAAAGCAAGGAATTGCGTCAGATTCTCGTTCATGGTCAGGGTGAATTCCACTTGCGCACCCTCAAGTGGCGTCTTGAAAATATTGATAAGATTCAGATTGAATTCTATCAACAACGCATTCCTTATCGCGAAACAATCACGAAGGCCGCTCGTGCCGATTATCGCCACAAGAAGCAATCAGGTGGTGCTGGTCAGTTTGGTGAAGTGCACCTCATTGTTGAACCTTATCAAGATGGTATGCCCGACCCAACGGTTTACACATTCG
Source organism: Alloprevotella sp. (assembly GCA_045656425.1). Classification (GTDB taxonomy): domain Bacteria; phylum Bacteroidota; class Bacteroidia; order Bacteroidales; family Bacteroidaceae; genus Alloprevotella. The sequence goes on from JAZORE010000031.1 coordinate 122,044, forward strand.
GCGGTCAAGAAATCCGTGTAAACATCAAGGGTAAGGAAGAAGTGGAACTTGAATGGGGCGGTAAGTTAGTGTTCATCAATAGCGTAGTTGGTGGTGCTATTGATTCTCGCTTCATGCCTGCCATTTTGAAGGGTATCATGAGCCGTATGGAGCAAGGACCTCTTACTGGAAGTTATGCACGTGATGTACGCGTAGTTGTTTACGATGGTAAGATGCACCCCGTAGATTCTAACGAACTCTCATTCATGCTTGCTGGTCGCAATGCATTTAGCCAGGCATTCCGCGAAGCGGGTCCTAAGATTCTCGAACCGATTTACGATGTAGAAGTATTCGTACCCGCAGATAAGATGGGTGATGTGATGAGTGATCTTCAGGGACGTCGTGGTATGATTGTCGGTATGAGTTCAGAAAATGGTTATGAAAAGTTGCAAGCAAAGGTACCTTTGAAGGAAATGTCAACTTATTCAACAACCTTGAGTTCAATCACTGGAGGTCGCGCTTCGTTCATCATGAAGTTTGCTTCTTACGAACTCGTTCCTGGTGATATTCAGAACAAACTTATTGCTGAAAACGAACAAAAGGATGCTGAATAGCAATTGCTATAAAATAGGGTGCGAGGTAACAACTTCGCACCCTATGTTTTTTTATTGAGTTAAATTTTTGTACCTTTGTACTTCACCCTAATAATATTGATTATGTACAAGTATAGTGTGTTTATTTTAGGAAGTATCTTCACTCTAATTTGTTGTGATAGTAGTATTGATAAAGATAGAGATTTTGCAGAAGAAAAGGGGAGAGAATTACTTCATCAAGCCCGTATGGCTTATCAAGAATCAGATTATACATCAGCTATATCATTCATTGATTCCATTCGTAAAACCTATCCTTTGGCTATGAATGTGAGGGAGCAAGGAATTTTGTTGAAAGACTCTGTGTTTATCAAAGAAACACAAGAAAAATTGAAAGCGGCAATAGATTCAGGTATGCCACAACAAGTTATAGAGGATATCCAGCTTCAAGTAAAATTCTATTTGAGAAAGTTGGAGCATGATAAAGAAAAGCGCCAAACTCACGACTGATTTCCAGGTCATAGTGGATGATTTGATAACTTTTTATGTTTCTACTTTCTTTATAATAAATAGAATTTCATGAGTCAAGACGACTTGATAAGTCTGAGGCGACGTAAGTTACATTAACACAAAAACAAAAGAAAATCTGCTTATGAATAATTTGCGGGATTATTTAGATGCATCTCAATACGAAGCTGTAACGTATAATGAAGGTCCCTCACTTATACTTGCAGGTGCAGGTTCAGGAAAAACACGTGTGTTGACCTACAAAATAGCATATCTATTACAGCAAGGTGTGCAACCTTGGCAAATATTGGCGCTTACATTTACCAATAAAGCTGCCAAAGAAATGAATAGCCGAATTTCTCATTTAGTTAATAAGGATGCTGCAAAATATTTGTGGTCGGGCACTTTTCATAGTATCTTCGGCAGAATCTTAAGGATGGAAGCTCAGCATATTGGTTATACTTCAACCTTTACAATATACGACCAATCTGATGCCCAAGCGCTGATAAGCGCTATTGTTAAGGAAATGAATCTTGATTCAAAGGTTTATAAAGCATCTGCCATACATTCGCGAATTTCGTCTGCTAAAAATCGTTTGATAATGCCAGAGCATTATTTGGCTGATGCCGATTTCAAAAGAGCTGATGTATTAGCGGGCATCCCTGCTGTTGGTGAAATATATCTGCGTTATAAAAATCGCTGTCGCAACGCCAATGCTATGGACTTTGATGATTTGTTGGTAGAGACTTACCTGCTTTTCAAATCAAACGACGCTGTACGCCTTCATTACCTCGACCGCTTCAAGTATATATTGGTAGACGAGTATCAAGATACCAATTACGTGCAACATCAGATAATTTCACAATTAACCTTACCAGATTCATGTATCAGCGTTGTTGGCGATGATGCTCAAAGTATTTATGGCTTTCGTGGTGCACGAATTGAAAATATTTTGAATTTCACCAATCAGTATCCTACGGCGCGCACTATAAAGCTCGAATGCAATTATCGCAGCACCGGTAACATTGTAGATGCTGCAAACGCCATCATCTCACACAATAGGAATCAAATTCCGAAGCAGGTGTATAGTAAGAAGGGCTTGGGCGACAGCCTAAAGCTATTGCCAGCTTCAAGTGATAAGGACGAAGGATTTAGAATTGCTGGAGAAATTAGCCGACTCCACCGACAAAAGGAGGTTTCCTATGCGGATATAGCAGTGCTTTACCGCACAAATGCCCAAAGCCGTTCGTTTGAAGACGCCTTCAGAATGCAGGGGATACCTTACAGAATTTATGGCGGACTTTCATTTTACCAACGAAAGGAAGTAAAAGACCTTTTGTCCTACCTCCGCCTGATTGCTAACCCCAATGACGAGGAAGCGTTTAAGAGGATTATAAATTATCCGCGCCGTGGAATCGGCGATACCACCATCGCAAAGTTACAAACCGCCGCCGTAGCGCACGAGAAATCCCCCTTTCTTGTTGCTGAAAATCCAGAAACGTACGGCCTAAAATTCTCAACTGCTACAGCTCGACGCCTCGACGCCTTCTGTTCAAACATAAACCACTATGCGTCATTGGTCGAACAAGGCATCTCCGTACACGAACTTGCCAAGCGCATCGTTTTTGAAGAGGGCATCCACAAGGATTTGGAAGACGACGATTGCCAAGGCGCTGCAAAAATCCAAAACATCGAGGAGCTGATAGGCGCCATGGCTGAAATGGAAGCTGACTATCTCGAAGAACACGGAGTGGAACATCTCACTTTGGCAGACTATCTTTCCAACGTTTCGTTGCTCACGGATGCCGATCAAAGGGACGACGAGCAACCTCGCGTAACGTTGATGACCGTCCACGCAGCTAAGGGCTTGGAGTTTGAGGCTGTTTTTGTCACAGGACTTGAAGAGGGGCTCTTTCCCGCCGAATCAGCTCGCTTTTCGGTGAAAGAACTCGAAGAAGAGCGTCGCTTGTTTTATGTTGCCGTCACCCGCGCAAAGAGCCGCTGCTTCCTTTCTTATGCCAAAACGCGTTTCAAATGGGGGCAGTTTCAATACTGTACGGAAAGCAGCTTCCTTAATGACATCCCCAAGCCGCTTTTTTCATCACATCCCCAAAGCCCCTCCCTCCAGCCAACCTCAAGGGCAGACGCTTCCTCAGCGCGTAGCGCGTCTCAGCCCCCAGCGCGTTTTACGCCATCACTCAAACCCCTACAAGCCTCGCTGCAAAAACTAACGTCTCATCCCCACTCTTCAACGCTCGAAGAATTACGCGTTGATGATAGGGTAGAACACAATCGTTTCGGCATAGGGACCATCCTCTCCCTTGAAGGCACAGGACCAAGCGCAAAAGCAGTCGTGTATTTTCAAGGAGTAGGGCAGAAAACCCTCCTTTTAGGGTTTGCTAAACTTAAAAAGGTGAACAAGTAGTTTAATTCCCTTTATGAAGTGGTTAGAATGAAAAAGTGCCCCCAAAAGTAATTCAAGGACTTTTGGGGGCACTTTTTGCTAAATATATTCTCGTCGATTTCATCACTTAAAGTTTGAATCTCACGCCCGCATAGAACTTGCATCCGTGCATCGGTCCGTAAACCATAGTGGGGTCAAATTCATCGCTCCAAGGATTGTTGGCGTTGATAATCGCGTTCTTCTGCTTGTAGTTGGTGAGGTTTTCGCCACCCACATAAATGGCCCACTTACCAATGTTCTTGGTGATTTGTACACTGAGTTGGTAGAAAGCGTCGTAGCGTTCGTCCCATGAGCGCGTGCCGTCAGCCTTTGTGTAAGCGTTGGGCATACGACCACCACCATTGAGGTGTGAGGTAATGTCAAACTGCCACTTGTTTTTACCCTTCGTTTCATAACCCATAGTGAGCAATGCCTTATACTTGCTGGTCAAGGGCTTGTCCACCGTACCCAAGTTTTTGTAAGTAGTCTTTGAGATGGTGTGGCGGTAAGCTGCCGTGAGGTTGAAGCGAGGGAAGAGTTCGTAGGTGGCTTCTGCCTGAACGACGTGTGAATAACTATCACCGTCGAGGTTGTAGAATTGTACCGCATGTGCATCGTTGTCCATGTCACAGACAACTTGCTTCACGAAGTCGGTGTAGTAGTACTCTACATCAAGATTCAAGAGTTTTTCACCCACAGGGATTTTAAACTGCCCAGATGCTCCGAAGTTCCACGCTTCTTCCTGTGTGTCAATGCCCCCATCAATACTCATTTTGCGTGAACCTGCGAGGAGGAAGTTGTTTTCGTCAAGGATGTGCGTCGTGCGATAGCCCTTTCCGGCAGAGAGGCGGAAGTGTGCAAATAATGAGGGTGACCACTTGATGTGCGCACGAGGAGTGACGAAGGTACCATGAAGGTTGCTGTGGTCAACTCGCACACCACCCATTGCTGTAAAGTCGTCGTTCAACTTATAAGTATATTGTGCGTAAGCGCCGCCAACTGTTTCGTGATCCTTCGAGTTTGTGAGTGCGCCAATTCCGTTAAGGTCTGTCTTACGTGAGAAGGCATCATGAACAAAATTGAACCCCGTTGAGAGGTTGTGGTGGGTGCCAAAGTCTGATTCGTAGATGAGCGAACCGTAAGCAGATGTCTGCTTTACATCGTATGCTCTATGACCAAATACGGCATCTTGATGGTGCCAAGAACCTGAAAGAATAAAGGCTACGTTAGAATTTCGGTCATGGTTGATACCTATAGCTCCCTTGGCATAGGCTTCGTAGCGGTCGGTCGCTACGCCAATGCGGTAGCGTTCTTCACCTGCCTTCACCGCTTTCGCTAACTGTCCGCTTTGGCGGTCTTCTCCCAGGGCTTTGATGCCGAACTGGAAGTTTTTGTCGTGTCCATCGTAGTGCCAACGGTTCATTATGTTAAACTGCTCTACCTGTGGCATGTCGGAAAATCCGTCGTTGTTGTCATCGTGCATCTCCATCGCCTTTTCAACATGGGCAAGCACGCCCGTGCTCCAATGTCCGCCCACGTGGTGCATACTGGCTGCGTTCACTTCAAGTTTGCTGTCCAGGTCGCCATATATGTTTATCGAAAGGGGAGAGGCATCTGCGGCTGTGGGCTTAAGGTGTTCCACATTGATTTGTCCCGTCACGGCTTCATATCCGTTCTTCACGCTTGCCGTACCCTTTGACACGCTGATATTTTCCATCCACGAACCAGGAACATAACCGAGACCGTAGGGTTGTGCTACAATGCGGAAGTTAGGCATATTTTCTGTGAGCATCTGCACGTAAGTGCCCGCAAGTCCGAGTAGTTTAATTTGCTTTGCTCCGGTTGCAGCATCTGAATAACTTACGTCAACGGCAGCATTTGTTTGGAAACTCTCGCCGAGATTGCAACATGCGCAACGAAGGAGTTCGGCGCTGGTAATCATGTCTACCTTTTCCGTAGAACGCCAATTTTTATAAACGCCCTTGCGCTTTACGCTTACTGTGGCTGTGCCAAGTTCGCTCTCCGCTTCGTGGTCATGGTCATGCCCGTGACTGCAATTTTCGGTATGCACATGCCCCGTCTGCTTCTTCGGAGGGTGATTGTGCGAGCAGTTTTCGGTGTGTACGTGCCCTTCGTGGTTGTGGTCCACTTCCTTTTTATCGTGGTTGTGGTCGTGCGTATGATTGTGAGAGTGGCTCACTTGCGCCGTGGCATAACTCATGCCGGTCAGCAGGGCAATGGGGATGAGAAGTAATTTTTGCTTCATAAAATGATATGTACATGTAGAACCTCCTCGGGGGGGGAGGTGTCTCTAAAAATTTTGTGCAAAATTACGAATAAAAGTTGGTAACTACAAAAGCGGAGGTGTTTCTGCAACATGGTTGCAAAGGTGATGAAGCAGAGGCTGTATATTCGTTACACTTTAAGGGCAAAGAAAACCATTA
>JAZORE010000032.1:0-4017 GCA_045656425.1 Alloprevotella sp.
TTCCCTTCTTTCTGGGAGGCACCATCTTTATGCTTTTCATCAGCCTGATATTCGCATGGCGCCGCTCGTGGATTCCCTTTGTAGGACTCCTGCTTTGTAGCAGTACCATATACGACTACTTTCCCATCAACCTGCCCTCACCTGCGCCCAAGCAGAGCCTTAAGGTGATGACCTATAACACTGCCTGTTTCGGATTATGGACGGGGCAGAACAAGAGTAAGAACACAAAGGACGGTGACAACCGATTGGTGCGCGACATTATCCTTGAGAGTCCCGACATTGTGGGATACCAAGAAGGCATAGGCGGAAATCAATACACGAAACACGTACGCCCCATCTTGAAACGCAATGGTTTTTATGCGGATTCCATTCGTGCGAACGAAAGTTACTTAGGTTGTTTCTCGCGCTACCCGATTTTGGAAAAGGAAGTCATTAGTTGCGTAGAGGGTAACAATGCTGCGGTATTCAAAATCAAACTCTCGAATGCCGATACGCTTTATTTTATCGTTATGCACCTTAAATCGATGGGGCTTACGGCAGAAGATCGCGATATCTTCAAGGATAATGTGGATAACCTGAGGGACGAAAACAACGAGGAGGATTTGGATTTCCAGGGACTCTTTCACGTAGCGCGCAAAATCGCACGTGCTTCAGAACCTCGTGCGCAGCAGGCGGACAATATTGCTCGTTATATTGAGGACAACAAACATCGTAACCTCATAGTCTGTGGTGACTTCAACGATACGCCCGTTTCTTACACCTATCGCACAATTGCCAGCGCGGGCAACCTTGATGATGCCTTTGTACAGGCAGGTAATGGACTTGGACGTACCTTTAACCGCCACTCTATGGTGGTGCGCATCGACCATATCCTTTATGGTGAAGACTTCTGGGAACCCCATGCTGCACACGTGCTTGACCGCCCCGACCGTTCGGACCACAATGCCGTAACCGTACACTTAAGGCGCAAGAAATAAGCACCTTCACACCACGGTTAGGCACTTGAAACCAAGGCTTCGGGAAGTGCTGAAAACTAATCGGGACTTTATTCAAACTAATCGGCAGTTTGTTTAATTTAATCGGCAATTTGTTTTCAGAAAGTCGAATGCGCTTGTGAGCACACGGCATTCCGCTGATGCTCAATGCTGAAAAATCATATACAATACCCTTTCTCACTTCACAAATTCTGAATGAAATGCAGACTCAAAGGATAGAATTTCTGTATTTATGCAATAAAATTATGAATATACAGAAAAATTATTCATAAATTATTGCATGGATAAAATGAAGGATGTATATTTGCGCCTGTTTCAAAACTAAACATAGACTATGAAAGGAAAGGACGATAGACTGGCGGTATTGCGTATGATATTGAGCAACTGCGAGGTGAGTTCGCAAGAGAATCTTATCCGTGAATTAGAGCGCGAGGGACATAAGGTGACACAAGCCACACTTTCACGCGACTTGCGCGAACTGAATGCGGCAAAGATGATGGGTCCCAACGGGTATATTTATATGTTGCCCGACCATCCGCACTACAAACGCACGGTTAAACCTTCGACCTACAGCGAGTATCGCAACACGGCGGGGTATATCGGAATGGAATTCTCGGGCAACCTTGCCGTAATCCGTACCAAGCCCGGTCATGCGGGGGTCATCTCTTCGGAAATTGATAATTGCAACCTCGATGCGGTGTGTGGCACCGTCGCTGGCGACGATACGATTATCGTAGTCATACGCGAGGGATACAGCAGAGAAGATGTGATTACGCAACTCTCACGCTGCGTGCCGTGCAACAGATAAACATTTAACTATCAGTAATTAAACTCAAAAACTAAATACATTATGGAAGAATACAACGATGGTATTCGTGTGATTGTCGCAGACGGCAGCCACGAAAAATATGTTGATACCATTTTAGATACGATTACCGAATCGGCAAAGGTGCGCGGTTCGGGTATTGCCTCTCGTACACACGAGTATGTGGCTACGAAGATGCGCGAACGCAAAGCCGTTATCGCCCTTGCGGGAGAAGAATTTGCAGGTTTTTGCTACATTGAAAGCTGGGAGAACAAGCATTACGTGGCAAACTCAGGTTTGATTGTCGTTCCCAAGTTCCGTGGTCACCACCTCGCTACGCGTATCAAGCGCCTCGCATTCAGTTTGAGTCGCGTGCGCTGGCCGCAAGCTAAAATCTTTGGTTTGACCAGCAGTGGCGCTGTTATGCGTATCAATACCAGCCTTGGTTACGTGCCCGTGCCTTTCGATGAACTCACACACGATGATGAATATTGGAAGGGCTGTGGTACGCCCGAAGCACCCTGTTGCATCAACTGCGATGTCCTTGCGCGCACAGGCCGTAAGTATTGCGTCTGCACAGGTATGCTTTACGACCCCGCACGTCACCCTAACGATAAGCTCCCTGTGGAAATCCCTCAGGACGTTCTCGACTTTATCAATGCGCATCCCGAACAGGCATAGGATGATAAGGTTATGTGGTTTTAAGGTTAAAGGTTGTAAGAACAATGCAGTTCATAATCTTCTTAACACCTCACTTCCACAATTTCTATTTAATAATTTATTCGGTTGAAAGGTTATAAAAACACCCTCCGCAAGGTTCTCAAAACCTTATAACCTTAAGACCTTAAAACCTAAAATATAATTATGTCAAAGAAAGTAGTAGTCGCTTTCAGCGGCGGTCTCGATACGTCTTATACAGTGATGTATTTGGCAAAGGAAATGGGTTATGAAGTATATGCTGCGTGTGCGAACACAGGCGGTTTCAGTGCTGAGCAACTCAAGGCTAATGAAGAAAATGCGTACAAGCTTGGTGCGAAGGAATATGTGACACTCGACGTGACGCAGGAGTATTACGACAAGAGCCTTCGCTATATGATTTATGGCAATGTGCTTCGCAACAACTGCTATCCCATTTCTGTTTCTTCCGAACGCATTTTCCAGGCGCTCGCCATCGCACGTTACGCCAAGGAAATCGGCGCTGACGCCATCGCACACGGTTCTACAGGTGCCGGCAACGACCAGATTCGCTTCGACATGACCTTCCTCGTGATGGCTCCCGGCGTAGAAATTATCACACTCACTCGTGACAATACATTGACCCGCCAGGAAGAAGTAGATTACCTCAACAAGAATGGTTTTGCTGCCGACTTCACAAAACTCAAGTACTCTTACAACGTAGGTATTTGGGGAACAAGTATCTGCGGTGGTGAGTTGCTCGACAGCAACCAGGGTCTTCCCGAATCTGCATACCTTAAGCACCCCACAAAGTCAGAACCCGAACTCCTCAAAATCGGATTTGAGAAGGGCGAAATCGTTTCTGTAAACGGCAAGCACTACGATGATAAGATTGCAGCCATTCAGGCTATCGAAGAAATCGGAGCTGCTTACGCCATTGGCCGTGACTGTCACGTGGGCGATACGATTATTGGTATCAAGGGCCGTGTTGGTTTCGAGGCTGCAGCACCTATGCTCATCATTGCGGCACACCGTTTCCTTGAAAAGTACACCCTTTCAAAGTGGCAGCAGTATTGGAAGGACCAAGTGTCTAACTGGTACGGCATGTTCCTTCACGAAAGTCAGTACCTCGAACCCGTTATGCCTGATATGGAAGCCATGCTCCTTTCATCACAGCGCAATGTGAACGGTGAGGTAACTCTTGAACTCCGACCCTATACCTTCCAGACGGTCGGCGTAGATTCTCCCGACGACTTGGTGAAGAATAAGTTTGGTGAGTATGGTGAAACGCAGAAGGGTTGGACTTCTGACGAGGCTAAGGGCTTCATCAAGGTGACAAGCACACCCCTCCGCGCTTATTACTCACTCCATGATGACAGAAACTAATCTACTACCTCCCCCAATGAACGAACTTATCAGAGTAGGCATCATCGGCGGTGCCGGATATACTGCTGGCGAACTCATTCGCCTTTTGCTCAACCACCCTGCGGCAGAGATTGTGTTTGTGAATAGCGAAAGTAATGCGGGAAACTTGATTACGGA
>JAZORE010000033.1:0-21608 GCA_045656425.1 Alloprevotella sp.
TTGCATATTCCCCGAAAAGACCGTCACCAGTCCCCCTCTCACAATATCACGCACCTTAAATATAGGATCACCACGGCGCAATCCGAGCGCTTTTGCCTCTGGTGTGAGCGCAACAATACACCCGTCGTTGCTCGAAAGAACTACGACAGGTCTTCCCTCAAGTCCAGGATGGAAAACCTTCTCAACTGAACAAAAGAAACTATTGCAATCTACCAATGCAAACACGTTCTAATAGCGTGGGCGGTGAATAATATAAGTCACTGTACCCCAAATACTAAAACGGTCTTCGGGAGTAACTTTTATTTCAGGATAATCTGAGTTTGCTGGCACTAACCACCCCACCCCATTCCTTTTCACAAAACGCTTTAAGGTATATTCGCCATTAAACTCACATACCGCCACCTGACTCTCACTCGGGAAACGATTACTTTTGTCCACAATCACTATATCTCCCGATTCAATTCCCGCATCAATCATTGAATCGCCTTCAACCCTGATAAGGTAACTTGACTCAGGATTCGGACAAAGCATTTTTAGCAGTTCAATATCTTGAGCACGCTCATCATTGTCCAAAGGAATGGGGAATCCTGCAACAACACCTATGTCAAAAAACGGAAGACTCATATCCTTGACTCTCGTTGCTGGAAATACAGCACCAAGCTGTTCTAAGTTGCTTGGATTTTCTGCCATTGTTTTAGAGATGCACGCTTTGATAAAGTCTGTCTTACTTTCTTGTGCATCAATATATGCCGCCATTACCTGAGGTGCTCGGAATGTATAAAGTTTACTCTCCGTTCTTGGCCTTCCAGCCCCTTCGCGCTTGCCTCCCCGCTTCTTTAGTTCTGTCATAACTTCAATATTTTCCGCAAAGTTACCATTTTATTTGATTTGTGTAATACATATATCAAACAAAAGTCTTCTGCTCCCCCTCAAAATCACAAGACAAATATACATATCCGAATATTGCTGTCCGGTTTATTTTTTGAGGGGAATGGGAATGATTAAAAGAACGTAATGAGAATTTCTAATTGTAAAGCTACATAAAAATGAGGGTGCACCAAACGGACACACCCTCATTCAATTTAAAACTCCTTATTTTGAATGTCTATTTTTCCTTAATTCTCTTGCACGTTATCCGATTTTAGCAACTTACCCTGATACTCACCTGTAAGGGTACGCATGAATGCAACGATAGCTGCCACTTCGGAGTCTTTAAGTTCTATGTCACACTGATAAAGTGCCATATCGCGTACAGCCTCTTCCATGGTTGCACGAGTGCCATCATGATAATAAGGCCATGTGAGTTCAATGTTACGCAAACCTGGCACCTTGAAGCGATGACGGTCACGCTCGTCCTTAGTCTGCTTGAAGCGACCGTTGTCTTCCTCAGTAAGTTCCGTTCCTCGTGCGTCGAAATAATGGTGTCGCAATCCCATAAGCTCGTAGGATTCGCCTCCCAAGTTTGCACCCACATGGCAGGTAGCACAACTGTTCGTCTTAAACAACTCGTAACCATGAATTTCATCAGCATTGAGCGCCTCATTATCGCCCAATAGCCATTTGTCAAACTTTGAATTGGGGGTGATCAATGTGCGTTCGAATTCCTCAATGGCATTCGTTATATTCGCTTCAGTGATACCATCAGCATAAATGCATTTGAATGCTTCAACATACTGCTTTTCTTTCGCAAGTTTAGCGATAATCTCGTCAAAAGAAGTAGATGCCATCTCAATAGGGTTGAGTGGAGGTCCAGCAGCCTGCTCTGCAAGCGTCTTGGCACGACCGTCCCAGAACTGTACAAAGTTGTAAACGGCATTGTAGGTTGTGGGTGCATTAACTCCGCCAATATTGTTTGCAACACCCTTTGAATATTGGAGGTTGTCCACACCACCCGTATTAAGTCCGTGGCATGTGGCACACGAAACGGTGTTATCAACCGACAAACGTGTGTCATGATAAAGGGCATAACCAAGCGCAACCTTTCTTTGGTCAACATCGGTGTTTGCTAAAATAGGACGTACGGGTTCGCCTGCGCGCTCTCCAGTCAAGCCATCATTGTAGTATGTTGTGCGGTAATCGCGTGCCCACTCTGCAATTACGGCAGCCTTCTCGTCCGTCATTTGGCTACCCCAATGCATCAAGTAGTACTTTGCCATTGGCATGCGCTTATCCTGTGCCACCTTCTCTATTTTGGCTACATCCACAGGCGACGGCATACCGCCATCTTGCAATTTGGTCATAAAATCCTCGATGTCGAATGCACGATAACCCTCCTGAATGTCTTTCATTACCATATCTCCTGCTACAGGGATGTTGGCGTAGAATGGAAGTTGAGGATTTGCACTATGGCAACTCATGCAACCGCCCTCCTCCATGATTGCTAAAACTCGTGCCTCTGGAGCCATCTCAACGGATGGTGTCGTAAGCATTGCACGATAAGTAACAAAACTGCCTACCAAAAGCAGCAATGCAACAAAAATCAGGTACTGAACTTTTTTTTGCTTCATAACTTAAAATTTTATTGGTTATATGTATGTATGCTTGTTTCTGCCGAGGGTAAGTAGTTGATGCCATACCAGCACATTTGCAATGCCGTGAAGCCCAGCAGTATGATGATGTGGTAAAACCGCTTTCGAGATGTATTCATTACACTTGGTGCTAAGTGTATGGCAATGAGATACAATCCCCATGTAGCAACTGCCCACGACTCCTTCGGATCCCAACTCCAATATGCTCCCCATGCATCCTTCGCCCACAAAGCACCAGTAAGCATTCCTACCGTAAGAAAAGCCACCCCTGCATACAGAAGTTTTTCTATCGCCTTATCCATGTCATAGTTTTTACGCATCAGCACAACGGTTGATAGTAATGTGGCGCATCCAAGTAATGCATAAGAAAACATATAGATAGCGACATGGGGCACAAACCACACACTCTGCAAGGCTGGCATAAGCGTTTGGTCATGAATCTCTGGCCTGACGATGTTTATAACAATGAATACCCCCGCAAGCACAGTTGAGAACAACATTATCCATCTGTATTTCCAGCGTGAATACGTGAACAACCCTGCTATAAGAATGAAGAAGGAGTACCACAAACGTGTTTCGCCCATAGTTCTCATAGGCGGTCGTTTAAGGGTGGCCCACAGCATGGCGATAAAACCGCCCATAGCGAGAATGGCAAGCAACATTGTTACTATAGCCACAATGCTGCGCTCCTTCTTAAATATTGCCCAAGTAGCAGAAGTCGTAGCTATCAGCAGAACGATACCTGCCCAAAAAGGAATAATATTCCATTCCATAATCATTTAATTGTTCAATAAGGTTTTAAGGTTATGAGGTTTTAAGGAACCATTCGGTCTGCATAGCCCTTTCTCCTTTAATTCCACTTCGTGGACTTGACCTCCTTCTCGTAAGGCATAGCATAAACAAGTTTATCCTCTGCTCTTACTTCGGGCGTCGGTTCTCCTTTGGTCCTTGTATAAAGAGAAGCACGGCGCCAGCAATCAGCATTATTATGCCTATTGCTGACACCCATTGCCATGGTTCGTTGACAATTTCAATAATAGCATATCTTTCTCCATTAGGTAATGTGGAAAAACTCACAAGATACATCTTTTCGCTTAGTGTTCGTTCGTAAGGATGATTCACTTTCAGTGTCACAATCTTACCATCTACCAATAACCGCGCTTCGTAGTGAGTCGGTGCGCCACTCTCGGATTGCTGAATTGAAAAGTCTTTTAGCTCCATCGTATAGGGCAAAAACTTTAACTTTCCTTCCGGTGTGAATGCCTCATTTGACGAAAAATGATATACAGGCGCACGCCACTTCTCACGATCGGGTGATCCCCAGAACCCAGCGCCTAATGCGAGCAACAAACCGATATGTGTTACACAGAAACGCCATCGTATGCCATTCTTGTTACGCCAACCCCGCAAAACAACAAATAGCACATGGCTCTGCAGGAACAATAACGATAAAACCATTGGCCAAGCAGTGGTCGAGGGTTTGCGTTGTAACCCCAGGGTTATGCCAATCACCACAATCATGGCAAGAGACAACCACGTAGCCTCGCGTGAAAGCATAAATACAGCGCAAGCATTATTCGCTCTATTGCGGAACATTATCGTTATCAGCATCATCCACAATGCTAAAATCAAGATGTTGAGAGGAAAACTGAATATACCTACAGGGAAACTACCCAAAACCATTTCAGCAATAAAAGACAAAGAAAGCATCACGCCCACAATGCAGACGGCCCTTCGATGAGATAAACGTTTATCTATTGTCAACATCTCCATATCAAAACGATAAAGGTAATTCTATTCCCCGTTTTACTTTTTTCAGTGGTGGAACTATACACCATCTTGTCCAACATTAAATTCGCTATACGACGATAAACATCAATTAGCAAAACTTTGACAAAGTTAATTTTATTTATTTTAATAACAATACTTCGGTACCCGAAGAGTTGTAAAATATAATTTTGGAATTGTTAATGTTTTGTAAAAACTAATGAAATACCTATATTTTGTTATAGTTGTACATCTGTTTATGTTTACGTCCTCTCAAACCATTCTTGACAACCTTAGAAGAACTACAATAAAAGCATTTATTTTAGCATATCAATGATGATTTCTACAAAGATATGGAACTCATATAATTACAAAGATTTTATCCTACTTTTTGTCCACCCAGTCGAATAATCTCATTGCTATTTTATAAGTCACACATAAGGAAAACAAAGAGTAACTTAATTTGTCCTAAGTCTCAAATAAATTCTCCTAAGTCACTCTTAATTTTTTCTAAGTTACACTTTAGATTTCCTTTCCCTCACTATGCATTTTCTATTTGAAAAAATATCATAAAAATCTGAATAACATAGAGTTCATATTTCTGTGAAAAGTTGTGTGAATAAGTGGCGTCAAAGGTAATGAAAAGCACTGATTTATGTTTCCGCTTACAAGAGTTATTTGAGAGTATTGGGGATTTAAATTGCTTAAAATCAAAATTGAGAGATTAAAAGTCTATTTGTGAAAATATATTTATACTTTTGCAATACACTAAATAGAAATGGCAATATGAAAAAGTTTATTTTCTGTCCTTTTATTCTTTTATGTTTCATGTTTTTTGTATCGTGTGAAGATACAAGTATACCTAAAATTTCAACAGCAGCTGTGATGGCTCAAGAGATTGTAAAACAGAAGATGTCATATCCGGAAGAAGTTGATTTTGAATGGGATATTCGAGGAAGCGGTGATGCCACCAATGGTTTCACAGTTTATCAAAAATTCACAGCTCTCAATGCTTTCGGTATTAAAAAAGAGTTTATATACAAGTGCCAAATAAAATACCTTGGAGGGGACAAATACGAAGACGATTCATGGGAATGCATTAGTATAACTATAGAGGACATTCATACTGGAAAACAGTGGCATTAATTATTTTCTTTTTTCATCTATAAAACAAAATTTTAACCTCTATGAAAAAAATCTTTATTATTATTTGTTTATTAATTTGCATTTCATGTGGTAATAATATGAAAAGTGCAGATGTTGATAAAACATTAACAGAGATAGAGAACTCATTAGATAATGAAGTCTGTGCTTTAGAAAAGATGAGTGAAGCGGAGTGTAAACAAAAAGTTGAGGAGTATCTTAAAGTTAGGTTTGGTAGATTTGCGAAGGTAAAAAAATGGACCGATTTTGGTAAAGCCTTTGATTATAGATTTGCAAATGTTGATGGTGAGGTTGAAGCAGTGGTTAAAGGAGATAAGTCAACTTATACTTTCCAAGTTTTAATTGACAAGTTTGGCACGATTAGTTCTTTGCAAATGAACCATATAGGTACACTAGATAATTACTATCATTATTCTAGTGGAGTCCGTGTGGATGATAACACTTTAAAGAATCCAGTAAAGTATAAAGGAGTAACATATAATGTTGTAAGAATTACTGGAAGTGCTATATTATATCAGACAGCAAAAAAAGTTTCAAATAATCAAATAATGGATTTCATTGTAAATAATACAGACTTTAATCAACAGACTGTAGTATTTCAATTGCCTGGTGAATATTTGGAGAAAGAATATGCTAGATACATTGGTGATGCATTTAAAGGTATCCTTTATGAAACTATAGGTAAAATAGAGAAAACCTACAATGTCACCATTAATGATAATGGTACTAGTACTATCAAGAGTATAAACTAGTATATTTTCTTCTTAGACATAAGTGTGCTTATTTGTACATAACGAATAAAGTAGCACGCTATTTTTATAACCTCCAAAAACATTAAACCGTCGAACTTATTGTCAATTCCAACCAAGCAAAAGGCAAACTCAAAGAACTGAATAAGAAACTTAACACAATGAAGCAGAAACGCAATGATGTCTTAAACCGTGGCGACTCCCACACAAGAGTCAGTGGTCTTGTCTGTGCTTCAGTTCTTTAAGTTATTCATAAAAATACTAATCGGGACAAAATTGCAAAAATTTATTAAATAATTAGGACAATTGTCCCGATTGTGGGGCAAAAACACGTAATTTTGTCCCGATTCTAAGATTTAGCACTATGACATATCAGCAATTAGAAAAAGTGATTTGCTGAATGAGATTAATAATCCTATGAATTTATCAAGAGATACTGAGACCAATTAAAATTATTCTTGAAAGCACAAAAATACCACATAATATTGTGCATTAAGAAAAGTTCATATCTTTGCATTATCCAAAGTGCCCGTACAGGTTTTAGTCGCTGTATCTGCACTTAAAAAGGGTCTACAAGGAGTTCCTAGCGCTGGGGCTCCTTCTTTTTTACCTACCTCTTATCCTAAATAACCGCTACGTTTGTAGTTCTGAGATAAGTCGTGTGGACTTAAGTTCTATACTGTAATCAACTCATACTTTTGCACTCATATAACTGTCGTTTTGTGTTTTTATCAATATTTGTTTTATAGTTACACAATAAAGACAACAACATGGCAAAAGATGAAGTTATTATAATGTCAGAAAAATATTCTCAAATGAAGTTAACAAGTGATTCTTTTTGTTTTAAAGAAATATAGTTATACATTGCACTGACAAAACAGTCGTAATATACGACCATTTTGTCAGTACGCTTAATGTATATGCTATGATTATTGACTGAAAAGGCAGGGAAGACAAAAAGTAGGATGGTTTTACTTTAAGAAAAAATTAGTGTATCGTCCCATTTTCGTCCCACTTTATTTTTACAGCGCAAAAAAATGTAGGTTAATCTTCTGACTTAGAAGTCTTTAGATTACCTACATTTGCTTGATAGTTGCGGAGACCCGACTCGAACGGATGACCTCCAGGTTATGAGCCTGGCGAGCTACCAACTGCTCCACTCCGCGATGTTCAAGAGTGTTTGTTTCTTGTTTGCGAGTGCAAAGGTATAACTTTATTTTGAATTGACAAAATTTCTACTTAGAAAATTATCAAAAAAGTATTTTAATTGTGTACAGGGTGATTACAAAGATGGAAATTGCTTTTAAGTTATCCATAGTAATTAAACGCCCTGACTAAGTTTGCATGTTCCTCACCCTCTCAACTTCTCATACACATTTCTTAAATACATAGCGACCATCTGCCATGCGTTCAAGATAGACATACAGAGTCTCGATCTTTAACCTGAGATCTCTTGCAGTTTTTACAGCTAAAATGAAACTGTACTCATAAAATTTAGGTGCATACACAAGGAAAATGCGCCAACCCATTTTAACCTTTTGATAATCAAAGACGATAAGAATATTAAAAAGAAAGGGACTCACATGAGTCCCTTCTTTCTGGTGATTCGCTTGGGGCTCGAACCCAAGACCCCAACATTAAAAGTGTTGTGCTCTACCTACTGAGCTAGCGAATCTAACCTTGTTTGCTGTTAAGCGAGTGCAAAGTTAAACATGTTTGTTGAGATAACCAAATGTTTGGCGGGTTTTCTCGCTATAATAGGGTTTACTAAGTACATCTACTATAGATTTTAACAAGTTTGCTTTGCAGAACTAAACGTTAAGATTTCATTAAGGGATATGTCGTGAGAGGATGTTGGTAGTTCGGGAAGTAGTTGAAAGGGAAAACAAATGCCTAACTTGTAAACGCTACTAAATGTGGGTTGATTCAGAAGTCGATCATAATAACCTTTTCCTCTGCCCAAACGCTTGCCCTCTTTAGTGAAAGCAACTCCTGGTATTATGGCAATGTCAATAACTGAATAATCGGTAATCACACGTCCCTGGTGAGGTTCAGGGATGCCATAACCACTCTGTTCCAAAGATGCTCCAACGGCATATTCTCTCACCTCCAACTCATCGCCCACCACGACAGGAAGCAGGATTTGCTTTCGCCCCTGCCACTTTGCTATAAATTCTAACGTTTGCACCTCATCGGGAAGCGAGGCATAAAGCAACACGACATGCGCCTTTTGGAAGACGGGATGGTCCTCCAAAAGGCGCATTATTTCTTGTGATTGTCGTTCTCGCTCTTCCTTTGTAAGTGCATTTTTGCGAGCGCGCATAAGTTGGCGAAGAACTGGCTTAGACTCCATATTATAAGGTTAAAAATTTAGGTTGAAAGCACACGTCACCCAACTTTTCATCAACGAGAATTGATTACCATTTTCACCTCTCGCTCCCCTACTCTATTATCGGACGTGCCTTGCCTTCATCAATAATTTCAAGGGCTTTAAGCATAGCTGCATCGGTGCGGTTTTCATACTTTGTAGCCTCTGACACTCCAAAGATGTAATCAATGATATTGATGAAGAGATAGCGTTCAATGAGGTGGTAAGAAGTGCGAATCATGAGGTTACGACGCTTCACCCCTTTCATGTCTGCTTCAAGCACAAGTTTATCAACGAGTTTCATCTTGCGGAGTAATGCCACAAGTGTTTCAACATCGGGACAAGATTCAAAGAGTTCACGATGTTTATCCACCACATTGAATACGAACTTATAGGGAATGTCGGTGTTGTAAAGGTCACGGAAATAAGAGGTAATTCCAACCGTGTCACGGGGTATGAAATAGTCGGGAATGATACCTCCACCACCATAGACGGTACGTCCACCAAACGTGGTGTATTTTTCACCCGAAACTTTGATGCTATCCGCTGAGTAATATTCACCATGAAGGGCACGTTCGATGAGGTCAGCCTCGTAAGCAGTGTCATTACCCATCTCATAGGGTTTCTGAACGCAACGTCCTGCGGGCGTGTAATAGCGCGCTTTGGTAAGGCGAAGCATGGAACCATCACGAAACTCGATGGGCACTTGCACCAATCCCTTACCGAAAGTACGACGTCCAACAATCGCAGCACGATCATTGTCTTGAAGCGCACCGGCAAAGATTTCGCTGGCGGAAGCTGAGGCTTCATCTACCAACACCACTACATCAATGCCCTTATACATCCCTCGCCCATCACTTTTGTAGTCTTCACGAGGAGAATGACGCCCTTCCATGTACACGATAAGACGCTCTGCTGGAAGAAATTCATTTGCCACCAAAATTGCGGGGTGCATATACCCACCAAGATTGTTACGTACGTCAATAATCAACGAAGTACATTCCTTCATACGCAACTTTGCAAGAGCTGCAAGAAATTCTGAATACGTATTATCGCCAAAACTTGTAATACGCAGATAACCAGTTGTATCGTTTACCATGTATGACGCATCAACCGTCTTCACGGGCACACTTCCACGCTGAATGGTATAGTCAAGTAATCCAGCAACACCCTTACGCTTCACACGAAGTTTAACCTCAGTCCCAGCTTTGCCCTTTAAGCGTTTCATCGTTTCATCGTTAGTTACGATTTTGCCTACATAGAGCGAATCATCCACATACACGATGCGGTCTCCAGCACGCAAGCCTACCTTCTGAGCTGGTCCAGTTTCAATAATTTTCAGGATACACACCGTGTCTTCCTGAATGCTAAATTGCACACCAATTCCCTGGAAACTTCCTTGCAATTCCTGCATTGCTCCCTCTACATCCTTGGCTGAAATATAGGTAGAGTGCGGGTCAAGTTCTTTTAGGATTTTGGGAAGCGACTTCTCCACAAGGTCTGAAATATCAACAGAGTCAACATATTGATCATCCACCAAGTGTAGCAAATCGGTAAGTTTATTACTTGACGTATTGATAATGGCAAGTCGATTTCCAGCAAAGTGATTGGAATAAAACGTGCCAATCATAATCCCCAGGATCATTGCAATAGCAACGAGCAGGGGGATGAAACGAAAAAGTCTATTCTTCATTGAGATAAATTACTTCAATATTCGCACGACGCAAGAGGTCAACGCCATCCGTAAGGCGATATTCGCGCCCATAAATCACGCGCTTAATACCCGCTTGGATAATCAATTTTGCACATTCAATACAGGGACTATCCGTAACATAAAGCGTTGCCCCATCTGAGTTATTACCAGAACGCGCAATTTTGGTAATAGCATTTGCTTCAGCATGAAGCACATAGGGTTTTGTAACGCTATTTTCGTCTTCACAAATATTTTCAAATCCAGCGGGTGTACCGTTATAACCATCCGAGATAATCATCTGATCTTTAACGATAAGGGCACCCACTTGGCGACGAGTGCAATATGAGTTTTCAGACCAGATTTTTGCCATGCGCAAATAACGGCGGTCAAGTTCTATTTGTTTGTTGATAGTCATGTTTCTTTTTTTATTATATGCAAGCAGGGTAATTTCTACCCATAAAATGGCTTTTTCATCGCGCAGATTCAGGAATATGCTGGATGCAAAAAACAGCCAATCAGCATTCCGAAAAACAAACTGGGAGATAAATCAAATTAACTCGGAGTTTGTTTGAATTAACTCGGAGTTTGTTTTCAGCACATCGGATGTTATTTTGAATCTCTACGTTGCAGCGTCATTTAGAGGCGTTTCACTCCTGTGCGTGTAAGGAGGGCATCAATCGTAGCGTCTTGCCCGCGAAAGTTGTGGTATAGTTCTTTGGGATGTTGCGTACCGCCACGCTCCAAGATGTTTTTGCGGAATGATGTAGCGACTTCTTGATTAAAGATTCCCTTTTCCTTGAAGTAAGCAAAGGCATCTGCATCCAATACTTCAGCCCACTTATAACTGTAATATCCCGCAGAATAGCCGCCCGACATGATGTGACCAAACTGAACGGTCATACACGCAGGTTCAAATGGGGGGAGCATCTGCGCCTCCTGCCAAGCCTGACGCTCAAAGGTGCGTACGTCGGCATTGAAGGGTTCTGTAAGGGTATAGTACGCCATATCCAACAAGCCAAACGATACTTGGCGCATGCAAGCATAGGCTGCATTATAGTTTCTGCTCGCAACGATGCGCGCGATCAGTTCATCGGGAATCGCCTCGTCCGTTTCATAGTGGAAGGCAAAGGTACGGAGGAATTCTTTTTCCACCGCATAATTTTCCATAAACTGTGAGGGCAATTCTACAAAGTCCCAATATACATTCGTTCCGCTCAACGACTTAAAGCGCGTATTGGCAAATATGCCGTGTAGGGTATGTCCAAACTCATGCAAGAAGGTTTCCAATTCACCGTGCGTAAGCAATGCAGGTTTGTCGTCGGTAGGTTTGCTGAAGTTCATCACAATAGAAACGTGTGGGCGCTCCCCTTCCGATTGTTCGCGGTAACTGGTCATCCATGCCCCACCCTGCTTCGAAGCACGGGGATGAAAATCGGTGTAGAGCACTGCAAGGGGACTGCCGTCGGCATCAAATACGTCGTAAGCAGTAACATCCTCATGGTACACGGGAATCTCCTTGTTCTCCACAAAGGTGATGCCATAAAGTGTTGTTGCCAACCCAAAGACTCCTTGCTTCACACGAGAGAGTTCAAAATAAGGGCGCAACATTTCGGCATCAATATCGTAACGTTGCTTTTGTAGTTTATGGGCATAGAAGGAAAAGTCCCAAGGCTGGGGCTCATCGGGTGAAAGAGCGAAGACCTCAGCTACTTCACGTTGTGCTGTAGGTTTGTAAGCAGCAATGAGTTGTGCCAACAAGTCGTTTACCGTTTCTGGACGCTCTGCCATACGACGCTTCAAGGCATATTCTGCATAATTGTTGTAACCTAACAGTTGGGCTAACTCACGACGGAGGTTTACCAGGCGTGCTACGATTTCAAAGTTGTTATGCTCGTTGTCGTGGGTACACTTTGTATTGTATGCCTCGTACATCTTTTGGCGCAAATCGCGACGTTCGGCATATTGCAGGAAGGGCACGTAACTCGGAGCGTGAAGTGTAAACACCCACCCCTCAAGATTGCGCTCGCGTGCGGCAATTGCCGCCTGTTCGCGCTGTGATTCGGGAAGCCCTGCAAGGTCTTCTTCCTCGGTAAGGTGAAGAATGAAGTCGTTGGTTTCCTTCAGATTGTTTTGTGAGAATTGAAGGGTGAGTTGTGAGAGTTCCTTTTTAATTTCTCGGAAACGTTCCTTCTGCTCAGGTGCAAGATTTGCCCCTGCACGCTCAAATCCCTCATACGTTTTCTCCAACAGCATACGTTCCTCAGCATCCAAGTCGTCAGTGCCTCCCTCCATAACGGATTTCACACGCAGATAGAGCGACTCATTGAGCATGATGTTTGACGAATGTTCAGAAAGCACGGGCGAGAGTTCCTGTGCCAATGCCTCAAGTTCGTCGTTGGTATGCGCACTGAGGAGGTTGTACATCACTGTCGTCACTTTATCCAGAAGCGCCCCACTCTCTTCCAAAGCCAAAATAGTATTGGCGAATGTGGGTGCCTCGGGGTTATTTACAATAGCCTCAATCTCCTCCATCTGCTCGGCAATGCCTTGGCGAATGGCGGGGTCTATGTGTTCGTTACGAATAAGGTTGAACGGGGTGAGGGTATATGACGTAAAAAAGGGATTCATGAAGTAATTGGTAATGAGGAGGAGGATGGAAGAATAACCATAAGGGACTGGCAGACGTTTATGCCTGAAACAAGTGTGTTTACTCGTACCTAACAAACTTGTCAACTACCGACATTAGTGCACATATCTGCTTACATCCTCAAACTCGGGTCCCATATTGAGTTCAAGGTAGACACGATACAGGAGTGGTGCCCACTTTTCGTGTTGCGAGGGACAGTATTTACGGTAGGTTTCTAAATAGGGACGTGCTTCTTCACAAACGTTCTTCATCTCGTTCTTCGCACGTTCAAATGCTTTCGAACCAATACGCGTAGGGAGATAAATCGTTTGTAATTTGTTCATAATAAACAGTCCCGCATAATAATTGGCATCCACATAGTGGTGGGCAGTATCAGCAGCCGTCAGTTTTTTACACACCTCAATACAGGGCGCTTCATCTTCCAACTTATACAAAGCATGTGCTTTGAGATACATCGCCCTTAACGAGGTGGATTCTGCACTGAGTTGTTGATCTGCAAGGACTATAGCTTGAGAATAGCGCTCGTCTGCAACATAGATCGAAGCCAACTCGTCAAAGAAATAGTGTTGATGCGGAAATTCCTCTGCTCCCTTTCGCAAGTACACCTCAAATTTTTCGAACTGACCCGAAGCATTTGCTACACGAGCATACATTTCGAGCGTTGAGGGGTAATAGCGAGGGTGATTAAAGAGCAAAGTCTTGTAACGTTCGACTGCGCTGAAATCATTATTTTGAAACGCACTAAAGGTGAACATATATGCGTCCACAGCATAGTCCTCAGAAAGGGTATCAACCCGAATGACACCACAAAGCGGACTATCTACAAGCGACATAAGCATATCTAAGTGTCGCTGTGCCTCCTTGTAGTTCTTTCGAGCATAAAAATAACGTGTGCCCGCCACTAAGTTCTTATGATAACGCTGTAGTAGCTTTACTTTATCCTTGTCTATGGCATAGTGCTTGCCTTGCATCTCCATCAAACAGCGTTCAAGAGAATCTGCTTGGTGGATATAATAAAAAATCTGGCGCGTACTTTCAAATAGTTTTGCCGTATCACAGGCTTTCTTCAAGTACACCTTCTCATTCTCTACATCATTGATTTGTATCTGTGCCTTAGCCGCCAGTTCATACAACTTGGGCATGAATCGGCAAATACTATCTTTCTCCAAGCGTGCTACCTCCTTCATAGCTTCCGAAGTATTCTTTGCTTTCACAAACGCTCGAAGTGCTTTCAACTCCTTTTGCGCAGCAACGGGGAATGTTACTGCGATTGCAACCAAAAGAAAGGAGAGAATTCTTTTCATCATGTTTTTTGTGTCTTATCAACGAGTGACGAGTAACCCTTTGGCTACCCGTCACTCTTAGGTTATCTTAATATGCTGTGCTCAAGATGGCATCCATTTCATCAGCCTTCTGCTTGTTCTGAAGGTTGGTGTAAATCTGCTGAAGTGCAGCAGCCCATACTTTAGGTTGTTCGGGCACCAATTCGTGTGCACGTTCCATGTAAGGAAGAGCCTGCTCGTAATACTTCTTGATTTCTTCAAATTCACGGTCAAACTCCTTCTTATTGTTACGGTCGAGCTTCCAGTCACCGTTGTTACGGCGTGCAACTACTTCGTTCATGAACGTATAAGCCATGTTTACGTTTGCATCTACGAACGAGGGATTGAGTTCAATAGCCTTTGCAAAACTTTCGCGCGCAGCGATATAGTTCTTCAACATGTTCAACTCGATACAACCCTTGAGGTAGTAACCCGTGTGGCTTGCGGGATTAGAAGCTACGAGTTCGTTAGCCAAAGCCATCGCTTCTTCGGGCTGGTTACGCTGCATGTAAACGTAAAGCAAGTTTTGTGCGAAACCTACGTGTTCGGTACGCGCAATAGCGTCCTTGAGGTCGTTAATATAAGCTGCAGAGTCATTCTTCTCAAGGTGTGCCTGCATCTTCATGAGGTAAAGGTCACGCGTAGAGAAAGTATCCTTAAGCGCAGCGTCAACAGTTTCCAAAATACCGTCCCAATTCTTCAACTGGAAGTTGAGCATCACGATATTCACAGCAGTCTGACCATAGTTCACAGGGTTGATTGCGTAAAGTGAATCTGTTTCTGCTGCAGAGAATACGGGATTCTTGGGGAACTCATAATACTTACGGAACCACTCAATAGACTTCTGGTAATCACCCATTTGGTTTGCGAAAACGCCCGCATAGTTGTAGTAATTTACCATCGTCTTGAGCGTCATATAGTTCTTCTCCTTATACTGAGGTTCTACGCGTCCCTTCTTGTCGGGCTGCATATCAGCAAGGTGACTCTTTGTGAAATTCGTAACAGCCTCATCAAGGTAAGTGCAGAATGCCACAGTGTCGAAGGGATAGCCCTGAGAAGCCAAATCCAATACGCGTTCGAAGTACTTACGGTTTACTTCACCCTTGTTGTAATAGAAACCAGCGAACTTAGTAGTCTTAGGATTTGCCAAGGCTGTTTCAATAATCTGGAGCGCTTCTTCATAACGTTCCTTTTCTACCATGAACTCTACCTTATGAATCGCACTATTTTGCGCGAAGCCTGTAAGTGTAGAAGCTACCATTGAGATAGCAAGCAAAATTTTCTTCATAATTTTATTTGTTTAGGTGGGCAGACAAACTGCCCACAAGTAAAACATTTCCGTTTGGTTTATTCTTCGTCTTCAACTTCTGAGAAGAGGTTGGGAGCTTCAGTATCTGTTGTTTCCTGTTCTACAACAACGTCCTGAATGGGTTCTACTCCTTCTTCTGTTTCCACTTCATCTTCTTCCGTAGGCACGATGCACACGTTACTGATAACATCGTTGCGCTTCGTAAGGTTGATAAGGCGTACACCCTGAGTTACGCGACCCTGAACACTCACTGTTGAGAGTTTGAGACGGATGGTGATACCACTCTTATTGATAATCATCAAGTCGTCCTCGTCAGTCACGCACTTAATCGCCACAAGTTCGCCCACCTTTTCGGTCACGTTGAGCGTCTTCACACCCTTACCGCCACGGTTCGTAATGCGATAGTCTTCCACGCTGCTGCGCTTACCAAAACCTTGTTCGCTCACGACAAGTACCGTCTGCTTTTCAGGATCTTCTACGCAAACCATGCCAACGATTTCGTCTTCAGCCTGGTCAATAGCCATAGCTTTCACACCCGTAGCGCCACGTCCCATCGTACGCACCGTATTTTCGTTGAAGCGGATAGCACGACCCGCACGGTTCGCCACAATGATTTCGTTTTCGCCGTTGGTCAAGCATACACTTACCACTTGGTCATCATCGCGCAAGTTGATGGCGATAATACCCTTCGCACGCACGTTCTTATAATCGTCAAGGAGGGTCTTTTTAATGATACCCTGCTTCGTACAGAACACGATATTGTGCGACTCACGGTATTCCTGATTATCAAACTGCGCTACGTTCAAGCAAGCATTCACGCTATCGCCCGGTTCGATGTTAAGCATATTCTGAATAGCACGACCCTTTGACGCCTTATTACCTTCAGGAAGTTCATATACCTTGAGTTTGTAGCAACGTCCCTTCGAAGTAAAGAAGAGCATCGTATTGTGCATCGTTGCGGGGTAGATGTATTCGATAAAGTCGGCATCGCGTGTAGAACCGCCCTTGCTACCTACTCCACCACGTGCTTGAGCACGGAATTCTGCAAGCGGAGTGCGCTTAATATAACCAAGGTGACTGATGGTAATGACTACGTCGTCATTGGCATAGAAGTCTTCAGGATTCCATTCGCCAGCGGCGGGAATAATTTCCGTACGGCGCTCGTCGCCATACTTTTCCTTCACCTCAATAAGCTCGTCCTTGATCACCTTCTTACAAAGTTCTTCGTCAGAAAGGATTTGCTCGTAGTAAGCAATCTTACGCTGGAGGTCGTCATACTCTTCGTGAAGCTTATCCTGCATCAAGTTTGTCAACTGACGGAGGCGCATTTCTACGATTGCCTTTGCCTGAACATCATCAAGCGAGAAGCGTTCCATCAAGCCCTCAACGGCTGCTTCAGGAGTCTTAGAAGCGCGGATGATGCGCACCACTTCGTCAATATTATCGCTGGCAATGATGAGACCTTCAAGGATGTGTGCACGCTCTTGCGCCTTACGCAATTCGTAGGCCGTACGACGCAACACTACTTCGTGACGGTGCTTTACAAATTCGGCAATACAATCCTTCAACGTGAGCAACTTGGGGCGCTGCTTGCCTGTGGGACCCACGAGAGCGATACAGTTTACAGAGAAACTCGTTTGGAGCGCCGACATCTTGTAGAGTTTGTTGAGCACTACGCCTGCATTTGCATCGCGCTTTACGTCTACAACGATACGAAGACCTTCACGGTCGGATTCATCGTTGATATTTGAGATACCGTCCAACTTACGCTCGTTCACCATCTCGGCAATGCTCTTAATAAGCTCTGCCTTGTTGACACCGTAAGGGATTTCTGTCACCACGATCTTATCGTGCAATTCGCCACTTTCGATATTTGCCTTCGCACGCATAATTACGCGACCACGCCCCGTTTCGTAAGCTGACTTCACGCCCTGCAATCCCATGATGTAACCTCCTGTGGGGAAGTCGGGTGCAAGAATATGTTGCATCAAACCGTCGGTATCAATATCGGGATTGTCAATGTAAGCGACACATCCGTCAATCACTTCACCCAAGTTGTGCGTAGGAACATTTGTTGCCATACCTACGGCAATACCTGTAGCACCGTTCACAAGGAAGTTGGGAATGCGCGTAGGCATCACCGAAGGTTCCTTACGGGTGTTATCAAAGTTGGGAAGCATGTCCACGGTTTCCTTGTCGATGTCCTGCATCATCATTTCACCGAGCACCGAGAGGCGTGCTTCTGTATAACGCATCGCAGCAGCAGAGTCTCCGTCCATAGAACCGAAGTTACCCTGACCTTCTACAAGCGTATAACGCATATTCCAATCCTGCGCCAAACGCACAAGTGCACCATAAACGGATGAGTCACCGTGGGGGTGGTACTTACCGAGCACGTCACCCACAACACGCGCAGACTTACGAGTGGGTTTATCGTGCGTAATGCCCAACTCGTCCATATCGAAAAGGATACGGCGGTGAACAGGCTTAAAACCGTCGCGTACATCGGGCAACGCACGGGCTACAATGACAGACATAGAGTAGTCGATATACGACTTCTTCATTTCCGACTCAATGTAGACTTGTTTAATTCTATCTTCAGTCATAACTTTAGTTGAGCAACAGCCACGCCGTGCCCAATCTGTTTATTAAATTATAATATGTGTAATCTTTCAACGGCAAATTTACAAATTCTTTTGAGAACAAGCCCAAAAGAAGGGGCTAAAAACGACGAACACCCCGAATTTGGGCATTTTTAAGCCCTCTGACGCATTTTAAGGGTTTTACCGACCCTCAAAAAACACACTTCGAAGGACTAAATCCGGGGCAACAGCGACGAAATTCTGCCTACAACGGACTTTGCAAAAACAAATTGGGAGTTAGTCAAAACTATGTACCGATTAGTATTAACTAACTCCCAGTTAATTTTCACAAAGTGCCTGTTCGTTTTTAACGTTCCAGAGTCGCGTAAAACAAGTCTACAGATACCGCAAGACTTCTCCCAACGAAGCAATTTCCACATCCGCCAAATTGCCTGCATCTTCCCCACTCCATCCTTCCCCACGCAACCATATAGTGCGACAACCAATAGCATTGGCGGGAACAATATCTTTTGAGTAGGAGTCGCCGATGACGGTCACATCCTTTGCTTCACTGCCCGTAGCCTTCACCCCTAAACGGTAAATTTTAGGGTCGGGCTTACGCACACCTACCACCGCACTTTCAATCACGGCATCAAAATATTCCGCCAATCCGAAGTCACGCAAAATAGCTTCGATATTGCCGTAGAAATTACTCACCAAGACCATGCGGTACTTGGGGCGGAGCACTGCCAGCACCTCACGCGCCTGTGAAATATGGCGCAAGGCATAATCGTGACAGTAATTGACCACCGTATTACGTTTTTCGGCACTGACATCAGGGGCATCGTTCCAAATATGTTCCGCATGAAGAAAAGCGAACTGCTGGTTCACCTTCTTTTCCAGCACATCGCGAAAGGTATCCTCGGGTTGCACAATCGGCGCCTTAGCCAACGCCCGCTCACCATAAACATACGCCTCACGAAATTGCTCGTTCGTCACAGGCACCTTCGCCTCGCAATAACCTTCCCAAAGCACGTGCGCCCAATGACGCCCGTCCGTGTCCAAGGTTCCGCCGTAATCAAATATAAGTGCTTGCATGGCTAACTACATAAAGTTTAGGCGCTCCTCCCCTACCGTAGTAGCAGGACCATGTCCGGGATAAACCTTGGTTTCTGAGGGCAGCACCATGAGTTCTTGCTTGATCCTGCTGATGAGTTGCTCGTAGTTACCACCGAAAAGGTCGGTGCGACCGATGCTACGGTAGAAAAGCGTATCACCACTGAGCAAGACGTTTTCTTCTGCACAATAATAACACACACCTCCCTGTGTGTGCCCTGGAGTTGGGAGTACCTTTAATGCGTGACGGCCTAAAGTCACCACTTCATGGTCGTCAAACAACTTACCTGCGGGAGGGGTTACCAGCTTGAAAGCATTGCCTACAAAACTACGCATCTGGGCGGCCGCTGCTTCGTAGGTGGTTAATTCATTTTTATGCATGCAGGGAGAAAGTCCCCATGTGCGATAAACGAAGTCGGCACCAAAGATATGGTCGAAATGGCTGTGCGTGAGCAAGTGATACTTCACGGTCAATCCTTCACTCTTAATAAAATTTGTCAGCGCCACCTCTTCTTCAGGGTACAACACACCACAATCCACGATAGCCGCCTCACGCGTTTCGTCGTAAATAACAAAGGTAGATTCCTCAATGGGATTTACCACAAATTTCTTCACGGTTAGCATTGTACGTAGATTACCTTCTTTGTTTCAAAAAATTCATCCTTAAAGTAGTCGCTGAGGTTCCAAGTGGTAGAACATTTCTTGAAAGGTGCCAATTCGTTGACCAAGTCTCCGCCTTTAAGCACTACGATGCCGTTAGGCAAGGCGTTGCGACACTCCTTCGCAACATTCTTACGCACCAACTTATACAAGTCGCCCATATCCATCACGGCACGACTCACCACGAAGTCAAACTTACCCTTTTCCTCAATCACATTGCGGTGCGCGCAGGTCACATTCTTCAAACCAATCGCCTCAGCTACGGCTTGCGCCACCTTCACCTTCTTACCGATGCTGTCGAGCAAGAGAAATTCGCATTCGGGGAAGAGTATGGCAAGAGGAATACCGGGAAAACCGCCACCCGTACCGATATCCATAATCTTTGTACCGGGACGGAAGGTCACCGCCTTGGCAATACCCAAAGAATGAAGCACATGGTGCGAGTAAAGATTGTCAATATCCTTGCGAGAAATCACATTGATTTTCGCATTCCAGTCGCGGTAAAGCGCATCTAATTGTTCAAACTGATGGCGTTGCTCGTCGGTGAGATTGGGGAAGTGGTCGAAGATAAGTTGAACCATAGCAAAAGTTTTTTGAAAGGAGAAATGAGAAATGAAAAAGGAGAAATTGCTGGCGCAATGTCCATCCGCACGGACTTTCTCCTTTCTCCTTTTTCCTTTCTCCTTTAATCAGAACCTGTTTTGACTGCTAAATTAAGCAAAAAATGGCAGATAGCAGGGGTTGACGGGGTTTGTTTGCCAGCGAGATAAATATTTCATAAATTTTTAGGGGGTAAATTTCGGTAGGTTCGCGAGAAGTTGTAAATTTGCCAAAGATAACTTTAACACTTCTTTTAATAAAACTTAAATTATGGTAAGTTACAAAGACCTCGGTTTGGTGAACACTAAGGAAATGTTCGCTCGCGCCATCGACGGTGGTTACGCAATCCCCGCGTTCAACTTCAACAACATGGAACAGATGCAGGCTATCATCAAGGCTGCTGTTGAAACAAAGTCTCCCGTTATCCTTCAGGTTTCTAAGGGTGCTCGTCAGTACGCTAACGCTACATTGCTCCGCTACATGGCTCAGGGTGCAGTTGAATATGCTAAGGAACTCGGTTGCGAAAATCCTGAAATCGTTCTCCACCTCGACCACGGTGACACTTTCGAAACTTGTAAGAGCTGTATCGACTCTGGTTTCTCTTCAGTAATGATCGACGGTTCACACCTCCCCTACGAAGAAAACGTAGCGCTCACTAAGAAGGTTGTTGACTACGCTCACCAGTATGGTGTAACTGTAGAAGGCGAACTCGGTGTATTGGCAGGCGTAGAAGACGAAGTTTCTTCTGACCACCACACTTACACTGACCCCGAAGAAGTAATCGACTTCGCTACTCGCACAGGTTGTGACTCTTTGGCTATCTCTATCGGTACTTCTCACGGTGCTTACAAGTTCACTCCAGAACAATGTACTATCGATGAAAAGACTGGTTTGATGGTTCCTCCTCCATTGGCATTCGACGTTTTGAAGGCTGTTGAAGCTAAGTTGCCAGGTTTCCCAATCGTATTGCACGGTTCTTCTTCAGTTCCACAGGAAGAAGTTGCTACTATCAACAAGTTCGGTGGTGCTTTGAAGGCTGCTATCGGTATTCCAGAAGAATGGTTGCGTGAATCAGCTAAGTCTGCAGTATGTAAGATCAACAT
>JAZORE010000034.1:0-5191 GCA_045656425.1 Alloprevotella sp.
ATGCCCGCCTTCATCGTAGTCGATAAGGACGGCACCATCCTCAAACGCGACGTACTCCCCAAAGAATGGGAGGCTACAATAAAGGAATTGTTGAAATAGCAGTTCCTTTTTTTGCTTCTTCGGGCGCTGAAAAGGGGAATGTGAGGGGATGCAAAATTCTTAACTCAGAGAGGGCGAAAAGAAATCGGTAGTTATTTCAAATTAATAGGGAGTTTGTTTGAATTAACTCGGACCTTGTATTTACAGTTTCGAGATGGATGTAAATGTACTGGGTTCAGGCTGTTGCGCATTCTTATCAAGTTGCTATAATTGCCCTTTCCAACACGATTCTATCAGACCTTATATCTTGTTATGCTTGTTAAAACACATTCCGCTACCGTCAACGGACTCACAGCCCTCACAGTTGTGGTAGAAGTACATACCGCAAAATCAGCACAACCGAATTTCATCGTGGTAGGTCTGCCCGACAATGCCGTGCGTGAAAGTCGGTCGCGTGTTACTGCGGCGCTTCAGAATTCCAAAATCTATTTGCGTGAACCGCAAACGACAACCGTAAACCTTGCTCCTGCTGATGTGCGCAAAGAGGGGACTGGGTTTGACCTTCCTGTGGCTATCGGTATGGTGGCTGCAGGGGAACTTATGCCCACCGACATGCTCGACCGTTATATGCTCGTTGGAGAACTCGGCTTGGACGGTTCTATCCGCCCCATTAAGGGCGCACTGCCCATAGCCATCAAGGCGCGTGCTGAAGGTTACGAAGGACTTATCGTACCCGAGGAGAATGTGCGCGAAGCTGCGGTAGTAAATCAGTTGAAGGTTTTTGGAGCGAATCATCTGACGCAGGTTATTGCCTTTCTCAGTGGTGAACCTACGCTTCAGCAGACCATCGTCAATACGCGTGAGGAGTTTTATCAAGCACAGACCGACTGCCCTTATGATTTCAGCGAGGTAAAGGGGCAAGAAAACGTGAAGCGCGCCTTTGAAGTGGCAGCTGCTGGTGGACATAACCTAATGCTTATCGGTGCACCAGGTTGTGGGAAAAGTATGATGGCAAAGCGCATGCCTTCCATCCTTCCGCGCCTCACCCTTGCTGAGAGTTTGGAAACGACGCAGATACATTCTATTGCGGGATGCCTTGCTTCAGGTACTTCATTGATTACGCGTCGCCCCTTCCGTGCTCCGCACCACACGGTGTCGGACGTGGCGCTCATCGGTGGGGGTGCCACGTTCCAACCGGGCGAAATTAGTTTGGCGCACAACGGAGTTCTCTTCATGGACGAGCTTCCTGAATTTTCGAAAGTGGCGCTTGAAACTCTGCGTCAACCGCTTGAGGACCGCGTTATCAACATTTCGCGTGCCAAATACCGCGCTTCACTCCCTTGTTCCTTTATGCTTGTGGCGGCATTGAATCCTTGCCCTTGCGGTTACTATAACCATCCAACGCGTCGTTGCGACTGCACTCCCGGACAGGTGCAACGTTACAAGAATAAGATTAGCGGTCCGCTCCTCGACCGATTGGATATGCACGTAGAGGTGGTGCCCGTGTCGCTTGACGAACTTACGAAGGCACCCGCTGGAGAGAGCAGTGCGCAAATCCGTGAGCGTGTCGAGAAGGCGCGTGCCATTCAGGCGGAACGCTTTAAGGATAGCAAGGGCATCCATTGTAATGCCCAAATGACCGACGCGCAAATCAACACCTTCGCCACTCCCGACGCCGCAGGTGAGCAACTCCTGCGCGCTGCGATCCGTAAGCACGATCTTTCTGCCCGTGCCTACAACCGCATTCTCAAAGTGGCACGCACCATTGCCGACCTTGAGGGAGCAACTCAAATTCAAAGTCACCACATCGCTGAAGCCGTGGGCTACAGAAGTCTGGAGCGCGCCAGCTGGGGAGAATAGTGCATTTTTAGTTCAACGAGTAAGTAAGGTTTAAGTAGACCTGATTGTCGCAGAGATAAATACCCGCTCTCCCTGCAGCACGACTCTTTACTCTTTACTCTTTTATCTTTACGCTTAAATGACCAGAATCCTTCTCCTCTCAGATACCCATTCTTATTGGGACGACCGTTATGCCAAGTACGCAGCTGAATGCGACGAGATTTGGCATGTTGGGGATATCGGTACGCCTGAACTTGCCGAACAGCTGGCGGCGCTAAAACCACTGCGGGCAGTGTACGGCAATATCGATGGTGCCGACTTGCGTCGTCGATTTCCTGAAGTGTTGCGCTTTAGGTGTGAGGAGGCTGAGGTGGTGATGAAGCACATTGGTGGCTATCCTGGAAAATACGACCGCTCCATTGTTGCAGAACTCTTTCGCAATCCTCCCGATCTCTTTATTTCGGGACATTCTCACATTCTTAAAGTGATGAGCGACCCTACGCTGAACCTGTTACATATCAATCCTGGCGCAGCAGGTCAACATGGGTGGCAGCGTGTGCGCACCCTCATTCGCTTTACCGTAGATGGACGAAATTTTCGCAACCTTGAAGTTATCGAACTTGGAGAGAATGGCAGTGCGTAGGGTGATACTCATGAGCACTTCGGAGTGTACAAAAACAAACTGGGAGTTAATTCAAACTAAACGCCGATTTGTTTGAATTAACTCCCAGTTTGTTTTACATTTCTCCCAATGCTTTGTATGGAGGGCGCATAGAGGTCGTGAAGACTGCCTATCTAAAGTGCCTTGCACCCCTTTATTGTCGCATTAAACGCTCGTGAGTGTGTAAACCATCAGAATAGCAAAGGAGATGCCCTGCATACCAGTGGCATCTCCTTGAAGTGTAGTGCGTTTTTTGGCAGCGCTGTGTTTAGAGTTGCTGCATGTCGTTGAGTTTCTTGTAATAGCCGTCCTTGGCAAGGAGGTCGTCGTGCGTGCCGCGCTCTACGATGCGTCCTTCGTGGAGCACGCAAATCTCGTCGGCGTTTTTGATGGTGGAGAGGCGGTGGGCGATGGCGATGGTGGTGCGGGTTTTCACCAAGCGCTCGAGGGCTTCCTGCACGAGGCGTTCGCTCTCGGTGTCGAGTGCCGAAGTGGCTTCGTCAAGAATGAGGATGTCGGGGTTCTTTAGGATGGCGCGCGCGATAGAAACGCGTTGGCGCTGTCCGCCCGAGAGTCGGCAACCGCGGTCGCCCACGCTGGTGTCGTACCCCTGCTCGCTCTGCATGATAAATTCGTGAGCGTTGGCAATCTTTGCCGCTTCCTGCACCTGAGCGAGGGTTGCGTTTTCCACGCCAAAGGCAATGTTGTTGAAGAACGAGTCGTTGAAGAGGATGGCTTCCTGGTTCACATTACCAATCATTCGGCGGAGGTTGGAGAGGCGCATGCTCTTGATGTTCACACCGTCGACAAGGATTTCGCCTTCGGTCACGTCGTGATAGCGGGGGAGGAGGTCGACGAGGGTGGACTTACCCGAACCGCTCTGCCCGACAAGGGCGATGGTCTGTCCGCGCTTCACGGTGAGGTTTACGTCCTTGAGCACGTCGGTCGTGCCGTTGTAGGAGAAGGTGATGTCCTTGAAGGTAATTTCTTCCTTCAATCCGCTTACTGCTACGGCATCTGCGGGTTCCTGAATGGGATTTTCAGCGTTGAGAATCTTGTTGACGCGCTCTACTGACGCCATACCCTTGGGGATGTTGTAACTCGCCTTTGAGAGGTCTTTGAGGGGTTGGATGATGCTGTAGAGTATCACCATGTAGAAGATGAACGTGGGGGCGTCAATGGGGGCGTTGTTGGAGAAGATGAGGGTGCCGCCGTACCAAAGCACGAGCACGATGAGGCAGGTGCCGAGGAATTCGCTCACGGGGTGAGCTGAGGATTGGCGAATCGCCACCTTGCTCGCGGCGTCGCGGAACTCGTTTGCCGAAGCGTCGAAGCGGTTACACATCTTGCGCTCTGCGGTGAATGCCTTGATGATGCGCATGCCGCCGAGGGTTTCTTCGAGCTGCGACATGGTTTCGCTCCACTTATTCTGGGCATCCATACTCTGGCGCTTGAGCTTGCGCCCAATTTTTCCCATCGCCCAACCCATTAAGGGGAGCACAACGATGGTGAAGAGGGTGAGTTCCCACGATGTATAGATGAGTACCCCGAAATAGCAGAACAAGAGGATGGGGTTCTTGATCAACATTTCGAGCGAACCCGTTACGGAGGTTTCAATTTCGTTGACGTCGCCGCTCATGCGGGCAATGATGTCGCCCTTGCGTTCGCCAGAGAAGAAGGAAAGGGGGAGGGAGATAATCTTGTGGTACACCTCCGAGCGGATGTCTCTCACAATGCCCGTGCGCATGGGTACCATGATCGCCACGGAAGCGAAGTAGCACCCCGTCTTCAGGAACGTTGCCACCACAAGGAAGCTGCCGATGAGCAGAAGCGTGGTTGAGGCGCCATACACCGCGATGAGTTCCGTAGTGTAGTAGTAAAGGTTGTTGACGAAGATGTCCTTCATCCCCATACCTGCCGTATCCCAAGGAATGAACTTGTAGACCGTCGTGTCAAGTCCGAAGAGCAACTGCAACATCGGGATGAGCGACACGAAGGAAAAGACATTGAGCACTGCCGATAAGATATTAAAGAACAGTGAGCCGAAGAGGTAGCGCTTGTAGGGCGCAACGTAACGGCTGATGAGTTTGAAAAATTCTTTCATTGGGGATAAATATAGTAGACGAGTTTTTTAGGTACGAGATGAACGGTGAGCGGTGAATGGTGAGCGGTGAATGGTGAGCGGTGAACGGATAACGGTGAGAGGTTAAAGTTTAACGGTGAACGATTAACGGTGAATGGTTAAAGGGAGTGGAGAACTAATACAGAGGAGCGTGTTTTCCTAATAGTCTTTAACCTTTAGTCTTTAACCTTTAACCTTTTTCACCATTATCCTTTCCTACCAAAATCCGCAGGGATTTCGCCCCACTTTTCCGTTTCCCACTTACGCAGGTCGTTGGAGTAGGAGTGGGTGCGCAACCAAGTTTCGGCGCGGCGGATGTGTTCGTGGAGCGCTTGGGTTTTCTCGTTAAGGGGGAGGGTCGTGCGGCACTGCTTGCGCTTTACCCAAAGCATGGCGTTGACGCTGTCGGAGTAAATGGGAATGGTGTACCCACGCTGTGCCAAGAGGGCGAGACCGTGAACGATGGCTAAGAATTCACCGATGTTGTTTGTGCCGAACACGGGACCGTAATGGAAGATTTCTTCGCCCGT